>JBJEJV010000013.1:0-180511 GCA_051878295.1 Candidatus Cryptobacteroides sp.
GAGAAGTGCCATTACCTCCTCTCCGGAGCAGCCACTGAAAAGGATCTCGCAAGAGCTGTCGCGGCCTTTCTCGGCTTCGCGGGCCTGATGGGGCTGTCGGTGGTCCTTTACCGCTTCTTCACGGACGGACCCGGTGCCGCTCTCACTGTGGCGGGATATGCCCTTGCAGGGCTTCTGCTTGGTCTGGAATATTCCGGAAAGCCTCTCAGGCTCGGCTACCACGGACTCGGCGAAGTCGTGATAGGGGTGATGTTCGGACCTTTGAACATGATGGGAGTCGCAGCGGCGATGACCGGTGCGGCCTTCCGCCCGGACCTGTTCATCTTCAGCCTGGGAGTGGGCAGTATGGTGACCAACATCCTCTATGTACATTCAGTGATGGAGTTCCAGGCCGACAGGCGACTGGGCAAGTACACCTTCGCACATCTGCTGGGCGGCAAGAAGTTGCAGACAGCCTTCATCGGGATATTCGCAGGCCTTCCTTTCATCTGCCTTCTGGCGGACATCCTCTTCTACGGATGGACTCCCTTCTACCTGCTCACCCTCGCCACCCTGCCGATGTCGGTCTGCCTCGTCAAGTCCACCTGGAGATTCATCAACGACCCGAACTGCAAGGACACTCCGCGCTGGTGGATGGGCCCGATGGGAGACTGGGACAGCTATGTCAAGACCGGGATGGACTGGTTCCTCTTCCGCTGGCTGATGGCCCGGAACATCGACACCTTCTTCTGCCTGATTGTGAACCTCGTGTTCCTGGTGGGCCTATTCATTTAAAAATCGAAGGAACAAAATGATAAAGCAGTATTTCTACCTATTCCAGTGGTTCGTCCGCGCACGCTTCTTCGGACGCCGCGCACCCCTTCAGACCGTACTCTTCATCACGGACAAATGCAACCTCAGATGCAAGCACTGCTCCGTCTATGGAAGCGCGGGCTATCGCCAGAGGTCGTTCGAGGATATTGAAGCCGACCTGAAACGCTCCTACTCGGCCGGTTCACGCTTCGTGGACCTCGAAGGAGGAGAGCCGACCCTCTGGAAGGAAGGCGAGAGGACAATCAACGACATCATCGACGCCGCCAGGAAAATCGGATTCTTCTCCGTGACCGTGACGACCAACGCCCAGCAGGACTTCTCCTGGATTCATCCGCATTCCATCTGGGTGTCGATGGACGGCCTGGGCAAGTACCATGAGGCGGTCCGTGGCGAGGGCACCTTCGCCCGTCTGGAAGAAAACATCCGCAAGAGCGGGCACAAGCACCTGAGTGTGAATATGGTGGTCAATTCCCTCAACTGGGAGTCCTTGGACGAATCCATCGAATATGCGAGGTCCAACGATGCCATCGAGCAGATTTCCATCAACTTCCACACCCCTTACCCGGGCACGGAATACCTGATGCTGCCTCCGCAGAAGAAGGCCGAGCTGATTGACAAGGTCCTCGCCTACAAGAAGAAAGGCTATCCTATAATGAACTCGAAGTCCGGGCTCAGGAAGATGAAGAGGAACGCCCTGCGGGAAATCGAGCTCGGCAGGGAGTGTTTCGTCACCAACTTCATCTACCCGGACGGGAGCGATGGACTCTGCTCCGGCTACGGCACCGAACTGTGCCGCGACTGCGGCTTCTGCATGGCCGGAGAGATGGCCTCAGTATTCAACTTCTGCCCGGACACCCTGATGGCGGGTTTCAAACTCAGGATGTAAAAATCAAAAGCTTTTCCCCAAATGTTCAAGATCCTCCTGACGCTCCTGTGGCGCGGCACGATACTCTTCGTGCTCTTCCTGTCGTTTGCTGTCTGCATAACGGGAATCAGTCCGATGTACCGCTTCCCGGTGCCGGCTCCCTTCAGGGGCCCCGACATATTCAATCCCTACAGGAATATGCCGGAAGACGGGAAGGGCGTACAGTGGAAACGGGCAATGTTCCACATTCACACGAAGGTTGAAGGGATTTTCAACGAATGCAGGATGAGTCCCGCAGAGACCGCCGACTCGCTCAGGGGCTACGGCTGCGACATCTTGACCTTCTCCAACCACAACCGCCTCACCCTGAATCCCGGGACGGAGGTACCGGCGGTGAATGTCTATGAACACGGCTGGAACATCCTGAAATTCCACAAACTTGTCTTCGGATGCACCAAGACCTTGTTCTGGGACAATCTGATGCCTGTCCTGGCTTCCCAGAGGCAGTTCCAGATGGACCTGCTTGCAAAATGCAGCGACTTCATCCAGCTGAACCATCCCTCAAGGAGTCTTCTGACCCTCAAGAGCATTATGGAAAGGCTCGAAGGCTACTCGGTCATCGAACTCGACTCCGGGAACACCACCGGCCAGGAGTATTGGGACTGGGCTCTGAGCGCCGGCCACTACAGCTTCGGGATGGCCAACGACGACCTGCACGAACCGGACATCAGCAGCCGGATTGCCGTAAGGTGCAATTTCCTCAACACCGTTTCAAACAACTACAAGGACATCAGGAAGTGCATTCTCGACGGTTGTTTCTACTCGATGCGCATCCCGGACTACGGCCACGGCAACTGGACCTTGAAACACGAGAAGAACAGGCGGCTGCCGAGCATCAGGGACATCGGGCTTGACGGCAGGGACATATTCATAAAGCTAAGCGAACGCGCGGACAGCATCGTGGTGACAGGCCAGGGAGGCCGCTGTCTTGGCGAATCTTTCGGCAGCGATTCCCTGCGCTACCGTTTCAGGGACTCCGACAGTTATGCCAGGTTCACCGCATTCTTCCCCGGAGGGGAGGTGATATATTCAAATCCCTTCGCGCGCTATGACGCTTCCCGCTCGAAAAGTCCTTTCAGGGCCCGGAGGCACAGCATTTCCATCGGCAACACCATCTTCTACAACCTGATGGTGCTGGCCATCTGTTCGTTAATCGTCATCGCAGGACTCAAGTATTTCAAGATAAAACATGAAAAACAAGATTAAACTGGGCTGGATGTGCCTTGTGCTCAGCGTATTCACCCTTTTGGCCTACCACAAGCCCTTCTTTTCCGTGGTGCTGGAGAAGACAGAAAGCGGATTCAACGGAGTATTCATCACCGCATCGCTGGTGCTCGTGATGCTCGCCCTGAACTATTTCGTCTGCTACCTCCTGCTACGGACCTGCCGGGGCGTGGGACGGGCCATCATCGCCGCAAGTTTCGTGGCCGATGCCGTGAGCCTGTATTTCATCAACACCTACGATGTGATGATCGATGCTTCGATGATGGGGAACGTCTTCAACACCCGTTTCTCCGAGGCATCCGGCTTCTTCAGCCCCGCCGCCGTGCTCTATGTGCTCCTCCTCGGAGTGCTTCCGGCCATCTACGTATGCCTGCGGAAAATCGACTTCGGCACTTCAAGGCTCTTCTGGAAGCACAGCGGGCTGTCTCTGTCGGTCGTCGTCCTTCTGGTCTTCGCCAATATGAGCAACTGGCCCTGGATCGACCGCCATTCGACAGTCCTCGGAAGCCTTCTGATGCCCTGGTCCTACACCGTCAACACCTTCCGTTACTACGGGCAGGTGCGGGAACGCAACCGCGAGGAGATTCTTCTTCCGGATGCGGAATTCAAAAATGAGGACAAGAACGTCTTCGTGCTGATTATCGGGGAGAGCGCCCGCAGGGACCATTTCTCCCTCTACGGCTACGGAAGGGAGACCAATCCCCTGCTCGAAAAGGACGGCGTGACGGCCATTCCGGCGGTTTCGGCGGCGACCTACACCACAGCGGGAGTCAAGGCCATACTCGACCACAAGGAGAGCGACAAGCTCTACGAAATCCTCCCGAACTACCTCTACAGGGCGGGTGCGGATGTCCTCTGGAGAACCTCGAACTGGGGCGAACCGCCTCTGCACATAGAAAGGGAAATGAATATGCAGGCCCTCAAGGAGAAGTATCCCGATGAGGACGCTGACTACGACGGCCTGCTCACCTGCGGGCTCGCCGAAGAGGTCCTCGCTTCCGGGAACAACAAGCAGCTGATAGTGCTCCACACCAGCACCAGCCACGGACCGACCTACAACAAGCGCTATCCTCCGGAATATGAAATCTTCACCCCGGTCTGCACTACTGTCGAGATGTCCAAGGCGGATCCGCAGGAGCTGATGAATTCGTACGACAACACCATACTCTACACCGATGCCCTTGTCCACGATGTCATCAGGCAGATGGAAAGCCTGCCGGAGGAATGGAAAAGCTGCGTCCTGTACGTCTCCGACCACGGAGAATCGCTCGGCGAAGGCAAGCTGTACATGCACGGTGTCCCGATTTCTCTCGCTCCGAAGGAGCAGTACGAGATTCCTTTCATCGTCTGGACCTCGGAAGGCTCCCGGACAGTGAAGGAGATGGAGTCCGCAGTCCAGTACAACGTGTTCCACAGCGTCTTGGATTTCCTGGGTGCAGACAGCGGAATTTACGACGCACAGATGAGCATATTCACAGAATGAGCGCGCTGTTCATCATAAACCCGATTTCGGGGAAGGGCAACAGGGAGAAACTCATCTCCGTCCTGAATGCGAGAGGGCTTGAATATGCCGTCACGACAAGGGCCGGAGAAGCGGAGGAACTCGCCGCAAAGGCCACGCAGGATGTCGTTGCGGCAGTAGGTGGAGACGGCACCCTCAACGAGGTGGCAAGGGGGATTCTCGGGACAGGAAAGACCCTCGGGATAGTCCCCTGCGGAAGCGGGGACGGTCTGGCAAGATTTCTCGGAATAAGCCGGGATGTCTCCATGGCCATTGATGTGGTGACAGGAGGCAGGACGATTCCTCTCGACGCCGGACTCATCAACGGCCACCCTTTCTTTTCTGTCTGCGGTGCGGGCTTCGACGCGGATGTCAGCAAGGCTTTCGCGGAGGCGGGCAAACGGGGACTTCTGACCTATGTGGAAGAGGCCCTGCGGCTGTGGCACAACTACAGTCCGGAAGAGTTCAGCATCGACATCGACGGGAAGAAATGGAGCCAAAGGGCGGTTCTGGTCACGGTGGCCAATTCCAACCAATGGGGCAACGATGCCGCAGTGGCCCCCAAAGCCGACTGTTCCGACGGACTTCTCGACATCACCATACTGGATTCAGTCGAGAATGTCGAACTGCCGGGCCTGGCAATCAAGCTGATGAGGGGTACCTGCGATACGAGCAGCCGCGTCCACTGCTACACCGGGAAGAACATAGTCATCGAACGAAGTTCGCCGGGACCGGCCCACTTCGACGGGGAATGGTTCGAGACCGGTAAGAGGATAGAGATTTCGGTGATTCCTTCAGCTTTGAATGTTCTGGTCCCATAAGAGCCGGGACATATTCACGGGACAAGCACAAACGAAAACGGATGGCCTCCAGTCGCAAAGACTGCCGGCCATCCGTTTCATATATTCAGAGGCGGAAGCTACTCTTCCGACGCCCTGTATTCAAGGAGGTCTCCAGGTTGGCAATCCAAGGCCTTGCACAAGGCGTCGAGAGTGGCAAAACGGATTCCCTTTGCCTTGCCCGTCTTCAAAATCGACAGGTTCACGGGCGAGAGACCGATTTTTGCTGCCAGTTCATTGGAAGTCATCTTCCTTTTGGCAAGCATCACATCGACGTTTACAATGACAGGCATGGCTTACTTCTTTTCCTCGGTCTGCTCCCCGGTCTGTTCCTGACTGTCTGCGGCTGCGGTGCCGAGATATTCAGGAAGGTTGAGACCTGCCATCTTGAAGAGGTCCTGGAGAGGAGGAACGGAACCCATCAGGCCGGAGATGAAACCGGCAGTGGAGGATTTCCCGTCCTTTGAAGCGTTGCCGTCCCAGACGGTAACCTTGTCGATCTTGATGCCCTTGACAGCCTCGACCTGAGTCTTGACAAGTTCAGGAAGTTTGTCGGCGATGAGCATAAGGACGGCCTTCTGGGCATCGCCCTCGGCAGAGTTGACCATACGGCCGAAACCTTCAGCCTGCTTTGAGAGCACTTCGAGAGTACCGCGGGCCTGGGCTTCCATCTTGGCGTAGATTGCATCTGCCTCACCCTGGGCGGTCCTGCGGATCTTTTCAGCCTCTGCCTCTGCCTCGATGATCTGCCTTTCCTTGTCAATCTGGGCAGGCACGACGATGTTGGCGTGCTGGGTGGCCTTCTCCCTTTCGGCACGGGCAAGCTCTGCATCGCGCTCGCTCTGGTAAGCCTCCTGGAGAGCCTTCGCAGCCTGGACCTTTTCTGCGGCCACGGCTATCCTTGAAGCCTCTGCCTCCTTCTCACGGCGCTGTGCATCGGAGTTGGCGATGTCGATTCTGGAGGTATTCTCACCCTGGACGGCCAAAGCGTTGGCGGCGGCAGTCTTGATACGGGTGTCCCTCTGGGTCTCGGCGATTCGGATGTCCTTGTCCCTGTCGGCCTCGGCCTTTCCGATTTCACCGAAGCGGTTCTGCTCGGCGACACTCTTCTTGGCGTCGTTGATGGCCTTTGCGGCAGCCTCCTTACCGAGAGCCTCGATGTAGCCGGACTCGTCACGGATGTCGGTGACATTGACGTTGATGAGCTTCAGGCCGATCTTGCGGAGTTCAGCTTCGACGTTCTGGCTCACGGCTGCGAGGAACTTGTCACGGTCGGCATTGATTTCCTCGATGTCCATCGTGGCGATGACGAGACGGAGCTGGCCGAAGAGGATGTCGGTCGCGATGTTCTGGATGTTGTCGATTGAAAGACCGAGGAGGCGCTCAGCAGCATTTGTCATGCTGTCGGCCTCGGTGGAGATACCGACGGTGAAACGGCAAGGCACGTCCACACGGATGTTCTGCTTTGAAAGTGCATTGGTAAGGTTGCACTCGATGGAGATAGGCTTGAGGTCGAGGAAGGCATAGTCCTGGAATACAGGCCAGATGAACGATGCACCTCCGTGGACACATCTTGCGGATGAGATTGAACCGGTCTTGTTCTTCCCGGTCTTTCCATAGATGACCATGATCTTGTCGGAAGGACAACGCTTGTAGCGCCTGAGTACAGCCGTAAAGGTCACGAACAGGACGACTACGATGATAAGGATGATTTCGATTCCCATAATTTATGAATATGTTGTTGAATTGTCTTAAACTCTGCCGCAGGAGGCCCGCAATGGCCGTCCGCGCCCGTCTCAGATGATGGTAGGATTGAGCGGCTCCACAATCAGCGTGTGGTCGTTGAGGACCTCGGTCACGGTGATGGGAATGCCGGTCGCAAGAGATTCGCCGTCGGTGAGGGCATCATATTCACGGATGGCGTTGTTGATCGTGATCTGGACTTTGCCGACCCCGCTCCTCGCTGCCGGGATGGTCAGATAGACGGTTCCCTCGCATCCCACGGCAGACTTGTAAACATCGATGTTGCCAGACTGCTGCATCTTGCTGAGCCAAGAGAAAATCCACATTACTGCAGCGACAAGCAGAATGCCCACGAGGATGGAGACGAGGAAGAGGAGGGCCTTGGACCCGATGCTCTTCTCCAGCAGGACGAAGGACCAGCCGAAACCCAGACAGAAATTGACGAAATTCCTGAAGGTCAGAAGATTCATCGATGGATCGGCGGAGAAGTTGCCGTCGCCTCCGGAAAAATCCACGTCACCGGCAGAATCCACATCGAAATCGATGTCCTGCCCGCCTGCGCCTATGAAAGTAAGTATGGCTTCGATAACGAAAACCAGGGATGCAGAAAGAGTGATTGCCCACATGACCTGCATCAGAGTGCTGAGTGATTGCCACCAAGTAATCATAATGGATGAGTTTTGCTGCAAAGATATTAATAAATTTATGTTTCGCAATAATTATTTCAAATTTTCGCAAAATTCTTATCGAATATCTTGAAGAATCCCCCTGAGCAGGGAACACAGCCCGCTGCCGGAGAAAGCAGCGGAGGGCTGGAAATGCAGGTCGGCGGCAAGGCCCGGCAGTTCCACAGGAAGGGCGCGCAAGCCCTCAGGGATGCGTGAAAGCGGTACAAGGGCGATGATTGACGGGGAATATGATGCCGTCTCCAGCAGCATCGGCACGGAATCCGATTCGAGGCTCACCCGGGAACGGAGTTCGAGGGGAAGCTTTTCGGAATATCCCGACCAGCAGGCCAGGGAAAAGCCCTGCGGAAGTCCGGAACGGCTTTCTTTCATAAGGCGTTCATCGGGGCAGGAAGTGAGAGCCAGGGCTCTGAACTGGCACAAGAGCGAGGAGGATTCCTCCAGCGAGATTTGCGGCCCGGGAACGGAAAGGCTGACACGGCAGTCGGCATCGGGAGCGTCTAAAGGAAGGATGCTGAAGGAAAGGGCCGGCCTCGCCGAGAGCATCCTTGCAACGGCTCCGGGCAGGACACAGTCGGCGGAAGCGCGGCAGGCGGCAATCCGGATCCGTGTCCTCCCGCCGTCTTCCCCCGGGGACGGGAAGAGGGCCGAGGCGGCCGAGTACCAGTACTGAATCTTTTCGGCATATTCGCTGAGAGCCTTCCCCGCAGGGGTCAAGGTGACGTTCCCCCTGCTCCGGACGAAGAGTTCCGCGCCCAGGGACTTTTCGAGTTCGGCGACATTCTGGCTCACGGCCGGCTGGCTTATGCCGAGTTCCTTCGCCGCCAGGGTGAAACTCCCCCGGGAGGCGACTGCAAGGAACACTTTCAGTCTGAAATCTTCGAGCATACGCAGATGATGTGTGTTTGCACAAAGATAAGTTTTTTCAAAGAATTATACCCTCCGCTTCAGATTATTGGCCGGAGAAAGGATTTGCTTTTCGTCAGAATAACATTAACTTTGCAATCGCAATCATTTTCAGGCTCAGGCCTGTATTTACAAGACTACTCATTTAAAACACACGATTATGGCTTACAAGATTTCAGAAGCAGATTGCGTTGCATGCGGTACCTGCATTGACTTGTGTCCTCAGGGCGCTATCAAGGAAGGCGATGTCTATTCCATCGACCCTTCAGCTTGTGTTGACTGCGGCACCTGCGCCGATGCTTGTCCGATGGGTGCAATCTCTCCAGCTGAGTAATTCCAGCCAGAGACAGAATTCATGATGGCGGTCCCTCGAAGGGGGCTGCCTTTTTTCGTGCCGGCATATTCATAAAACCGGGCCTGTCAGCCGAAGAGCAGGAAAAGGGAGGAAAGCACGAGGGCTATGAGCACCTTGACGAGTTTCGCCTTCACGAATGATTTCTTGCTGTCAGCAAGGAGAGGGAGGGAGGCGTGGCCGTCCTGGACCAGGGAGTTGGCAAGCAGGACAGGGAAAGGTATGACCCCGCTCGCAAAGAGGGTGACGAAGACCATATGCGGCCCGGACTGGGGCACAAGGCCGACCAGAATCGCCAGCAGAATCATCAGGAAGGTGTTCTCGCTGATCCACGCGCTCAGGTCGATGAAGCGGAAAAGAAGCCCAACGGCAAGCAGCATCCCTCCGGTCCAGGCGACTATGCTCGGCAGGTGGCGGCAGATGATGTGCTCCCAGAGATGTTCCTCCACGAAATGGTCGGAAGAGAAGAGGAGGGCGAAAATCACGATGACGGAGAGGCAGCCGAAAAGCCAGTACATCCACTCTTCGCTCAGGAAGTTGAAACCGGTGGACTCGACGTGTTCCCCGTCTTCAAGATAGCCTGTCAGGAGGGCCGCAAGGAAGAGCACTACGGCGGCAAGGAGTATGATTCTCTGGAGTTTCACGCTGATGTGGCGGCCGTGTCCGTGGTCCGGATGTTCGTGACGGCTGTCCTCGTCGTGGATTTCAAACGAATCCTCGAGCCTGGTAGGAATCTGGGTTTTGGAGAAGCGGTCGGCCACAAGACCTGCCACGACCGCGACGGCCAGCAGGATGCCCATCAGGATCAGGGCCTTGTCCGGAAACATCGCAAGCATCAGGAAGGCCTCGTCCCCGGCAGTCGCCACCATCATCGCAAGAAGGGCTCCGAAACCCAGCAGGCGGTGGGTGTACATCGAAACGACGGCGAAACCGCCCATACAGCCCGGCATCACGCCGAGCAGGGCGGAAATCAGGACCTGGGCGAAACTGTTTCTCTTCAGTCTTCCGAACACCCGGCCGCTGTTCTCGACATTCACCGACTCGATGAGCATCATCATTATCACTACCAGTCCTGTGACCAGGACGGTGGTCTTCAACACTTCAAGCAACAAATCCCACATACCTTGTTCAATTTCCATCATTCGACCCATCCGGTCACATAAAGGTTCATAATCGGTCTGATCGGAGAGTTGGTGATGAGGGTCAGCACCACCAGAAGTTCTCCCGAAGGCATCCCGGCAGTGTCAATGGTGACTTTCAACTCTCTCCTGGCTCCCGGCTGCAGTTCTCCGAAAGGAGCTGCGGCGGCGCGGGAGTTGTCGCAGTCCACTTTATAGAATACCAGAGGCGACTTGCCCCGGTTGGATATTCCGAATACAGCCTCGACCCTGCTGCCTTTCTTCACCTTTCCCAGTTCGAAAGTGCTCCCGTCCGCGACGGGCTGGGAGCCGCGGTCCTTTTCCTCCTTTGTCCAGGAGGAAAAATCTTCTTTCGTGATTGTGAATATGCCGATTTTCTCCGACCCCGTCCCGAGAAGCGGATTCGGTTCCTCCTTCACGGTCTCGACAGCGGACTTGGGTGCGGCGGGCGCGGTCACCTGCGCCTTGTACGCTTTCCCGTCCACAAGAGGCGTGGCATAGTAGTAGTTCTTGCCCCAGTGGTCTCGGTCGGAGGTCACGGTGTAGCTCAGGCTGGCAGTAGCGCCGGCCGGGACAGGATTGGGACTCACGGAGAGCGAAAGGCCCTCGCTGACATCCTTGAAAGTCACCTTGAGGGGTTTCTGGCCGAGATTGGCCACGTTCACTTCCCCGCTCTTCTGCTGGCCCTGCGAGAGGTTGCCTCCCTTGATGTCAACAGACTTGATACCCAAATTCCCGAAACGGGCGGGGTACATCTCTGACAGGGGGACCTTCTTCGCGTGGCTCTCTCCCCGGAGGTGCAGGACCACAGGCTGTTTGACTCCGGAGAAATAGGCCGTGAGAATCTTGTCGAAAGGATAGGCGCCCTCGTCGTTCTTGTAGGTCGCCTTGATGGTGCCGGTCTCCCCCGGCCTGACAGGCTGCCTGGTCCATTCCACATCGGTACAGCCGCAGGACGAGACCACATTGAAGATGACAATAGGCTCCGATGAGACGTTCCGGACTGTGAATACGGCATGCACGGGACCGTCGGAAACAAGGATGTCACCGAAGTCGTGGATGGTGCGGTCCAGCTGGACAACGCCCCCGAAGACATTGTCCTTGCCGCTTCCCTGCGCAAGCAGAGAGGCCGGGAGCGAAAGCAGGATCAGCACGGAGGCGAATATTGAAGGGAGTGTTCTGATGTTCATACAAGCTGTTTCTGGTCTCGGGCTGCAAATACCTTTCCAGACGCAAATGTACCACTTTAAAGATACTTTTTCAAATCACGCGTCTTTTTCTTAATTTTGTCTGAATAACATCTTGTCACAGATATGGCGGAAATACTGAACACTGAATATACAGACGCGAACATAAAGACCCTCGAAGGAGTCGAGCACATCCGCAGGCGTCCCGGAATGTACATCGGAAGACTCGGCAACGGTTCCAATCCGGGAGACGGCATCTATGTGCTCCTCAAGGAGATAGTGGACAACTGCATCGACGAGTTCTCCGCCGGTTTCGGCAAGCAGGTGCAGATCACCATTGCCGACAGGCAGGTGAGCGTGAGGGACTTCGGAAGAGGCATTCCTCTCAATTCCGTGATCAAGGCCACCTCCCAGCTGAACACCGGAGGAAAATTCGACGACAAGGTCTTCAAGAAATCCGTAGGTCTCAACGGCGTGGGTTCCAAGGCGGTGAACGCACTGTCCCAGAGCTACTACGTCGAATCCTTCAGGAACGGGGAAAGTTCCTGGGCCCTGTACGAAAGAGGAGAGCTGAAGGACAGCGGCAGGAAGGAGAAGGTCAGCGAGAAGAACGGTACCCTGGTGGTTTTCACCCCGGACAGCGAGATGTTCGGCAGCTTCGACTTCAATATGGATTATGTCGAGACGATGGTCAAGAACTATTCCTACCTCAAGAAGGGGCTCGCCATCGTCCTCAACGGGACCACCTACAAATCCGAGAACGGTCTGCTCGACCTGGTCAAGGACAACCTGTCCGAGACCCCGCTCTACGAGCCGATACACCTTGAAGGAGAAGACATCGAAATCGTCCTCACCCACGGCAATTCCTACGGCGAGAACATCGCATCCTTCGTCAACGGCCAGAACACCAGGGACGGAGGCACCCATCTCGCAGCTTTCAGGGAGGCCATAGCAAAGACCTTGAAGGAATATTTCAAGAAGAACTACGCTCCGGAAGACTGCAGGCAGGGCATCATCGGCGCTGTCAGCATCCAGATCCAGGAGCCGAACTTCGAAGGACAGACCAAGACCAAGCTGGGGTCCACCTATATGTGGGAGAAATACAAGACGGACGAGAACGGGCGGAAAATCCAGAATCCGGACGGTTCGCTGGAAATCGACCGCGGCCCGACCATCCGTTCCTTCATCAACGATTTCGTGGCGAGGAACCTGGACAACTATCTCCGCATCCATCTGGACCTCGTGCCTGTCATCGAAGAGAAAATCAAAGCCTCGCAGGCCGAGAGGGAAGAGATTTCAGGCATCCAGAAAAAGACGAGGGAAAGGAACAAGAAGGCCAACGTTTACAACAGGAAGCTCCGCGACTGCAGGTACCATTTCTGCGACAGGATTCCCAAGGACAAGGAAGCCCTCAAGGAGAAGACCAGCATATTCATAACCGAGGGCGATTCCGCGAGCGGAACCATCACCAAGGTCCGCAAGGCGGACTATCAGGCAGTGTTCAGCCTCCGGGGCAAGCCAATCAACTGCTACAAGGAAAGCCACAAGAAAGTGGCCGAGAACGAAGAGCTCAACCTCCTCATCTCCGCGCTGGGAGTGGAGGACGACCTGGACAATCTCCGCTACAACAACATCATCGTGGCAACCGATGCGGATGATGACGGAATGCACATCAGGATGCTGGTCCTCACCTTCTTCATGAAGTACTATCCGGATTTGATCCGCCGCGGGCACGTGCATATTCTCCAGACTCCCCTGTTCAGGGTGTCCAACAAGAAGGAGAGGCGCTACTGCTACTCCGGAGACGAGAAGGAAAGCGCCGTCAAGGAGATGAAGGGACCTGTCCAGATCACCCGCTTCAAGGGTCTGGGAGAAATTTCATCTAACGAGTTCGTCGATTTCATCGGAGACGACATGAGACTCGACCTGGTCGCCATTTCGGACGAAGAATCCATAGCCGAGATTATGGAATTCTATATGGGCGACAACACTATTGACAGACAGAATTTCATCAGAGCCAACCTCAAGTCCGAAGTGGAGCTCGAAGACGTAAACATTTAAACTATCATGGAAAAACGATCAAAATGGGCAAGATTCTGCGGATGGCTCCTGAAAAAAATGGGATGGACCTCCGACAGCGGCCCCGTACCGGAAGACAAATGCATCATCCTTGGTGTCCCGCACACATCCTTCATGGATTTTGTCGTGTCATACCTTTTCTACGCCCAGTTCGACATCCCGGCCTACGTGATGATCAAGAAGGAGTTCTTTTTCTGGCCTTTGGGACCTATTCTCAAGAAACTCGGAGGAGTTCCCGTGGACAGGACCAACGCCACTTCAATGACCAAGAGCCTCATCGACAAGATGGAGAAAGTGGACAAATTCCACCTCGCCATCGCTCCGGAAGGCACCCGCAAGCCAATCCGCAAATGGAAGACAGGCTACCATCTCATCGCAAGGACGGTAGGATGTCCGGTTTATATGGGCTATTTCGACTGGAGGACCAAACACATCAGCGTGGGCAAGAAAGTGGAACTCACCGAAAATGCGCGTGAAGACACCGACCGCATACAAGCCCTCTACGAGGAGATGCACCTTGTGGGACGCAGTCCTGAAGGTTACATAACCCACTAATTCTAAACACTTTATGTCAATCAAAAGAACACTTTTCCGAGCTACCAGGGAGAACTACATCACAACTCTTGCAAAGCTATTTGAATATTCGACGGACAACTTCGCGAACAGGCCGCTTTCGCGCTACGTGGACGGAGGACAGGAATATACCTACAGCTCATTCAAGCACAAATGTCTGGAACTGTCCCATATGTTCAACAGGTACGGAGTCGGCGCGAAGGACAAGGTTGCAATCCTTTCCCAGAATATGCCGAACTGGACTGTCGCAATGTTCTCCTGCGTTCCTTTCGGAAGGGTGACAGTCCCGATTCTTCCGGACTCTTCGGAAAGCGAGGTCACCAACATTCTGACCCACTCGGAGTGCAAGGCCATCTTCGTCTCGAAGAGGCTTCTCAACAAGATTTCCGAAGCAGTACAGAAGAAGATGACCCTCGTGGTTGACATAGAGACCTTCGAAATCATCCACAAGGATGACTCCCGATTCACCTGCGACGGACACGGCGCGGACCCTCAGGCTGACGACCTCGCATCCATCATCTACACCTCCGGGACTTCCGGCCAGGCCAAGGGCGTGATGCTCAGCCACAGGAACTTCTGCCAGAACGTCATCGCGGCCTTCCACACCTTCAAGGCGACGAAGAAGGACGTCTGGCTCTCCATCCTGCCGATGTCCCACACCTACGAGATGGCCTTCAGCGTACTCTATCCGCTGTATGTCGGAGCCTGCGTCAACTACATCCAGAAACCGCCGACCCCGACCATCCTGATAGCTTCGATGAAAAAGGTGAGACCGACCGTGATGTGCTCCGTGCCTCTCGTCATCGAGAAGGTTTACAAGACGAGCGTCGTCCCTACAATCGAGAAGAGCCGCATCCTTTCGTGGATGAAGAAACACTGCCCGGGACTCCTCTACAGGATAGTGGGCAAAAAGCTCTACATCACCTTCGGCGGGAAACTGAGATTCTTCGGCATCGGAGGCTCCAAACTCGACCCTGTCGTGGAGGAATTCCTGCTGAAGGCCAGATTCCCTTATGCCATCGGCTACGGACTCACCGAAACCGCTCCGCTCATCACTGCCGCAGCGGTCGGAAAGACGGCTGTCGGTTCCATCGGAATCCCGACCTACAATGTGGAGGTGAAACTGCAGAATGTCGATCCGAAGACCGGCGAGGGTGAAATCATCGCCAAGGGAGACAACGTGATGCTGGGCTACTACAAGGACCCGGAGCGCACGAGGGAAGCCATCACGGATGACGGATGGTTCAGGACCCACGACCTTGCCTCAATGGATTCCAAGGGCAGATTCTACATCAAGGGAAGGCTCGGGAACATGATACTCGGACCTTCTGGCGAAAACATCTACCCGGAAGAAATCGAGCAGGTCATCAACCAGGTGCGCGGAGTGAACGACTCCCTCGTGATGGAAAGGGACGGCAAACTGGTGGCTCTGGTCAGGTTCGACGAGAATGTCATCAACTGGAACCAGGAGCGGGAGGACAACTTCTTCGAGAACCTGCAGGCCAAGAAGAAGGCCGTTATGGATTTCGTCAACAAACACGTCAGCAAGCAGTCCAAAATCGGTGAGGTCGAAGCCATGAAAGAAGACTTCGAAAAGACCGCCACCCAGAAGATACGCCGCTTCAAGTACCAGGACAAGAGCAACTACAACAGCGACAGCAACAGCAAATGACAGGGACCATTGTCAACACCGTCTGCATCCTTGTGGGAAGCATCACCGGTTCCCTCATCAAGAAGGGAATCAGGCCAGAGGTACAGAAAGTGATGTACACGGCTATGGGACTCGCTTCCCTCGGCCTGGGTTTCAACGCCTTCACCTCTCATTTCTCCCAGAGCAGCTATCCGGTTCTCTTCATCGTCTCCCTTGCGCTCGGAGGACTCGCAGGGACGGCCTTGGACCTGGACGGGAGGTTCAAGCGGCTGGTTGAAAAGCATTCGGGGAATGAAAGCGAAGAGTCCAAGTCCAAAGGCGGGCTGGCGAAAGGGCTTTCGACCTGTGTCCTGCTGTTCTGCATCGGAACCTTCTCGATTGTCGGACCGATGAACAGCGCCCTCTATGGGGACAACACTTTCCTTTACACCAATGCGACCCTGGATCTCATCACTTCAATGGTGTTCGCGACGACCTACGGCATCGGGATAGCATTCGCCGCCCCGGTACTGTTCTGCTGGCAGGGGCTCTTCTATCTGATTGCTCTGCTTGCCGGCAGCATCATCCCGGATGCCCTGATCCACGAAATCATTTCGGTCGGAGGAATCCTCATCGTGGCCTCGGGCCTGAGCCTGCTTGAAATCAAAGACTGCAAATCCCTGAACCTCATTCCGTCTCTTCTCGTCCCGGTGCTGTTCTTCCTGATTCTGAAACTCTTCTGACGGCTGTTCATTCTCCCGGCATATTCCTACACCCTCTTCCTGAAAGCCAGGGGAGTCATCCCGACCTTGTGGCGGAACATCCTTGAAAAATGATTCGGATAGGACATCCCGAGCTGTTCGGAGATTTCGCCGACCGTCATCGAGGTATCCCTGAGGAGACCCTTGGCGGCTTCTATCAGTTTGTCCTGGAGATATTCCTGAGCCGTGACGTGGAGCTCCTTCCGCACAAGCGAGCCGAAATAGTTGGGGGAAAGGTTGAACTGCTGCGCGCACCAGGCGACGGTGGGCTGCCCTTTCTGGGCCGGCAGACCGCTGGAGAGGTAGGCCTCCACAACCCTGTCAATTTTCTGGCGGAAAGATTCCTCGCCGTCCATCATGCTTTGGAACTGCCGTTCGTAGAACCTCTTGAAGTAGCTCAGAAGCTGCCCGATTCCCAGACGTATTATCTGGTCGGACAGATAGTCGGGAGGGGTGTTCAGTTCGGCAAGTATGGTGGCAAAACAGTTCACGAGGATGCTCTTCTCGACCGAATTGAGACGTATCGCCTCAAAGGTGTCCGAAAAGAAGAAATTGAACATATAGAAATCGCGGCCCAGTCCGGTCTTCTCAAGAAGTTCCGGGCAGAAGGCAAGAATCCATCCGCGAGGGCGCACCTTGTAGTTGAGTTCGGTACTTACCACCTGTCCGGGACGTAGCGAAAAGAGGGTGTCGGGACGGTAGCTGATGCTGCGGCCGTTCTTGACCAGCCTGCCGAAATCCTCCTCCATCAGGACGACGCAGTACATCCCGAAATCAATCGGATCGAAGAGGCTCAGGTCGGCCCTTGACAAGTCTCCTATCATGACCAGAGGGTGCAATGTGGATTGGTGGAAGAAGGAATTCAGCCTGTCGGTGAGGGACTTGGTTTCCATTGACATATCAATTTTCCACGAATATAGGGAAGATTTGTGAATATTCGTTGATTTTGGTAGTTAATAATGGTCGATTTTGGTTGAATATGTAACAATGGTATATATTCATTGATAATGTTCAGAACAATATGTTCAAAACTCATTATTATTGCACCGAAGCGGGGCTTGCCGCCCCGGAAGGGAATCGAAACCACGTAACAACATTATCAATACACTAATACCATGGCAGTAAAATTCTACAAGTCAGAGAACCAGGTTCCCCTTGAAATGCACAAGGTGAGGATGGTCCAGAAACTGCACCTTCTTCCGGTGGATGAACGTTTGAGAAAGATTCAGGAGGCGGGAAACAACACCTTCCTGCTCCAGAACAAGGACATCTATCTTGACATGCTCACGGATTCCGGAGTGAATGCGATGTCCGACCTGCAGTTCGCAGCGATGATGCAGGCCGATGACGCTTACGCGGGTTGCGAAACTTTCAACCGGGTCAAGGCGGCCGTCAAGGAAGTGTTCGGATGCGACAATGTACTTCCGGCCCATCAGGGAAGAGCCTGCGAGAACATCCTGGCCGAAGCCTATGTGAAGCCGGGAATGGTCGCGCTGATGAATTTCCATTTCACGACCACGAAAGCCCATATCACCAGGCTCGGAGGTACGGTCGAGGAACTGGTGGACCCGAAGGGTCTCATCCCGCAGACGGACGATCCTTTCAAGGGCAACTACAACCTTGAGAATCTCGAGAGCAAGATTGACGAAATCGGTGCGGACAAGGTTGCGTTCGTGCGCGTGGAGTCCGGGACGAATCTCATCGGAGGACAGCCGGTTTCGCTTGAGAATATGCTGGCGGTCACCGACATCTGCCACAAGAAGGGTGTCAAGTCAGTGCTCGACGCTTCCCTGCTTCAGGACAACGTCTATTTCATGAAGACCCGCGAGGCCAGATGCAAGTATATGGAGATAAAGGACATCTATCATCTCCTTGCGGACCATTTCGACATCATCTACTTCTCGGCCAGGAAGCTCAGCTTCGCCAAGGGCGGAATAATCTGCTCCAAGGAGCCGAAATACACTAAGGAGATGATGGCGTTGATTCCTCTGTACGAAGGCTTCCTGACCTATGGCGGAATGGATGTGAGGACGATGGAGGCGATGGCCCAGGGTCTGTACGAATCGCTTGACATGGAATATATCAGCCAGGGTCCTCTGTTCATCGAGGCGCTCTGCAAGGAACTTGACGACTACGGCGTACCGGTAATCCTGCCTGCAGGAGGTCTGGGCTGCCACCTGAACGCAGGCGCCTTCGTCCCGGAGCTTCCGCACAACCAGTATCCGGCAGCGGCGGTGGGCTGTGCCCTCTACATCATCAGCGGAATCAGGGGAATGGAGCGCGGTACCGTCTCCGAACAGCGTGAACCGGACGGAACAGAGAGATATGCCGAGCTCGAACTCCAGCGTCTGGCCGTTCCGAGAAGAGTCTTCACCCTCTCCCAAATCAAGTACGTGGCAGACCGCGTCAAATGGCTCTGGGACAACAGGTCCCTGATCGGCGGTCTCCAGTGGGTGGAGGAGCCGGAAGTGCTCAGGTTCTTCTTCGGCACAATGAAGGAAATCGGCCACTGGCAGGAAGACCTCGTCGCCAAATTCAAGGAAGACTTCGGCGATTCGCTGTAGGCGCCCAGGACCGCCAGCCGACCTGCCCGAAGCGGTACGGTGCAAAAGCCATACGGAAGGGGAAGAGAGCGGCTCAGAAAAAAAGGAGGACGACCCGAATGAACGGGTCATCCTCCTTGATTTTGTTATCGGCTGATCATCAGCTTCGTGACCGGGATGATCTGCGGATTGTCTGTCCGGGTGTATTATTCAGCGACAACCTCTACGTTGAGAGTGGCCTTGACAGCCCTGTAGCACTTTACGACAGCCTCGTACTCGCCGACAGCCTTGATCTCAGGAAGAGTGATGTTCTTCTTCTCGACCTCGAGACCGGCAGCCTGGAGAACTTCTGCAACCTGTGCGGAAGTGACTGAACCGTAAATCTTGCCTGACTCTGAAACCTTGACTGCAACCTTTACAGGTGTTGCTGCAATCTTGGCGGCAAGAGCCTCGGCATCAGCTACAAGCTTGGCCTCCTTGTGGGCTCTCTGACGGATGGTCTCCTCGCGCATCTTGAGAGCGGAAGAGGTTGCTGCGATTGCATATCCCTGAGGGATAAGATAGTTCTGAGCGTAACCTGCCTTTACTTCTACCACATCAAGGACCTCGCCGAGATTGGCAACTTCTTTCTTAAGAATAATTTTCATAATTGCGCTCTCCTATATTACTTGAGAAGGTCAGTTACATAAGGAAGCAGAGCGAGGGAACGTGCCCTCTTGACAGCCTGTGCGACCTTCCTCTGGAACTTGAGTGAAGTACCGGTTATGCGGCGAGGGAGAATCTTTCCCTGCTCGTTGAGGAACTTCTTGAGGAACTCGGCGTCCTTGTAATCTACATACTTGATACCAGCCTTCTTGAAACGGCAGTATTTCTTCTTTCTTACCTCGACGGTAGGAGGGTTAAGATAACGGATTGCACTGCTCTGTGCGTCATTCTGTGCCATATTCATTCCTCCTGATTAAGCGTTAGCGACTTCTTCTGCCTGTGCAGCCTCTGCTGCAGGCTCTGCCTTTGCGGCTGACTTGGCGGCCTTGTTCTCCCTTCTCTTGGCAGCATAAGCGACTGCGTGCTTGTCAAGAGCGACGGTGAGGTATCTGATGATCCTCTCATCGCGGAAGTACTGAGTCTCGAGAGTCTCGATGAATGAAGGCTCAGCCTTGAACTGAATAAGATAATAGAAACCGGAAGTCTTGTGCTGGATAGGATATGCCAGCTGCTTGAGACCCCAGTTCTCCTCGTACACTACTTCACCGCCATTTTCTGCGATAAGCGTCGTGTACTTTGCAACCGCTTCCTTCATCTGTTGGTCAGACAAAACGGGAGTAGCAATGAAAACGGTTTCGTACTGCTTTAACATTTTGACGTAATTGTTTAATAATAAATAAAATACAGTCCCTACGGGGCGTGAGCCGAACGTAAGGGACTGCAAATATAGCAATTATTTCCCGAAAATCAAACTATTCCTTGACCGGGATGTTCTCGAGGACGGCGGTAAGGAAATTCCATACCATCCCGACAGTGTCGATTTTGACACGCTCGTCCGGGGAATGCGGATGCACGATGGTAGGTCCGATGGAAACCATCTCCCAATTCGGGTACTTGGCTCCCATGATTGCGCATTCCAGACCTCCGTGGGTGGCGGTGATCCTGAGGTCCTTCCCGAACAGGCCCTTGTAGGTGTCCTGGAGAATCTTGATCATCGGAGTTCCGAGGACAGGAGTCCAGCCGCTGTAGCCGCCAGAAGTGGTGTACTTGGCTCCGGCGAGTTCGAAGACGCTGCGTATCGAATCGGAGAGGGCCATCTTTGCGGAATCGATGGAACTGCGGGTAAGGGAGGTGACGGTAAGATGGCCTTTGCCGGTACGGACCATCGCCAAGTTGGTGGAGGTCTCGGTAAGTCCCGGCAGGGTGTCGCTCATCCTTTCCACGCCGTGAGGACAGGCGAGAATGGCCTTGACTGCCTTTGAAATCACCTTAGGGCTGATGTACCTCGCAGCAGGCGCGGAGAGTTTGACGCAGGTGAGAGAGGTGTCAGGGTCGGAGTAGCGGTACTCGAACTTGCTCTCGGCGAATTTGGCCTCGATGAGATTCTTGACAGCCGAAGCAGCGGAGGCAGGGACGAGAATCTCGGCCTCGGCTTCGAAAGGAATGGCGTTGCGGAGGGAACCGCCGGTGATGGATGCCACCTTGACGTCATATTCGGAAATCAGGGCGAGAAGGATTCTGCAGATGATTTTGTTGGCATTGCCCCTGTACAGGGAGATGTCCATTCCGGAATGCCCTCCCTTGAGGCCCTTGACTGCGATTCTGTAGCCCGTATAGCCTTCCGGGGTCTTGTAGGTCCTGTAGGAGAAGTCGGCGAGGCCGTTGAGACCGCCGGCGCATCCCGTACAGAGCTCGCCTTCATCCTCGGAATCGAGATTGAGGAGGATGTCCCCCTTGAGGACTCCCGGCTCGAGAGCGATTGCTCCGGACATACCGGTTTCCTCATCATAGGTCACGAGGACCTCCAGAGGACCGTGCCTGAGGGTCTTGTCCTGAAGGACGGACAGGGCGAGGGCGATTCCGATTCCGTTGTCGGCACCGAGAGTGGTCCCTTCAGCTCCCACCCATTCTCCGAGCACCTTGGTCTGGATAGGGTCGGTGAGAAAGTCGTGGACGGTTTCGGCGGTTTTCTGCGGAACCATGTCCATGTGAGCCTGCATTATCACGCCCTTGCGGTTCTCCATCCCCGGAGTGGCAGGAGCAGTGAATATGATGTTGCCGGTCTTGTCGCGCCTTACGTCAATGCCGTTGTCCTTTCCCCACTGGAGAAGATACTCCTGTACCTTTTCCTCATGCTTTGACGGGCGGGGAACCCTTGTCAGGCCGTAGAAGTTCTCCCATACGGCCTTCGGTTGAAGATCTTTGATTGTCATATCGTTCTTTGTCATTTGATGTTCAGCTTGCCTGATAAGAAGTGATGTACTCCTGAACTATTTGACGAGAGGGAGATAGCATTCCACGCCGAGCTGATAGACGGCGACCCTGTCCTGAAGAATCGGGTTCACACCGTCCGTGAGCCTGACGGTGCAGATTGCAGGCACCCTGTACACGGCGCAGACGTTCTTCGACTGCACTGCCTTGCCGGAGGCCTCCCCTATCGGCTGCGGTTCAAGTTCAAGAATATACGGACTGCCGGAAACGTTGTCGGCGGCCACGATGCCGTCCGTGTCGGAAAGACGGAAGGCGATGTATTTCTGCGACTTGTTGTCCTTTGAAGGGACGACGTCGCATTTCATTGTCTGGGTCCTGAATTCGCTGTAGCCCACGAACATTGACATATACTCCTGCTCAAGGGCAGCGATTTCGGCAAGGGCGGCGCCCATCGCCTCGCCGCTGTAAGTAGCGTCAGTGTCTCCGGTCACGATCTGGATTCTCTTCTTCCGAAGCTCGAAAATCGTGTTGGCGGCCTCCTGGGCGCGCTGCTCCAGGCTCTTCTGCACCACCATATTCTGCTGTACGCCCACACGGCTGAAGGAGGCTTCGTCCTTGACTCCCCGGTAAAGGGTAGCCGCCTCCGATGTGAGGTTGGAGTTCAGTCCCTTGCCGGAAAAGTCCGCACCGGCCTGGGATGGGAACCTCCAGAGGGAGGCCTCTCCGAAATTGCCGTCGGAAACGGCCACGAGGCCCTGGGAGCAGAGCGAAAGGAATGAAGGGATTCCCTTGTCTGCGTTGAGGTAATATCTCGCATTCTGGTCGGCTTCGACGGCCGGAGTCATCTTCACGCCGGTCAGACGGCAGGTGGTCCTGTCCTCGAGACCAGCGTCAACACCGAGATATTTCTTGGCATAGCGGGCGTAAGGTCCGGCATAGAAGTATTCGCGAACCGCCTCGACTTCAAGGATGATGGTGGTCTGGGGCAGGGCATAGGAAACCGCCCCGGCATTGTCCTGGGCAGAGACTTTCACTGTTGGCGCCGTCATGCAGCAGAGGCAGACGGCTGCGAGGGTAGCTTTAGCGTTCATATTCAATCATCTTGTTTCTGGAATCATTTCTTCCACCTGTTGTGTGTCCAGAGATAATTCCACGGGGTTTTCTCAATGTCTTCCTGCAGGAGATTGTAGAATCTCTGCATTATCTCGTGCGGAGTATGCTCGGAGGCATTCCGGCATATTTCCGTAAAGGTCCACTCATAGCGTCCGCGGGCGACCGGCAGCATATTCATATACAGCACGCTGAAACCGAACTTGTTGGCGATGGAGGCGGCGCCGAGCATCGTCTTGGTGTCCTGGTGCATGAAATCGACGGTCTCGTCCACTGTCGAGTTGCTGTAGGGGCACTGGTCCGTCGGGAAGAGGTAGATTTTCTTCTCGTTCCTGTGGGTCAGCGCATAGCGGAGGATTTCATTGGAACTGATGTAGCCCTCGTGCATGCCTTTGTTGACGGGGGCGCAACGGTTCATCCGCATCACCTCATTCCAGACCTTGTTGGAAAGGGGCTTGTAAATCACCACGAAAGAATTGCGGTCGAGATTGTGGATGAAGTCCCGGCGGTAGTCGTAGTTCTCATAGCCGCCGAGGAGTTCCCAGTTGCCGCAGTGCGAATCGAGTATGATGACTCCCGGAGAATCGTTGTAGGCATCCTCGAGGACTTCCGAATTGAGGATTTCCACAAGGTGCCTGTCCCTGAGCCTCTGAGGATTGCGGCAGCCTCCGAACCAGATGGCCTCGGCCAGTATCTCGCCGAAATGCTTGTAGAAGAGGTTGGAGATGTTCTTAAGTTCCTTGTACTTGGCGTGCGGAAACGAACGGGCGAGATTCATCATCACGAGTTCGCGCCGGTAATGGACGAGATCCTTCGCAAGCCAGGAAAGGAGACCGGACCAGGCATAATGGAAGCCCAGCGGCAGTGCGGAGGCGACGCGCAGGAATGCGCCTATCAAGTAAGTACCGACCTTCATAGGGCAGAGTTGGAAGCCGTTTTGAAATATTTACTCTTGTTCTTCACAAAAGACAAATATAATAATAATTCCGGAATGCAGCATCAATACGCCCCGGGGAGAGCCGGGATTTGGAGAGTATCGGAAATATGACTAATTTAGAGGTTTGAATAATGCGCAAATAACAATCAAAACAATCAAGAATATGTTCAAGAACCATCCGAAAGGCTTGCTTGCCGCCGCCCTCAGCAACATGGGCGAACGCTTCGGCTACTACATCATGAACGCCGTCCTGGTGCTCTTCCTCTGTTCCAAGTTCGGCATTCCGGACGAGACCAGCGCAATGATCTACTCCGTGTTCTACTGCGGAATCTACGTCCTCAGCCTGGTAGGCGGCATCATAGCCGACCGCACGAGGAACTACAAGGGTACGATCCAGACCGGTCTCATCGTGATGGCAATCGGCTATGTCTGCCTTTCCATCCCAGTCACCGCAACTTCCGTCAACCAGTCCTGGCTTCTTCCTTTCACCTGCCTGGCCCTCTTCCTGATTGCCTTCGGCAACGGCCTGTTCAAGGGCAACCTGCAGGCAATGGTCGGACAGCTCTATGACAACTTCGAGGCCGAGGCCGCCAAGAAAGGCCCGGAGGCTCTCGAAAAGGCCAAGGGCCAGCGTGACTCAGGCTTCCAGATCTTCTACGTATTCATCAACATCGGCGGCCTGATCGCTCCGTTCGTGGCCCCTCTCCTCCGCAGCTGGTGGCTCAAGTCCCACAACCTCATCTACAACGCAGGTCTTCCTTCCCTCTGCCACCAGTACATCAGCAGCGGCGGCAACCTTCCTGTCGAGCAGATGCAGAACCTGAGCGAGCTCGCACAGCAGGTCACCATCAGCGGAGAAGCCGTGGTGAACACTGCCTTCTGCGAGAATTATCTCCAGATATTCAATGAAGGCGTACACTATTCCTTCATCGCATCCGTAGCAGCGATGCTCATCTCCCTGACTATCTTCCTGCTCACCAAGAAGGGTCTTCCTGAACCGGCAAAGAAGGAAGCCAAAGCCGTGGTCGGCTACACCCAGGAGGAGAAAGTCGCAATGGCAAAGGAAATCAAGCAGCGTATGGCCGCACTCTTCGCAGTGCTCGGCATCTGCATATTCTTCTGGCTTTCATTCCACCAGAACGGACAGTCCCTTTCCCTCTTCGCCAGGGATTTCGTCCGCACAGACTCCATTGCCCCTGAAATCTGGCAGGCAGTCAATCCGTTCTTCGTGATTGTGCTCACCCCTGTCATCATGGCCATATTCGGGGCATTGAGCAGGAAGGGCAAAGCCGTCTCCACTCCTAAGAAGATTGCCATCGGTATGGGCATCACCGGTCTGGCCTACCTCTTCCTGATGGTATATTCAATGAGCGCAGGCTATCCTTCAGGCGTTGAGTTCAGAGGAATGCCGGTAGCCGAGGCAGCCGCCATGAAGGCAGGCCCTTGGGTGCTCATCCTGACATATTTCTTCCTGACCGTCGCAGAGCTCTTCATCTCGCCGCTCGGTCTTTCATTCGTATCGAAGGTAGCTCCGAAGAGCATGCAGGGTCTCTGCCAGGGCCTCTGGCTGGGAGCCACCGCCATCGGCAACCTCTTCATCTTCGTAGGCCCGATCATGTACAACGCCTGGCCGATCTGGAAGTGCTGGGCCGTCTTCCTCGCCATCTGTCTGGTAGCGATGGGAGTTATGCTCGGCATGGTCACCTGGCTTGAGAAGGTAACCAAGGCATAGCCCGCAGGCTTCTGCGGTCCTGTGCCGGACACATAAAAACAATGGAGAAGCGTCCCCCGACCCTGGCGGGCGCTTCCTCCCGATAAAAAGGGCGACAGAATGAATCCTGAAACAGCGGCCACTCTGCTCGGATGGGCGGAGACCTACAACGACAGAAGATACTTCGAGGAGGATCCCATCATCTTCCCGACAAGGTTTCTCGAACTGAGGGACCGGGGAATATGCTGCACCAAAGACGTCGAAGTGGCCGCCGTCTTCGCCGCCCATTTCGCCTGGGGCAGAAGGTCGATGATAGTCAGGGACTGCACGAGGCTCTTCGACCGGATGGACTGGAAGCCCTACGACTATGTGATGCGGGGGGAATGGAAGGACGACCCGGTCAGCGTCCACAGGA
The DNA here is from genome assembly GCA_051878295.1 of Candidatus Cryptobacteroides sp. Taxonomy (GTDB): domain Bacteria; phylum Bacteroidota; class Bacteroidia; order Bacteroidales; family UBA932; genus Cryptobacteroides. Next base: position 25,991 of record JBJEJV010000013.1, read on the forward strand.
CTGTCAAGTGGAGCGACACCGCCGCCGTCTGCGCCCGGCTGAAAGCACATTACAGCGGGAACGACAGCCTTGAGCCTCTCACTCAATCACAGCTGAGGGTGCAGGTCTTCGGACAGAAGGAAGACCCGAAGGCCCCCGACAAGAAAATCAACATGATGAGGCGCTGGCTCGTCAGGGACGACGGCAGGGTGGATCTGGGAATATGGAAAGACACGGACCCGGCTTCCCTCCTCATTCCCCTTGACGTGCACGTCCACAATGTCGCGGGGGCCCTCGGCCTGACCTGCAGGAAGCAGAAGGACATCGTCACGGTCAGGGAAATCACCGGCGCCTTTGCCGAGCTTTTCCCCGGAGACCCCTGCAAGGGAGATTTCGCCCTGTTCGGCTACGGAGTGACCCATCCTGAAGGAATATGACAATGGAACCGCAGATGTACATAATCTCAGGCTGCAACGGCTCGGGGAAGACCACGGCGTCCTACGCCCTGCTCCCCCAGCTGCTGGAGTGCCGGCAGTTCGTCAATTCGGACGAATTTGCCAAGAGTCTCTCGCCCTTTTCGCCGCAGAGCGCCTCAATCTCGGCCAGCCGCCTGATGCTCAGGAAAATCAGATACCTCCTCGAGCGCCGGGAGAACTTCTGCATAGAAACCACTCTGGCCACCAGGTCCCTCAAAAGGATAATCGACGAGGCACACGATGCCGGCTACAAGGTGACCGTCTTCTATATGTGGATAACCTCTCCGGACCTGGCAGTCGAAAGGGTGAAGGCGAGGGTCGCTGCCGGAGGGCACCATATTGAGGAAGAAACCATCCGCAGAAGATATTATGTCGGCCTGCACTACCTTTTCCGTGAATATATGCCCATCTGCGACCGGTGGATTCTGGCGGACAACACCGTCATCCCCTTCAAAATCGTGGCGGAACGCTCCAACGACTCCGGACTGGCGGTCTGGGATCCGGACACCTTCAGCAAAATCAAGGCGATGCATTCCGAATATGAGAAACTAATCAATTCCAAAGACAGGAAGAACAGGTACAAACAATAGAAATGTATAGACCCAAGGAATATTACACCGACCTCTTCCAGGTGGACGTGCCGCAGCTCGAGAAGCTTGCCGGCGACGGTCTGGAAAGAGGCGGGGACTACTGCGACCTGTATTTCGAGAATACGGTCCACAATGACCTCCTGCTAAGGGACGGCATCGTGTCCTCGGGCGGACTCCACATCGACTACGGCGTAGGAATCCGCGTTCTCGAAGGCGAGAAGACCGGGTACGCATATTCAGAGAGCACTGACGCGGTGTCGATGAGCGATGCCGCCAGAGCAGCATCGATGATCGCCGGAGGGAGGAAAGGCAGCCCGAAGGCTCTGTCCTGCCGCCAGCTTCCGCTGCCGGAGGATGTCTGCCCCTGGAAGAAAAGCTGGGCGGAGGAGACTGCCGGACACTATGTGCCTTATATGGAGAGACTCCGGGACCTGGTTTTCGCAAAGGAGCCGAAGGTGTCCAAAGTGATGGTGATGCTGCAATGGCAGACCAGCGACATACTGATGTTCAACTCGGCGGGCGAGCTGAGCTTCGACACCAGGCCGCTTGCCAGCCTGAGCGTCTCGGCGGTGTTCAGCAAGGAGGGCAGGAACGAGAACAACAATGCCTCCAGAAGTTTCAGGATGGGTTCCGAGATGCTTTCGGAAGAACTGCTCGAAGGCCTGGCGGAAGATGTGGCCAGAGGCATCGACGACAGGTTCGAGGCCAGGAGGCCGAAAGGCGGCCGGATGCCTGTCGTGATGGGAGCCGGAGCTTCGGGCATCCTGCTCCACGAAGCGATGGGACACGCCTTCGAGGCCGATTTCAACAGGAAGGGCCAGTCGGTCTTCTCCGACAGGATGGGCACAAGAATCTGCGGAGAGGGAATCAGCATCGTGGATGACGGCACGCTGGAAGCGAACCGGGGCGCTGTCAATTTCGACGACGAGGGCGTTCCGGGACAAAAGACCTATATGGTGCGGGACGGAATCCTCACTTCCTACCTCCACGACAGAATCAGCGCAGGCTTCTACGGTGTCGCTCCCACCGGCAACGGGCGCAGGGAGAGTTTCCGCTATGCCCCGATTCCCCGCATGAGGGCGACCTATATGGAAAGCGGGAACGCAGCGAAGGAGGACATCATCGCCTCGGTGAAGAAAGGCATCTATGTCGATGAGTTTTCAAACGGACAGGTGCAGATTGGGGAGGGAGACTTCACCTTCTTCGTCAAGAGCGGCTACCTCATCGAGAACGGCCGCCTGACCCGGCCGGTGAAGGACATCAACATCATCGGCAACGGCCCTCAGGCCCTGTCCGACATAGTTGCGGTGGGAAATGACCTGAAAATCGACAACGGGACCTGGACCTGCGGAAAAGGGCAGAGCTGTCCGGTGTCCCAGGGCATCCCGACGGTACTGATCAAGAACCTGACAGTTGGAGGAGAATAGATGGAGCAGATTGAAGGAAAGATGAACGGAATGTTGACCGCCGGGGAAATCGGCACTGCCCGCAGGGCTTTGGAAACGGCCCTCAGACTCGGAGCGCAGAAAGTGAGAATCACGCTGAGCAAAAGCCTGATGGATCTCATCGGCACCCTGAACGGCGAAATCGACAAGGTGAACCGCTGTCTTGACAAGTCAATGTCCTTCTGCCTCTTCGTTGACGGGCGTTTCGGCACCTTCTCCACCAACAGGCTCAAGGACGACGAGATAGAAGCCTTCCTCGCAAACGCGGTGGAGATTGTCAGGATGCTGGCGGAAGACCGTTTCAGGGATCTGCCCGACCCGTCCAGGACTGCGAAGGCGGCGAAGGACGGCAGGGAGCTGGAGCTGTGCGACCCGGCATATTCAAAGATGGACGCCGAGAGGCGGCTGCAACTCGCGACGGAGGCATCCATATTCAAGAAACACGAAGGCGAGAACCTCATCTCCGAGGAGGGGGAATATTCCGACTCCATCCTCGACCTGATGATCATCGATTCGCAGGGTCTGGAGTGCAGGCACACGGAGACGGCATTTGAATATGGCGTCGAAGTCACCGTGCTGGACCCGGAGGGCAACCGGTACAGCGGCTACTGGTGGGATTCTTCCCCGAAGTTTGAAGGGCTGGACCTGAAGAACTGCGGCGAGACGGCTCTCCGCAGGGCGAGGGCGCAGATCGGACACAGAAGAATCGAGTCTGGGAAATATACGATGGTGGTGGACAACGAGAACTCTTCAAGGCTGGTCAGCCCGCTGATGAAGGCTTTGGGAGGCTACGCCATCCAGCAGAACAACTCTTTCCTGCTCGAGAGCCTCGGGAAGCAGGTGCTGCCCCCGTGGCTCGACATCATCGACGAGCCGGAAAGCGTGGGCGAAGCCGGGTCCAGGCTCTTCGATTCGGAAGGAGTGGCGGTCCGGGAAAGGCCCGTGGTCGAGAAAGGGGTGGTCCGGGAATATTTCCTCACCACCTACATCGCAGCCAAGCTCGGAATGGAGCCGACCTGCGACGACATCCAGAGGCCTCATCTGCTGCCCTGCCACGCCCCTCACTTCCCCGCACCTGCGAAGTATGACCTCGAGGGCATAATGGAGAAGGCCGGCGAAGGCATCCTTGTCACTGGCTTCAACGGAGGAAACAGCAACTCCGCCACCGGCAACTTCTCATTCGGAGTCGAGGGCTTCTACTTCAAGGAAGGGAAGATCGTCCATCCGGTCAGGGAGATGCTCATCACAGGCAATCTGCTGACCCTCTGGAACTCCCTTGCGGCGGCAGGTGACGATGCGAGAGCTTGCAAATCAAAACTTATTCCTACCTTAGCATTTGAAAACGTCGATTTCAGCGCCTGAACGCGGGAACGGCGGCATTTCAGGAAACAAAAGAACATACGATGAAAATAGAAAAGAACAAAGTTGTAGAGCTTGTCTATGAGCTCGAAGTTGACGGGGCTGTCATTGACAGGGCGGTCGAGGAACGTCCTCTGGACTACATCCAGGGCACGAATATGCTTCTCGCCAAATTCGAGGAATATCTCGAAGGGAAGGAGCCTGGAGACAGTTTCGGATTCACCCTCTCCCCCGAGGAAGGCTACGGAATCTCCAATCCGTCGCTCCTGCTGGAACTTCCGAAGACAGCTTTCATGCTGGACGGGAAGATGCACGACGAACTCCTCGTTTTGGGGAAGACCCTTCCGATGATCAACGAGATGGGCAATGTCGTCAACGGGACGATAAAGGAGATTCTGGAGGAGTCAGTGAAGATGGATTTCAACCATCCTCTCGCCGACAAGACCCTCAACTTCTCCGGCAAGATACTCACAGTCAGGGATGCAAGCGAGAAGGAACTGACCGAGGGGCTCCACGGGGAGTTCCTGCCTCACGGAGGCTGTCACGGCGGATGCCACGGCGGCTGTCACGGCGGCAATGGTGAAGGAGGCTGCTGCGGCGGCGAAGGTGAAGGCTGTCACGGAGAAGGCTGCTGTGGAGGCGAAGGCGATGGCTGTCACGGAGGAGAAGGCTGCTGCGGAGGCGAAGGCGATGGCTGTCACGGAGGAGAAGGCTGCTGCGGCGGCGAAGGCTCCGGAAAGGGCGATTGCGGCAAGGACACTTGCAACTGACGTTCCTGACAAAAAACCTGAAGGATGAAAACCGCAGTCGTCATACTCAACTGGAACACAAAGGATTTCCTCGAGAAGTTCCTGCCTCCCCTTCTGGACTCGATGCCGGAAGGAGCCGAGACCATCGTGGCCGACAGCGCATCGGAGGACGGATCCAGAGAGTTGCTCGCAAGCCGTTTCCCTCAGGTCAGGACAGTGCTCCTGGACAAGAACTACGGATTCACGGGAGGCTACAACCGAGCCTTTGAAGCCGTCTGCGCGATGGAAGGCGGGGAGGAAATGGAATATTTCGTCCTGATCAACTCGGACATCGAGGTCGGCAAGGGCTGGCTCGAGCCCCTCGTCAGCTGGATGGACTCGCACAAGGACTGCGCAGCCTGCGCCCCCAAGCTCCATTCGTATTTCGACAAGGAGAGCTTTGAATATGCCGGCGCGGCAGGAGGCCTTCTGGACCGCTTCGGCTACCCGTTCTGCCGAGGCAGGGTGATGAAGAGAGTGGAAAAGGACCGGGGTCAGTATGATTCCCCTGCGGATGTGTTCTGGGCCACCGGAGCCTGCCTGATGGTACGCAGGAGTGCATATTCAGAGGTGGGAGGCCTGGACGGCAGGTTCTTCGCGCACATGGAGGAAATCGACCTCTGCTGGAGATTCCAGCTGGAAGGATGGCGGATCAGCGTCGTACCCGCTTCCGTGGTCAGCCACGTCGGAGGAGGCACTCTTCCGAACGACTCGCCCTGGAAGCTCAAGCTCAATTACAGGAACAACCTCCTGATGCTTCAGAACAACCTCGCCCTGACATATTCATTGGAAGAAATCAGGGAACTGACTCCGGAGAAGGCGGCGGAGAAGGCGCTTAAAAGGGCCTCCCGCACCTTGCGGTTCAGGAAGATGCTCGACCTGATGAGCGCCGCTGTCTATCTGCTGACGGGCAGGAAGGACTGCTTCAATGCCGTCAGGGAGGCCCACAGGGAATTCAAGGACCTCGGAAGGCAGCCTGGCGAAGAACAGGTCAGGGAATATGTCTCCGGCCACAGGACTATCGGCGTTCCTCAGCTCTACCGGGGCTGGATCGTCGCCGAGAGCCTGGTTGAAGGTAAAGGAATATTTGACCATATAAGGAAAAGGATATGAAGATAGTGATTCAAGGTGCAGGCGAGGTCGGTTCGCACCTGGCGAAAATGCTCAGCCATGAAGCCAACGACATCACCGTGATTGACGACAATGCCGAGAGGCTCTCAGCGCTGACTGCAATCGCCGACATCTCAACGATTCTGGCATCCCCGTCTTCCATCACGGGGATGAGGGATGCCGATGTGCCTCACGCGGACCTGTTCATCTCAGTGGTGCCTTTCGTGCCGCAGGAAGTGAACATAGTCAGCGCCCTGCTCGCGAAGAATCTCGGAGCGGCCAAAGTCACGGCAAGAATCAACGACAACAATTACCTGACACCGGAGAACAGGCTTCTCTTCAAGCAGATGGGAATAGAGCTGATGTTCTATCCGGAGAGGCTGGCGGCGGACGAAATCTACGACCTGCTCAAGCATTCTTCTTCCGTCGAGTCGATGGACTTCGCAAGGGGGAAATTGCAGATTGAAGCATTCCGCCTCGAGGAGGACTCCCCTCTGCTGGACATGAAGATCGCCGAATTCGCGGCAATCACATCGAAGGCCGACCTGCAGTTCCGCGTCATCGCGATTACGAGGGGTTCCAAGACCATTATGCCGAAATTCGACACCAAGCTCCTCTATCACGACCTCGTGTTCATCGTGGCCACCAGGGAAGGCATCACCTTCCTGAGCAAGTTCCTCGGACAGAGCACCGTGGAGGTTGACAAGGTGATGATACTCGGAGGCTCCAGAATCGCCGAGCTCGCCGCCATCCAGCTCAGCAAATCGACAAGCAGGGTCACGATTCTTGAAAAGAACCGGGAAACCGCCATAGCGCTCTCCGGCAAACTCACCGGGGACAACATCCAGGTCGTCATCGGAGACGGCAGGAACTCGGATTTCCTGGTCGAGGAGGGAATCAAGGACTACGACGCATTCGTCGCCCTGACCAAGAATGACGAGGCCAACATCCTTGCCTGCGTGATGGCCAAGAAGTTCGGCATCAGGAGGACCATCGCCGAGGTCGAAAACATCGAGTATATGCGCATTGCGGAAGAGATGGGCGTGGATTCGATCATCAACAAGAAACTCATCACGGCCGGACGTCTCTTCAAGTACACCATCAGCGGAAAAGCCCGCCTGATCAAGTATATGAGCGGGACTGACGCCGAGGTCCTCGAATATATCGTCCCGGAGGGAGCCAAGATCACGAAGGCTCCCCTGAAGGACCTGTCATTCCCGAAAGATGCGGTCATCGGAGGCATCATCAGGGGACGCGAATCCCTGATAGCAGTCGGTGACACCCTGATCCAGCCTTTTGACAGAGTCGCGGTCTTCGCACTCCCGGAGGCTGTGGGAGAAGTGGACAAGTATTTCAGATAGGCCTTCCGGACTACTTCAGACAGACAGTTCAAGCCAGCGGGTCTCCTTCTCGTCCAGCAGGGCCGAGACTTCGGAGAATCTGGTCGTCAGCCGCTGCAGCTCTTCGTGGGCGGTGATTCCTCCGCTCATGGAGGACTCCAGTTCCTCCTTTTCAGCAGTAAGTTCAGCTATCTCAGTCTCGAGCTGTTCCAGTTCCCTCTGTTCCTTGTAGCTGAGTTTCCTCGGCCCGGAAGAAGTTTTGGGCGCGGGAGCGGCAATGACCGCTGCGCTCCTGCGGGAGCGTTCCTCCTCCTTCGCCCTTGCCTTCTGCGCGGCTTCATATTCCTTGATGTAATCCCTGTACTGGCTGTAGCTGCCGACGAAGTCCTTGACCACGCCGTCGCCGCAGAAGACGAAGAGATGGTCCACGAGCCGGTCGAGGAAATGGCGGTCGTGGGAGACTATGATGAGAGTGCCCTTGAACTCCCTGAGATATTCCTCAAGGATGTTCAGTGTCACGATGTCCAGGTCGTTGGTCGGTTCGTCAAGCACCAGCAGGTTCGGGTTGCGCATCAGGACGGTAAGCAGGTAGAGCCTTCTCTTCTCCCCTCCTGAAAGTTTGCTGATGCGGTTGTTGAGCATATCGTGCGGGAAGAGGAAACGGTTCAGCAGATGGGTGTCGTTGACGGTCTCCAGGACGGTCTGGTTCTCGTCGAAGTCCATCCCGCTCTGGCGGTACAGTCCGACATTCAGGGACTCTCCCCTGCCGATGCTTCCGGAAAGGATGCCTCCGTCGCCGTCAAGAAGCCCCATCAGGAGGTTGATGAAGGTGGTCTTGCCTACACCGTTGCGGCCTACGATTCCGACCTTCTCGTAGCGCTGGAACTTGTAGGAGAAGTCCTTCAGGTAGTATTTGTCCCCGTAGCAGAAACTCACGTCCTTGCAGTCGATGATCTTGGTGCCGAGCCGGGAGGCCTGGCCGACTTCGCCGAGGTCCAGCTTTTCGGTGCGGTAAACCTGCTCCGCCCTGTCCTTCAGCTCGTAGAAGGCATTCTTGCGGTACTTCGCCTTGCCGGTACGGGCGCAGGGGCTGGCGTGCATCCATTCGAGTTCACGACGGAGGATGTTCTTTATCCTGTCCGTCTCGGCGTTGTAGTTGTCGATTCTTTCCTGCCTCTTGTCCAGATAGTTGCGGTAGTTTCCCTTGTAGATGTACACGGCCCCGTGGTCCAGTTCCATAACCGTGTTGGCGACGCTGTCGAGGAAATAGCGGTCGTGGGTGACCATCAGAAGGGTACACCTGGCGTGGGAAAGATAGTTCTCCAGAAACTCGATAGCATCGATGTCGAGGTGGTTGGTAGGCTCGTCCATTATGTAGAAATCGGCCTCGCTGGCGAGCATCACCACGATTGCGACCCTTTTGATTTCCCCTCCGGAGAGGGTCTTCATCGGCCGCTGCCAGTCGGCCATCCCGAAGGATGTCAGCAGCTGGCGGATGCGGAGTTCGTATTCGGAGAGGTGTTCAGGGTCGAGGTCCCGGGTCCATTTGCGGGAGTCGGAGACAATCTGGTCCCAGACGCTCGCCTCGGGGTCATATTCATACTCCTGTTCGAGGAAGGCTATCCTGATGTCTTTCAGGAAGATGACCTTGCCTCCGGAGTCGGAGCTGTCGTTCCCGGCGAGGATTCGCAAGAGACTGGTCTTCCCGGTTCCGTTGGGAGCGATGAGGGCGATTTTGTCCCCCTCGTTGATGTTGAAACCGATGTGCTCGAAAAGGACCTTGGGGCCGTAGGACTTGGATATGTTCTCTATCTGAAGGTAGGATGGCATAGGCTTGGGGATGTTGCAGGCTTATTCGCTCAGTTTCACGAGCCTCACCGGGCCCATCAGGCCGGACGGGGAAAGGGTGATGCTTTCCTTCCGGACGCCCCGGAAGTCGCGGATGAGCTCGATGTTGGTGGAGGTGCTGCCGGGAATCTCGGGATTGAGCTGGTCTCCGGCGACCCTGTTGTACCAGGAATTGACGACTTCGACTTCAAGGCTGTTCTTTCCGCTCCGCAGTTCATCGGTCACATCGACCCTGAACGGGGCGGTCCAGACTACCCCCTTGTCAACGCCGTTGATTTTCACCCTGACGAAACCCACATCGAGGACGGAGCCGAGTTCGATGCAGTAGCGCGCCCGGGGAGTCTTCGCGGATTCAAAGGTGAATTCTTTTGAATATGCCGCCTTCCCCGAGTGGTACTTGATTGCAGCCGAATCGGATGCGGTCCAGTCCTGGAGGCTGTCGAATACGACCTGCAGCGGAGAGTCTCCGGCCGGGTCGAAGGTGACATCCCACGCTCCGTCCAGAGTCTGGCAAAGGACGGTTTCCGGGAAGTTCGGACGGACGGGAGCGCCTTCAGGAGCGGCGTTTTCGCTGTCTGTGAATATGATGAACATACTCCCGCAAGGGTCGAAGCGGAGAGGGAGGGTCGCTGTCAAGTCTGCGCACGCGAAGTCTTCGAGTTCCCTGACCGAGCCGTCGAGCGGGTTCCAGAGTTCAGGCCTTCCGCCCTTTGTCCGGAAAGTGAACTCCGTCTGTATCTCCCGGTCAGTCATATTGCTGATGAAATAGACATCCTTCCCCTCAATCCTGTAATGGATGTAGTCGAAATTCCGGAGCTCCGGGTCGGAATCGACGCTGAAATCCATCGGGATGCCGTTTTTCCTGAAATATTCATTGGCGGTGATTCCGGTGCAGACTCTGCCTTTTCCATAAGCGGCGCTCATTCCGTCCCGGGCTTCGCCCCAGATTGCGGAGGCGAGGGCGGCAAAGCGTTTCTGCGCCCTGCGGCCACCCTTGAGGCTGACACAGCGCTCAGGCTTGTCGCCAATGACCGTGGCTCCCTTCCGGAGAAGTTCCCCGACTTTCTCCAGGGCGGCAAGGGAAAGGACCCGATGGGAAGGAAGCACGAGGACATCGTACTCCATCCCGGAGAGGGCCACCAGTCTCCCTTCCCCGTTCACCTCGAGGTTCAGGAGGGCATTCTCATCCGCAGCATCGAAATCGTAGCCCGGAAGGGTCCCGGAGATGTTGGAATGTTTGTAGGGGAGGACATTCGGGACGTGGTCCCCGTAGTAGTAAAGGGCCTGGGCGACGAAATGCCCGTTCTGGACGAGGAACTGCACCCTTGTCAGATACTCCATGAACGGGGTGGACTCTTCCCACCAGGTCAGGCGCGGATTGATGTGGGTCCCGGCGAAATATTCCTGGCCTGGCAGTCCCATTTCTTTCGGCGAACAGGTGAAGGTGTGGAAATAGACCCTGTTCAGTCCGGCGCAGACCTCGTGGTCGAAAGACGGCTTCTGGTCGTGCCAGATCAGGTCGTTCCATTGAGGGCCTATGGTGGTGAAGGACTCCGCTCCGACTATCCTGCATCCGTAGATGTGGGCGGCGGAGGAAGCCTGCTTGATGAAGAAGCGGTCGGAAGTGCGGGGCCTGTGCGGAGAAGGAGCCCAGAACTCGCTCATCATTATGTCGCTGAAGGAGTAGTTCTTGATTCCGTCCAGAGGACCGGCGTGAGGGCCGGCGGATTCCGGCAGGATGGCCATCCCGTGGCTGTGGGCCAATTCGGAGAACCTGCGGTAGTGGTTGTTGGCCACGGCGTCGGCTATAGTTTTCCTGAAATCCGCGAGGAAGGAGTCGGATGTCTCCACATCGTCCACCACGAAGCCTGCGGCTACCGGAAGATAAGGGAGGATGTCATAGCCGGAATATTCCCTGAAATACTTTTCAAAGCCTTCCGTCCAGTTCATTCCGCCGCACTCCCAGCTGTCGGTCTCCATATATTTCAGAGTCTTTCCGACGTGGTGTCCGGCTGCTTCGAAAATCGGATGGAGCACCTCGGAGACATAGAAATCGAAGGCTGCCGGATCCATATAGTCCAGCACGAGACCTTCCCAGCCCTGGCTGCAGGTGGAGACCACAGCTCCCGTGCAGGTGTAGCCGACACGGAGGACGGCCCACTGTCCTTCCGGACATTTCCATCTGAGCACTCCGTCTTCTCCAAGGAAGCCGGTGATGTCCCTGATGCTGGAGGAACTGACGAGCAGGGCAGGGCTGCCCGTCCCGCCGAAGCGCTTCGGATCATTCGTCAGCAGGAAGCGGCAGTCCGGGGCGCTGCCTCCCAGTTCGTGCACGCCCATTTTCAGGTCGAGCCCGCGCACAGGCTCTTCGGAGAGCCTTGAGGAATCGACCGGGAAGGCGAGAACGGCGATGTCCCGGTAGAAGTCCAGACGGCTTGCCGGGCGCGGAAGGCTGAGTTCGACCTTCTTTCCTCCTGCAATCGTGGTCTTTGAATATGTCAACATCTTCGCGGCATTCTCAGGCGTGACGAAAGGTCCGCCGAGATTCCAGCCGCTCTGGATGTTGAAGCCGATTTCGAGTCCGAGACGTTCGGCCTCGTCAAGGGCGTGGACAAAGAGTTCGCGCCAGCGGACTGAACCGAAGAGCGGGCCGGCCGGGATGTCGCGGTGGCCTCTCTGGTTGTGTCCTCCGGCATCGAAAATCATAGCCCCGTGGAAACCTTTCCCCTTCATTGCCTCAAGGTCCGAGGTGATGGCCTCTTCGGTCACATTGCCGTTCAGCCACCACCACCAGCAGTCCGGCCCGTATTCGGACGGAGGACTCTTGAAATTGTCCTTCAGGTATTCGAGGCCGGGCCCGTCAGCGGCGGCGGGACTCTGCCCGGAAAGGGGAAGGGCCAGAAGCAGGATAGCCAAAGCTGCGATGAGTGTCTTCATATTCAAAGATAAATAGGATGACCTCCGAAGCCGGAAGGACTTTGAAGGTCATCTGTTGTTCAATTGTACTGCCGCCTCTGTCTATACATCGAGAAGGTTGCGGTAGCCTTCCCTGTAGTCGTAGTGCTTGAGGGCGTTGGCCTCGTCATCGTGCATGAACTTCTGGACGATAGGATTCCAGACAAGCGGACGTCCGAGTTCGCCGGCGATGATACCGATGTTGCACATATTGCAGGATGAGTGGCCGACCTCGACAGGAACGTTAGGGTCGATGCGGGACTTGACCGATTCGATGAACACGCGGTGATGTCCGGCGCGGGCCTCGAAAGGAACTTCGTTGTCGCTCACACGGATCTCGAACTTAGGGTCGGAAGCATAGAGGTTTCCGCGGTGGACGGCAATCCAGCCTTCGTCGCCGTAGATCTTCACGCCCTGGCCCTTGTCGTCGAAGGTTGTCTCCTCCACGACGATGCCGTTGTCGTACTTGTAGGTGAGGTTCTTGTAGAAGCTGTAGCCCGGAGGGATGATCTCTGTAGGACCGCTGCCGTCCTTGCCGAGAGCCCACTGGACGATGTCGAACATATGTGCGCCCCAGTCGGTCATATAGCCGCCGCCGGTCTTCTTGTACCAGCGCCATGCACCCCAGCAGTACTCGCCTCCGTCCTCGTTGAGAAGCGGGTCGATGTCAGGATAGTAATAGACATATTCGCTCTCGGTGAGAGGTCCGAGCCATCTTTCCCAGTCGAGTCCTGCAGGCACCTCTTCCTTCTCGCGAGGGCACTTGACAGGGAACGGCTGTCCTTCCCAGCGGCCTACGAAAAGCTCGACCTTGCGGATCTGTCCGAGTTCCCCCTCGCGTGCCACAGTGGCGGCGTGGATGAATTCCTCGCTGGATCTCTGCTGGCTGCCGACCTGAAGGATGCGGTTGTACTTGCGGACGGCCTTGACGAGCTGCTGTCCCTCGTAGATGGTGAGGGTCATAGGCTTCTCGAGATAGACATCCTTGCCGGCCTTGCAGGCTGCGATTGCGATTGCAGCGTGCCAATGGTCAGGAGTGGCGATGACGACAGCGTCGATGTCCTCGCGGGCGAGAAGCTCGTTGTAGTCGATGTACATCGCAGGAGAGCACTTCTTCAGGCCCTTGCCCTGATAGAAATTGGTGACAGTGTTGTAGAAGCGGTTGCGCTTGATGTCATAGACATCGCAACCTGCCACCACCAGGACATCCTCCATCTGGATGAAACTGCTGAGGAGATAGTTGGCCTGGTTTCCAAGACCGATGAAACCGAGCCTGATCTTGTCATTGGCCGCGGTCTTTTTCTTTGGTGTTGCCGCCATCATTGCAGAAGGAGCCACCATTGTTCCGGCGAGCCCGAGTGCAGAGGCTTTGAGAAAATCACGTCTTTCCATATTGTCTAAAAAAATAGTTGGTTATCAGTTCGGAGCGGGACGGGCCGCATACGGATTGTAATAATAGCAAAAATTCATCAAAACTCCAATAGCGGAGGGCTTTTGCAACGAGCTTTGCGGCAGTCCTCCGGGAATCCGGGTCAGCCGAAGAGGCTGATGTTGGAAAAATCGGGACGGAGTTCGCCTGATTCAATCCTGTGGACGATTTCGACCACCTTGTCTCCGTACGGGGTCGGGACCCCGACCTTGCGGCCCTGGGAGGAGACCACGCCGTTGATGGAATCCACCTCGGTCAGCTTGCCTTTCTCCAGGTCCTGGAGCATGCTGGCCTTCAGTTTGGCGTGCTTGCGGATGGCAATCGGGATGAGGAAGAATGAAACTGCCTTCTTCAAAGGGTTGCCGTAGTCCAAAAGCTTGACCACATCCTTGCCCTGGATAGGCTCGATGCGGATGCCCGAAACCTTGCAGACATCGATGCACTCCTTGATGAGAGCCTGGACCACACGGCGGGAACGTTTGTCGGCGGCAACTTCCCCGAAGGTGCATCCCAGGCAGGCGCTCATTCCGGAAAAGGCCGCATTCACCAGCAGCTTGCTCCATCTGACACCGATGAAGTTCTCATCCACTTCCACCGTACCCATCATCTCCAGAAGGGATTTGACTGTATCGAAATGGTTGGCCCTGACACCGGAGAGGGTCCCCATCGAGAAAGTCAGGGCGTCCGGAGAACTGGTAAGCGAGCACTCCCCTCCTTCTTTCATCGTCGCGCCCCAGGCCACGGCACAGCCGATGGTCCTCTGCTCGCCGACGACATCGCTGACCAGAAGTTCAGGAATGCCGTTCTGCATCGTCACCAGCACGCCGTCGTCGGCCAGATAGTCCTTCAGGAAATTGAGGACTCCGGCATTGTACTGCTGCTTGGTCATCAGGAATATGATGTCGTACAGCCCGCTCATCTCCTCCGGAGTGAAGGCATTCACCTTCTGGACGAAGTTGACAGTCCCGGTGATTTTCGCGCCATTCTTGCGCAGCGCCTCAACGTGGGCCTTGTTGCGGTTGATCAGGTCGATGCTGCCGCCGTTCCTGGTGATGTATGCGCCGAGTACCGTTCCGAGCGAACCGGCGCCGTAGATTGCTGTTCTCATATTCATCGGATCAGTCAATGGATTCCTTCTTTGCGAATATCCTGTCCACTGCGGAAAGGATCGGGGCGGTGGAGACATCGGAGCCGACAGCCTCGTTCATCCACGCATTCGGAGTCAGTCTTCCGATACGCCAAATCCTGTCAAGTTCCGAAGCGATGTTGTCCGGGTCAGGAAGTCCTGCCAGGTGCTCCTCGATCTGGTACTCGATGATGTGGCCGTAAGGATAGTTCGGAAGGTACATCGGGGAGTTGACCATATGCGAATACACGGCGAGAATCGGAGAGTCCGGAGTGCCGAGCACAGGAGCGTAGTAGGTGTTCCAGACTTCGCGGGCGATTCTCAGGCAGTTGTCCCTGAGCTGCTCCGGAGAAGCCTTGGGATTGGAATAGAGCCAGCGCCAGGTGTACATATCCACAAGGGAGACTCCCATTATCTCGTACATTCCCCAGAAGATGTCCAGGGTGGTGTTGTCATCTATCCTGCTGTCGAAGCCGAGGAGCCTGAGGTCCCTTTTCTGGAAGACGAAGGCGAGGGTCTCGGTGAAAGCCGTGTTCGGGACACCGGTCAGGGCATAATAGTCTATGTCGTAGGTGTCGAGAGTCTGTTCGACATTGTGGCCGAATTCGTGGACGGCGATGTTGTAGCCCTTGTAGTCCATTCCATCGGCGCCGATTCTGGTGCGCAGGTAGGAGTTGTAGCCCCTGCCCTGTGTTCCCCAGGCATGGCCGGAGCCTCTCGCGCCCTCAACCGAAATCTTGTCGGCGATGTATTCGGCCCTTTCCCTTTCGAAACCGAGGGCCTGGAGCATCCTCGGCATATCCTTGCTGAAAGCCTCGGGAGTCGGGTACTTCTTTCTCGTGAGCGCGCTCAGGCTCTCTTCCGGGATGTCAGCACGGCTCTTGAAACCGTCATACCAGATGTCGAAAGGACGGAGTTCCCTTCCGAGACGCTCTTTGATCAGGCCTGCGACCTGCCTGACCTGCGGAGAGGAGATGAGATCGATGAAAAGCCTTTCGATTTCCACGTCGGAGACCTCCATGGCCCCCTCGAAGTTCCTGAGGATGCCCGTCGGCATTCCCGGATGGAAAGGGTCGGCGAGGAGTTCAGCGTGGAAGGACCCCAGGATCCGTGCATAGCGCTCCGCTCCCTCAGGAGCGAGGCTGACCTCGGCGCCGTCCTTCCAGACCTTGTTCGAATATGGCGCCCAGTCATATTCAGGATTGTCTATCACAGCGGCCGGGATGTCCTGACAGACGATGCGTTCGAAAATCTTGTAGATCATCTCCTGCTTCTCGAGGGCGTCCGGAAGGTCCGCGTAGTTGGATTTTATCTCGTCGCGCAGATTCCAGTGCGAGAGCAGGCACATATCCTCCGGGAAGAGCCTGCGGCCATCCTCGGTCAGGACGTGGCCCATCATTATGTTGTACGAGGCGATGTAGTTCTCGGCATCGCTGTAGGCCTTTGCGGCGGCCTGGCTGACGGAGGCCGGCACCCTCGAGGTGTAACGGTCCCCCATCCTTGAATATGCCCACTCCAGACGGCTCCAGTCCTTTCCCAGACGGTTCTTCTCCTCAAGGGTGAAGAAAGGGAAGTTCAGGGTGGTGATGAAGGCTATCTTGTTCTGGAACATGTCGTCGCTCAGATGGGCGAAAGGGCTGTAGCCGCTGAATATGTAGTCCACCTCATCAGGCTGCGGACCGGCCAGGACCGTCGGTTTCTGGAGGTCCAGGGCCAGCTGGTTGAATGCCCCGAGAATTGTCTCGTCAGCCTTAGACAGTTTCTCGAACAATTCCTGCTTCTTCTGCGGATCGGCGACGTAGTTCTCCTTCACGAAGCTGACGAACTCTTCTTCCGTGCCGTCTTCCTCACGCCACAGGGAGGCCGTCTGGCGGATTCCCTTTTCCAAAAGCACGCTGTCCGGAGACTCGATTTCCGCCACCAGGCTTGCGACAGTCTCGCCGCTGACCGGAGATGTTCCGGAGCTTTCAGTCCTGCCGCATCCCGTTCCGCAGGAAACGGCAAAGAGTGCGGCAAGCACATCGACGATTCCTTTTCTCATAACTCTGTTCATATTGAATGCTGATTGATGTTGTCTTGAAGATTGTTCTGAGCCGCGCCGCTTCCGGCCGCTGTCGTCCGCTGTCCGGCCGCAGGGCGCGCCATCTTTACAAAATCTTTCAAATATACGTAATTCTGACGAAAATCCGTATTATGTTTCGCAAGTGCAAAACAAGCTTTTCTTGTAGCCGGCAGGCCCACGGGAAGGCGCATAAGGGGAAAACTTCCAGGGCCCTCCCGGACGGCAAAAGGCGGGAAGGACGTCGGAGGAGGCTTCTGCGGCACGGACGGGAATCAGGGTCAAAGAATCATCAGGAAGCTGCCTGCAAGCATCAGGACGCAGCCGAGGGCGGTTTTCCAAGTGAAGGACTCGCCGAGGAATATGACGGCGAATATTACGGTCAAAACCAGGCTGCACTTGTCCACCGGCACAACCTTGCTCACGTCCCCTACCTTGATGGCGTAGAAGTAGCAGAGCCACGAGGCTCCTGTGGCAAGACCGGAGAGGATGAGAAAGAGCCAGCTGCGGTTGGAGATGCCGCGTATCATTTCGGCAAGGCTGCCGGAGGGATGGCCGACCCTCTGGCTCACGAAGACCATCACCCAGGCGAGGATGAGCACGACGACAGTACGGATTGCCGTCGCAAGATTGGAATCCACGCCGTCAATACCGACTTTGGCCAATATGGAAGTACAGGCAGCGAAGACTGCCGAAAGGATTGCGAAAACCAACCACATATTCCTGTTCATCGGATTGAAAACATATTCTGCGCAAAGTTAGAAACACTTCCACAAATGGCAATATGCCGCCGCAGGAATTTGGGGAAAGCCGCCGCTTTCTTCCAGGAAGCGGGCCGTTGGGCTCAGAGCAGAGCCAGCAGGCGGGAGACGAGGAAACCGAGGTAGTTGCCGATGGCGTAGCCGATGATTCCGATTGAAAGGCCCCCGACCAGAATCCGGCGGTTCTTCATCGCCGCAGCCATCATCGGCACGAAAGGCGGAGAGCAGATGAATGCGGTCGAACAGACGACGATGGTGTCGGCATCGATCCTGAAGAGTTTCGCAAGGAAAACCTGGATGCAGAGCGAGCCGAAGACCACGAAAGTCAGGTAGGCCAGAGTGCCGAGGCTGCTCGAAAGGTCGAGCGAGGAGAGGTCGGCCATCGAGGCTACAACAATGCTGAACACATAGATGCAGTACATTCCGATGTCTTCGGCTATCTTGATGTTCCTGAGGCGCTCGACGAAGGAGGCGGCAATGCCTGCGGTGGTCAGAAGGAGGATGAAGGCTGCCATGAACCAGCCCTCGGGCAGGAGGACGGCGATGCCGGCCGAAACGGCGATTTCCGCGAGGGTGACACCCAGAAGGAGCGCGGCCTGTTTCCACCAGAGCCTGCCGAAAAGCGGAGGACGGGAGTGCTGCCTGATGTCACGGCAGTCTTCAGCCCGCTCCGGGTCGGAAGAGGCCGGGAGAGCTTCGGGAACGTCATCTGAGTCCGGGGCTGGAGGGAGGAAGCGGCGGAAGGCTCTGATGCCGACGGAAAGCAGGAAGGTGAGGTACAGGAAGGAGATTATCATATCGTAGGAGTTCAGGAGGATGTAGGTCCTGTCGCTGACTCCGAGCATGGTCTTGATTGCCGCCAGATTCATTGTGCCGCCAGTATAGACCCCCGTGAGCATCCCTCCGATTTCGGCGGCGCTGTCCGGCGAGCTTGCATCGATGCCCACCCGGAAAAGCAGGAAGCCGGCCACGACCGAGAGCACCACAGCGGCTATTCCGGTCACAAGCGCAATGAGGTTCGCACGGGTGTCGCTCCTTCGGAAAGTGCATCCCAAAAGCAGCAGAGGAATCGCCAGAGGCACCATCGCGCTGCTGAAAACATCCTGGATTACAGGCAGGACTTTCGGCCGGGCAAGCTGTTCGGGGATGAAGGGAATGAAGCCCAGATTGCCAATGACAATGCCGATGACGTAGAGAATCAGGATGGGGCCGATCTTCTCCGCCCATTTGTACTTGCGGCAGAGGGAGAGCACTGCCGCAGGGCAGAGCAGATATATTGCGACCAAGAGTGCGCTGCTTATGATTTCCATAATCAGATTGTTCCGCGTGCGGTGGAGACACGGGCGGCTGCAAATTTACAAAAATATTGCGAAATGAATATGCCGGGACGGCCAGCCGGGCCTTCCGCCACGCAGGGAGGGAGCCGGGAGAAAGCCTCATTGGACTGCGGACGCTTTAATTTGTGCCAAGTTTCTGAAAAAATAGCTATCTTTCGTATAAAGTGTTATATTGTTGACACAATTTGAGGGTTATGCCGAGAAAAATACAATACACCAAGAAAAGAATCGTCCAGGTGGCCATCGATATCATCCGCAAAGACGGCGCGTCTTTTCTTTCTTCCCGCAGCATAAGCAAGGCACTGGGCTGTTCCATCAGTCCCATATTCAGGACATATTCGACAATGGACGACCTTCTCGAGGATGTCCGCAAGGAAGTCGAGAGGATTTTCCTCCAGTACGTCTCCGACGTGTGCAGTTTCCACCCGGCCTTCAAGGAATTCGGAATGAGGCTCATCCGCTTCTCCAAGCTGGAGCCGAAGCTGTTCTGTTTCATGTTCCTGGAGACGAAAGTCAGGAACGAAGCCGTGGACAATGTGGCCAAACAGTGCCTGGAACAGACGAAGGTGACCTGCGGCATTACTTCGGAACAGGCCCAATACCTTTACTCCCAGTCCTGGCCTTATGTCGTCGGGCTGGCGGCACTCTGCAACAAGGGTTCCGGAATATTCACTGAAGAATATGTCTCATATTCCCTTTCGATGCAGTTCGCCGCCCTCATCACTCTGATCAAGTCAGGCATCGATGTCCCCAACATCGAGCCGCACCTGATTCCGGAAGGGGAAAATGTATTCCTGCGCAAATGGCACGAATCCGACGCTGCCGAACTGTACTCCTTCAGCAAGGATTCGGAGCTGCTGACCTATTCGGGATGGCATCCGCACAAGAACGAGGATGAAAGCCGGGACATAATCCGCAGATACCTTTCGAGGGATGCCATCTGGGCGGTCGTCGAAAAGGAAAGCGGGAGAATAGTCGGAGGCATAGGCTACGAAGCCGGCGCGAACTGCCTGCTGGACATCGCCGACGACGAGGCCGAGGTCGGCTATTGGATTCCGAAGCCTTTCTGGAGTCAGGAACTCTGCCTTGAGGCGCTCGGACTGCTGATCGGGCATTGCAGGAATCTCGGCATATTCAAGGCTCTCTACAGCGCATACCGACTTGACCATCAGGAATATGGCGAAGTGCTCGAGAAGAGCGGCTTCATCGCCTGCAGCACTGGTGCGAAGTGCCCCGCCCTGATGCCTGCGGCAGACAAGGGCTTCCGTGTGATGAAGCTGGACCTCTCTGAATGATTCCGGCTTCCCGGCGGCGCGTCATTTTGGACGATGCTTGCTGGAGGCTATAGTACGTTTCACCGTCTCATAGTAGAAAAACGGGTCGTCCACGGTTTCAGCGTTCACGTGGTGTTTCACCCTCGTGCTCGCGCCGCAGTCGGCGATACCCCAGAAAATGGCGTCGCAGGTGTCGTCATAGGAGCCGATGACTGAATATTCAGACGCAGCCATCACCCACTCCATACGCTCCTGCCAGGCCTTTACGCCGATGCGCTGCCACTGGTCCGGAGAAACTCCCGAGTTCGGGCACACGAAGCGGACCTTGCCGTCGCTGCTTGAAGAATAGTTGCGGTAGCCCCAGCCGTCAGTCTCCACCGGCAGAATCGGGTCGTTGACCTGGGTCGTGCCGATTCTGAACTTCTCGAGATTGTCCTTCTCCTCCTTCGGAGTCTGCTCCCAGAGCTGGCGGAACTCCCAGCCCGGATAGAACATCACGAGCATCGGGCGTTCGTCGCCGAAGCCGTACTTGCGATAGACCGGCAGCTGCGCCCAATTCTCGAGGACGATGCCGGCAATCCGGTTCCAGTACTTGAAGGTCCAGGCCTCCGGATTCCCCAGGAAGAGGAAGAACTGCATATCCATCTCCCCGCAGACCTGCACGATGTTGTCGAGCATAGGGCGGAAGATGTCCCAGAGCAGGGGCTCGCCGGGAACGTCGCCGACATTCCACATGCTCGGGTTGGTGAAATCGACGCTGACCACATTGATTCCGGCGTCCTTGATTTTCCGGAAGATGTCCCGGACCTGGCCGATGTCGGAATAGTCGTGGCCGGGATTCCATTCCCCGTTGACGAGAAAGGCGGTGCCTGCGCCGTTGGAACGGCAGCAGACCATTATGTGGGTTACCGGTACGGGGCCTTCGGCCTGCTTGCCGGCCTGTACGCCACAACTCTGGAATGTGAGGAGGAGGACTGCGGAAAGCAGCGCCGCTCCGGAAAGGTTGAAGTGTCTCATATTCTGCAAATATACTTACAATCGCCGGAAATCCGGCTCTCTTTGCATATATTTGCAGAACCTTTACCAGCAAACACAGCCCGGGACAATGGAATATCTTTCAAAGGAACGCTACGACGAAATCGCGGCGGAACTGAAAAACCTCATAGAAGTGGAATACCCGAGAATCAAGGATGAACTCTCGGAGGCCAGGGCGCAGGGCGACCTGAGCGAGAATTTTGAATATCGAGCCGCGAGAAGGGCGCAGGGGAAGGCCATCAGCCGGATCCGCTTCCTGCAGAAGGTCCTCGAGCATTCGAGAATCATCGACCGGGAGGCCCTGCCGAAGGACCGGATCTCGCTTCTGAGCAAGGTGGAGTTCACCAACCTCTCCAGCGGTGCGAAGATGGCTTTCACCATCGTAAGCCACCACGAGATGAATCTGGAGCAGGGCAAACTCTCCTGCAACTCCCCCATCGGCAAGGCCCTTATGGGTCACAAGGAGGGGGAAGAAGTGGAGGTGGAGGCTCCTGCAGGAACCTTCAGGATCAGAATCGACAAGGTCAGTCTTTGAGGGCGGAATGTCTCTTGCCGAACTGCCAGATGATTCCCAGGGAAGGACGGAGGGAAAAGCTGCCTGTCGGATATGGCAGGGAGAATCTGCCGTTGTCCGACCTCCAGTGCGCGACGCTTCCTGAAAAGCCGTCGAACCCGGCCCAGATGTTGAGAGGCCCGGCGTTGATGCTGAACGAGCTTCCCCAGACAGCTCCGAAGGTGGAGAAACCTCCGTTGCAGGACAGGCTGAACCAGTTGAAAGGCGTGAGGGTCACACCGCCGCGGAACTCTGCGGTGCCGCATCCCCCGCCACGGCAGAGGAAGGACGCCATCGCGCCGACGGAGAGCCTCCGGTAGAACGGCAGACGGTAGCGCAAGGAGGCATTGATGTTGAGCGGAAGCATCTGCACCGCCGTCCTCGTCTCATTGACAACTCGGATTTCCGTGAGGCGGCGGAGCGCATCGAGAGCCGCGTCGGTCTCTCCTCCAAGGATGATGTCCCCCGAACCTGTCAGGTTGATTTTCTCTCCTGTGTAAGCCACATCCGCTTCCGTCACGCCGATGATGCCGTACTGCCAGCCGATCAGGCCCAAATCATTGAAAGCCAGTCCGATTTCCAAGTCCTTCAGCGGGGTGAAAGTCACTCCTATGTCAAGAGCCGCCCCGTAGCCTCCGGGAGCAAGCCGGGAGGAGTTGAAGCTTAGGGATTCGAAATCGAGGACGTTGTTGGAGCCGCCGGCATATTCAGAGGCCTTGGTCCTGTACTCGAGGAAGGGTGCGGAGACCATCAGTTCCGCAGCCGCCTTGAGAGAGACCGCGTCGGCAGTGGCACAGGCAGTCGCCCTGCTCACATCCAGGCGTGCGTTCGCGAAACCGACGAGTCCCTTGACTCTCGCCCCGAAGGCGATACGGCTGCCGAACTTCTTTGAATAGCCGAGGGCTATTTCCGAATATGCAGACGCCCTGAGACGGGACGAACTGAGGTCGTACGTTCCCGTTCCGCCGCGCTTGAACATTGCGAACACGCCTCTCGGGATGTTGGCGTCAATGTCGGAGCGCAAATTCAGCTCTATCGTGGTGAAGCCGCCTCGCTTTCCCCGGAAGCCGATTCCGAGAAGGTTCTCGTTGAGATTGAAGGCCAGGATGTTGTTCTTCTTCATCGGGCCTATGAACTCGTCGTAGGAAACGCTGTCGTGGAATCCGGTCACAAGGCCCTGCGAGGTCGGGAAGAGCAGATTGCTGATTCCGAGATTGCTCGAGACGGCTGGGGAGATGTTGCCGATTGCAAGGCTGCAGAAGCCTCTTTCTGGGATGAAGGAGGGATTGACGCGGTAGGAGCAGGAATAGTTGTCGAGCATCCAGAGGCTGAGGGTCTGGGCACCGAGCCCTGTGGAAACTGCCAGCATTGCGGCAAGGGCGGTCAGGATGCGGCGGAAGCCGCGCAGAACACTTTCTCTCATAACTCTACTCATCAGGATTGACATTGACCCCCTCCGGGAAGAATGCGGAAAGACTTCCGGTGATACGGTCTGTCCTTCCCACCGGACCGGGAACGCCTTCTGCGTGCAGCACGAAGCCGAGCCTCAAAGCACTGAGCTCCCGGACCGTTTCCAGGCTGCGCGCCCGGATGAGGATGCCGGTCTCGCTGTCTCCGGTCGGGATGGTGATGATGTCGGACTCGGTGTTCAGGTCCAGAAGATTGCCCGACTCATCCAGATAGCCGACGGTCAGGGTGATTGTGTACGGGATGGTGCTGATGAACTTGCCCTTGATGCCGAAAGGCCCGTACTTGATGGCGGTGCGAAGTTCGCGAGGGATTTCAAAGTCGCTGACGGCCGAGACATCGTGAGCCGGATAGGACTCCAGTCCGAAATAGGCTGGAGTGACCGGTTCGATCTCGCCCAGAGGGAACTCGATGCCCTCCTCGAACAACTTCATGGACAGGGAAATGTCAGAAAGAATGTCGGCATCGTAGATGTCGTCCGACTGACAGGAAACCGCCGCACCCCAGACCAGCACTGCGGTCAGGATGAAGCTCACAATCAGGTTTCTTGAATACATCACAAGGGAAAAGTTATCTTTGTGCCGCGAAGATAGCGTTTTCCCTTTGAATAACCTAAAGGATTTCGCCGCAAGGGCTCATCGAATATACAGAATTTCTCAAAAGCGCCCCGAACTCTTCGAGAGTGGAGCAGGCCGCCTGTTCTTCGGGACTGACAGGGAGGCCGACTCCGATACGTATCTGGCGACCTACCTTGTTCAGCACCTCGTGAGGCAGTCTCAACACCCTGACCCTCCAGTCAATCAGTCCGAGAAGGTAGAAGAAGTCGGAATTACGGTCAAAAAACCTCACCGGCACCACCGGCAGCCCCGCCTTCCTGATGAAGCGCAGGATAGGTTCCTGCCACTCCCGGTCGCGTATGCACCTGTCCTTGAGGCTCAGGTCGGAGACCGCCCCGGCCGGGAAAAGGCCCAGCGGATGGCCGTCGCGGACGTGCCTCAGGGCCTCCCGGATGCCGGACATTGTCTGCAGGTCCGGGGACTTCTTTTCCGTACCTGTCGGAGTCACCTTGATGAAGGATGGCTCGAGGGCCTTGACCCTTCCCAGAAACTTGTTTACCATCACCTTGAAATCAGGCCTGATGTGTCCGAAGACATCGACCAGGGCCAGGCCGTCGATGCTACCGTAAGGGTGGTTGCTGACAGTGATGAAAGGGCCTTCGGGAAGCATCCCCAGCCCCGGTCCGCCGACAGTATAGCGGACTCCGAACTCTTCGAGAATATGCGACGCGAATTCCGGCCCTTCGTAACAGTCGTTGCGGTCATAGCCTTCCTGGATGCGCTCGATGCCGAGAAGCCTCAACAAGCCCTTGGCGAAAGCGTGCCCCGCCTTCCCTCGGAAAAGGGGCGAAATCTGTTCAAGTTCTTCTATTTCGAATAGTGCCATGGCAGTTTGTCCTATGCTGTCTTGTTTCCGTCCTCCGGAGCGGCCGGGTCTTCGTTTCCGGCACCGGTCCCCGGCTTCGGCATCGGGTCGAGAAGGGCATAGCCCCTGGCGTCCATAATGACTGAAACCACATACATCAGGGCCAGGATGGCGATGATGGTCCAGATGACGACCGTAGGCACAATCGTGTTGCAGAGATTGTCCCAGAAGAAGAACAGGAGGGTGTTGATGATGATGACGATAATCCTGAACTCTGTCGGGCCGAGCTTGGCGTAGGTCAGCCTGAATTCGGACTTGAGGTGGGCATTGATGCTGACATTCAGCGAGAGCATCAGGTAGAGCACGAAGGCCACGAGCGTCAGCTTGAGGTCGAAGAAAGGGGAAAGACCTGCGCCGGTGAACATTATCAGTTCGTTGACTGCGTCCATCGTGTGGTCGAGGTAATAGCCGTAGATGGGTCTCTGCTGCTTTCTGACCCTGGCCAGGGTGCCGTCAAGGGAATCCCCGTACCAATTGATGAGAAAGCCCAGACTGGAAAGCCAGAGGAATGCTATGTCATAGTTGGAAAGATAGTATCCCAGGCCTATCACGATTGCGCCGAAAGTCCCTGTCAGGGTCAATATGTCAGATGTCATCCATTTCGGCTGCCGTTCTGCCAGATAGACAAGCGCCTTTTTCTCCAGAGCGTTCAATATGGATGTCTGAATCCGTTTTGATTGTGTCTTTTCCATATCGGTAAATGTATGAAAATTGGGCAAGTAAATATCGCAAATTTCATACAAAAATGATACACTTCCCTCAACAAAGACAGGCAAAAGACCTTCAGCAGGCTGCGGAGGAGCCGCAGGGAATCAGTACTTGTGGTACGGTTCGCTCATCACGTGCAGCGTTTTCGGAATCCAGACCCGGTAGCGGCCGTTCTTGTCCCAGTCGTTGCCGGCGGAGGCGAAATCGCAGAAATGCACCAGTTTCACGGCGCTGTCCTCAGGGTCTTCAAGATTGGCTCCAACCACCATAGGGACCTGCAGGTCGAGCCAGCAGAAGGAATCGGAGGCCACGACCGGGACTGCGTCGATGCAGCCTTCCCCGTCGGCGCTGATCACTGCGGATTCATCGACATAGCCGTCGGCGAAACGGCTGTCCCTGGCGAAGACCAGCGGTCCGCGGACCACTGCCTGCATTCCGTTCAGGGTCTCCACCCTGGTCCTGATGTCCATCGAGATTTCGACCGTGTCGCCCTCCTGCCATTTGCGTTCAAAGCGGACATAGCCTTTTTCGGCTTCGCAGTCCTGGCTCTCGCCGTTGATTCTGACGGAGAAACTGCCCGCCGCGAACTCAGGCACCCTGAGGGCGAGGGTGAAAACCGCCGGCTTCTTCGGAGACAGGGTCAGGACGGCGTTGCCCTCGACCGGATAGGACGTCTGCATATTCATTGACACCGGGTTCTTGCCGAGGCGGAAGGATGATTCCGAAGGAAGGTAGAGGTTGACGCTGACGGTCGAGCCTTCCACTGTCGTCGCCACGCGGGGGATGAGTCCGAAGCCTCTCGGGCCGTTGGCGTTGCAGCAGTTGATGTGCAGGCCGCACTGTTCTTCGCCCGCGAAACGATGGCCTTCGAGCGGACTGTATTTCGAAATCTGGGAGCCGTCCCCCTTCAGGGATGCCATCAGGGCGTTGTACATAGTCTTCTCGAACTGGTCGGCGTAGGCTGCGTTGCCGGTCTTGCCGAGCAGACGGGCGCAGAACTGCATCCAGGTGAAAGTGACGCAGGTCTCCATCATGTGGTAGGTCGGCACAGTCTGGCGTTCCCTGCCCATATACCAGCACTCGAAGGCCGCTCCCGAGCCGGCTATGTTGATTTCGTCGCGGATGATGCTTTCCGCCGTCTTTTCGGCAGCGAGGAGGTAGTCCGGATTGCCGGTCACGTCCCCGAGCTCCACGAGACCCTCATAGCAGGACATCATCTCGTAGGCCTTCATACCGTTCCCGTAGGACCACCAATGGACAGGAAATTCCGACCTTCGGGACACCGGCACGTCCTCCAGCGCCTTCGTGACGAGGCGTGAGGAACCTTCCTGCTCGATTCCGTCCACGATGGAGAGGGCGAAATCGAGGTACTTCCTGCAGCCGGTCTCCCTGTACAGCCAGACCACAGGCTCCAGGACCGAACAGCTTGCCATACCGAAATACAAGCCGGTCTTGCTGATGTCCACATTCTTCTCCTCCAGATCGGCGATCAGGCAGTCGATGGAATTGGATGCGGCCTCGAGGAAGCGCTTGTCCCCGCTCAGGTTGTAGTACCTCAGGAGGGAGAGAGCAGTGTATTTCCTGCCCCAGATGTCCCATCTGCGCAGCCTGGCTTCCCGGGTGTAGTTGCCGATGTAGCCGTCCTCCTGCCGGGTCTTTACGAGTTCTTCCGCCGCCTCGCTGATTTTTGCGAGCAGGGCCGGATTGCCGGAATATTCATAAAGGTCTATCGCGCCGAGCATCCACTTGCCCACGAACTCCGTCTGCCAGGACAGGGAGTCCTCCTTGTGGCGGAAAGGTTCGACAATCTCGTTGCAGTCCTGGGCCAGTACCCTTCCGTCCAGACAGGCTTCAATCCTTTCTCCGACGAATCCGCCGATTCTTGTCCTGATGCCGCCGTCTCCCGGAGTCCCGGCGGAAGCCGGAAGCTGAAGGAGCGCGACCGAGATGATTGCAAGTGCTTTTTTCATGATGCTGCGCAATGGTTTTTATGAATATGTTGACAGATTATTTCCACAAATATACCTCAATTAAAGTTCTTTCTCAAATGAAACGAGTATCTTTGCAGGGATGTATGCGAATATGACTGAAGCATTTGTTCATTCGGAAAAGATAGAAAGGACGCTGGCCTGGCTGGACGCCCACGGCATCAGCTACCAGGTACACTACCACCCTCCCCTCTTCACGATCGAGGAGGCTCTCGCCTATTGGAAAGACATCGACTCGACCCACTGCAAGAATCTCTTCTTGAGGAACCACAAGGGCAACAGGCACTATCTGGTCAGCTTCGAATGCCACAAGAACCTGGACATCCACGGCCTCGAGCACGTCCTGCGCCAGGGCAAGCTGAGCTTTGCAAGCCCCGAGAGGATGGAAAGGTGCCTGGGAGTGAGTCCGGGCTCGGTCTGCGCCTTCGGCCTCATCAACGACATCGGTATCGGGGACACGGCCGACCCGAAGGAACTCTTCGGGAACGGCCACAGGGTCAAGTATTTCCTCGACTCCGACCTGCGCAAGGCCGAAAGAATCAGCTTCCACCCCTGCGACAACAGGGCCAGCGTGGTGCTTTCCAACGAGATGTTCCTGAAGTTTCTCTCCCTTTGGGGCGGTGAATATGAATGGATGGATGTTCCGGGACAGGACGAAACAAAACAAGATGATTTGAAATGAGCGGATTCGACATTTTTCTGCTGGCCATGGCGGTTGCAGCCGTGCCTGTGTTCATAGCCCTCTTCTTCGTTGATGCGGGCTACGGGAAGTTCTACAACAAGAAATGGGGCCCCGGAGTGAACAACACCCTGGGCTGGATTCTGATGGAGTCCCCGGTGTTCTTCGCGATGCTCCTCCTCTGGTGGTTCTCGGGGAGGCGCGGCGACGTGGTCCGGCTGGTGTTCTTCCTGCTGTTCGAACTGCACTATTTCCAGCGCTCCTTCATATTCCCGGCCCTCATCCGCGGCAAGGGGAAGATGCCGCTTTCCATCATCCTGATGGCGGTGGTGTTCAATCTACTCAACGCAGTGATGCAGGGAGGGTGGATCTTCTATGTCTCAGCCCCGGAGCACTATGGTCCGGAATGGCTCACGAGCCCCCAGTTCATCCTCGGCACCGTCATATTCCTCGGCGGGATGTTCATCAACATCCAGTCCGACTCCATCATCAGGGGCCTCCGGAAGCCGGGAGACACCAGGCATTATCTTCCGAAGAAAGGACTTTACCGCTATGTCTCCAGCGCGAACTATTTCGGCGAATTTGTGGAATGGTGCGGCTTCGCGCTGCTGACCTGGTCCTGGGCAGGAGTGATTTTTGCTGTATGGACATTCGCCAACCTTGCGCCGAGAGCCGCCAGAATCCACGACAAGTACGAAGTCGAATTCGCCGGCGAGTTTGACGGCAGGAAGGTGAAGAGAATGATTCCGTTCATCTGGTAGCCCTGCGGAGAACCCTGCGGGCCGTCGGATTGCGGCATCCTGGCAGTCCGGAATGGAAGCACAAAATTGAACAAAACATATCATGGCAATAGAATCACCGATTTTCACACCGGTCAGGATTGGTCCGGTGACATTGCGCAACAGAGTCATACGCTCTGCGGCATTCGAGAACATGGCTTACGGGAACAGCCCTTCCCAGGATCTTTACGACTACCACGTGGCCGTGGCCCGGGGAGGTGTCGGAATGACCACCCTCGCCTATGCTGCGGTTGACAGGTCGGGGCTTTCCTTTGACGGCCAGCTCTGGATGAGGAAAGAAATAGTCCCGGACCTGAAAAGAATCACCGACGCCATTCACGCCGAGGGGGCGAAGGCTTCCATCCAGCTCGGGCATTGCGGCAACATGACCCACAGGGCCACCTGCGGATGTATGCCTGTCGGTGCCAGCAGCTGCTTCAATATGTACTCCCCTACTTTTGCCAGAGGCCTGAAAGTGGAAGAAATCCACGAGCTTGTGAAGGCATTCGGCAATGCTGTCAATCTGGCCCGCGAGGCCGGCTTCGACTGCGTGGAGATACACGCCGGCCACGGCTATCTCATCAGCCAGTTCCTCTCGCCTTACACCAACCACCGCCACGACGAGTTCGGAGGTTCCCTCGACAACAGGATGCGCTTCATGCGCCTGGTGATCACCGAGGTGATGAAGGCCGCCGGCGACGATATGGGCGTAATCGTCAAGATGAACATGCACGACGGTTTCAAGAAGGGAATGCAGAGAGCGGAATGCCTCGAGGTGGCCAAGGAACTGGAGCGTCTCGGAGTCCACGCAATCGTGCTCTCGGCCGGTTTCGTCAGCAAGGCTCCGATGGAGGTGATGCGCGGAGCGATGCCGCTCAAGACCCTCGCCCACTATATGGACATGAAGAAATTCTGGTGGCTGAAGGCCGCCCTCCATCTGGTCGGACGTCTTCTCATCCCTACCGTCCCTTACAAGGAAGGCTATTTCCTTGACGACGCAAAAGAGTTCCGCGAAGTCCTCAAACTGCCTCTCATCTATGTCGGCGGACTGATTTCCAAAGACAAGATGGAGGAGGTTCTCGACGCAGGCTTCCAGGGTCTCCAGGTCGCGAGGGCGCTTGTGCACGACACCGACTTCGTCAACAAGCTCCGGTCCGGGGAAATCACCTGCAGCGGCTGCAAGCATTCGAACTACTGCATCGGCAGGATGTACACCCTGGAGATGCGCTGCCACCACTGTGTTGAGAATATGCCGGAATCCCTCAAGAAGGAAATCTCAAAAGCGGAGGCCGAATTATGATTGCGCTGGTGACCGGAGGAAGTTCCGGTATTGGACTTGAGTTCTCCCGCCAGCTGGCGGAAAAGGGCTACGACCTGGCCATAGTAAGCAACAGCCAGGAGCAGCTGGACGAGGTCTGCGGGCCTCTGGCCGAGGAGTTCGGGGTCAGGGTGCTCCCGCATTTCCAGAATCTTGCGGCGGAGAATGCCGCCGAAGAACTTCTCGAATGGTGTGACAGCCAGTCCATAATGCCGGACGTGCTGATCAACAATGCAGGGATGTTCTATTTCAAGGAACTGAGTCCCGAACTGTTGGGAAAGGCGGAGGTCATGATCGGACTCCACGTGACCACTCCGACCAAGATCTGCATACTGTTCGGGGACAGGATGAAGCAGAGAGGCAGCGGACGGATTCTGCTGGTGGCCTCGATGGCCGCCCGCATCCCGGCTCCCGGCATCCAGGTTTATTCGGCGACAAAAGCCTACCTGCGCAGCTTCGGGGAATCGCTCTCCTTCGAGCTGAAGCCTTACGGGGTCACAGTCACCACCCTCTGTCCGGCGGCGGTGGCCACTCCTCTGTACGGCCTGAAGAAGAGCCTCCTGAATTTCGGAGTCACAATCCGGGTCATACACACTCCGCAATGGCTCGTCAAGAAAGCCCTGCGCGGACTGTTCCGCGGACGCAGGCTGATGAAGCCGTCCATAATGAACGCCTACCTTCCGCCGATGATAAAATTGCTTCCTTCCAACCTGGAGCAGAAGATATGGGACAAAATCAAAGTCAAGTTGTAGTACCTTCGGGCTGGTTCATAGTTACCGGCGCGAACGGGAGCATAGGCTGCGAGGTCGTGAAGGGGCTCGCCGCGAGGGGATATTCAGTCATAATGGCTTGCAGGAATATGGAGAAAGGCCGCAAGGCCGAGGAACAGGTACTTCAGGAATATCCCGACGCAAGGCTGCGCCTGGCCCCTCTGGACGTCACTTCCCAGAAGAGCATCGACGCCTTCGTCTCGAGCCTTGAGGGAGAAGAACTCTGCGGGATTCTCAACAACGCCGGCGCCAAATTCAAAGACTTCGGCCTGACCGCCGAGGGCCGGGAAAGGACTTTCGCAATCAACTACTTCGGGCCGAAGGCTTTGACAGAGGCTCTCCTGCCCCTTCTCCAGCCCGGTTCAGCCGTGGTGAACACCATTTCGGTCACCGCATTCGCATCCCGTCTGTCCGAGGCCGACTTCCGTCCCGACAGCAGGCGCTTCGGACAGCTCCGCACCTACGGCAAGTCCAAACTCGCCTTGCTGCGCTACACCCGCGAACTGGCGGCCGCCCGTCCCGACCTGAGGGTCAATGCGACCGATCCCGGAGTGGTTGACAGCAACATGATCACAATGGGGCGCTGGTTCGACCCGCTGGCCGACATCATATTCAGGCCTCTCTGCAAACCTCCCCGCAAAGGGGCGGTTCCCGCGCTGAACGCCATCACGAGCACGTCCACCGGCCGCTACTTCTCCGGCCGCCGCTCCCGCACGCTCTGAAGCCTCCGCATAAGTCAGGGGACGGTTTTACATTTTTCAGGATTTTTGCAACCTTTCGGACGGCCGGGAGGTCTATATGATGCAACCCTATGATTCAACAATCAAAAAAACCAGTATATGAGCACTTGTTTCACGACCCTGATGTTTACCGTTTTGACGACGTCCGCCGATTTTGCAGACCTGTTAGTCGGTTTCCTGCTTCCGGTTTCCATCTGCCTGATTCTTCCCTGCACAATCGTGTGGATTGTCAATTGTTCACGGCGCCACGCCATCGACAAGAAGACCGAGCTTGCGCTCAAAGCCATAGAGAACGGGGCGCAGTTCGATCCTGAAATCTTCTCCGGGAAAAAGGAGAAGTCAATCAAGGAAAAGATATTCGGAAACTTCAAGTCCGGATGCATCCTTGCAAGCATCGGCATCGGCCTCACAGCCGCCGCTCTGCTGAACCGGGGAAAACTCGGAGACAACTCCCTCTGGATGCAGATTCCGGGAATCATATTCATTCTTTTGGGCGTGGCGTACTTCGTGGCATATTTCATCGGCCGCAAGCAGTTCGCAGCTGAGATTTCCGCCGAAGAAGAGAACAGCGGGGAGGAATAAAGCGCCGCTGATGACCCGGGAAGAATTCATCCGCCAACTGCAAGAAGTGCAGGAGCCATTGAGAAGGTTCCTGCTTTCGCTGTGCGAAGGCGACTCCTTCACTGCGGACGACATCGCCCAGGATGCGTGCTTGAAGGCATATCTGGCGTTTGGAACTTTCCGTGGCGAGTCCCGTTTCTCGACCTGGCTGTTCAGGATCGCCTACAACAGCTGGTGCAAGCGCAAATACGACAGCCGAGCAGAGCGTCTTGAAGGTTCCGGCGCCGAGAACAAGGCCGACAGTTCCAGCGCGGACAACAGATTCAGATTCCAGGCTCTTTACCAGGCAATCGCCGGGCTGAATCCCAAAGAGAAGGCGGCGATCCTTCTTTTCTATATGGAAGACAAGAGCATCAAAGAAATCTCTTCCATTCTTGACCTGCCTGCGGGTACGGTGAAATCACTTCTTTCCCGCGGCAGGGCTAAACTCAAAATCAAGCTCCAATGAATATGAATTTGACAGAGCGGGAACTCAGGGAGTTCTTCCACAAAAACAGACCGGCGACTTCGGATGAAGAGGCCTTTCTCGCCGGGCTTGACGCGAAGCTGAATGCCATAGAGGATGTCAGACGCCTGCACGAGGCCGGGGTGGCCGATTGCAGGAAAACAGCTCTCGCCGCCTTCCTCTGCGGAATGGCGGCGGGGGTCGCGGCCATCCTGTTCCTCATATTCAATCCTGTTTCCCTCCCCACGCTGCTTCCATCCTGGTCCGGCTTCATTTCGGCTTTTGTCCTGCAGTGGGAAAGCGTAATCTCCGCCGTGGCAGCGATTGCCGCCCTGGTCCTCGGCCTGATTCCCTGGGGCAAGGGCCGCCGAAGCTTTTCCGGCTGAGCCCGCTTGGGGATTTGGGAGTGGACTTGGCTTTGGAACTTGGCCCGACAAGTGTACCGGGCTGATCGGGGCAATCAAAGGGTCCGGCATACGAAAAAAGCCCCTGATAATCAGGGGCTTTCGCGGTGCGGAAGGGACTCGAACCCTCGACCTCCGGCGTGACAGGCCGGCATTCTAACCAGCTGAACTACCGCACCAATTGTTCATTTGGAATGAGGTTTCCCTCAATTGCGTTTGCAAATATACGGAGTTTTTTTGAATCTGCAAGCATCTTCATACAAGATTTACACTTTTTTTAATGAAAGCGTAATGAGGTATGATGACCGCAGGGAGATGGGCCGGACGGACTCGGGATTCGAGGCAGGGATGAAGGGAGGGCCCCCAAGCGGGGATGACCGGAGGCGGGGTAATGAGATTTTCGGGGAAAATGATTATATTGGCGGAAAAGTGAGCGATATGAAACGTGTATTCTGTCTGGCGGTCATTTTGATTGCCTCGTTCTGTGCAAGTTCCGCACAGGAATCACTCGGCGGGCCATCTCTCCCTCAAAATCCGGACACACTCCGGATTCTGGCGGTAGGCAACAGTTTCTCCGACGACGGCACCGAGTACCTTCCGAATCTTCTCGAAGCAGCCGGGATCCACAATGTTATCGTGGCGAGGCTGTACATCGGCGGATGCTCACTCGAAAGACACTGCAATGAGTACTACGGCAACCTCAACCAGTACAGGTACTCCAAATCCGGTCCGGAGAACAAATGGGAAGTGGAGAAAGAACAGACTCTGGTCCACGGATTGAAGGACGAGCCCTGGGACATAATCACCATCCAGCAGGCTTCCGGTTTTTCCGGGGAGTACGAGAGCATCAGCAGGTGGCTCCCGGAACTGGTCTCCATAATACGGAAGGAATGCACCAACCCGGAGGCGACCATAGTCTGGCACCAGACCTGGTCCTATGCCCGGAACTCCACCCACAATGATTTCCCGAAATACGGGAATGACCAGGAGCGGATGACGGCGGCTATTCAGGAGTGCGTGGACAGGCTCTGCGAGGATTTCGGAATACACACGGTCATTCCGACGGGCGTTGCTGTCGGGATTGCCCGGAACAACCGCCGGCTCAACACGGCGGGGAAGGTGCCCCGGACTTGCAGGCTCTACGACCTGACACGTGACGGCTTCCACCTTTCCTACCAGCACGGGAGGTATCTGGCGGCCTGCATCTGGTTCGAGGCGCTCATCAAACCGACCCTCGGCATCAGCGTCAAGGGCAACCGGAGCAGGATTCTCGACACCGACTACAGCATTCCGGAGAGGGATGCACGAATATGCCGGAGGATCGCCGCCAAGGCGGTGCGGAAGCAGGGCAAGAAATAGCTGCAGCGAGGCGGCCGCGACGACGGCGGCACGGCGGCATATTCATAAGACGCAAACATATTCATAATACGCAAGCATATTCAAAAGACAAAGGAATATATTGACAATCAGATATGGCAGACGAAAAAATCATATTCTCGATGTGCGGGGTCGGCAAGACGCTGCCGCACAACAACAAAGTCATCCTCAAGGACATCTACCTCTCCTTTTTCTACGGGGCCAAGATCGGCATCATCGGTCTGAACGGTTCCGGAAAGTCAACCCTGATGAAAATCATCGCCGGAGTGGAGACCTCCTACAAGGGCGAAGTGGTCTGGGCACCCGGCTACACGGTGGGCTATCTCGAGCAGGAGCCGCAGATGGATCCGGAGAAGACCGTACTGGAAGTGGTTCAGGAAGGCGTACAGGAGACTATGGACATTCTCAACGAGTATAACGAAATCTCGATGAAGTTCATGGAGCCGATGGACGACGAGCAGATGAACGCCTTGATTGCCCGGCAGGGCGAGCTGGCGGAACAGATTGAGCAGTGTGACGGATGGGAAATCGATTCCAAGCTGGAGCGGGCTATGGACGCACTCCAGTGCCCTCCGGCCGACCAGAAGGTCGGGGTGCTCTCGGGTGGAGAGAAGCGCAGGGTGGCGCTCTGCAGGCTTCTGCTCAAACAGCCTGACGTGCTCCTTCTCGACGAGCCTACCAACCACCTTGACACGGAAAGCATCCAGTGGCTGGAGGCCCATCTGAAGCAGTACAAGGGCACTGTTATCGCTGTCACCCACGACCGCTACTTCCTTGACAATGTCGCCGGATGGATTCTGGAACTTGACCGGGGCGAGGGTATTCCGTGGAAGGGCAACTACAGTTCCTGGCTCGACCAGAAGACCAAGAGACTGGCCCTCGAGGAAAAGACCGAGAGCAAGAGGCGCAAGACACTGGAGAGGGAGCTGGAATGGGTCAGGATGGCCCCGAAGGCCCGTCAGGCCAAGCAGAAGGCGCGTATCGGAGCCTATGAGAAGATGGCTGCCTCCGACGTGAAGGAGAAGGAGGCGAACCTGGAGATTTATATTCCCAACGGACCGCACCTCGGCAACAAGGTCATCGAGTTCAACAATGTCAGCAAGGCCTACGGGGACAAGCTTCTGTTCGAGAATCTCAGCTTCGTGCTTCCGCCTTCAGGCATCGTGGGTGTCATCGGACCGAACGGAGCCGGCAAGACCACTCTGTTCCGTCTCATCATGGGCATAGACAAGCCGGATTCCGGTGAAATCACGATAGGAGAAACTGTCAAACTGGCCTATGTGGACCAGCAGCACAGGAGCATAGACCCGGACAAGACTGTCTATGAGACAATCGCCGGCAACTCCGAATGGGTGCGTCTGGGCAACAGGGACATCAACGCCAGGGCCTGGGTGTCCAGGTTCAACTTCAGCGGGGCTGACCAGGAGAAGCTCTGCGGAGTCCTTTCAGGAGGCGAAAGGAACAGGCTCCACCTTGCGCTCACCCTCAAGGACGAGGGCAACGTCCTGCTTCTGGACGAGCCTACCAACGACGTGGATGTCAACACAATCCGCGCTCTCGAGGAAGGTCTCGAGAACTTTGCGGGATGTGCAGTAGTAGTAAGTCACGACCGCTGGTTTTTGGACAGGATCGCGACTCACATACTGGCATTCGAGGGAGATTCCCAGGTTTATTTCTTTGAAGGGAACTATCAGGAGTACGAGGAGAACAAGAAACGCCGCCTCGGCAATGTTGACCCCAAGCCTTTCAAGTA
Organism: Candidatus Cryptobacteroides sp.; assembly: GCA_051878295.1. GTDB lineage: Bacteria > Bacteroidota > Bacteroidia > Bacteroidales > UBA932 > Cryptobacteroides. The sequence continues at coordinate 61,986 of JBJEJV010000013.1, forward strand.
CAAGAAACTGATGGAATAACCATCAGATTCTTGCCTTGATGGCCTTGGTCTGCTCCTCATAGCCCGGCTTTTCAAGAAGAGCGAACATATTCTTCTTGTAGGCTTCCACGCCCGGCTGGTTGAACGGATTGACTCCCAAGAGATAGGCGCTGATTCCGCAGGCGAACTCGAAGAAGTAGAAGATAGCTCCGAGATTACTCTCGTTGATGCTGTCCATACAGACTTCCATCTGAGGTACTCCGCCGTCGATGTGGGCGAGCTTGGTACCAAGCTGTGCCATGGCGTTGCAGTGGTTGACGTGCTGGCCTGCAAGGTAGTTGAGCTGGTCGAGGTTCTGCTCGTCGGAGCCGATGACGACCGAACGGTTGCTCCTGGCAACAGAAACCACAGTCTCGAACATTATTCTCGAACCTTCCTGGATGAACTGGCCCATTGAATGGAGATCGGCAGTGTTGGCGACCGATGCCGGGAATATTCCCTTGAGGTCCTTGCCTTCTGACTCGCCGTAAAGCTGCTTCCACCACTCTGCGAGGAAGGTGAGCTTCGGATTGTAGGTCACGAGGATTTCGGTTGACTTGCCGTTCTCGAGATGGAGAAGGTTGCGCATAGCGGCATAGCGGACGGCGGCGTTGTCCTCGGACCTGAGCATAAGGGCTTCGCGTTCCTCGGCGGCACCGGCGAGCATGGCGCGGATGTCGAATCCTGCGACGGCGATAGGAAGAAGGCCGACAGGGGTGAGCACTGAATATCTTCCGCCGACATTGTCAGGGACGACGAAGGTCCTGTAGCCTTCCTGGGTCGAGAGGGTCTTGAGGGCGCCCCTGCTGGCGTCGGTGATGGCGACGATGCGTTCGGAGGCCTCGGCCTTGCCGTAGGCGGTTTCGACATATTCCTTGAATATGCGGAAGGCGACAGCCGGCTCGGTGGTGGTGCCCGACTTGGAAATCACTATGACTGCGACATTGCTCGTCTTCGCGAGATCCATCAGTTCGGCGAGATACTCCTCGGAGAGGTTGTTTCCGGCGAATACGACCTGAGGCTGGTCAGCAGGGCGGACGAAAGAGTGGCTGAGGGCTTCCAGGGCGCATTTGGCTCCGAGATACGAGCCTCCGATGCCGATGACGATGACGAGGTTGATTCCCTTCGCCTTCCAGGAATCGCGGACTGCCTCGCAGCCTGAGATGATTTCTTCGGTGACATCCACAGGGAGGGTCTTCCATCCGAGGAAGTCGTTGCCTGCACCAGTTTCACTCTGAAGCACGTCGAAGGCGCACAAAGCCTTTTCGACATATTGTTTGTAATCTGCATCTTTTACAAAGGAGCTGCAGCCTCCAAGATTGACTTTTATCATAGTGGTTGATTTTGATTGTTTTCCATTTACGGCGATGACTTGCACTGCCCGGGCTGCAAATTTAGTCATTTTTTGATTCGCCCAGAAGATTTGTTGGCGCAAATGAGTATAATTGTGACTATATTTGCCGAAGACTGAAACAGAACAAAGCAAGCGATAACATGATTACTCTCAGAAGTTTTTTTGCCGCAGCGGCGATCATCGCCCTCACTGCGGGAACTGCATCCGCCCAGAAGGTGGCGATCACAGCTCACAGAGGAAACTGGAACTGCGAAGAAGGCGGCGGCGCCAGAAACTCCGTCGCAGCCCTGAAGGCAGCCCAGGACAACGGCTACTGGGGAAGTGAATTCGATGTCCAGATGACCAAGGACTTCAAGCTCATCGTCCACCACGACGCATCCGTCAAGGGAGTGAGCATCTGGAACAACGACTGGTCAACATTCTCCAAGGCACGTCTGGAGAACGGCGAGCCGATTCCTACCCTCGACGAATATCTCACCCAGGGAGAGAAGAGCAGCTGCGTCCTCGTCTGCGAGCTCAAGGCACAGAAAACCACGGCCCACGAGCTCTATATGACCGACCTGGTCGTCAACTCCATCAAGGGCCACGACCTGCTGTACCCGGACAGGGTCATCTTCATCTCCTTCTCACTGGACATCTGCAAGAGGCTCGCGCTCCTCTGTCCTGGATTCACCGTACAGTACCTCGGCGGAGACATCGCCCCGGATGTGCTGAAGAGCTACGGCATCAACGGTATCGACTACCACTACAGCGTGTTCAAGAAGCATCCTGAGTGGTTCGAGATGGCAAGGGAGAACGGAATGAGCATCAACTGCTGGACCTGCAACCGCGAAGAGGACATCGAAGCGATGCTCGACCTCGGGGTTGACTGCATCACCACGGACGAACCGCAGAGAGTCCGCAGGCTTATGAAGAAGAGCCGCGAAAGACGTCAGGGCAAATAATTTTCCGGATTTCCGGACAGACTATACGGCAGCAGTGGAGTCATTGAATATGCTCTCCGCTGCTGCTGTTGCACTGTTGATGCCGTCGATGGCGGAAGACACTATGCCGCCTGAATAGCCGGCGCCCTCGCCGCAAGGCAGGAGTCCCGGGAAGGAGAGGGATTCGCGGGTTTCGGGGTCGCGCGGAATGCGGATCGGCGACGAAGTCCTCGACTCGACTCCCACGAGAACAGCATCATTGGTGTAGTAACCTCTCATCACGTGGTGCTCCACAAGAGGGAATACGTCCTGGAGCCTTCTTGCGACAGGTTCAGGCAGGAGTTCGTGGAGAGGGGCCGGCACGATGCCAGGCTTGTAGGAAGTCTCGGGGAGGTCTTCGGAAGGGACACCCTCGCAGAAATCCACCATCCTCTGGGCCGGGGCCGCAAAAGGGTGGTCGGAATGGAGATGGGAATATTCCCAGAGCCGCCTTTCCACAGCGCGCTGGTAGTCCATCCCCGCGAAGGCCCCCGCGGAGGCATATTCTTCAGGGATGTCCTCGGGATTGATCTGGACGACGACGCCTGAGTTGGCCTTGCTGCCGCTTCTGGCAGAGTTGGACATTCCGTTCATCACGATGGTCCCTTCTTCCGTCTGGGAAGGCACGAGAACTCCGCCCGGGCACATGCAGAAGGAGAATACTCCCCTTCCGTCCACCTGCTCGGTGAAGGTATATTCAGCGGCAGGCATGCCAGGCTCCCACTGCCCGTGGTAGCGGATGTCGTTGATGAGGCTCTGCGGATGCTCGACGCGCACGCCCATCGCGAAGCCCTTCTGCTCGAGCTCGCAGCCGCCTGAAGCGAGCATCTCGTAGATGTCGCGGGCGGAATGTCCGGTGGCAAGGATGACTTTCTTCGCTGAATATGACACCTCGGCCGGAGTGCCCTTGCCGTCGGCGGAAGCAAGGTCCAGGGCCTTGACAGTCAGGCTGCCGTCCTCCTCGCGGGTGATGCCGGTGACCCTGGTCCCAAAATGGTACTCCCCGCCCTTTGCGACGATGCTGTTGCGGATGTTCTCGACCACTTTCGGAAGACGGTCGGTGCCGATGTGCGGATGGGCATCTATGAGTATCTGGGGGCTGGCGCCGAAATTGACGAACTGGTAGAGGACTTCCCTTATGTCGCCTCTCTTGGAAGAGCGGGTGAAGAGTTTCCCGTCGGAGAAAGCTCCCGCTCCGCCCTCGCCGTAGCAGTAGTTGGAATCGGGATTGAGGACTCCTTCACGGCTGAGTTTCGCTATGTCGAACTTCCTCCCGCGGACGTCCTTTCCCCTCTCGAGGATGACCGGCTTGAGCCCGAGGGTGAGAAGTTTCAGGGAGGCGAAAAGGCCAGCAGGGCCGGCTCCGATGACTATCACGCTTTCAGCATCGGCCACATCCCTGTACTCCGGCACTTCATAAGGCACATAGGATTCGAACTTGTGGTTGTAGGCCTCGATGCGGTAGCGGTAGATTACATCGTTGCGGGCATCTATCGAGCGCCTTGAGATGACACAGGTCGCCGCAGCGTTCGGGAAGGTCGGCTGGAAGGACTTTGTCGGATCGATTACATTGATCACTGCATTTCCTTTGAGGCCAAGCGTCTTGGCAGCGACAATCCTCACATCGTCGCTTCTGAGCTCACGGCCTACGCGGCCAGTCATTTCAAATTCTATCATGGTATCAGGTATATTCAGTATATTCGGTCAAAAGGGACGGCCCGGAGGCTGCGGCCCTCATCTGTCATAATCAGCCATACGGGAAACCGGGGCGACATCCAGCGGAGTACGCTCGCCCGCCCGGTAGCGGAACCAGCCGGCAAGAGCTATCATCGCCGCATTGTCGGTGGTGAATTTCAATTCGGGAAGGAAGGTGTTCCAGCCGCGCTTCCTGCCTTCGGCCTCGATTCTCGAACGCAGGCCGCTGTTGGCAGCCACTCCCCCTCCTATGGCGATGTCCTTTATTCCCGTCATCTTCGCAGCCTTGATGAGTTTGGACATCAGGATGTCGATGAGGGTTTTCTGGAAGCTGGCGCAGATGTCCTCCCTGTTGTTCTCCAGGAAGGAAGGATCCTTGGCCATCTCGTCGCGCACGAAATAGAGGAGAGAGGTCTTGACCCCGCTGAAACTGTAATCCAGACCGGGAATCTGGGGCTTGCTGAACTCGAAGCGGTCCGGATTGCCTTCCTTTGCAAGCCTGTCGATGACGGGACCGCCGGGATAGCCCAGGCCCATCATCTTGGAGCATTTGTCGAAGGCCTCGCCGACGGCATCGTCGATGGTCTGGCCGAGAATCTCGAAATCCAGCGGGCTGTTGACCTTGACAATCTGGGAATTGCCTCCGGAGACGAGAAGGCAGAGATAAGGGAACTCCGGCTGACGGTTCTCCTTGCCCTCCTGCTTGACGAAACCGGCCAGGATGTGGCCCTGCAGATGGTTCACCATCACAATCGGTATGTCCAGGGCTATGCCCAAAGCCTTGGCGAAAGAAGTCCCGACAAGGAGGGAGCCGAGAAGGCCGGGGCCGCGGGTGAAAGCTATGGCTGTCAGGTCCGATGCCTTGATTCCGGCCCTTTCGAGGGCGGTGCTCACAACCGGGACTATGTTCTGCTCGTGGGCACGGGAAGCCAGTTCGGGCACGACGCCGCCGAAGTCCTTGTGGACCTGCTGGCTCGCAATCACGTTGGAAAGCAGGTAAGCGTCCCTGATCACTGCAGCGGAGGTGTCGTCGCAACTTGACTCGATTCCGAGGATATAGTCAGCCATATCGATGTTCAAAGATTTTTCGGATTGCAAAGATAATGGTTTTCCGGGTCATTTCGCACAAATGGACATTCAAATGGATATTCAAAGTATTTTTCGTAATTTTGAGAATTGGTTTACCCGGCGGTATCGCCGCGTAGGCGGAATTTTGGAGACAAGTGTCAGCAGGCAACGGAATAAAGATATTGGGAAAGGTGACAGCGTCGATTGCGGCACTGCTGTTCCTCTTATGGATTCTGCTGCAGACTTCCCCGGTCCAGACTCTGGTGACCAGGCAGTTCACGAACGCGCTGGAGAAGAACCTGGACGCCGAAGTGGTCTTCTCAAAAATCCATTTCCGTCCATTCAACGCCCTGACTCTCAAGGGCCTTGCCATAATCGACAGCAATCCTTCCCCGCTCGCCACAGGAGCGGCGGCAGACACGGTGGTCAAGGTGGAGTCCACGATTGCCACCTTCTCCCTCAAAGGCCTGCTGAAAGGAGAGGGGCTGGGCATCCGCAGGGCGACGGTAGCCGACGCTTCGGTCGCTTTGGTCGCCGAAGGGGACAGCAGCAATTTCGCGAGAATCTTCGGCGGATTGAAAGGCGGAGGCGGAATGCCGCCCCTCAGGGCCGACAGGCTGATTCTTGAGGACGTCAGATTCCGCCGCATCGGTTCTCCGGAAGCTCCGGAGAGTCCGGCCGGCTGCATTTCATTCAACGACCTGGACATCCTTCTGAAAGCGCTGCACGTCAGGAACGCGGCCTTGAAGGACGGAGAATTCGAGGCAGTTGTCAGGAATCTCGAAGCCGTGGAGAAAAGCGGATATTCATTGAAACTGTCTGTCGGAAGCCTGAGGGGTGGCAAGGGGCAGGCTGAAATCACCGGATTCAGCGCCGAGGACGGTTCAAGCCTTATAAACCTGCCGCTCGTCAGCCTGAAAGATTCAGTCCTGACCGCGGAGATGAGCGGGTCGAGAATCGACTGCGGGACTGCGGGATGGTTCCTGCCCGGCTTCAAGGGAAAGAAAGCCGCCCTCCTGGTGGACCTCGCCGACATAAAAGGAAACCTGTCCGAACTGGAAATCGGCGAGCTGAGCCTCTCCGAAAGGGAAAGCGGAATCAAGGTTTCGCTGAATGGCACGGTGAAAGGCCTGGACAATCCGCGTTCGGCCCGCTTCGACATCACGGCCAGGAATGTGGAGGCCACCACTGAAGGGGCGGCAAGGCTGCTGGAAAGCTTCGCTCCGAGCATGAAGACGGACATCCGCAAGTTCGCCGAAGGCCAGACGGTCAAGTTCAAGGGCAAGGGCTCCGGGGCCCTCGATGCGATGCGGATCAGGGGCGACCTCTCAGTCGGACAGGGCAAGGCCTCGGCCGACCTCGCCGTCAACGGACTGATGTCGGGGCATCTCAACTTCAAAGGAAGGCTGAACACCGAACGGCTGGACGTAGGGATGCTGACCGGAGTGGACAAACTCGGGGAATGCACCCTGCGAGGAAGTCTCAATGCAGCGAAGAAAGGCAAGGGAATGACCCTGGAGGTCGATTCCGTCTATGTGTACAAGATGACGGCTCTCGGGTATGAATATTCAGAAATACGCGGCGCGGGCATCTTTTCCGACAATGCCTTCGACGGCAGGATCATCTGCTCCGACCCGAACCTCAACTTCCTCTTCCAGGGTCTGTTCACGCTCTCCGACAAGACCCAGAACGGGCTCTACAAGTTCTACGCGAACATTGGCTATGCCGACCTTCACGCCCTTCACTTCGACGAGAGGGAAATTTCCAGGCTCAGCGGGCAGATCGACGCCAACTATATGACCGTCAGCAAGAAGGACATCATCGGAGACATGAATGTCAAGAATCTGATGCTCGAAGACGAGTTCAGCCGGCACGACATCGGGGACATCACTGTCAAATCCCACTCCAACGACAGAATACACAGAATCAACATAGAATCCTCCTTCCTTACCGGTTCATTCATCGGCACCAGGCCGCTCACCTCCCTTCCGGGAGCTATCCAGAATCTCTCCACCCGCAGGGATCTGTCGGCGCTGTACGCAAGCGGGCCTGTGGAAATGGATGGTAATGACTACAACCTCGAACTGTCAGTCCACGACGCGACTGACGTCCTGTCCTTCATCAAGCCGGGCCTCTTCATCGCGGACAGCACCAGGCTCGGACTCAGCGTCACCAAGGAAGGCGATGTCAGAGTGTCCCTCAAGTCTCCGCGGCTCGCAATCGGAAGGAACTATCTCAAGAACTTCAGGCTGAATATGGACAATTCCGACGGGAGCCTCAACGGAGCCGCCAGCTGCACGGAAATCTCCGCCTCGCTCCTGAAGCTGATGAACAACACCTTCACCATCTTCGCCGACGACAACCGCTTCTCCTTCGGATATTCCTACGACAACAGGAGCAAACTTGACAACAGGGGTTCGCTGAGCATCACGGGACTGCTCTCGGGAGAGGGGGGCAAGGACATCAAGGTCAGCGGACAGGTACTTCCGTCCAGCATCCGCTACAACGGGGAGCGCTGGGACATCACCTCCTCCAGATTCTTGACGGACAAGGACGGAATATCCCTCGACACCCTGGCAGCAAGATGCGAAAACCAATCCATAATGGTAGCCGGAGGCGTGTCCTTCAACGGCAGGGACACCCTGTCATTGAATATGGTAAACCTCGACCTGGGAATCCTCAACGGCAATTCGTCCAAGGATCTGGGCATAAGCGGAATGGCGACCGGAAGCGTAGTACTCCAATCGCCTGTCAGGCACAGCCCCGGACTCACGATGGACCTGACCACAGTGGGCTCGTCATTCGGACACTGCCCGCTGGGCACCCTGAGGCTCAGCAGCGAGATGGACCGCTCCGGGACTATGTACATAACAGCGAGAAACGACCTGGAGGGTTCGAGAAACCTGGATATGAGCGCGAGATACGACGCCTTGGGCAAGGACCTTCTTGTGAACGCCACCCTCGACCATCTGAACACGGGCTATCTCACTCCTGTCCTGGGGAGGGTGTTCAGCCAGTTAGGAGGCTCGGTCAGCGGAAACCTGATACTCAGCAGGAAGGACGGGAACCTCCAGCTGTTCAGCAACGACTGCCGCTTCAACGACGTCCTGCTCAAGGTGGCCTACACCAATGTCCCTTACTACTTCGACGGAGACATTTCCATTGACGACAAAGGTCTCAGCTTCGACAACGTGACCGTCAGGGACAGGTACGCCGGCAAAGGAAGGGTCAGCGGAGGCCTGACCTGGGGCAACCTGAAGAACATCCGGATGGACACGAGAATTGCCCTCGAGAAGGCGGAGGCTTTCGACCTCGGCGAGAACGACAATCCGTATTTCTACGGCAATGTGACCGCGACAGGTTCCCTTGACATCAAAGGCCCGACCAATGCCCTACAGATGGGCATCAACGTCAGGACCGACGGCAACGGAAACATCCACATACCTTTGGACAACAGGTCGGGAGTCAAGAAGAACGAGCTGCTGACCTTCAAGGAAAGGGAAAAGGAAGCGGTCAGAATCGACCCTTACGAGGCGATGGTCAGCAAGATGCGCAAGTCGCGGAAGAAGTCCTCGGACCTGCAGCTGAAAATCAGCGTCAATGCCGACCAGGGTACAGAAGCCTTCGTGGAGATTGACAGGAGCGCCGGCGATGTCCTCGTCGGACGCGGCGCAGGACTTCTGGAAATGGACATCAGGCCGAGCCGGAACCTGTTCGCCATCAACGGCGACTACAGGATCAGCGAAGGCTTGTTCAAGTTCAATGCGATGGACATAGCCAAGAGGGTCTTCACCATCTCCGACGGCAGCACCGTAAGATTCAACGGCGACATAATGGACAGCGACCTGAACATCTCCGGTCTTTACACCACGAAAGCCTCTGTGGCATCCCTGATAGCTGACACGACCTCGGTTTCATCGAGGAGGACGGTCAACTGCGGAATCGGAATCTCCGGCAAGCTCAGGGAGCCTCAGCTGTCATTCTCCGTTGACATCCCTGACCTCGACCCTACCACCAGGTCCAAGGTCGAGAGCGCGCTCAACACGGACGACAAGGTCCAGAAGCAGATGGTGTCCCTTCTGCTCTCCGGCAGTTTCATGCCTGACGAGCAGTCCGGCATCGTCAACAACTCGGCGATGATTTATTCCAACCTTGCGGAAATAATGGCGGGGCAGTTCAACAGCATACTCCAGAAGCTGGACATCCCGCTGGACTTCGGCTTGAACTACCAGCCGACCGAGACGGGCACCAACATATTCGACGTGGCCGTCTCGACCCAGCTGTTCAACAACAGGGTCCTGGTCAACGGCGCCTTCGGCAACAGGGAGTACCGCAATTCCACCGGCGAGGATATGGCGGGAGACCTGGACATCGAAGTCAAGCTCGACAAGAAAGGACTCTTCCGCTTCAATCTCTTCTCCCATTCGGCCGACGACTACACCAACTATCTGGACAACACCCAGAGGAACGGTGTCGGCGTGACTTTCCAGAGGGAATTCGACAGTTTCATCGAGTTCTTCAGGGAACTGTTCTGCAGGAGGAAGGATGAAGTGCTGAAAAAGGAAAAGAAAACCATCCGGATAATGAAGGAGGACACGAAATGAAAGAACAAGGGACACTGTACCTGATTCCGTCGCCGCTTGGCGGCAGCGACCCGGCCGAAGTGATTCCGGGACCCGTGCTCGGGAAGCTCAAGTCAATACGGCGCTACGTGGTCGAGGAAGCGAGGACGGTGCGGAGATACCTGTCCTCCGCAGGCCTGAAAGGCCACATCGAGGAACTGGAACTGAGGGAACTGAACGAACACAGCACCCTGGAGGAAGTCTCGGAGCTTCTGAATATGTTTACGGATGCTGAGGGCAATCCTACCGACGTGGGCCTGATCTCCGAGGCAGGACTTCCGGCTGTCGCCGACCCCGGCGCGCAGCTTGTCGCCCTCTGTCACAGTCACGGAATCAGGGTCGTACCCCTTGTGGGCCCCTCATCCCTGATGCTCGCCCTGATGGCCTCGGGCCTCAACGGACAGAGCTTTGCCTTCTGCGGCTACCTTCCGGCGAAACCCGACGAGAGGAGAAAGGCGATAAGGGAAATCGAGAAAAGGTCTTCGCAGCTGAACCAGACCGAGATATTCATTGAGACTCCCTACCGCAACGACCAGATGCTGTCCGACCTGCTGGCGATTCTACAGCCTCAGACAAGGCTCTGCGCAGCGGCCGACCTCACGACCGAAGACCAGACCATAGTCAGCCGGAGCGTCAGGGAGTGGAGGAAGGATAGCGGCTCAAGGATAGGGAAACGTCCCTGCGTATTCCTGATTCTTGCTGACATACAATCACCTACGGGAAGATGAAAAGCGACATATTCAAAGGTATGAATGAAAGAGGCTCCATTGAACTGGAAGGAATGGAATTCCACGCCTTCCACGGCTGCCTGCCCGAGGAACGCGCTTCGGGCAACACTTTCATCGTGGACTTCTATGCGGAGGCCGACCTTTCCGCCGCGATGGAAAGCGACCGGCTTGAAGACACGGTTGACTACGGAGAAGTCTATGATGTGGTGGCCGGGCAGATGGCCGTCCCATCCAATCTCCTCGAGCACCTTGCAGGCAGGATTATGAAAGCCTTGCAGGAACGCTTCACCTCTTTGCTTTTCATCAGGATAAGAGTGTCGAAAAAGAACCCTCCGGTCAATGGCAGCTGCGCCTGGTCAAGGGTGACCCTGTCCTCGGACGGTTTTGTGACGGAGATTTAGAAGCTGCCCTGGAATCTTTGCCGCTGTCAGTTACAGGGATTTTCGAAACAGTTTCACTTGCCCAAGAGTGAGCACGGCCGTAGCCTTGTGAGCGATGAAGCGGAAGGACATTGCAGGAAAGGCGCATAAAGAACAAGAGCGAATATATTTAGAACAGCTTCATAAGCGAAAGCATCAGCGAACGATGAAGATTGCATTCCTCACCCTCGGCTGCAAACTGAACTACGCCGAGACATCAACATACGAAAGAGGATTCTCCGGGAACGGTCTCGAGGTCGTACCCTGGGAAGAGCAGGCCGATGTCTATCTCATCAACACCTGTTCCGTCACGGAGAGAGCCGAGAAGAAATGCCGCAACGTCATCCGGAAGATGCACAGGGTGGCTCCGGAGGCGAAAATTGTTGTCACCGGCTGCTATGCCGAACTCAGACGTGAAGAGCTGGGCCGTATCGAAGGAGTGTCCCTCGTTTTCGGCGCAAAGGAAAAATCCCAAGTGGTCGGAAGGACGATGGCCCTGCTCCGGGGAGAGGACATCCGGACGGAGGACAGTTTCAAGCAGCTCACCATGGCCGCCGAATACAGGGAAATCTCGAAAGACACCCTTTCTGCCTTCTCGACAGAAGGGAGGACCCGTTCCTTCCTCAAAGTCCAGGACGGCTGCGACAATTTCTGCGCCTACTGCACGGTACCGTACGCCAGAGGGCATTCAAGGAATATTCCGATTGCCGAGGTCGTCTCCCAGGCCGGGCAGATTGCGGCAAGCGGAGTGAAGGAAATAGTCCTCACGGGCGTGAACACGGGGGATTTCGGGCGGACGAGCGGAGAATCGTTCCTGGAGCTGCTCAAAAGGCTCAACGACGTGGAAGGCATCGAAAGGTACCGGATTTCCTCAATCGAGCCGAATCTCATCACCTCTGAAATCATCGACTGGATAGCCTCAGGGACGAAATTCCAGCCGCACTTCCATATTCCCCTGCAGAGCGGGTCGGACACGCTTCTCTCCAGAGTGGGGAGGAAGTACAGCACGGAGTTTTTCGCGGAGAGGATTGAATATATCCGCTCGGCGATGGACCCGGGCCGCCGGAGCGGCTGCTCCGCACTCGAGCCCTATGTGTTCTTCGGCATAGATGTCATTGCCGGGCTGCCGGGAGAGACTCCGGAACTGTTCGGGGAGACATATTCATTCCTCAAGGACAGGATCCGCCCTGCCTACATCCACGTTTTCCCATATTCAAAGCGTCCGGGCACGGTGGCGGCAGGCTGGAAGGACCAGGTCAAGGATTCAGTCAAGACCGAAAGGGTCGCGCTCCTGGAAGCCCTCTGCAACGAGCTCCACGAAGAGTTCATCCTGAAGAATCGGGGAAGGCAGGCCTCCGTCCTCTGGGAATCCGACGAGAAGAACGGAATGATGGGAGGCTACACAGGCAACTACATCAGGATTGAAAGACCTTACGATGCCTCGAAGGTGAACACGATAGAAGACATTATAATATAATAGACGACAATGGCAGTGACAGGCAAAGCGAGACTCACTTTTCTCGGAACGGGGACCTCACAGGGGGTGCCGATCATAGGATGCGGCTGTCCGGTCTGCAAATCGGCGGACCCCAGGGACAAGAGATTCAGGGCTTCGGTACTCGTGGAGTGCAACGGGCTGAACATCCTTGTGGATGCCGGCCCTGATTTCAGGATGCAGATGCTCGCACAAAATGTGAAGCATCTGGATGCCATTCTGCTGACGCACAATCACAAGGACCACACAGGAGGGCTGGATGACGTCCGTTCCCTGAACTACGTTGACCGCCGGGCTGCGGAAATCTACTGCGAGCGGAACGTGCTCAACGACCTGACAAGGGAGTATCCCTACGTCTTCTCCTTCCCGAAATATCCCGGGGCCCCGGAATGGCATATTCACGTCATCACCGAGGAGCCTTTCATCGTGACTCCGAACAACGACGGGAGGGAACTGGTCTGGGTGCACGATGTCGGCTACAACTACAGGCTCCCGGACGGCTCGCTGGTCCCGACCTGCCGGAGCGTTTCAGATATGATCGAGAATGCGCTTCCGGCTGATGCTGGATCCTCCGTGCAGGGAGTCCCGGTCATCCCGATCAGAGGCCTGCACGACAAACTGCCCGTCCTCGGCTTCCGTTTCGGGGACATCGCCTACATCACGGATATGAGCAGCATCGCTGACAGCGAACTGGAGAAACTGAAAGGACTCAGGCACCTGACTCTCAACACGGTAAGTTACAAGCCGCACCATTCGCACTTCAGCCTTGAAGAGACTCTCGCCCTTGCGGACAGAATCGGGGCTGAACACACCTGGCTGACCCACCTCTCCCACACCTTCCCGACTCATCCGGAATTCGGGAAGTATCTGAAGGAGGAATGCCGGTCAAGGAGAATACGTTCGGATGTGCAGCCGGCTTACGACGGCCTGGTCATCGAATAGGGGCTTCAATCCCCGTAGGGCGGCACGATGCCGCTGTCAATCAGCGACCTGAGAATGTCGAGATAGTCCGGGGAGACTTCCTCCGAAGGATTCGAGAAACGAGCCACGATGTCCTGCACGGTGTAGCGTCCTTCGCGGAGCCTGACATATTCAATGAGGGCCTGCCCGGTCTTTTCGCGGAGCTCCGTCCGGGCTGAAACAGGTCCGGCCTTCTTCGCCCGGCAGATGTCACAGCTGCCGCAATCCTGCGAATCTTCCTGGCCGAAATACCGCAGAAGGTATCTGGAGCGGCATTCATTCTCTTCGGAGACATATTCAATCATCGCCTGCGCCCTTGCGTGGTAATTGTCCTTCAGCATCCTGTAGAGCTGCGGCTTCAGGTCGAGATCCCCTGCCGGGAGCCGCCCGTGCCGGAGGAAGACCACATCCGAATGGTCGGCGGGCACATAGGAAATGACGTGTTCAAGCGAAAGCCTGTAGAGCAGCTGCCTCAGCTGCGGGACGGTGGTGGAGAGACGGCGGGCGAGATATTCCTCATCGACAGGCTGCAGGAATGCGAATATGGCGGTGTAGCTGCGCATCAGCAGGTCGAGAAGGTCCGCCATCTGCTGCTCGGGCAGGGTGATGTCGTAGAGGGCGCGCCTGTCCACGGAAATACGGACCTTCGTCGCGATGTCCACTTCTTCCGAATATGATATATGCTCCGTCTTTTCGAGATATTTCAAGGCGTGGAAGACAAGGGCCCTCTGCAGGCCGTATTTCCTGCAGAAATCTTCCATCTTGAACTTCAGCATCCGGCCCTCGCCGGCATTGTAGGGGATTTCGTAGAAGATGTGGAGCTTCTGGTAAACATCCTCGATGAAATCCAGCGGAGGGAAGGAGACATCCTCGACCTGCCGGGTCCTCCGGAGGTCTATTCCGTTCCAAAGCTGGACGGCATAGGAACGCAGCCCGTCCCTGCCGGCCCTTCCGGCTTCCTGGAAGTAGGATTCCGGGCTTTCCGGGAGGTCATAATGCACGACGAATCTCACGTCGGGCTTGTCGATTCCCATTCCGAAGGCATTCGTGCAGACCATCACGCGGACCGCTCCCTCCTTCCATAGAGCCTGGCGTTCGGACCTGGTCTGTCCTCCCAGGCCGGCGTGGTAGTAGCTCGCGGATATTCCCTGCGACTGGAGCAGGGATGCAAGTTCCTCGCATTTGCGGCGGTTGCGCGCATAGACGATCCCGCTTCCCGGGACTCCGTTGCAGATGTTTATGATCTGGCCCAGCTTGTCTTCCGCCCTGCGCACCACATAGCTTATGTTCGGCCGCTCGAAACCGCTCTTGAGGAGCAGTTTCTCCCGGAAGCACAGCCGTTCCATTATGTCCTCCGCAACCATCGGAGTGGCGGTTGCGGTCAGGGCGATGACCGGAGCGTCGAGAATCTTCCTGAGCTCGCCTATCCGGAGATAGTCGGGGCGGAAATCGTAGCCCCACTGGGAGATGCAGTGAGCCTCATCGACGACGATGTAGCTCGGGTTCAGGACATCCAGATAGGAACGGAAAAGCATCGTCCCCAGCCTTTCCGGAGAAAGGTAGAGGAACTTCACATCGCCGTAGGCGGCGTGGTTGAGAGCCAGGTCCACTTCGTGCCTGGACATCCCGGCGTGTATGGCAACCGCCTTCACTCCCCTGTCGCAAAGGTTCTGGACCTGGTCCTTCATCAATGCGATAAGAGGAGTGACAACGATTGTCAGGCCGTCGGCCATCAGGCCGGGGACTTGGAAGCAGACCGACTTTCCGCCTCCTGTAGGCATTATTGCAAGCACATCCTTCCCCTCGGCTGCGGCATTGATGATCTCCTCCTGCATCGGGCGGAAGGCATCGTAGCCCCAGTATTCTTTCAAAACCTCAAGTGCTGTCATGCAAATGTCATTTGGATGGTTCTACTGATAGGCAAGTACCCTGACCGGGCCTGTCAGACCGGATTTGAGCAGCGGGTCTTCAGCCCTGTAGTGGTTCCAGGTGGTGTAGGTGCGACGCTTGCCGGCTTCTCCGCGCAGGTCTCCCACCATCCTGTTCTGCCAGAGATTGACAACCTCGATGCAGAGTTCGTTGCTGCCCTGAGTGAGGACTCCGGAGATGTCAACGGTCCACGGAGCTACCCAGACGATTCCGAGATCCTCGCCGTTGAGCCAGACACGGGCCATCACCGAAACATCCCCGAGGTCCAGCCGGCAGTTCTCCGGCACTTCGCCTTCAAAATTGAATACGGTCCGGTACCGGGCGGTTCCTGAATAGTACTTCACGAGAGGATCCTCGCAGAGGGTCCAGTCGCACAGGGCATCCATCTGAAGAGGCTCATCCCTTCCCCACTCCGGATCGAAGCTGACGCTCCACGGGCCGTCCACGCTGCAGAGGACAGTAGCGGAAGAATGCGCAGAATACGGCCTTGGCGCACCCGAACCCTCCTTCGAGAATACGACGAAGCAGGACTGGAAGCCTTCCAGGCCAAGCTCGAGGGTGGTGCAGACGCCGTCGTCTGATGAGCTGACTGAATATGTCCCGCCGCTCATCGGGTCCCATATTTCCGCCACCATGCCGCTGACGCGGAAAGTGCACTCAGCGCTGACGGCCGATTCCGTGCGGTTGGAAAGGAAATATATTTCAGCATCAGGCGTACGCCTGTGGGTATAGCGGATGCAGGAAGGGCTTGAGGTGAAATCCGGGGCCACGCCCATCGAAGCGAGCAGCGAAGCTGTCTCCCCGTAAGGCTGATAGAGATTGTCGGACTCGCCTTCCCTCATTATTACGCTTCCCTTGCCGACCTTGCGGACCGGCTCTGTGAAATCGCCCCAGATACGGGCGACCCAGGAAGCCACTTCCGCGTCACAAGCCGGATAGCCGGAAAGGCCCGGGGCGCTTGCAGGAGGTGTGCCGACGACTGTGGCGCCGTCATTTATCAATGAATATACCTTCTCGAGATACTGGGGAGTCGCAGTAGGCCACTCCGGAAGAACCACGACTTCATAGCTTGCACCGGAAGGGAACACGACCTTCCCGTCCTTGACCTTCGCTTTGTAGAGCAAGCTCGGAGGGCAGGCGTCGAAATTGTAGCCCTTGCGGTCCGGCATCGTGGTCTGAGGGCCGTCATAGGCGGAGTCCGGAGCCCGGAACACGTGAGGCACGCTCTCCGGATTGAGATAGAGGATGTCGGCCACCGTCCTTCCCTGCTGGAGGAGGAACTGGCTTCTGGCGACATAGGTATGGTAGCCGACGGACATCGGCCACCAGGTCTGTCCCCTGTCCCAATGCACACCGTAAGGGCCCATCGTCATTCCCGGACGGAGAGTGTCGGCGAGGCACTGGTGCTGGAAGGTATGGAACATCAGGCGGCTTATTCCGGCCCCGAAAGCCCAGTCGGTCTGGTCCTTCAGCATGCCCGGATACTGCCGCCAGGCATCAAGATGCGAAGTGAAAGCCTCGGCCGGAACCACGTCGCAGCCGATGAGATGGGCTGCGGAAGAGCCTTCGGCCGCACCGAATGCGGTGTTGAAGCCGAAGCCGTTGGCCCAGAACTCCGCCATCGGGACATCGGCAGAAACCGCAAGCTCAAGGTCCTGGGTGGGATTCATGTCATAAGGCTCGATGGAAAGGAGCGCTCCGTGCTTGTGGGCATATTCCTTGACAGCCAGGGAATGGTTCTCGATGGTAAGTTCCTGGGCCGTGAGGCGGACGTCGAAGAGGAAACGCTCGCTGATTTCCCTGTCGCCGACGATGACTCCCGAATACACAGGATAGTACGGCTGCGGATCATAGCCCCTGCGCTTGAGGAACTCTTCGCGGAAAGCGGCTGTCCAGTTCTGCGCACCCATCTCCCAGCTGTCCATGTGGAGGTATTTGATGCCTCCGAAGCAATCGGACTTGCCGCCTACGGCTGCGAAGAGCTTGTCGGTGAAGTTGCTGAAATGTGCCCGGAGAGCCTCCTTGTCGAATTTGTCGCACTCCATTCCCACGCCCGGAAGCGGGGCAGGACGGGTTGCTGCGCCGTTGTTGCGGCTGGAGAAGCGCATAACTGTCCATTCGCCGGCCGGGGCATCCCACTCGATATCCCCTTCCGGAGTCATCAGCGCGGTCAGGTCAATAATTTCATCAGGATTGACGGCCGATTCGGCGGCCTTGTCGGCACCCACGCCTTCAGGCAGCAGATACTGCTTCACCCCCGGCTGTGAGCTGTACGGGGCACGAATGTAGAGGGCCTTTTCCCGGGTCCCTTCAATCTGTTCCGTACCTTCCGGAGTCGGGAAGGCAAGTACGGCGACATCCCTGTAGAATTCTTCCCAGTCCTTCCTCATCTGAGGCGTGAACGCACCTTCGCCGAAGAAAGGCGGATTGGCTGCGGGAACGTCCAGGTGCACTTTCACTTTTCCGCCTCCGCTCACTTTCGCAGTGGAGGACACCAGATGCTGCATGCTCTGTTCGCCTTTCACCCAAGGGCCTCCGCTTCCGGTCCAGCCCGGACCTATTCCGAGAATCATCTGGATGTCGAGCCTCTCGCACTCGCTGACGGCGAAGCGGAACAGTTCCGTCCATTCCTCGCTCATAAAGTCAACGGGGCCGCGCGGTATGCCCACGCCGACCTCAAGGAATATCACGTAGCCTATTCCGGCATCGGACATCGCCTCCAGATCTTTGGTTATTCCCTCTTTGGAGAAGTTGCCGTCCATAAAATACCAGTACACACCCGGACGTGCGGTGAGCGGAGGTGTCTGAAAGCCATCTTTCAGAGCGGCAATGCCGTCTCCGCCGCCGGAGCAGGCGGCCACTGCGGTCAGGCAGAGCAGATAGGTAAGGATTTTTTTCATAGTGTAGTGTATGATTATAATGTGGTCAATTCTGTCGTTCAGCGGCCATCCGCGTCGGCATCGTAGTCGGGAATCCATTCCCCGAGCTTCTGCCTCGCCATTATCTTCACCTCTGGTGTCACATTTTTGGCGACGGAGTACAGAGCCCAGGTCAGGGCGGCAAGGTCGTCGGAGAAACCGGCTATCGGAAGGAAGTCAGGAATCAGGTCTATCGGAAGGATGAAATAGCCCAGGGCACCGATGATCTTGGTCCTGTCGGCGGCGGGGGTCGCAGGGTTGCGCAGGACATAATAGAGCAGAAGCGCGGCATAGACCACCTTCACTCCGGCCTTCCTCGCGACCTTCTTCAGTTTCGCCCAGAATTCCGATTCCGAATAGTTCTTCTGATACTTGTCGTAATTCTTTTCTTCCATAGTCCGGGGTCGAATATGTCACTTCTGCCCTGCGAGAGCCTTCTCGCTCTTCCACGGAAGTGCGCAGAGAACCATCGCAAGGACGCAGCCGATCGGGAAGAGCATCAGGGCCAGTTCCCAGCCGGCGCTCTGGATGACGGCGCCCATCGCAATCTTTGAAACCACTGCGTCACCGAAAAGATAGCCGAACAGGCCGACGAAACCGGCGGCCGTTCCTGCTGCGTTCTTCGGCACAAGGTTGAGCGCCTGGATTCCGATGAGGGCCACAGGTCCGTAGATGCAGAATCCGATGATTGTCAGGGCCACATAGATGAGAATCTTCTGTGCGGAGGCAGGATTGGCGAATATGGATGCCAGATTGCCGGACTGCCAGTAGATGAGCGCGCCCACGAGGACCACTCCCATAAAAATCACGTTAGGCGGAGCGCAACGTCCCTTGAAGAATCTGGATGAAATCCATCCGCAGACGATGGTTCCGAATATTCCCGCATAATTGTGAATCGAGAAGGCGAGGTTGCTCTCCTCGGCGCTCATTATCCCCTTCTCCTGCAGGTAAGTGGGAGCCCAGTCGCCGATGCCGTAGCGGACCATATAAACGAATATGTTGGCGAAAGCCACGGCCCAGAGCTGCTTGTTCTTGAATATGTAGTCCACGAACAGAGTCTTGAAAGGAATTTTCTCCGTGTCCTTCTCCTTCGTCTTGACACCTGAATAGTCGTTGCGCCACTCGTTGACCGAAGGAAGTCCGCAGGACTGCGGAGTGTCCCTGAGGAGCAGCCAGCATATTGCCGCAATCACGATGGCGACGACGGAAGGAAGGATGAAAACGCCCTTCCAGCTCTGCTCGGCAGGCACTCCGAAAGCGATGACCGCAGTCATTCCGGCAGTGGCCAGAAGACCGAGG
Organism: Candidatus Cryptobacteroides sp.; assembly: GCA_051878295.1. GTDB lineage: Bacteria > Bacteroidota > Bacteroidia > Bacteroidales > UBA932 > Cryptobacteroides. The sequence continues at coordinate 81,453 of JBJEJV010000013.1, forward strand.
GTGCCGCTTCCGAAGGTGTGCGAGGTATTCCACACCGACATCTTGAAGCTCCTTTCGTTCTGCGAGAACCAATGGGCCATGATTCTGCCGCAAGGAGGCCATCCCATACCGGAAAGCCAGCCTACGACAAGCATCAGGGCGAAGATTGTCACCATATTCAGAGTCGTCGTCTGCGGACTGAATGGGATGACACCGGCAAGAATCATTGTGAAAGCCGAAAGCAGCAGTCCTATGACGAGGAACTTCCTCGCGTCAGAACGGTCTGACACGCTGCCCATAATGAATTTGCTGAAGGCATAGGCGATTGACACGGCAGACATCGCGACACCGATCTGCGCCTTGGTCACAAGGCCTTCGGCAATCATTCCCGGAGCAGCGAGGGAGAGATTCTTCCGGACGAGGTAGTAGCCGGCATAGCCCAGGAAAGCACCGAGGAACACCTTGAATCTCATCGATTTGTATGTACGGTCAATCTTGTCTTCAGGGAGCAGCGGCTTGGGAGCCGGCGGATCAAGGAATCTTGCCATAATATTAAGAATATTCGGGTTTCTGTTTCTTTTGTCAAATCATTCTGCAATTTAGCAAAAAACTACCGAGTAAACAACACTGACATATTGTCATAACTTTCGGCTTGGCAGATAATTTGAAGGGTGTCAGGCGGTCCGCTGAAGGGGCAACGACAACTTCAGCCGGATTGTTGTGAACTGACGCGGCCGGCGGGGAGGCAAAAGCCCCGCAAGATGCAAGAGAGCGGCCGCTCGGGGACATGCAGCGAATCTGCAGAAAAAAAGTAATTGAATAAAAGCATTTTAGGAATATGAGCAAGAACAACAACGATAAGAAAGCCGAAAAGAAGTGCGCAGCTCCGGAAGAGGAAAAGACAGAAACAACCGGAAAGCAGGGCGGGGAAACCGCTGAAAAGGAATCCGCTGAAGATTCAGGAAAGGCTCCGGAATGTGCCGGAGAGGCCGGAAAGGAAAGCTGCGGAGAGACTGACGGCAAGGACAGCAAGGGCGGAGAGAAGTCCGCTTCCGTCCAGGAACTGGAGAAGGAGATCGCCAGGCTCAAGGCCGCTCTTGCCAAGGAGAAGGATGACTACGTCCGTCTGATGGCGGATTTCGAGAACTTCCGCAGGCACTCTGCCGAAGCCAAGCTCGAGCTCGTCTCGACAGCTTCCGCAGACACCATCAAGGGTCTTCTTCCCGTACTCGACGACTGCGAGCGCGCGCTGAAGATGCTTGAGGATTCGTCCGACGAAGTGGCCAAGGAAGGCACCGGGCTGATTTACACAAAACTGATGTCATACCTCAAGAGCAAGGGGCTGGAAGAAATCAAGGCCAAGGGTGAGAAGTTCGACACCGACATCCACGAGGCCGTAGCCCAGTTCCCTGTCGCAGAAGAGGAAAAGAAAGGGCTGGTATTCGATGTCGTACAGACAGGATACACCCTTTCCGGCAAAGTAATCCGCTTTGCCAAAGTAGTTGTTGGCATTTAATCGAACCTTGACAATGGCAGAAAAGAGAGACTACTATGAGGTGCTCGGGGTTGCGAAGACAGCCTCGGCGGACGACATAAAGCTCGCCTACAGGAAGGCGGCCATGAAATGGCATCCCGACAGATGGGTGGACGGGACCGAGCAGGAGAAGAAGACTGCCGAGGAGAATTTCAAGGAGGCTTCGGAGGCATATTCAGTCCTCAGCGACCCTCAGAAGAAATCGCGTTACGACCAGTTCGGTTTCGCCGGCGTGGACGGACAGGCCGGTCCTGATTTCAGCGGCGGCTTCGGCAACCTGAACGACATCCTCAACGACCTCTTCGGAGGGGGCTTCAACTTCGGAGGTTTCGGAGGCTTCGGCGGAGGTTCTTCGCGCGGAGGCTCCCAGCAGAGAGTGTACAGGGGAAGGGACATCCGCACGAGAGTGAGGCTGACCCTCGATGAAATCTCCAGAGGCGTGGAGAAGGAAATCACCATCGAGCGCAACAGGCAGTGTCCGGACTGCGGCGGAAAGGGCGCGAAGAACGCCTCGGACATCAAGACCTGCCCGAACTGCAACGGTCAGGGACAGGTCCAGCAGGTGGTCAACTCCCTCTTCGGCAGGACCATTTCATATTCAACCTGCCCACAATGCGGAGGCGAAGGCAAGGTCATAAGCAATCCTTGCCACAGTTGCGGCGGCACGGGACTCGTCCGCAGGAGAGAGACCATCAAGGTCAAGATTCCGGCCGGCGTGGAGAATGGAATGCAGCTGACAATCAGAGGCGAAGGACATGCCGCACCGCACAACGGAACCAACGGCGACCTGCTCGTCCTCATCGAGGAAGTGGGCGACTCCAACCTCAAGAGGGACGGCAAGAACCTGTTCTACTCGACCACAATCTCCGTGACGGATGCCATACTCGGCTGCGAAATCACCGTGCCGTGTCTTGACGGTTCCTACAAGGTCAAGATAGACCCGGGCACCCAGTCCGGTTCAGTCGTGAAGCTCCGCGGAAAGGGCCTCCCGGCAGTCCAGGGCTACGGAAGCGGCAACGGAGACCTCTATGTCAAGATTCTGGTGTGGATTCCAAAGAAACTGTCAAGGAGCGAGAAGGAAGCGCTGGAAGAGATGCGGAGCAGCAGGTCATTCACTCCGGACCCGAGCCGGGAAGACAAGGCCGTGTTTGACAAAATCAAAGATATTTTCTAAGAAGCTGTTCTGAAGTGTTCGCCTCTACAGGGACTTTTCGAGACAGTTTCAATTGCTGAAGATGCAGCATAGCCTTGGCCAAGTGACCGATGACGCAGGAGAAAATGGCCGGAAAGGCATATAAAGGACAAGAGTGAACATTTCAAAAAAGCATCTAAGATTTCTGAAAAATTTGTTGTTTTCAGAAATAATGCCTACATTTGCAGTCCGAAAACAAAGCAACCTCTTACAAAACTCCTCTGAAAGAGGGTAACGTTGCACAAATTGAACAAAGAAATGGATTATATCAAATTAGTAGAGCAGTCTTTCGCCAACGAGAAAGTAGCCTCATATCCTGCATTCAAGGCCGGTGACACAATCACCGTTTCCTACAGAATCAAGGAAGGTGACAAGGAAAGACTCCAGAAATTCAAGGGTGTTGTCATCCAGCTGAGAGGAGCCACCCCACAGACAAAGACTTTTACCGTACGCAAGGTTTCCAACGGTATCGGTGTTGAAAGAATCTTCCCAATCCAGTCACCATTCATTGACGGAATCGAACTGAACAAGGTTGGTATGGTCCGCAGGGCAAGAATCTTCTACCTCCGCAACCTCTCCGGCAAGAAGGCCAGGATCAAGGAGAAGAAGATGTCCATAAAGAAGACCGAAGAATAATCGAAAGATTATCGGCACATAGCGGATTGTTTCCGCAAACCGGCTCCCTAGCTCAACTGAATAGAGCATTTGACTACGGATCAAAAGGTTACAGGTTTGAATCCTGTGGGAGTCACTTCAAAAACCCTTTGAGAGCATCTCAGAGGGGTTTTAGTTTGTATATGTCCAGAACCATTGCCGATGGTTTTGATGGTTTGTGAATTGGTATTACACAAAGCGGCAGCCTTCGAATAGGTGCGGGTGCTACCGTTGCTCCAAGGCCCGGAAGCCTCGATGATGAGCCTGAAGTGGTCTCGCCGGAAGATTTGTTCGCCAGGGTGAAGGTAATCGCGCTGCCGGCGACGAGAAGGATCGCCACGCTCTTGCGGAGACGCCGAACACGATGACGAACCTCAAGACAATGGGAATATATTCCTTAGGGATGGTCGTCCCCTACGAAGGTTTCTACGGGCTGCTTCCGACACTTACCAACATCCGTGAGGCTCTTGAATGTCAATGATTCACTGAACAATATGAGGATGGAGGCAATTACAAGATGCCAGGGCCGTCGGCGCGCCTGGTTGGATGACGACAGGGCAATAGTAACGGACGGGCCGATGGAACTGCCGCTTAGCAATCCTGTGAATGAGGGAATGTAGGTTCTCCGCAGCGGAATCGTGGCAGGGAAGATGATGCTCACAGAAGAGGACTTCCGATGTGCGTTGAGAACTATAAGGAGGACTGAATATGAGAAACGTGCAGATTGGCGGCACCCTCCGCGTCATGCTTTGACAAAGCGGATGAAAGAATAAAGAATAAACATTCTTTGGATAGTTTCAGAAAAAACCTTAAATTTGAAGAAATATGCGGAATTAGCTCAGTTGGTAGAGCGTCGGCTTCCCAAGCCGAAGGTCACGAGTTCGAACCTCGCATTCCGCTCCAACAAGAATTGATGCCATTCCTGACGACCGGACAGGGATGGCATCACGTCTTGACAGAACATCTTATTATGGACATCAGCAAAACACTGGCAGCATTGACACTCATCGCTGCGGGCCTTTCACTCCAGGCGCAGGTCAGATACCGGGACGCATCATCCCTCCCTCTTTACGGCAAAGCATCGGACGCGATGGAGAACAGGTACGAAAGGCTGCCCGACTCCCTCGCGACGCAGGTCAGAACAGATCTGGCAGAATTGGGCCGGAACTCGGCCGGCCTGTACCTCAGGTTCAGGTCCAATTCTTCGGCAATATGGGTAAGGTGGGAAACCTTGTCCTGCAGTTCGATGCCGCACATGGCGGACACCGGAGTCAGCGGTCTGGACCTCTATTCCCTGACGGACGAGGGTTGGAAATATTGCGGGACGGCCAAACCTTACCGGAATTCGACGACAAATGAAAAAGCTCTGGTCAGGAATATGCAGAGGAAGGACAGGGAATTTATGCTGTACCTCCCTTTGTACAACGGCATCAGGTCAATAAGCATAGGAACCGATGAGGATGCAACTCTGGAAGCGCCTCTTGTGGATTCCCCAAAAAGCGGAGGGCGGATAGTATTCTACGGGACCAGCATCCTCCAGGGCGGGTGCTGCTCCAGACCCGGTATGGCTTTCACAGGCATCATTGCAAGGAATCTGGACTGCGAAACCGTCAATCTCGGATTCAGCGGGAACGGGCGGCTGGACTATGAAGTCGCGCGAGTTATGGCAGCCATTGACAATCCGGCGATTTTCATTCTCGACAATGTCCCGAACTGCACTCCAGAGCAGATCAGGGAAAAGGGCGAGACCTTCTTCAGAATCATCAGGGACGCCCATCCGGACGTTCCCGTCATATTCATCGACAACCCTGTCTTCGGCCACTACAACTTCGACGAGGCCGCCAGGGAAGATGTCGATTCAAGGAACGAAGCGCAGAAGGAGCTGTTCCTGAAATTGAAGAGCAGCGGAGAAAAACGAATATACCACATTACAAACAGGAATACCGTCGGGACAGACGGCGAAGCGTTTGTCGACGGTATTCATTTCACTGACCTCGGGATGATGAGGTATGCGGAGTTCCTCACACCGGTCATCCGGAAGCGGATGCTCAAGCTGTAAGCCCCTCTAAGCCTCAGGGATATCGTTCTCGGCCGGAACTGCAAACGGGGAGGTAGCGGAAGATGAAGGGACGGTGAAAGTGTCCTCCTCCGATGTTTCATCCTCGACAGCATACATTGAAGGCTGGTCGCCGGATGTAAGCTGAGTGAATTCTTCCTCTGAAATCATCTTGCAGTTGCCGTTGAAGCGTGCGTCAAGTTCCACAGCCAGTCTCCTGATGTGGAGATCGCCCTCGAGCACACAGGTCTCCTTGAGGGCAAGAGTGTCCTTGACATAAAGGTCACCCTGGACAGTGCCCCAAAGATCGGCATTGTTGCAGATGATGTCTCCTTTGATGATGGCCTTTTCACCGACAACGACTTTGGACTGGGATACTACCCTGCCCTCGAAGTTGCCGTCAATTCTCACATTGTATGGAGAAGAAATCTCTCCCTTTACAGTCGAGCCGGCAGAAATCCTGCTGACATCGTTTACGCCCTGGACTTCCTCGGGCTTCTGATAATTCGCGCTCATTATTCGATTATTGTTTCTGATTTCAAATTTACAATTCACTAAAGGTCATCTTGGCCGTGACAGTACTTGTACTTCTTGCCGGAACCGCAAGGGCAAGGATCGTTACGTCCGATCTTCTTGCTGACTCGGATAGGAGTGTTGGCCTTCCTCTCTCCGTTGGTGCTCAAGTCATTGCGCTGCATGCGCATCTGGCTCATGTCGGTACGGCGCGGAGCCTGTGCCGGACGGGCGCCGCCATCCTCACGGAGCGGCACGAAAGCCCTCATCAGGAAGGAGAGGACGTCTTTGTTGAGGCTGTCCAGCATTGATGCGAAGAGGTTGTAGCTCTCGAGCTTGTAAACCACGAGAGGGTCCTTCTGCTCGTAAGCGGCATTCTGTACGCTGGTCCTGAGATCGTCCATCTCACGGAGATGCTGCTTCCAGTGTTCGTCAATCTGGTAGAGGATGATGGTACGGCTCAGAGCCTTGGCCACTTCGCGGCAGTCCGTGTTGTAAGCCTTCTCGAGATTGACCGAAAGGGTCAGCATCTTGCGGCCGTCGGAAATCGGGATGGCGATGTTCTGGTACATGCTGCCCTGGTTCTCGTACACCTGTTTGACGAAAGGAGCAAGTTTCTCGGACATCGCTGTCATCCTCCTGCGGTAAACCTCGTCCATATGCTTGCAGAGGGCGGAAGAAATGCTGTCGGCGGAAGCCTGGGTATAGAAAGCCTCGTCGAATCCGAGATCGATTGACAGCTGGCTCATCACAAGTTCCTCGAAGTCTGAATATGGCAGGCCTTCGGCCTTCTCGGCAAGGAGGGAAGCGGTGTCTATCATCATATTCATGACATCGATTTCAATCCTCTCGCCGGAAAGTGCGTTGCGGCGGCGGGCATAGACTGCCTCGCGCTGGTAGTTCATGACGTCGTCATATTCAAGAAGCCTCTTTCGGATGCCGAAGTTGTTTTCCTCCACCTTCTTCTGGGCGTTTTCAATGGTCTTGGAAAGCATTCCGTGGGTGAGGGCTTCGTCATCCTGGACGCCGAGCTTGTCAACTATGCCGGCGATTCTTTCAGAGCCGAAGAGGCGCATGAGCTTGTCTTCGAGAGAGACATAGAAGGTAGAAGAACCCGGGTCTCCCTGACGGCCAGAACGTCCCCTGAGCTGACGGTCGACACGGCGTGAATCGTGGCGCTCCGTACCGATGATGGCAAGACCGCCCTTGGCCTTGACCTCGTCCGAGAGCTTGATGTCGGTACCGCGGCCCGCCATATTGGTCGCGATGGTCACCGTGCTGGACTGTCCTGCCTGTGCGACGATTTCGGCCTCGCGGGCGTGCTCCTTCGCATTGAGGACATTGTGCTTGATGCCCCTGAGACGGAGCATGCGGCTGAGAAGCTCGGAAGTCTCCACGTCGGTCGTACCGACCAGAACCGGACGTCCCTCCTTGATAAGTTCGGAGACACGTTCGATGACTGCGTTGAATTTCGCCTTCTTCGTCTTGTAGATGAGGTCGTCCTCGTCATTCCTGATTACAGGACGGTTGGTAGGGATGACGACCACGTCAAGTTTGTAGATGGACCAGAACTCACCTGCCTCGGTCTCGGCCGTACCGGTCATACCGGAAAGCTTGTGGTACATTCGGAAGTAGTTCTGGAGAGTGATGGTCGCGAAAGTCTGGGTGGCAGCTTCGACTTTGACGTTTTCCTTGGCCTCGACAGCCTGGTGGAGTCCGTCGCTCCAGCGGCGGCCTTCCATAATACGTCCGGTCTGCTCATCGACAATCTTGACCTTGTTGTCAATCACGATGTAATCGACGTCCTTCTGGAACATCGCATAGGCCTTGAGGAGCTGGAGAACGGTGTGGACACGCTCGCTCTTGAGGGAATAGTCCTCCATCAGCTTGTCCTTCTTCTCCTGCTTCGCCTCGGCGCTGAGGGATTCGTCCTTCTGGATCTCGGCGATTTTCATTCCCATATCCGGCAGGACGAAGAAATCGGAATCGGAAACGGAGTTGGCAAGGAACTCGTGGCCCTTGTCAGTCAGATCCACAGAATGCTGCTGCTCGTTGATCACGAAGTAGAGTTCGTCGGTGACGATGTGCATCTCGCGTTCGTTGTCCTGCATATAGAAGTTCTCTGCCTTCTGCAGCAGCTGCTTCATACCCGTCTCGGAAAGGAACTTGATGAGAGGCTGGTACTTTGGCAGACCCTTGTAGGCTCTCAGGAGGAGCTTTCCGCCTTCCTCTGTGTTGCCGGAGGCGATCACCTTCTTGGCCTCGTTGAGAACCTGGGTGACGAGGGCCCTCTGCTTCATGTAAAGGCTCTCGACATTCGGCCTGAACGTAATGTACTGGTCGTCGTTCTGCGACTTGGCCACAGGACCGGAGATGATGAGAGGGGTACGGGCATCGTCGATGAGCACGGAGTCAACCTCGTCCACGATGGCGAAATGATGCTTCCTCTGGACCAGGTCGTTGAGGTGGACTGCCATATTGTCACGAAGGTAGTCGAAACCGAACTCGTTGTTGGTACCGAAGGTGATGTCGCAGTTGTAGGCCTTCTTCCTGGCATCGGAATTCGGCTCGTGCTTGTCGATGCAGTCAACTGAAAGGCCGTGGAACATATAGAGCGGGCCCATCCATTCGGAATCTCGCTTGGAGAGGTAATCGTTGACGGTCACGACGTGGACTCCCTTGCCCGCAAGGGCGTTGAGGAACACCGGGAGGGTTGCCACGAGGGTCTTTCCTTCACCGGTGGCCATCTCGGCAATCTTTCCCTGATGGAGAACGATACCGCCGATGAGCTGTACATCGTAGTGGACCATATCCCAGGTCACCTCGTTGCCTCCGGCCATCCAATGGTTCTGCCAGACGGCCTTGTCGCCTTCTATGTGTACGAAATCCTTGTCAACGCTGAGAAGCCGGTCGAAATCGGTGGCCGTGACTGTGATCGTCTCATTTTCCTTGAAGCGCCTCGCCGTTGATTTCATTATGGCGAAGGCCTCCGGGAGGATTTCAGCGAGAGCCTTCTCTATGGCCTCGTCCTCGTCCTTGACAATCTTGTCCGACTCGGTTGCAAGCGCCTCCTTTTCGGAGACGGGGATGTCCTCTTCAAGTTTCGCCTTGATCTTGGCTATCTTCTCCTCGAAAGGAGCCTCGATTTCAGCCAGCCTTGCCCTGAGGGCGGCAGACCTTGAACGGAGTTCGTCGTCCGAAAGGGAATCGACCGGACCGTAAGCGGCGAGGACCTTGTCAAGAATCGGTTTGATCTGTTTGATGTCCCTGTCGGCCTTGGAGCCGAAGAGTTTCTTCAATATTCCTGCTAATGCCATTATATTTTCCTTATTGTTGTCAGTCTGTAGGATGCGTTGAGCCCAACTGCCATCATCGTGCCAAGGGAGCAGAAATGACAAATTGACTACAATCTCACAAAATTAAGTATTTTACGCAAACTTACAAAGGCTGAAAGCTCTTGATTGACAGATACTGCGCAGTTTTCCGGCAATTTTTGCCGGAAAGTCTGTGAATATGCCGGGGTGCAGGACGCGGGGGCCTCAACGGTAAAGGCCGAGATCGACCAGAAGGGACATCAGCCTCGCCTTCGGCTGGGCCTCGCGGTTCAGCAGCCAAGAGGAGCCGGCAAGCTCGGGGAGCGAGGTCTTCCAGACCCGGCGGACATCGTCCTGTCCGAGATAATTCCTGAGGATGTAGAAGCGGTCGGAGAGTTTTGCGGCCTCGATGCAGGCGGCATATTCAGAAAGCAGTCCCGCCCTTGAGAAGACTTCCTCGACCAGCCTGATGTTACCCAGCGAAGTGAGGTACTTGCTGACGACATTGTCCCGGCCGGTGTCTTTGGTAATTGACGAAGGGTTGGTGAAATAGTGGTAGAGAGCTTCATTGACGAAGGAGACTTTTCCGCAGCGGACGGCGGCCTGCGCAGTAATCGCATAGTCTTCGCCGAGATTCCCGGTCGGGAAGGTGAAATGTTCCCGGTCGAAAAGGCTCCGGCGCACCAGCTTGTTCCAGAGTGCCGGGAAAACCCGCTTTGCGACGACGTCCCGCTTGAATAGCGCCTCCCCCGCGAAGCCCGAGCCGAAGAATTTATCCGAAGCGCCGTCGCTCCTGAACATGTCACAGAGCACGATGTCGGCATCCTCCTCCTTCGCTTTTGAATACAGCTTCCCGTACATCGAAGTCTCCGCCCAGTCATCGCTGTCGCAGTGGATCACATATTCTCCCGTCGCGGCCTCCATTCCGAGCCTGCGGACAGCGGCCTGGCCCGAATTGCGGGCGGTGCGAAGCAGACGGACCTGCTCCCGCCTGGAAGGATAGTCCTCCAAAGTGGCTTTCAGGACATCGACGGAACTGTCGGGACTGCAGTCATCCACGAATATGTACTCGATGCTTTCGAGCGTCTGGGAGAAAAGGCTTCTGCAGCAGCGTTCGATGTAGTTTTCAACCTTGTAAACAGGTATGATGACGGAAACGGACGGAACGATCATTTCGGTACACTGTATTATCCGGCCCTTATGTCTTCAACCGCAATCCGCCCCCGGGAAAGGCCGGGAACGGCAGCCGGAATGAAGGACAAGCGATGGCCTGATGCAAAGATATAAAAAAATGGTTTCGAAAGAGCGGGACAGGCTTGTCCGGAGGCCGGCAGGGAGTCAGGAATATGTCAGCGTGGGCAATACCCGTGACGGCGGGGCTCGCGCGCAAGGCAGGGAAAGCCGACGGATGCCCGGCACTTGCGGCTTGCGGAAAACGAATATGAAAATATGGCGGCCATTCTTTGTCAAGGAAAAGTCTTTCTTGCTATCTTTGCAGAAAATCAGCGGCAGTCAGGAACGGCGTAGCGATGAAGAGAATATCCCTGGTCATACCGATGTACAAAGTCGAAGCCTATCTCGACCGGTGCCTGCGCACCTGTCTGGCACAGGACATTCCCGAAGATGACTATGAAATCCTCGCCGTCGATGACAGCTCCCCCGACGCAAGCGCCTTGACAGCCGGCAAAATCGCGGCCACGCATCCCTGCCTGAGGCTGTTGAAGCAAGAACATTCCGGCCTTTCAGCCGCCAGGAACCTGGGCTTGAAAAATGCCCGGGGACGCTATGTCTGGTTCATCGACGGCGACGACTGGATTGAGGAGAACTGCCTCGGAAGGATTCTCGGACTCGCGGAGAAGCAGGAACTCGACATCCTCAGGATCAGCGCGGCGAACGTGTCGGACAAAGGCACGCAGCGCAGGTTCTCCATCGGGGACTGCGGGGCCAGGGCCGGGCGGACGCTCGTGGACGAAGGCAGGATGCAGGTCTGCGCGCCTTTCTCCATATTCAGAAAAGATTTCCTGACGGACAACGCTCTTTCCTTTGTGGAAGGAATATACCACGAGGACGCCGAATTTTCTCCCCGCGCCTACTATCTTGCCGAAAGGGTTGGGGCGCTGGACGAATGCCTGTACTACGTCCGGCAGACCGAGGGGTCGATCACCCGGTCCTACAACCCGAAACGTTCCCTGGACTACCTCAACGCCGTGATTCCTTCCCTCAGCGCATTTTCCGCCGATCTCAGCCGAGAGTACCGCCGGGGCTTCGACAACCTCATCAGCTCCAATTTCAGCAACGCTCTCAGGAATTCTCTCACATACTCCGCTGAGGACCGGAAAGAGCTGGACAGCTGCGCATACCGGCAGCGGAGATACCTGAAGCATCTCCGCCGTTCCGTAGTTTTGAAATATCGTATCGAAGGGCTGGTCCTGAGCCTCTTCCCGCGCCATATGTGCGCCGCCTACAAGGCAATGAAGAAGTTCCTCAGGCGATAGCCACCTCTACCAGCTGTCCGTCCTGAAGGAAGGGACAGGAGCGCCCATCACGCACACCAGATCCGCATCCGAACAGTTTCTGAAACCGTACCTCAAGGCCACCGGATTCTCTATTCCGGAGCAGTCGATGCTGGCTTTGTTGTAGAGGGCCCTGGCTTCGACCGGGTGGAAAACCCCGTCCGGACCGGCCACCTCGAAGCCGTGTACCGGCGCCCCCTCGTTTTTGAGCTGGTCGGAAAAACCTCCCAGACCTGAAGCCGCATTTGCGAAGACGACGGTGATCGTAGCTTCAGCTTCGGCCGATTTCGAGAGTTTCACGGTGAAACCGGACTGGCGGATCTCCCCTTCCTCGACCGTTGAGCCTGCAGGGAAAATCACGCTCTCGGGGTACGGGAAGCCGCAGCCGAGGCCGGTGTTCACTGAATATGTACGCTCGAGCGCAAGCAGGGACAGCTGCCTTGCGACCTCCTGTTTCCTGGCCGGATGGATGCAGGTGCCCTCCCCGAGGGTCTCTGTGACTGCGGCTCCGGAATTCGGAATCAGGTCGAGGGAACTGAGCTGGTTCTCGACGAAATATGCCCTGGCAGGGTCGGCGGGGTCGGAATAGTTGAAAGGAGCGATGGAAACGAAATAGAAAGGCATCCTGTCGCCGGTGTCGCCCCACATATCCCTCCAGCAGCGCACCATCTGCTGCTGCAGTTTGTCATAGAAGGTGAAATTGTACATATTGCCGCAGCCCTGGTACCAGAGGAAGCCTTTGAGAGCGAATCCCTTGATCGGATACATTCTGGAATTGTACATCGACTCCATCTGAATCGGCGGCATCGAAGGGTCGTCACGCCTGTCGAGTATGGTCTGATAGTCGCTGTCGGAAATCTTCCCCTTCACGGCCTCGTCGATATATTCGCGGGTCATCCACGGCTCGATGAGACAGCCTCCCCAGGCATTGCAGATGATTCCGACAGGGACTCCGAGACTCTCGGTGAGCTGTTTTGCGAAGAAATATGCGACTGCGGAGGTCCGCGCCGTCACAGGTCCGTCAGGAAGTTCCCAACGGTTGTCGATGTCCTGCTGCGGCTCGTTCTTCTTGTCGGCCTTGATGTTGAGCACACGGATCCGGTCCACATAGGAAGGCGCAGAAAGAATCGCCTCGACTCCACCAGCCACAGGCTGCGAAGTGGCTCCATAGACCGGAAGTTCCATATTCGATTGTCCGGAGCAGAGCCAGACCTCACCGCAGAGCACATCCTCGAGCAGGGCGCCGCCTGCCGGGGAGGTGATTTTCACTGAATATGGCCCGCCGGCTCCCGGGGTCTGCACGGCGACTTCCCAACGGCCTTCGGAATCAGCCGCCGCGACGTATTTCTTCTTGTCCCAGGACGGGATGACCGTCACTTTGGTACCAGGAGCGGCCCAGCCCCAGACCGGAGCGAGGGTGTCGCGCTGGAAGACCATGTGGTCGGAGAAAATCGAAGCCACCTTGAAGGCGGGAGCCTCCTGTGCGGAAGCAGGGCTCCCGGCGAGGAGGAATGCGGCGATGAGTGCTGTCAAAATCTTCTTCATATTCGGTTCTGTTTTGAAGTTTTCCTTTTGAAATTGCCAATTCACGTTAAAGATAGGGTTAATTTTGCTATTTTCGCTGCTGTTTGTTCAAGTCAGATGGACGGTCTTACCAGAATATTCGCAAGAAATTGTGTTGTCCGGAGGATTTCCCGGGAAACTGCCGGGGCTTTCCTCAGGGAAAACCACAGGCTCGGGGACACCAGATGCCGCTATCTCTACGGCCTCTTTGTCTCCAGGGCCGGCCGGGACGGTTTTCCGGTCGGGACGCTGGTGGCAGTGGCCGGTTTCTCCTCGGCACGGAAATGGACGAAGGACGGCGCAACCGTCCGCTCCTGCGAATGGGTGAGGTACGCTTCGCTGCGGGGAACCGGAATCAACGGCGGAATGGGGAAGATGCTCAAGGCCTTCATCGACGAAGTCCATCCGGACGACGTGATGAGCTATGCCGACGCAGCCTGGTCGGACGGGGATGTCTATCGCAAACTGGGCTTCCGCGAGGAAGAGTCGAAACTGTTCCCCGACGGAAGCCGCAGCCTCAAATTCCGTCTCAGACTGTCCGAATGACTGTCTTGTCCGAAAGCGCCTACAGGCTCTTCAGACATTCCCGAATGCGTTCCTCCATCGCGGAAGCTGAATATTCGGTCCTGTTGAACTTGTCTCCCGTGATGTGCTCGAAGAGTTCGATGTAGCGGTCGGTGATGCCGGCCACCACCTCTTCGGTCATCGGAGGCACCTGCTGTCCTTCCTGTCCCTGGAAGCCGTTGGCCATCAGCCATTCACGGACAAACTCCTTCGAGAGCTGCTTTTGGCGCTCCCCCTTCGCAAGCCTCTCCTCGTAGCCCTCGGCATAGAAGTACCTCGAAGAGTCCGGAGTGTGGACTTCATCCATAAGGTAGATCCGGCCGTCCTTCTTGCCGAACTCGTATTTGGTATCGACAAGGATGAGACCCTGTTCGGCGGCAATCTCGGTACCGCGCCGGAAGATGGCCCTGGTATATTCCTCGAGCTTTTCGTAATCCTCCCTGCCTACGAGGCCGCTTGAGATGATTTCCTCTTTGGAGATGTCCTCGTCGTGGCCTTCCGCAGCCTTGGAGGTCGGAGTGATGACAGGCTCCGGCAGTTTCTGGTTCTCCACCATCCCGTCAGGAAGAGTGACTCCGCAGAGAGTTCTCCTGCCGGCCTTGTATTCCCTCCAGGCGTGGCCTGCAAGGTAGCCTCTGATAACCATTTCCACCTTGAAAGGCTCGCATTTGTGGCCTATGGTCACGGCCGGGTCCGGAACCGCAATTTTCCAGTTGGGGAGAATGTCGGTAGTCGCATCCAGGAACTTGGATGCAATCAGGTTGAGCACCTGCCCCTTGAAAGGGATTCCGGCGGGAAGCACGACGTCGAATGCCGAGATTCTGTCAGAAACTACCATCACGAGATATTTCCCGTCGATGTCGTACACGTCACGAACCTTTCCGACATATTTCCCTACCTGACCGGGAAGGTTGAAGTCTGTTTTTGTGATTGCTGCCATACTGTTTATTATGATGTATTCTGTTCCCGACTGTTCAAAAACGCTTGCAAATTTAGAAAAATCACTCTTCAGACGCAACGGAATCCGCAGCGGATTTCAGCAGCGTTTCGACCGCCGGGGCGAGGTCTTCATATTCATACCCCCTCGACAGTCCGAACTTCAGGAGCTTGAACTTGCCCTGCGGGTCGTCGCGAAGGACTTTCCACTTCGCCTCGAGCACCGAGCGCATCCTGCGGGAGGCCTCTCCCCCGTCTATTTCCCCAAGCGCCGCGCGCACCGTCGCCTTGTCTATGCCCTTGGCCGCAAGGGCGTAGGAAATCTTCACCGGGCCCCAGCCTGTCAGCCGGGACTTCTCCCTCGCGAATGCTGCGGCGTAGCGGAGGTCATCCACGAAACGCTCCTTCCTGAGTTCCTCGAGGATACGTTCCGCCGCATCCGTGTCGCCATCCAGGGCCTTTGCGGCCTTCTGCAGGATGTCACGGCTGCAATATTCCCTTCTGGAACACTGCATCTGCAGGCGGGAAAGCACTTTTGAATATTCAGACATGACAATTCAGAAGTCGAAACCGATGCTGAAGAACACTCCCACCTTGTTGGACTGGGTGGACCAGTGGATGTCCGCGCAGATCGGGCCGATGATGGAGTTGTAGGTATATTTGAGAGCAGCCCCGTACACCGAGGAGACGGAGTTCTTGAAATCCCCGAAGTCGGCCAGGGTGTTGGCGGAAGCGGCATAGTTGGCGATGGCGGAGATGTAGTTGTTCTGGCTCAGCCTCAGCCGGAAGTCCGCGCGCAGGACCGCCATGTCCTTGCGCATCATCGCGACATTGTCGATTCCGTAGAAGGCGATCTGCTGGTCCATGTACCTTCCGTTCATCGTACCTCCGATGTAGTTTGAATATATCAGCGGCACGTCCTCGCCAATCAGGAAGCGCAGGTTCAACGAAGGTATGAAGGAGAAAGTGCCCTCGCCGAAGACCTTCTTCGCATCGAAGGTCAGGGCGTGTACGTCCTTGATGTGGGACGGGGATGAGCCGAAGACAAGTTGGTAGGACAGGCCGACGGAGTGTCCGCTGGAAGGGACGTAAGGATTGTCGAGGCAGTCGTTCCTGGCATCCAGGAAGGCCGAGAGGTAGCCGTTGTGCTTCTGGGCCTCGTCATATTCCCCGATGAAGGATTCCGAGAAGATGGAACCGAGGTTGTAGCGGTCGGCCCTGATTCCGGTCTTCAGGTAGAACTCCGACCACTGTATGTTCGAAAGGTAGAGTTCCCCTCTCCAGTCCGACACATTCAGGGTGAACTTGTTGAAGCCAAGATTGAATTTGCTGCGGTCAACGAATCTGTAGCTCGTACCGAGATTGACGGACAAGCCGTTTGACATACAGTAGGAATACTCCGCCAGGACATAAGGGTTGGCGCCTATCTTCCCCGTGAAGTCGAAGGATGAGCCCCGGATCTTCTGGACTCCGATGCCGATGTTCAGAAGGACGGCCACGATTTCTTCGGTGTCGAAACGCGCTCCGAAGCCCACATTGTTGATAGGGCCTTTCTTGCAGTTGAACACAAGGCGGTAAGGCTCTTCCGTGCCGGTCAGTTCGTAATTGACATAGTCGAAGGAATCCGTTCCGAAGATGGTGGCGACGGCGTCCTCGATTTCGGAGTTGCCCATCATCGTTCCAGCCTTGACCTTGAGGCGGTTCATAAGGTAGAGGCTCTCCTCGTCGGAAACGCCCTTGATTTCGACTCCCGAAACCATCACGGGCCTGGAACCGATGTCGGCCGCCGGACGGGAGCTGAGGACAGTCGTGTCGCTTCCGAGAAGCCGTTTCAGGGAATCCAGCTGCGGAGCCACGGCCCTGGCGGCCTGATAGCCCCTGTCTATGATGATGCTGATGCTCTTGGTGTCGAAACTCATCATCGAATACTCGTGGAGGTCCGGTTTGATGGAGATGTCAGGGATGTCCACGTTGGTCCTGAAGGAATCCCTGCCCATCAGGTCGATTCCCGCATCGATGATGTCCCCGAGGTTGTTGATTTCCCCGTAGCCCCGGTAGCCGGAATTCAGGCTTACTCCGATGATGATGTCCGCGCCTATCTTCCTGGCGATGTCCGTTGGGTAGTTGTTCCGCATTCCGCCGTCAACCAGGACCATTCCGTCGGCCTTGACAGGAGTGAAAAGCCCCGGAATCGACATCGTGGAACGGAGCGCGGTGTTGATCTTCCCCTCGGTCCAGACTTTCGCGGTGCCGCTCACGAGGTCGGTCGCCACGCAGATGAAAGGAATCGGAAGGTCGTAGAAATCGCAGTCGTCCTGATAGCCGACGGTCAGGGAACTG
Organism: Candidatus Cryptobacteroides sp.; assembly: GCA_051878295.1. GTDB lineage: Bacteria > Bacteroidota > Bacteroidia > Bacteroidales > UBA932 > Cryptobacteroides. The sequence goes on from JBJEJV010000013.1 coordinate 98,611, forward strand.
AATATGTTGTTGACATTCTGGCCGTAGGCCATTCCGGAAGGAAGGCTTCCGAGGATGTTCTCCTTCACCATCCTCGACGCGTCCACTTCATCCGCCCCGTCCGCTCCGAAATGCAGGTCCTCGCTCCTGCGGGGATACTGCATCTGGTCCTCCACCTGCTGCCGGAACTCATCGGTCTGGTAGTAGAAAGGGAAGGAAAGGACATAAGTGTTCTTGTACTTGAGTTTTGAATATGACAGGTACTCTCTCGGGACCTTGTCGCTCAAGGCCATGTCCCAGTTGATGCTGCGGATTATGGAATCCAGCTGCTGGGGAGTGTGTCCCAAAGCATAGATGCCGCCCACGAGTCCTCCCATACTGGTTCCGAGGACCACATCGACCGGGATTCCGAGCGAATCGAGGTAACTGATGACTCCCACGTGGGCCGCGCCTTTGGCTCCTCCTCCGCTCAGGACGAGGGCGACTGTAGGGCGCTTTCTGGTCTTCCGGACATTGTCCAGCCTGGCACGTATCTTCTCGACCCGCAGGTCCTCTTCCTCCCGCTGCTGATCGGTCTTGTCCTGCTGGGCGGAAGCCGGCGGCGCAGGTGCAAGGCAGAGCAGGGCGAGCAGTGCCGTCAATGCCGTTGTTCTTCTGATACAGTTTTTCATATTCTTAAAGTCAGTCTTAAAGTCAGTTCACTGTTTGCTCCGATGTTCTCCTGCAAGCATTCCGCAGGCGGCAAGGATGTCCTCTCCCCTTGAGGCCCTTATCGTGCAGGTTATCCCCTGATTGGAAATCCTGTCCCTGAAATTCTCCATCAGGACCGTAGGGGTGGAATCGTAGGGGGCGTCGGGAATCTTGTGGAAGCGGATCAGGTTCACCCTGCATTCCAGTCCCCTGAGCAGACGGACAAGGGCGTCGGCGTGGCGTTTGTCGTCATTCAGGCCCCTGAACATCGTATATTCAAAACTCACCCTGCGCTGCCCCGTGAAATCGTACTGGCGGAGGAGTTCCACCACTTCCCTGATGTCCCAGGCCTTCTGGACAGGCATCATCAGGGCGCGCTCCTCTCCGAAAGGATTGTGGAGACTGACCGCGATGTGGCAGCGGCATCCGTCGAGATACTTCTTCAGGGCCGGCAGTACGCCGATGGTGGAGAGGGTGATTCTCTTCGGGCTCCAGCCGAAACCCCAGTCGGCTGTCAGGACTTCGACGGCCTTCATCACATTGTCGAAATTGTCCAGAGGCTCGCCCATCCCCATAAATACCGCGTTGGTCAGGTCCTGGGACTCGTCAACGGCGATGAACTGGGAAAGAATCTGTGAGACGGAAAGGTTCCCGTGGAAGCCCTGCCGCCCCGTCATGCAGAACTTGCAGCCCATCCGGCAGCCGGCCTGTGAGGAGACGCACAGGGTCCTCCGGTCGTCGTCCGGAATCATCACGGCCTCAACGGCATTGCCGTCCCCGACCGGGAAGAGATACTTTCTGGTGCCGTCGGAAGACTCCCGGCAGGCAGAAGGGAGGACGACTCCGAGGTCATATTCTTCCTTGAGTTTCTCCCTGCCGGCCTTGGAGATGTTCGTCATCTGGTCGATGCTCTTCACTCTCCGGCCGTAAATCCACTGTGCAAGCTGCTTCCCGGCATAAGCCGGAAGCCCCACCTTGAGTGCGGCATCCTTCAGTTCAGAAGGGGTTTTCCCGAGCAGAGTCCCACGCATATACGATACCTTAAACTTTTGTGCAAAAATAAAGAAAAATTTACCTTCTTGAATGCCGATTGTCAGGTTATTTGAATATCTTTGTCCGAAGTTGACAACAAAACAGCAATTATCACCATTTATCAGATTTCATTATGGCAAAAGAGGTAGAGGTAAAGGCCGCAGATGCGAATGCCGCAAGACTCAAGGCGCTGCAGGCTACGATCGACAAGATTGAGAAGGATTTCGGGAAAGGGACGATCATGAAGTTGGGAGATCAGCCACAATGGGACGTTCAGGTCATTCCAAGCGGTTCCGTTGCGCTGGACCACGCCCTCGGCATCGGAGGTTATCCGCGTGGAAGAATCATCGAGATTTACGGACCGGAGTCCAGCGGAAAGACCACGCTCGCCATCCACGCGATTGCCGAAGCCCAGAAGCAGGGCGGAATCGCCGCGATGATCGATGCGGAGCATGCTTTCGACAGGACTTACGCAAAAGCTCTCGGGGTCAATCTCGAGACTCTGCTCATCTCGCAGCCTGACAACGGCGAGCAGGCTCTGGAAATCGCGGACAATCTCATCCGCTCAGGCGCCGTTGACATCGTCGTGATAGATTCGGTGGCTGCGCTTACTCCGAAGGCCGAAATCGAAGGGGAGATGGGCGACAACAAGGTGGGACTCCAGGCAAGACTCATGAGCCAGGCGCTCAGGAAACTCACCGCCAACATTTCGAAGACGAACACCTGCTGCATATTCATCAACCAGCTGCGCGAGAAAATCGGGGTGATGTTCGGCAATCCGGAGACGACCACCGGAGGAAACGCCCTGAAGTTCTATGCTTCCGTCAGGATTGACGTCCGCAGGGTCACCCAGCTCAAGGACGGCGACGAGGCGCTGGGCAACAGGACCAGGGTCAAGGTCGTCAAGAACAAGATGGCCCCTCCTTTCAAGAAGGCCGAATTCGACATCGTTTACGGCGAGGGAATATCCAAAGTCGGCGAGGTGATCGATCTGGGAGTCGAGTACAATGTCATCGTCAAGAGCGGTTCCTGGTTCAGTTACAACGACCAGAAACTCGCACAGGGAAGAGAGGCGACCAAACAGCTTCTCAAAGACAACCCGGAGCTCTGCGATGAAATCGAGGCAAAGCTCAGGGCGGCTCTCAAAGAGGTGAAAGACTAAGCCTTGGCCTTTTCGGCCGCAATGGCTTTGTTATAGCATTCGCGACACAGGGGCTCGTAGGCATCCTTCTCACCGAGGACTACGAGCTCCTCGCTGTCTGAAAGCCTGTGGGAATGGTTGGCGAGATTGCCGCAGCGGACACAGATCGCATGGACCTTGCGCACTTCCTCGGCGATTGCCATCAGGTAAGGCATCGGTCCGAAAGGCTTGCCGAGGTAGTCGGTGTCAAGACCGGCGATGATGACCCTCACTCCCCTGTCGGCGAGAGTCTGGGCGACTTCGACGAGGGAAAGGTCGTAGAACTGGGCTTCGTCGATTCCGACGACCTGGACGTCATCGGCGATTTTCAGCATCTCCTTCGGGTCCTTCACGGCGTGGCAGGGAATCTTGTGGAAATCATGCGAAACCACGTCGTCGGCAGCATACCTCGTGTCGATGGAAGGCTTGAATATCTCGATTTTGAGATTGGCGAATTTGGCTCTTCTGATTCTGCGGATGAGCTCCTCCGTCTTGCCTGAGAACATCGAGCCGCAGATTACCTCGATGCAGCCGTTATTTTTTATGTTTTCTAAAAACATTTCGTTAGATTTGTTGAAATTTGCACTCTCACAAATATAGTCAATTTATGGGAAACATCGACGAGAAAGCGTTATTCGGTCTTCTGTCCAGAATAGAAAACATAAAGGCGGAGCTTTCCGCCCTTGAAAATGAGTTGAAAAGCCTTGTTCCTTACGAGGAAACGGTGGAGGATTTGGAGGAACTGAATTCGGAGCCGATTGACATCGCCATTTCGGATTTCGACATGGGCATCGGCATTTACGAAGAAAAGCCGAGCGTCACGGAAAAGGCCGAGGAGGCTCCGGTCGAGGAGGTTCCGGCCGTCGAGGAAGCCCTGGTTGCCGATGAGGCCCTGGTTGCCGATGAGGCTCCTACCGTCGATGAGCCCGAAGCCGCAGTGCCGGAGGAAACGGTACAGGCGCCGGAGCCGGACGTTCAGGCGGAAGAGCCTCAGTGGACTGCCCCGGAAGAAGAAAGTGTTCCATCAGCCGGGCCTGAGCCGGAAGCTCCTGCATTGGAAGACATTCCGGCAGTTGAACCGGCATTCACCGAGCCTGCGGAAGATGACATTCCAGCCGTTGAACCGGTATTCGCAGAACCTGCAGTAGAAGATATTCCGACCGTTGAACCGGCATTCGCAGAACCTGCCGAAGAGGACATTCCGGTAGTTGAACCGGCATTAGCAGAGCCTGCCGAAGAAGATATTCCGGCAGTCCCGGATGCAGAGGATGTTCCGTCCGTGGAGGATCTTCCTGCAGATGAGCCTGAATTGACCGCTCCTGTTGAAGAAGCCGCTCCTGCAGCCGAGGCGGCCGCACCTGTACAGGCGGAAGTGGAGGACGACCTTCCGTTCTTCGATGAAATACCTGAAAAGCCGGAAGCCCAAAAGGCCGGGCCGCAAAATGCCAAAAAGGCAATCGTCGATTCCATAACCGCAGACACGGCCGTCATAGACGTAATGGCCGAGCGGCAGGCCTGGAGAACTGACAGGGCAGGATTCCCGGTCAAGAACGTCATCAGCGCAATCTCCCTCAACGACCGCGTGCTTTTCATCAACGTCCTGTTCAGGGAGGACCCGATGCTCTTCCAGGAGACGATTTCAGCTTTCAACGCGATGTCCGGCTTCGAGGAGGCAGTATCGTACATCAGACAGCACTTCCCTGAATGGGATCTCAACTCCGAGCCGGTTTACAGGCTTATGATGGCCGTCAGAAGAAAATTCAGCTGACGCAAGCGGGATGGCAGGAATCCTCTACATAGTCCCGACTCCGGTCGGCAATCTCGAAGATATGACTTTCAGGGCGGTCAAAGTCCTGAAAGAAGCCGATTTGATACTCGCCGAAGACACCAGGACAAGCAGCGTCCTGCTCAACAGGTATGACATCCGCGGAAAGCTCCAGTCGCACCACAAGTTCAACGAGCACCAGAGTGTCAGCATAATCAAGGACAGGATTCTCGCGGGTCTGAACGTCGCACTGATAAGCGACGCGGGCACTCCGGGAATATCCGATCCCGGCTTCCTGCTCGCCAGGACCTGCGCCGCCGAAGGGATTGAAGTCCAGACACTCCCGGGAGCCACGGCCTGCATCCCAGCGATAGTCTCTTCAGGACTGCCTTGCGACAGATTCTGCTTCGAGGGCTTCCTTCCGGTGAAGAAAGGCCGCCAGACTCTGCTGAGCGAACTGGAGAAGGAGACCAGGACAATGGTCTTCTACGAATCTCCCTACCGGCTTGTGAAGACCCTTGAACAGTTCGCCGAGCATTTCGGGCCTGAACGTGCCTGCTCGGTCGCACGGGAAATCTCGAAGATTCACGAGGAGCACCGTCGCGGAAGCCTCGCCGAAGTCGCTTCCTGGTACAGGGAGCACGAACCCAAAGGGGAGATAGTGATTGTCGTAGCAGGAGCGCCCGCCGAAAAGAAATCCAAGAAGAACGCCCCGGAAGACTGAGCCGTCAGGCCGGACGACGGAGCGGCGGCAAGGCTGCCTCCGCCTCCTTTGGACTACAGGCCCGGCACGGCCGGGAGCGGGACCTCAAGCTGGACACAATCATTGACACAGACCTGAACACTAATTTGAATAACGAATATGGAAAACTTCAAAAAGGACGGCCGGAGGCTGTCCGCATCTTTCGTGACAGGCGCGGTAGCCCTCGTGTTCCTGATTATCGGGTACCAGAGCGCCTTGTTCATCCACAAAGCATCAGTCGCAAAAATCATCGCTGACAGGGACGAGCCTGACACCGTCTTCATCGTGGGCGGAAGCGCTCCTGGAGACGGGAATCCCCGAGAGCGTTATGACGCCTCGGGAGAGTTCCGGGGCAATCCTCAGGGAACAAGCGGAGGGGGCGCGGCATCCAGAAACCATCCTGCGGAAAGAGCCGGGCGGGCTGGAAGTTCCGGCAAGCATCTCCAAGAAAGCGGAGGGGGCGGGGCGCAAGCCCGGAGCGGGCGGACAGCCCCGGCCGACACCCTTGTCGGCAGTGCCGCCCACAGCGAGGAGGCCCGGCAGATGTACCGGGCGGCGAAGTACAGGAAGAAAGAAAGTTTCGTGTTCGACCCGAACACCGTCAGCATCGACGGCCTGATGAGGCTCGGATTCAGCGAGAAACAAGCCGAATCCATCGACAACTACCGGAAGAAGGGAGGGAGGTTCCGCAGGAAGGAGGACTTCGCGAAATCCTACGTGGTGGCCGATTCCGTTTACCGGAGGCTCGAACCATATATTTCCATCCCCTTACTTGACATCAACGCTGCCGATTCTGCCGCATTCGAGACCCTTCCGGGCATAGGCAGGTACTTCGCGGCCAGGATGGTAAGCTACCGGGAAGAACTGGGAGGGTATTCCTTCAAGGAGCAGCTGATGGACATCCCTCATTTCGACGGAGAGAAGTTCGCCGGTCTGGAGGACCTGATCACTGTAGGGACAGGGGGCTACGGGCCCTTCAGGCTGTGGTCGGCAACGGAAAAGGAGCTTGAAGCCCACCCCTACATCGACCGCCCTGCAGCCCATTCGATTGTCCTGTTCCGCGAGAACTCGCCGGTGGAGGAACTGACGGTGGAGAATCTGGTCAAGGCCGGAATACTCGACGAAGAAGCCGGAAGGAAACTCGGCCGCTGCCGCATCAGCGGACCCGGAGAATAGAGGAAGGCCCTGCGCGCCGCTTCATTCCTTGTTCCCCGGATGGTGGTCAAGGACGGAAGCCTGCCAGGTGGAGCGGTCCACGTGAGTGTAAATCTCGGTGGTAAGGATGTTCTCGTGGCCGAGCATCTCCTGGACCACGCGCAGGTCGGCCCCGTTCTCGATCAGATGAGTGGCGAAGGAGTGCCTGAAAGTGTGCGGAGAGATTTCCTTACGGATTCCGGCCGCCATTGCCTGGGTCTTGACGATGTTGAACATCGAGACACGGCTGAGCGGCTTGCCCATACGGTTCAGGAAGAGGATGTCGTCATATTCAGAAGCAGCCGCCGCAGGGCGCTGTCCAAGATATTCCTCCACCGCTTCGAGAGCCGCCTCCCCTATCGGGACGAGCCTTTCCTTGTCGCCCTTCCCCACGATCCTGACGAAGCCTTCCCGGGCGAAAATGCAGGAAATCCGGAGATTCACGGCTTCTGACACGCGCAGGCCGCAGCCGTAGAGCACTTCGAGAATCGCCCTGTTCCTCTTTCCCTGCCAGTTTGTCAGATCTACGGAATCCAGCACGGCCTCGACCTCGGCCACCGACAGGACGGAGGGGAGATGACGGCCGAGCTTCGGAAGGTCCACGGCATCGCAGGGGTTGTCCTTCCTGTCCCCTTCCAGCACAAGATAGTCAAAGAAGGAGCGAAGGGAGCTCAAAGTCCTGGCGAGCGACCTCTTGGAGAGGTCCTTGCGGGAAGTCAGATATGCCTGAAGATCATCCGTGGAGACCTCGGAGGGCGTTTTCCCGGAGGAAAGGAAAAACTTCTCCACGTCCGATGAATATGCGGACACGGTGTTCGGAGACATCGCCCTCTCGATTTTGAGGTAGGAAGAATAGTCGCGAATGAGCTTGTTCATATTCCCAAATGTACAAATAAAATATTAACTTTGTAAGAATAACCCTTTTTGGATTGCACGTCATGAAAAGACCCGACATATTCAATATATTCAGACAGGGCCTCCGCATCGCGCCCGTCCTTTTCTGCGTCCTTTTCTGCGCCTGCACTTCGGACGAGAATTTCACAGACCTCGACGGGGAGGCATATTCACAGAAAGCCGACTTGGGAGGCAGGAAGGAATTCACCGAGACCAGAAGAGTCCTGCTGTTCTACGAGAGCGGGTACAACGATCTGGCCTCCTATCTGGACTCCGACATGAACACGGAACTCGTCCAGGGTTTCATCCCGACTGCCCGGAGAAACGACAATGTCCTGCTGGTCTTCAGCAAACTGATGAACCAGGGGGAATATGTCCCGGTCAAATCCTACCTCAGGAGACTGTACACGGACGACTCCGGGAATATGTGCTCGGACACCCTTTTGACCCTCGGAGTGAATACGATAGCCACCTCGACTTCGACCCTGCAGCAAGTCCTCAACTTCGTGAAAGAGAGTTTCCCGGCCAAAGGCTACGGGATGGTCTTCTCCTCCCACGGCTCCGGCTGGCTGCCGCAGGGCTACTATTTCAGCCCGACCGCATTCGAAAATGAGCACGCGGACGAACTCGAAGACCCGGTGATTGGACTTTCGCAGATGTCCCTCCAGGTCCCGGTTCCGCAGGGAGACATCACCGAGGATCCGTATTACGGGATGACCAGGAGCATCGGGATGGAGACCTACAAGCACAACGGGGTTTCCTACCTCAAGGAGTTGGACATCAAGAGTTTCGCAGAAGGAATCCCGTACCGCCTCGACTTCCTGCTCTTCGATATGTGTTTCAGTTCGGGTATCGAAATGCTCTATGGACTCAAGGACAAGACCGACCTTGTCTGCGGCTCCCCTTGCGAGGTGCTCGCCTCCGGGATGTTCGACTACACGAGGATTTCCGAATATCTCATCGGCTCTTCCGAGCCGGATGTGCCCGGCTTACTCCAGGAATGCTTCGACCTCTACGACAGGAACGTGGGAGTTTACAGGTCCTCGACGATGCTGGTCGCAAGGACGGAGGGCATCGAAAATGTCGCTTCGGTCTGCAGCAGACTCTTCGAAAAGTACCGCAGCCGGCTCGGCGAAGTCAATCCGTATTCAGTACAGCCCTACCACCGCAACTCCACTGGCAGAAGGTATTTCTACGACATCGTGGACATATTCGTAAAGTGCGGGGCCGAGGATTCCGACGTCCGGGAGCTTCGCGATGCGCTGGAGGCCTGCACAGTCTTCAAGGCCAACACCCCTTCCTTCATGAACGAGATTACATTCGAGACATATTCAGGCGTGAGCATGTTCCTTCCGGTTGCGGGCACGCCTCTTCTGAGGCAGTACTACCGGAACGAAAGTTGGAATGAAGCGACCGGTCTTGTGAAATGACCTGAAAGCCATTGGGTTTTCCAAAAAAAGTCGTATCTTTGCACGCCAATTTGGAAGCCTCGGTGCTTCTGGTGCAATGGGGTTCCGGCATTCCGGAACTGAGTAACACAATCAAAAACAGAATTAAATGAAGCATTTTGAATTGAGCGGCACTGTCCGCGAAGTCGGAAACAAGGCCGTTGTAAAGGCATTCCGCAAAGAAGGTCTCGTACCTTGCAATCTCTACGGTCTCGGAATGGAGAACGTACTTTTCACAGTTTCAGACAAGGATCTCAAGGGTCTCATCTGCACTCCTGCATCATACATTGTCGATCTCGTTCTTGACAATGGCCAGAAGTACAACTGCATCCTCCACGAGCTTCAGTTCCATCCTGTAAAGGACAACTGCCTCCACGTGGATTTCCTTGCAGTCAATGAGGAGAAGCCTATCACCATCAACGTTCCGCTTTCATTCACCGGACACCCTGTAGGAGTCCAGAAGGGTGGAAAATTCGTTGTAAACGCAAGATCCCTCAAGGTCAAGGCTGTCATGGCAAACCTTCCTGACGATCTGAGCATCGACACCACCGAACTCGACATCGAGAAGAGGATTGTCGCAGGAGACCTGGCTTTTGAGAACATCGAGGTCGTTTCTTCAAAGAACACCATCGTCTGCTCAGTCAAGGCTACCCGTCAGGCAAAGCAGGCCGGCGCATAGTTCTGACTTCTGACTTGCAACATCGGGTATGAACTATCTCGTCGCAGGATTGGGTAACATCGGCGCAGAGTACGCTCGTACCAGACATAATATGGGATTTATGGTGTTGGATGCCTGGGCACAGGCATCCAATGTCGTTTTCTCCACCGAGAGATACGGAGATGTCGCCCAGGTAAAGTTCAAAGGCAGGACTTTCACTCTGCTGAAACCTTCGACCTACATGAACCTCAGCGGAAATGCCGTAAGGTACTGGGTGAACAAACTGGACATCCCTCTGGAAAATCTCATCGTTGTCTGTGACGATCTGAACCTGCCGTTCGGCACCCTCAGAATGAGGAAAAGCGGAAGTGACGGCGGCCACAACGGGCTGAAAGACATCCAGGCACGTCTGGAGAGCACTTCCTGGGCAAGAATCCGGGTCGGAATCGGCAATGATTTCGCAAGGGGGCAGCAGGTCGATTATGTCATCGGCGACCTCAGCGATGAGGAAATGCAGGCAATGCCGGAAATTTGCAAGAGAGTGATCGAAGGCTGCAGGAATTTTGCGACCATCGGTCCCGACAGGGCAATGAACTTCCTCAACGTAAAACCGAAAAAGGCTGAAAGCGGAGAAGAAAAAACCGGAGCGTAACAGCCGCAGACACCGGAATCCCTCTGATTCAGGTCCGAAGCAAGCCAGGGCGGAAGGCTCCTCTGCAGCAGGAAGCATCCCCGCCGAGAAGCCAGTTGCCCCAGCCCTCGGCCTATGTGAGCGCAGAGCTAAAATTTTCGGCGATTATTTGGTAATTAAAGAATTAATTGTTTTATTAGCAGTGCATATCGTGCGTTTGCGGTACTGTAATACCTATGAAAGAAAACCCAAGTTCAACTATTAATTCATAAAAAACAGTCAAATGGAAACTCTCGTTGCCAAAATCAAAGAAGAACTCAGCGAATTCGTAACCAACGCTGACGCTCAGGTCACAAAGGGGAACAAAGCAGCAGGCGCACGCGCACGCAAAGCCGCCCTCGAACTCATGAAGGATCTCAAGGAGTTCAGAAAGGTATCGGTTGCAGAAGCCAAGAAATAGTTCCTATTAAGAAATCAATCGACAAAAGGATGACTCCTGAAGCCTCGTGGCAAAGGAGTTGTCCTTTTGTGGTTTCATTGTCACAATCCCCTTGTCACAATCCCCTGCCGAGATCGATTACGGAATCCGAATAGAGGGCCCCGTCGTGGATGTCGTGGGTGGAAAAGAGGATTGTAGTCCCTGTAGCGGAGGCGATTTCCTTGAGGGTACTCAGGACCATAATCCTGTTCTCGACATCGAGGAAGGCAGTCGGTTCATCGAGAAGCATCACCGAGCAGTCCCGCGTGAACGCGGTTGCAATGCAGGCCTTCTGGAACTCCCCGTCGCTGACGCGGCTGATGTCGCAGTCCCGGATATGCTCAAGCTTCAGCAGGGCGAGGGCCCGTCCGAGCGCGTCGCGGCCGCGGGCACCTGAATATGCCGAATCTATGCTTGTGGCAATGAACTCGCTCACTGTGAATCCTTTGACCTTGTTGATCCGGGTAGGGACCATCACGGTCTTGCCGTTGACGCGGAAAGCTCCGCCCAAAGGCGGGAGAAGACCTGCGAGAGTCTTCATCAGGGTTGTCTTGCCGCTGCCGTTGGAACCGCGGAGCATCACACATTCCCCATCCCGGAAAGAACGGTCGAGAGGGCCTGCCACTGGCTGGACATAACCTGCTATCAGATGTTCGAGTTCAAGCATTGCGGTGCGAAATAAGGATGTGGAGGATGACTGGAATGCCGATCATCGCCATAGTGCTTCCGACCGGTACGGGAGACGGGAGGACCTGCGAGACGATGTCCGCAAGCAGCGAGAGCGCCGCCCCGGCAAAGATGGTGCAAGGAATCACGCGGCGATGGACAGAGGTGGCGAGATAAGCCCTCGACAGATGAGGCGCGACGATTCCGACAAAGCCCAAGGGGCCGCAGAAGGCGGTCACGGCGCCTGTCATCAGACAACCGCCTGCAAGTGCGGCGATGCGGATGACGAAAGGTTTTTCGCCCACGAGGGTGGCATATTCATCGCCGAAGAGGGAGATGTCCAGACGGCGGGACAGCAGAAAGGAGATGGCCAGCCCCGCAGCCAGGCATATTCCCAAAATGGCTACTTCGACATTGCGGCTGCCCGAAAAACTGCCGGCCGACCAGCTGTAGAAAGCCTTGAGGCTCTCCGCCGAGGCTGAATATTCAAGAATCGAGACAATTGCGCTGAAGACGAAGCCGAGCATCACGCCGAAGACCAGGAGGGTGGAAGAATCCCTGAATCTCGAGGCCGCGACCGTGATCAGGACTGCAGACAGGATGGCCCCGAGGAAGGCGGCCCCCGCAACGGTGAGGCTGGACAAGGTCAGGGAAAGGGAGGCCCCGGAAAGAAGCGTGGCGACTGCAGCGCCGACACCCGCCCCGGAACTGACTCCCATAATGTGAGGGTCGGCGAGAGGGTTCCTGAATATGCTCTGCATCAGAAGGCCCGAAAGTGAGAGGGAGGCCCCGCAGAGGACAGCCGTCAGCATCCTCGGAAGGCGGATTCTGGCAAAGACGACAGCCGAAGGCAGGGACAGGCCGCCACCGCCTGCACAGAGGTCGAGGGCAGCCAGGGCCAGGGCCGCGAGAAGGACAAGTATCGTCTTTGTTTTCCAGTTCATCGGACAGTTCAATGATGCAAATTACTTACTTTTCTTCGGTTTTGCCTAAAGAAATCACTATTTTTGGAGAAAACTGCTAAACCGAAGCACAATGAAGATTACCGGGAGAACCCTTTTTGCAGCCATCGCACTGATGATGGCGACAGGATTGTGCGCCAGCGGACAGGACAGCGCGGGTGCCATCACACAAGACATTTTGAATGAAATCCGGACAGGCTACAAAAACACGCCTTCCGACAAGGCCATCAGGAATGCCCTGAACTCGACCTCGATGACAGTTCTGGCTGCGAACAGCGAGAATGCCGCAATGATCGACACCCATTTCTCCGACATCGTGAGCACCAAAGGCAGGACCGACCAGAAATCCTCCGGACGCTGCTGGCTCTTCACCGGACTCAATGTCCTCAGGGCCAAGGCCATCCAGGAGAAGGGAATGGGCGATTTCACCTTCTCGCAGAACTATCTGTTCTTCTACGACCAGCTCGAGAAGGCCAATCTCTTCCTCCAGGGAATCATCGACACAAAGGATCTGGCATCCGACGACAGGAAGGTGGACTGGCTGTTCAGCAATCCGCTGAGTGACGGAGGACAGTTCACGGGGGTCGCTAATCTGGTGATGAAGTACGGACTTGTGCCGTCGGAGACTATGCCGGAGACCTATTGCTCGAACAACACTTCCGCAATGCGCGTCCAACTTTCCACCAAGCTGCGTGAATATGGCCTGAGACTCCGCGAGGCCAAGGCGAAGGACTGCCAGAAGATGAAGAAGGAGATGCTGAAAGAAATCTACAGGATTCTTGTACTGTGCCTCGGCGAACCTCCGGTGGAGTTCGAATGGAGTTTCTACAACGCCAAGGACGAACTTGTCAGCACAAAGACCTACACCCCTGCCTCCTTCCGCGACGAGTTCGTGGGCAAGGACCTCAACAAGGGCTATGTGATGCTGATGAACGACCCGACCAGGGAATATGGCAAGGTGTACGAAATCGATTTCGACCGGCACGTCTATGAAGGAGGCAACTGGCTGTACGTCAATCTTCCTATCGAGAGAATCAAGGAAATCGCAATCGCCTCCATCAAGGACAACACCGCAATGTATTTCTCCTGCGACGTGGGCAAGTTCGCCGACAGGCAGCGCGGTGTCCTGGACTTGAACAACTACGACTACGAATCCCTGCTCGGCACCACTTTCGGAATGGACAAGAGAGAAAGGGTCCTGACCCATGCGAGCGGTTCTTCCCACGCTATGACCCTTATCGCAGTGGACATCAAGGAAGACAAGCCTGTGAAATGGATGGTCGAGAACAGCTGGGGAGCCTCAGCGGGCTACAAGGGGAACTACATAATGACGGACGAATGGTTCAATGAATATATGTTCCGCCTCGTCGCCGAAGAGAAATATGTCCCTGCCGATGTGCTGGAGATGCTGAAACAGAAGCCGGAACTCCTTCCGGCCTGGGACCCGATGTTCCTCCCGGAGGAATAGAGGGCGAAGGTCTCCCCCTCCGGCCGGAAAGGCCGGGGAATCGTGGCGGGAGCCGCAAGGAGCTGAAGCAAATGGCCGGAAGGCTCATCAAGGAGTAAACACTCAAAACAGCTCCACATACAACGCAATACAGACCGGACCCCGGAAGCCTTATCCCAGCTTCCGGGGTCCGTTTCATTTCAGCTGCCCTTACCGTAACTTCCCCGTGGCGGGGATGGACGGCCAGGAGGCAGATCCCTGCCGGGATCAATAGCTCTGTGCGATGGCGATGAAATCGTCTGCCTTGAGAGCGGCGCCGCCGATGAGGCCGCCGTCGATGTCAGGCTTGGCAAAGAGTTCCTTTGCATTTGAAGGCTTGCAGGAACCGCCGTAGAGGATTGTGGTGTCCTCGGCGACCTTTGCATCGAACTGTCCGGCGAGGACCTCGCGGATGTAGGCGTGGATTTCCTCGGCCTGTTCTGCAGTGGCGGTCTTGCCGGTACCGATGGCCCATACAGGTTCGTAGGCGATGATGATGTTCTTCATGTCTTCAGCGGTGAAGTTGGAGAGGACATTGACGGTCTGAGCCTTTACGACCTCGAAATGCTTGCCGGCCTCGCGCTCCTCCAGGGTCTCGCCCACGCAGAGGATTACGCCGAGATTGTTGGCAAGAGCGAGCTTGGTCTTCTCGACGAGCTTCGCGTCGGTCTCGCCATAGTACTGACGGCGCTCGGAGTGGCCGAGGATGGTGTACCCTGCACCTGTGGAGGCGATCATCGCAGCGGACACCTCACCCGTGTAGGCACCCTTCTCCTTGTCTGCGCAGTTCTCGGCTGAAAGGCCGACTGCGGAACCCTTGACGACCTCGGCAACAGGGACGAGGTGGGTCGCAGGAGTTGCGATGATGAGTTTGACATCTGATGGAACCTCTGCCGACTTGGCTACGACGGCCTTGGCGAGTTCAACGCCTTCCGGAACGGTGGTGTTCATCTTCCAGTTTCCGGCTACGATCTTCTTTCTCATTTCAAATTATTCTTTAACAGTTTGTTTTCAATAATGTCAGGAATATTCCCTTGCAGTCTGCAAAGTTAACTTATTTTTGCCTAAATTTGCACATTTCCAGAATATAATAAAGAGCAATCAGATACAGATGAAGAATTTCGTAGAAGAACTCAAGTGGAGGGGAATGATCCACGACATCACCCCGGGAGCAGAAGAAGAATTGATGAAAGGACCGGCAGCGGCCTATGTGGGAATCGACCCGACTGGCGATTCTCTCCACATCGGCCATCTGGTCAGTGTGATGATTCTCAAGCATTTCCAGAACTGCGGACACAAGCCGTACGCTCTGGTGGGCGGAGCGACGGGAATGATCGGCGACCCGTCGATGAAATCAGCCGAGAGGAACCTCCTCGACGAGGAGACCCTCAACCACAATGTCGAATGCATCAAGGCGCAGCTCAGCAAGTTCCTTGATTTCAATTCCGACTCGCCCAACGCAGCGAAACTTGTCAACAACTACGACTGGATGAAGGACTACACCTTCATCAATTTCACCCGTGACATCGGAAAGCTCATCACCGTCAACTACATGATGAGCAAGGATTCGGTCAAGAAGCGTCTCAGCCGCGACTCCTCCGAAGGAATGTCCTTCACCGAGTTCAGCTACCAGCTGCTCCAGGGCTACGATTTCCTCTACCTCTACGAGCACGAGGGGGTCAGGCTCCAGCTCGGAGGCGCCGACCAGTGGGGCAACATCACGACCGGCACCGAACTGATCCGCCGTACTCTCGGCGAGCAGGCCTTCGCCCTCACCTGCCCTCTCATCACCAAATCGGACGGCACCAAATTCGGCAAGACCGAAAAGGGCAACATCTGGCTCGACCCGAAGAAGACCTCCCCTTACGAGTTCTACCAGTTCTGGCTCAACGTGGCCGACGACGATGCCGAAAAGTACATCAAAATCTTCACGATGCTCGACAGGGAGACCATAGAGGCGGCCATCGAGGAACACCGTAAGGACCCGGGCCGCAGGTCGCTCCAGCAGCTTCTCGCCAAGGAAGTCACCATCATGATCCACGGGGAAGCCGAATATGAGAACGCTCTCGCAGCATCCAAGATGCTCTTCGGCAACTCCACCTCGGAGGAGCTCCGCAAGCTCGACGAACAGACCTTCCTCGCAGTCTTCAACGGAGTCCCTACCTTCGACGTTCCGAAATCCGAACTGCCTTGCAACATCCTAGATTTCCTTGCAGTCAAGACCGGAGTCTTCCCTTCCAAAGGAGAGGCAAGGAAGATGACTGCCGGAGGCGGCGTAAGCATCAACAAGGACAAGATTACCGACATCGGCTATGAGGTCGGCGAGAAGGACATAATGGACGGCAAGTACATCCTCGCCCAGAAGGGCAAGAAGAACTACTTCATCATCAACGTGATATAGTATGGACAAGCCAGCAAGCACAAGACAGCTCAAGGTCGCGAGGGAAATCCAGAAGGTCCTCGCCGAAATCATCCGCAGCAAGGGTATGGCTGCATTCGGCGGAGCGATGGTTACCGTCAGCGAAGTCAGGGTCAGTCCTGACCTGTCGGTCGCCAAGACCTACGTCAGCATATTCCCGTCCGACAAGGCGGAAGCAGTTATGAATATGCTCAACGAAGACGTCAAGGGCATCCGGGGCGAGCTCGGCCACAAGGTGGCGAAGCAGTTCCGCATCGTCCCTGAAATCATCTTCTACCTCGACTCCACCCTCGACTACGCGGAGCACATCGACGAACTTCTGAAGAAGTGACATATTCCTGAATATGAAGCCTTTGCTCTTCCTTTTGACGGCTGTGCTCAAGGTTGCCTTCATCGGCGACCCGCAGGCTGACAGTCCCGTCGAAGTAGAATATGCCAGGCAGGCCCTCAGGGAGGTCCGCGAACTCAAGGACCTGGACCTGGTCGTCGTTCTCGGCGACCTTGTCAATGACAAGCCCGAACTCCAGAGCAGCCTGAAAGCGAGCCTGGACTCCCTTCCGTGCAGGTGGATCTGCGCTCCGGGCAATCACGACCGGGACGTCTATCACGAGAAAGGCAGGAAGAGGGACAAGGTCACATTCCGGAAGACAATGGGCTACACCGACACCACCTTTGTCCTCAAAGGGGTCAGGTTCATCTCCCTGGACGATGTCAGGGAGGGTCCGGACGGCTACAAGGCCGGCCTGCGGGAGGACCAGAAGGAATGGCTGGCTTCCGTGATGGCGAAGACGCCCGCGAATATGCGTACGGTGGTCTCCTGCCATATTCCCCTGTCCGAATTTCAGGCGAAGGATTCCCTTGCCGCGATCTTCCGCGGCCACAAGAGGCTTCTCGCAGTCTGCGGCCACACCCACACCGCAGGCAGGAGCACGCTGGTCCTGTCGGATGACGTTTCCTTCGAGCAGGTCATTGCCGGAGCCCTGTGCGGTTCCTGGTGGAGAGGTCCCAAGGGCGGGGACGGCCTCCCATATTCACTGATGAACTGCGGAGCCCCGAGAGGCTGGTTCATCGCCGAATTCACCGGCCGCAAGGACTGGTACGGACTCGAATACAGATGCACCGGAAGGGACCCCGGGGATGTGATGAGCGTCCGGCTCCGCGACGGGATGCTGATGGTCAATGTCTATGGCGGTTCGACCGAAGGAAAAATGTTTCTTGTCAGCGGTAAGGAAAGGGTGGAAATCCCGAGGCGAGCCATCCCGGCCGCGGAGGCGATGGAAGTTTACGAGTGGAACAGGCGCCAGGACAAGAAACTGAAAAAGGAGCACAAGGAACTCTTCATCCCGATTCTGAGGATGAAGTCGCCGCATGTCTGGGCGGCTGAATGCGACGGGACGGCGCTCGGCGGCATAGCTCTCGAGGGGGCTGTAATTGAATATGCCGACAAGGCGATGACTATCCGCCGGAGAATCTGCTTCTGAGCCTCGCGGGGCGAAGGCAGCGGTATGAAACTTTTTTCGTATCTTTGTTTCAATAAAGGAAACAAATGCGGGAAAGAATATATTTCATCGACGGGCACGCCCTGATTTTCAAAATGTACTATGCCTTCCTCAGAAGGCCGATGATCAACTCCAAAGGAGCCGACATGTCCATCCTGTACGGCTTCACGAAATACATTCTCGAGCTTATTTCGAGAGAGAAACCGGATTATCTCGCCGTAGCCTTCGACCCTCCGGGAGGAACCTTCAGGAATGAACTCTACCCGGAATACAAGGCGAACCGTGCGGAGACTCCCCAGCTTGTCATAGATGCCCTCGAGCCCCTGACGGAGCTTTGCGGGGCTTTGAACATCCCAACCCTGATGATACGCGGCTTCGAGGCCGACGACGTGATAGGCTCGATGGCGAAAAGATGCGCCTCTGAGGGTCTTGATGTCTTTATGGTGACCCCGGACAAGGATTACGGGCAGCTGGTGGAGGAACACATCCGCCAGATCAAGCCGGGCAAATCTGGCGGGGACGACCAGATTCTCGGAGTGGAGGAAATCTGCGCCAAGTACGGAATCCGCTCTCCCCAGCAGGTCATCGACATGCTGGCCATCTGCGGGGACAGCTCGGACAACGTTCCGGGAGTCAAGGGAGTCGGAGAAGTCGGCGCGGGCAAACTGATAGCGAAATACGCTTCTGTCCAGGGAATATACGAACATCTTGACGAACTTTCGCCGAAACAGAAGGCGATGTTCGAAGAGGCCGCCGGCCACATTTCCCTGAGCCGCGAGCTCGTGACGATAAAGACGGACATCGAAGTCCCGGTCGAGACCGCCGCGATGAAGGTGAACACGGCCTACGGTCCCCTTGCGGCAGACCTCTTCGAGAAATACGAGTTCGCCACCCTGAAAAAGTATCTCGGCGAAGCCGTCCCTTCCGGCCCCGCCGCCGAAGAGCCGGCCCTTGAGATTTCGCACGCTGGGACTGCGGCAATCTGCAAGGAGGCATCCAAAGCCGGACGTTGCGCCATAGTCGCGGACTACTGCGGCGAAGGAGTATTCCAGCCCGCCTTCCGCCTCGTCGTCTGCTGCCCTTCCGGCAAGGCTTTCCGCTATTCCGAAGGCTCCCCCGCCGATTTCGCGCAGATACTCTCCGACGGAAGAATCGCCAAATGCGGAGAGGACCTCAAACGGATGTGCAACGCTCTTGCCGTCTCCGGAATCACTCTGGAAGGCCGGCTTGGGGACGTCAACCTGATGCACTACATACTCGACCCGGAGAAAAGCCACAAGCTGGACTCTCTGGCCGCCTCCTTCCTCGGGATGTCGCTCGAGAAGAACCGGGCCGCATCCGAGCCTCAGACCGGCTCTCTGTTCGAGGGCTTCGAGGAAACTTCCCCGGAGGACAGAGGGCGTGAAGCCGCCATAATCCTGCTGCTCGAGGAGAAACTCGGGAAGGCCCTGGAAGAGGCCGGGCTCGGCTCGATATATTCGGAGATGGAAGAGCCTCTGACACGGGTGCTCTCGAAGATGGAAAGGAACGGCGTCCGGATGGACATCGGCTCCCTGAAGGAGTACACCGCCCATCTACAGGCAGAGATGAGCGCACTGGAGGCCAAGGTCAGGGAACTCGCCGGTGAACCGGACCTGAACGTGTCCTCGCCGAAGCAGATCGGGGAAGTGCTGTTCGACAAGCTGCGCCTTACGGACAAGCCGAAGAAGAATGCGAACGGCTCATATTCGACGGACGAGACCATCCTCGGCGAGCTTGCGGACAGGCATCCCGTCGTAGGCGAGATTCTGGAATTCCGAGCCGTCAAGAAACTCCTCTCAACCTACATCGAACCTTTCCCGAGATTCATCGACCCTTCCGACGGCAAGATCCACACGACCTTCAACCAGGCCCTGACCGCCACCGGCAGGCTCAGTTCCTCCAACCCGAACCTCCAGAACATCCCCGTCAGGAGCGAAAGGGGAAGGGAAATCAGGAAGGCCTTCGTGCCGTCCTCTCCGGAGGGCCTTATCCTTTCTGCGGACTATTCACAGATAGAGCTGAGGATTATGGCCCACCTGAGCTGCGACAGGCATCTGATCGAGGCCTTCAGAAACGGAGTCGATGTCCACAAGGCCACCGCGGCGAAGATTTTCGGAATCCCGGTAGAGGAGGTGACTCCGGACCAGCGCAGGATAGCCAAGACCGCCAATTTCGGAATAATGTACGGCATCTCTGCCTTCGGCCTCGCGCAGAGGCTGAGAATCGGCAGGAGCGAAGCCAGACGCATCATCGACGACTACTTCGCAGGCTTCCCTTCCATCCGTTCTTTCATAGAAGGCACGCTGGCCGCGGCACGCGAGACCGGCTATGTCGAGACCATATTCGGAAGAAGACGCTATATTCCTGAAATCAACGCCAAGAACGGCACGATCAGGGCTCTTGCCGAAAGGAACGCCGTGAACGCCCCGATCCAGGGCACCTCCGCCGACATCATCAAGATGGCGATGATTGCAGTGGACCGCAGAATCACCGAGGAAGGGCTCCGCAGCCGGATGGTGCTCCAGATCCACGACGAACTTGTCTTCGACACCTTCCCTGACGAGGTCGGCGTCCTGAAGGAAATCGTCACCGCCGAGATGGAGAACGTGGCTCATTTGTCAATCCCGCTAACAGTAGAATGCAATTATGGAACAAACTGGCTTGAAGCCCATTGATGAGCTGACCATCCTTGCGAAGAACGGCAACGGACTGGCTTTCACGGCCCTGTGGGACAATCACATCGAGCAGCTCAAGGCATATCTCAAGAGCAAGTTCACGAGCCTCGACGACTACAATGTGGATGACATCTGTTCGAGGACATTTGAAAAGGCCTTCCGCCAGATCAACAGCTACGACCACAGCCGCAGCCGTTTCCTGACCTGGCTCTGCACCATCGGAAGGAACACGGCCCTGGACTGCCTGGAGCACGAAGGGAGGATTCATCCGAAGAACCAGTTCGTCTCCATCGACGACACCACCCTGTCCACGAGTATGGAAGGCATCCAGGACCAGGATTGCAACGCGCTCGACAACCTCATCCACATCGAGAATGAGGAAGAGAAGACCAAATACATCAGCCGCCTTCCGGAACTCTACCGCGAAGTGGCCGCCAAAAGGATGATAGAGGGGATGAAATACAATGAAATCGCCGAATGCATGGACATCGAGCTGAACACGGTCAAGACGAGAATCCGCAGGGCCAAGCAGATGATCGATGCGATGAGGAAAGAAGACGAAAAGGAAGAGCTATGAATTTCAATGAGTTCAGGGAGACCGTCAGGCTTGCGTTTCCCGAAGTGAGCGAAAGGCAGCTGGAACAGTTCGCGATGATGGACGAGGCCTACAGGGACTGGAATGCGAAAATCAACGTAATCTCCCGCAAGGATGTGGACGGACTGTATTCCCATCACGTCCTCCATTCCCTGGCAATCGCCCGTTACCTCAGGACGCAGAAGCTGGCGGAATATTCGGAAATGACCCTGCCGGACAACGGCTTGAAGGTTCTGGACCTCGGAACGGGAGGCGGCTTCCCCGGAATCCCCCTCGCGGTGATGTTTCCGGAGGTGAGTTTCACCCTCTGCGACTCCATCAGGAAGAAGACTGTCGTGGCAGCGGCTGTAGCCGGGATTCTTGGGCTGGACAACGTGGAGGTCGTCAACGCAAGGGCGGAGTCCCTCGGGACGAAGTTCGACTATGTCGTGTCGAGAGCTGTGGCTTCCCTGACGGATTTCTACCCCTGGGTCCGGGGCTGCTTCGGAAGGAGCGTCCTCTGCCTCAAGGGAGGGGATGTAGCGGAGGAAATCGCGGCGATGTCGGCAAGGGAGAAACTTCCTGCCGGGACAGTGGCGACCTGGAAAATAAGCGCCTGGCTGCCTGATGAATATTTCGACGGAAAATTCGTCGTGGATATTGCTTCGCGCAAGTGAATATTCCTAAAAATCTGATACTTTCATCCGAATTATTTTGCTATTTCAGGCAAAAAGCTTATTTTTGCATTCCCTTTTGGGAAATCAATTCAGGATATTAAAAGATTATAGATATGAAAAGAACATTCCAACCTTCAAGACGCAAGCGCGTGAACAAGCACGGTTTCCGTGAGAGAATGGCTTCAGCCAATGGTCGTCGCGTACTCGCTTCACGCCGCCGTCATGGCCGCAAGAAGTTGACCGTATCATCTGAAGACAGGTGGTAGTGAGTCGTATGATTCTTACGGCAGGTCCAAGCGGCCTGCCTTTTTTTTTGTATATTGCAGCATGGAACTTGACGAGAAATATATGCTTGAAGCATTGAAGGAGGCCCGGGCGGCCCTGCAGGAAGACGAGATTCCTATCGGAGCCGTCGTAGTCTGCCGGGGAAGAGTCATCGGGAGGGGGCACAACATGACGGAGGCCCTTCACGACCCGACCGCCCACGCCGAGATGATTGCCATCACCGCCGCAACCGAGGCAATCGGAGGCAAATACCTCTCCGACTGCACGTTGTATGTGACTGTCGAGCCGTGCCCGATGTGCGCCGGAGCCCTCAACTGGGCGCAGACCGGAAGAGTTGTCTATGGAGCGCCAGACCCCAAAAGGGGCTGCACGATGTTCTCCCCGAGCCTCTTCCATCCCAAGACGGAAATACGCAGCGGAGTGCTCTCCGAAGAGTGCGCTTCACTGATGAAAGAATTTTTTACCGCTAAAAGAAACTGACACTATGGACAGACGACACTTCATCGGCGGACTGGTGGCCGCCGGAACTCTGGCCGCAATCGGCAAGGCCGATGCCGCAGGATTGTTTGAGACTGCCGGAAAGAAAAGCTCAAGGCCTTCAGCCAGATTTGACGAGAATCTGGCGGTGATTCTCTCCGACCTCCACTGCAAGGAGGACAGCTATATGTTGGACAGGCTCAGGATCATCGTGAACGACATCATCTCAATGAAGCCGCGCCCTGCAAATGTCATAGTCCTCGGGGATCTGGCCCATCTGACAGGCAAGCTCTCGGATTACCGCACTCTGCTGGGCCCTCTCCAGGAGATTGAAGACGCAGGAATCAAGCTGACCCTCACGATGGGCAACCACGACAGGAGGGAGGAATTCGCAAAAGTGTTCCCTTCACAGGTCGAGTCCTCTATGGTCAGGGGCAGGGTGACCCGTCTGGTGGAGACCCCGAGGGTGAATATTGTCCTCCTCGATTCCCTGAACCAGTCGGATGACGAGAAAGTGTTCATCAACTCAGGCATTCTCAACGATGCACAGACGGGGTGGCTCCGGGAGACTCTGTCCGCGAGCGACAAACCTGTCCTGGTCTGCGCCCACCATCCTGTGGGCGAGGTGGGAATCGCCGGGCTCCTTCTGGATTCTCCGGCCTGCTGCGGGTACATCCACGGCCACGACCACCTCGGGAAGAAGAACGTCATCAAGAAGAATTACACGGACAGGATTCTGCTCCGCACCCTCTGCGTCCCTTCCACCGGCTATTGGGGAGACATCGGCTATGTCACCCTCAGGATGGAGGAGGACAGGGCCGTGGCGACTCTCAGGGAGAAGGAATATTTCTTCCCGGCTCCGGTAGCGGAAGGGGAAGAGGTGCCTGCCCAGTGGAAGGAGATAGCGAAGGACCAGGACGGTTCGGTCTGTACGTTCATGTACCGCCGATAACGGAAAATGCCGGCCCGAAAGCCGGCATAAAAGCGTTGAGATAGGGGGATTCGAACCTCCACAGACAGAACCAAAATCTGTAGTGCTACCATTACACCATATCTCAGTCCTATTTTGCAAATTTATTACTTTTCTCATTATTCTGCAAGTTCTTTCATAAGGAAGGCTTGCCTAAGACGACACAAGGAACTATGAAAGGAGTGTTCATTTTTCTGGCTGAAGGCTTTGAGGAAACTGAAGCCGTCGCCACCTGGGATGTCCTCAAAAGAGGAGGAATAGATGCCGTGCTGGTTTCCATAACGGATGAAACCGAAGTCACCGGCGCGCACGGCCTGTCCGTGAAGGCGGATGTGGACAGGGCTGCTTTCC
Source organism: Candidatus Cryptobacteroides sp. (assembly GCA_051878295.1). Classification (GTDB taxonomy): domain Bacteria; phylum Bacteroidota; class Bacteroidia; order Bacteroidales; family UBA932; genus Cryptobacteroides. The sequence goes on from JBJEJV010000013.1 coordinate 122,364, forward strand.
TGAAGATGATCCGCAAAGAAGGGACGGACAGCGGGGACGTGATGATCTTCCCCGGAGGAATGCCCGGCACCAGGAACCTGGCTACGGACGAAGTCCTGATGGAACTGATGAAGGAGCACTATGCCTCCGGCGGTTCGGTTGCGGCAATCTGCGCCGCTCCGGGCTATGTGGCCTCTCAGCTTCCGGGCTTTGAAGGGAAACGTTTCACCTGCTTCGACGGCTGCGAAGGCCCGGCACTCGACCGGGGAGGAATCTACGTCAGAGAGCCTGCGGTAATCGACGGAAATCTGATAACGGGAAGAGGTCCCGGCTGCGCAGTCAGTTTCGGCCTTCTCATCCTGACACACCTCAAAGGCCAGAAGACGGCAGGAGAAGTCAGGGAAGGACTGAGAATCTGATCATTTTTTCCTGACGACGATACGTTCTATGCGGCGCGGTACCGATGTCATTATCTCATACGGTATCGTGCCGAGAATGTCCGCAATCTCGGTGACAGACGGCTCTTCTCCGAAAATGGTGACGGTGTCCCCCACCTTGCAATCCACCCCGGTTACATCTATCATGCACATATCCATACAGATGTTCCCGATTGTCGGAACACGCTGTCCCCCAAGAGAAAAGCGGACATTTCCGCATCCGAGCCTCCTGTCTATTCCGTCAGCATAGCCGACCGGCAGGGTGGCGATTCTCGTGCCTTCCGGAGCTATGCGCCCGTGCTGGCCGTAACCTATCGCCCCGTCCTCCGGATGCAGGTCCTTTATCTGAAGAATCTTGACCTTGAGGGAGGCGACGCTTTTGAGTTTCACTCCCGGCAGGGCGCTGATTCCGTATATTCCCACACCGAGCCGGACCATATCATGCTGGGCTTCCGCGAAACGCTCGATGCCGGCGGAATTGAGGATGTGCAGAATCGGACGGTAGCCTATTCCCTTCCCGACAAGAGCTGCATTCTGCTCGAAGAGCCTTATCTGCCCGCGGGTGAAATCATCCATCAAAGGATCTTCGGCCACGCAGAGATGTGAATATACCGACTTGACCCTGACAAGGTCGGTGGATTTGAGATGGGCGACGAGTTCTTCAAGCTCAGCTGTCATGAAACCGAGACGGTGCATCCCCGTGTCGAGCTTGATGTGGACCGGATAGTTCTTGATACCCCTTCCGGACAGTACGGCCTCGAGGGCCAGAAGTGTGGAGAGATTCGGGATGCCCGGTTCAAGACGGTTGTCCACGATTTCGTCGAAGAAATCGGTGCCGGCGGTAAGCACGAGAATCGGCAGACTGATTCCGGCCTGCCTCAATTCGACTCCTTCAAGGGGAAGGGCCACTGCCAGATAGTCAGCCCCGGCGTTCTGCATCATCGATGCGAACTCCACGGCACCGTGACCGTAGGCATTGGCTTTGACGAGCACGAGGAGCTTGGTGGAGCGTTTGAGCTTCGACCTGAAGTACCTGTAGTTGTCAAGACAATTGGAAAGGTCAAGTTCCAGCCTTGAGAAATCTGTTTCGCGGTTTGACATTGTCGTTTTCCGGCTTTATGCCACTTTGTTCTGCAAATTTACTTTATTTTCTGATATTCGGCTGACAAATCTTCAGGAATATCTTGGATTCCGGGCTTGGTCCGGTAATTGATAAGGATAATGCCGACATCATAACATCATCAACAATGAGTGCAAACACAATCTGGCTCCTTCTCATAGGAGTGACGATACTGAGTTACATCGTCCAGCAGATGCTGACGAGCAGATTCAACAAATATTCCAAAGTCGGAATAGGTCTGACAGGTGCTGAAGTCGCACGTAAAATGCTGTCCGACAACGGAATCCACGACGTGGAGGTCACCTGCATCCCCGGTACACTGACCGACCACTACAATCCGGCCACAAAGACAGTCAACCTGAGCAAGGCCGTCTATGAGCAGAGGAGCATCTCTGCAGCGGCCGTTGCGGCCCACGAATGCGGCCACGTCATCCAGCACGCCAAAGGCTATGCCCCGCTGAAAATGCGGACAGCCCTCGTCCCGATTGTGAGTTTTTCAAGCAACGTGGTCCAGTGGGTCATCCTTCTCGGAGTAATCCTCATCTCGATCACTCCTGCCCTTCTCTGGTTCGGAATTGCCCTGTTCGCCCTGTGCACCCTCTTCAGCCTGGTCACCCTCCCTGTCGAAATCAATGCGAGCAGAAGGGCTGTCGCCTGGCTGGAAGATGCGGGGATAACGACTTACGAGACGAAACCGATGGCTTCAGATGCCCTGATGTGGGCTGCAGGAACCTATGTCGTCGCAGCGATAAGCTCCCTGGGCACTCTGCTGTACTACGTGACAATCGCTCTCTCCTCTAGAAGAGACTAGGAGGGCATTCGTCAAGCTGCGACAGGATTCTTTCCATCGTAGCTTCACGGAAAATGGTCGAGACAGACTTGACTCCGAAACGGCTGCAGTACTCTTTTACTGCGGCTTTTTCTTTGTCATTCAGATAGATGACCTGTCTGTGCCTGCGGACAAGCGAAGACTTCTGCCGGGCGATATAGTCGGCGGCAGGGGCTTTGGATTTCTTTTTCTTTGTAGCCAAAACGGGCGGTTTTTGCGGTGTGGTATGACTCTTTGCACAAAAATAGTTATTTTTGCCTTAAATACATCAGGAAAATAATGGACAACAAGGTTTTGATCTTCTCCGCCCCCTCCGGCGCAGGGAAAAGCACGATAGTAAACCATATTCTCAAAATCTGGAAGGACACGATGGAATTTTCCGTCTCCGCGACCTCGAGAGCCCCGAGAGGAAGCGAGCGGAACGGAAAGGAATATCATTTCGTCACTCCGGAGGAGTTCCGCAAGCTCATAGAGGAGGACAGGCTCGTTGAATATGAAGAAGTCTATAAAGACCATTTCTACGGCACCCTCAAGTCGGAAGTCGAAAGAATATGGGCGGCCGGGCACGTCATCATATTCGATGTCGATGTCAAAGGTGGCATCAACCTGAAAAAGTATTTCGGGGAGAAAGCCTTGTCCATATTCATAAAGGCTCCATCCGTCGAGACTCTGAGGCAGCGCCTCGTCAAAAGAGGCACCGACAGTCCGGAGGCCATAGCCGAGAGGGTCGCCAAGGCCTCCGAGGAGATGGGATTCGCCCCGCAGTTTGACTATGTCCTTGTCAATGACGACCTTGCCACCGCTTTCGGAGAGGTCGAGAAGGTCGTCGAGGACTTCCTCGATGACGGAAGACTGAACTATTCTACTTTCATTTAGTGTGAAAATCGCTGTCTATTCAGGCTCATTCAATCCCCTTCACATCGGACATCTCGCCATTATGCGTCATCTGACTGAGAAGGGCGGTTTCGATGTGGTTTACCTGGTAGTATCCCCGAAGAACCCCCTCAAGGATTCGATAGACGAGGGCAGCGCAGAGGCCCGTCTGGAGGCCGCCCGGGCCGCCGTGGCGAGACATCCCGGGCTGCGGGTCAAGGTTGACGGGATTGAGCTGGGAATGCCCTCGCCTCATTATACCGTCAGGACTCTCGAGGCCCTGAGCCGCAGGGAACCGGAAAACGAATTCAGCCTCGTGATAGGCGCAGACAATCTTGTTTCCTTCAGGGATTGGAGAGACTACGGCAGAATCCTCTCCGACTTCGGCGTCATAGTGTTCCCCAGGGAGGGATTCGATGCGGAAAGCGCCAAACAGGAGCTGGAGGCTGAAGGCAGGGGAAAATACAGGATAAGCCTCGCGGATATGCCCGAGGTCCCTGTTTCCTCGACTATGATCCGCAAGGGACTCAAGGAAGGGAAGGATATGTCAGCCCTGCTGATGTAGCTGCTTGTGCAGCTGCCAGGAATTGTAGAGATTGTGCCAGATGCTGTAGAAGCCTCCCGCTACCGAGACAATCGGTTCCATGAAGGTATAACCCATCCAGATGGCGAAGACGGTGTTCTTCTGGCCCAGGGACTGCCCCAGGGTGATTTCCTCTACCTTCCCGTATTTCCTTCCTATACTCCTTCCAAGCCGGAACTGGAATATGCAGCTCAGCAGAGATGCGAGAGCTATGCCGGCAAGCAGCCAGAGACTGCCCTGGAAATGGTAGATCGCCCTCGTGCTCATCATTATTGCAAGAGTCAGCGAAACCGCCCAGATGTAGAAGGCCAGATCCGTCAAGCCTGTCAGGAAAGCGTGCAGCTTCGGCAGCAGGTACCTCAGCAGCCAGGCCGCAAGACAAGGCAGAATCAGAAGCGGGAATACTTTTGCCAGAATCCTGAGAAAGGCGGCGAGAAAGGTGATCTCCCCCTCCCGGTAGAGGAAAGGTATGACAGCCGGGACCAGCAGAGCGACCATAATGTTGACGAGAATCGTATAGGTCACGGCCTGGGCCATGTCCCCGCCGAGTTTGCGGACCACCACGGCGCAGGCTGTCGCGGTCGGGCAGATCAGGCACAGCATAGCCGCCTCCAGCGGAATCCTCAAAGAAGACACGAAGGAGGCAAGCGGGCCGGTGTGCGACGACGCCCAGGCCACAGGCAGGGCGAGGAGCACGAAGGAAAGCCCCTGGATGAGCAGGAGCAGGAAGTGCCTGCGGTGGAGCCTGAGGTCCTTCGGAGCTATCCTGCAGAAACTGAGGAAGAGCATTATGAATATCAGCACAGGCTGCACCACTTTCACCGCTGCGAGTGCGGCAGGGCCGAAATGATGGAGGGCTGGCACTTCATGATAGAAGGCATACAGAAGGACGCCCGCCACCATGCCGATGACGAGCATCCATTCCTTGATGAAAGCCACTAATCTGCTCAAAATTTATCTGCGTCTTTTCTTGCCTTTCCTTCTGCTGCCGGAGCCGAGCTTCATCACCACGAAGACGATGATGGCGAGGACTGCGACGCCGAGGATGATGTAGGTCGAGAAGCTCATTGCGTCTCCCTTCACGCGGGACCACATCGCAATCAGCCTTTCAGTGTCCTCAGGGGCCCAGTCGTGCTCCATGCAACAGCGGTCGATGACCTTCTTGTCTGCGAACATGACCGGATTGACACAGACAGAATCGGCACCCTCGCCGAAGAAATAGCTCAGGTCGATAGGAGGATAGCTCTCGTCGATGATGGCCTCGAGCATCTCAGGGGAACCGTTGGAGCTGCTGTAGCCCACTTCGAGGGAGTTGCGGATGGCATTCTCCGGCTTGCACATAAAGTTGATGAAGTACCTTGCGGCCTTCACGTTCCTGGCATATTTTGGGATGACCCAGCCGTCAAACCAGACAGTTGCGCCCTCTTCCGGTACTGCGTAGTCGAGATTGACACCGACAGCAGCGGCCTCGTCGATGGCCCAGGCTGCGTCGCCGCTCCAGGCCAGGTCAATCCAGGCCTTCTCCTGGGTCAGGCTTTCCTTTCCGAAATCGGCCTCCCAGCCGCCCACAAGGTCGCGGCCGGCGCAAAGATAATCCTCAATCTGCTTCATTGAAGCCTCGGAGGAGTCATACATCAGGGAATCCATCGCCTCGAGATTGAAAGACCCGTCCCCGTTCCTGATTTCGTCCTGGTGGAAATAGAGCAGGAGCTGGCTGTAAACATCCCTCGGGGCATCCTTGATGAGAATCATTCCGGAATATTTCTCATTGTGGAGGGCATCCCAGGTACGCAGGTCCTCGGGATCCACTTTGGAAGCATTGTAGAGGAAACCGGTGAATCCCCACATATAGCCGACTGAATATTCATTGGCATTCTTGCCCTTTCCGTCCGTGATGTGGCTGAACTGGTTGATGATGTACGGGGAGATGCTTCCGTCGATGTAGTTCGGAGTGTCTCCGAAATCCCTTTCTATCGGGAGAAGGAGATCGTTCTTGAGCATTCTCTCGATGATATAGTCCGAAGGGCAGACGACATCGAAGTCCTCGTGGCCCTTCTCGATCTTGGAGAGCATGGTCTCGTTGATGTCAAACACCTGATAGACGACGCGTACCGGCTCGCCGGTCTGTTCTTCGTACCATTCTTCGAACTCACCGATAAGGTCTTCGTCGATGTAGCTCGACCAGTTGTAAACCTTGAGGATCTGACTTCTGTCAGAAGAGCAAGCCGCGAACAGCAAGGCGGCGATTGCAAAACCCAGTAATTTCTTCATTTCTAATTGCAATAAGGTAATGTAATGAGGTATTGTATTGTTGTGAATATTCTTAGGCGGGAATCAGGCGGCGGTTCAGGCTTTCTGGGCCGAACGGCTGTTCCTGAGATTGATGAAAAGGAGGGCGACGAGGACAACCAGGAATATGATGGTCATCAGAGGCCTCAGTTCAGGGGTCAGACCGCCCTTTCTCGCATCTGCGTAGATGTAGGTGGACAAGGTCTCGAGTCCCACGGTGCCCCTTGTGAAGAATGTGACGGCGAAGTCGTCGAGGGACATCGTGAAGGCGAGGATGAAGCCCGACACCATCCCGGGGCGCAGCTGCGGCACAAGCACCTTCCAGAATGCCTGCATCGGCGTGGCGCCCAGGTCGAGGGCGGCCTCGTAGATGTTCGGGTTCATCTGGGAGAGTTTCGGCATCACGTTCAGGACCACATAAGGGGTGCAGAAAGTGATGTGGGCAAGGACGACCGTGAAGAATCCCTGGCTGATGTGCAGGAACACGAACAGCAGGAAAAGGGAGACACCGGTGATTATGTCAGGATTCAGCATCGGGATGCTGTTGAGGAACTGGATAGTCTGCTTCTTCTTCCCTTTGAGATTGAATATGCCGATGGCGGAGACGGTCCCCAAAAGGGTGGAGACTGCGGCTGCGGCAAGGGCGATAAGCACAGTGTTACGGCAGGCGGCCATCAGCGAGGCCCCGCCCGAGACATCCCCGGTAAAGAGGGACTTGTACAGATTCAGGGAGAATCCGGTCCAGTTGCCCAAAGTCTTTGCCTCCGTGAAGGAAAAGACCGCGATGAAGACCAACGGGGAATAGAGCAGGATCAGGAGAATCCAGATGTAGGCCTGGGATAGTATCTTCTTCATCTTCATCACACAGTCCCTCCTTCCACTTCTTTGTCACCGCCCGTCAGGAATGTCGTCAGGCCGATGATTATCAGCATGAAGAACGACAGGGCGGCACCGTAGTTCCACATAGAAGAATTGATGTTCTCCTGGATTATGGTACCGAACAGCTTTATCTTGTTGTTGGTCAGGAATTCCGAAATGGCAAAGGTGCTGACGGTCGGCATGAACACCATCACGACTCCGCTCATGATTCCCGGCATGGACAGCGGCAGGGTCACTTTGGTGAAGACCTGCACAGGGGTGGCGCCGAGGTCGGAAGCCGCCTCCGCATAGGAATTGTCCATCTTCAGCAGCACGTTGTAAATCGGATAGATCATAAAGGGCAGGTAATCGTAAACCATACCGAAGAGCAGGGTCCCCTTTCCGAGATGGAAGCCCAGCACTCCGAAAAGGTCGGCGGTGGCCAGAGTCCTCATCAGGGCGTTTATCCACATCGGAAGGATGAAGAGGATGACCGTGACGGCGGACCTGTTCAGTTCCTTGTTGGCAAGGATGAAGGCTGCCGGATAGCCGAGGAGCAGGCAGATCAGCGTGTTCTCAAGCGCGACCTCGAGCGAGACCACGAAAGTGCTCATCGCGTCGGTGTCCGTGAACATCCTCGCGATGTTGGCGAAGGTGAAGTGCCCGTAATTGTCCTGGAAGGCATACATCGCGACGAGAAGCAGCGGCAGGACCACGAAAAGCACCAGGAAGACGGCGTAGGGAATCGCCCATTTACTTCTCTTTCCCATCTCTTGCAGTAACGGTTAAGGCCTCGGGCAATATGTTGATGCCGACGATGTCTCCCTTGTCCCAGACATCATTGGTGTCCACATAGACGAACTCATCGCTGTCGGTGCGTATGGTGAGATGATAATGGTCACCCTTGTAGAGAATCATATAGACCGTTCCTCCGGTCACTCCGTCTTCGGCGTGGTCCAGAAGGTCTATGCTGTCGAAAGAAGCCCTGACCGTCACCTCCGTTCCCGGCTCCAGACCGGACACAGGCTGGCACTCGAACTCCTCCCCGAGTATCGACACGTGGGTCTCATCCACAAGTTCCCCGCAGAATTCGTTGGCGACGCGTTCCTTCTTCATCACCTGAATGTCCTCCGGACGGATGATGAGACCGACGGTGCTGCCGACCGCGAAGGCATTGTAGTCCTGGATCATCAGCTCATTGCCGGTGTCGGTATCGACGAACATCTCGTAATGGACTCCCTTGAAGGTACAGCTCTTCACGACGGCCGTGAACTGGGCGCCCTCGACCTTGTTCATGATGTAGATATCCTCCGGGCGTACCACGACATCGACCGGCACATTCTCGCCGAAGCCCTCGTCCACACATTTGAAGTCGTGACCGATGAAGGAGACTTCCCTGTCCCGGAGCATCGTTCCGTTGAGGATGTTGCTGTCCCCGATGAAATCGGCCACGAAAGAGTTCAGGGGCTCGTTGTAGATGTCCATCGGCGTACCCACCTGCTGGATCCGGCCCTCGCTCATCACGACGATGCGGTCCGAAAGGGTAAGAGCCTCCTCCTGGTCGTGGGTGACATAGATGAAGGTGATGCCCAGCTTGCGGTGCATTTCCTTGAGCTCAATCTGCATATCCTTCCTCATCTTCAGGTCGAGAGCCGCAAGAGGCTCGTCGAGAAGAAGGACCTTCGGATAGTTGACCAGCGCACGGGCTATGGCGACACGCTGCTGCTGGCCTCCGGAAAGGGAGTCCACGTCGCGGTCCTCATAGTCGGTCATGCTCACCAGTTTCAGCATCTTCCGGACTCTCCGGTCGATTTCCTCGGTATCCACGCCCTTGAGCTTGAGCCCGAAGGCGATGTTGTCGTACACATCCAGATGAGGGAAGAGGGCATATCTCTGGAACACCGTGTTCAAAGGTCTGAGATGCGGCGGAAGCGAGGAGATGTCCTCCCCGTCCATTATTACCCTGCCTTCATCGGCGGCATTGAAACCGGCGATGGTCCTGAGAGTCGTGGTTTTTCCGCATCCGGAAGGGCCGAGAAAAGTAACGAACTCACCTCTCTTGATTTCAAGATTGATGTCATCGAGTACTTTCTTCCCAGAAAAAGACTTGGTCAAATGCTCGAGGCGGATGATCACATCCTTGTCGAGCGGTCTGTTTCCATTCATTTCCAGTTACTTGAATAAAGGTGACTAGAATACTTTCGCTCCGAACTGATAGCAGACGCCGATGGTGGCGCCGAGAGCCTTCGTGTAGTTGTTGCAGCCGACGGCGGCATGGACCCTCAGGCCCTCCAGAGGAAAGCAGTTCACGAACAGTCCGCCGAAGAAATAATCTTTGGAGGAAGAAAGGCCGAGAGGCACGATTCCATAAAGTCCGTCCTCTTCCGTCTCCCAGTCTTCAGCATAGCCGAATATGTCGGGGCAGAGGGAGCTGGTGGTGTCGTAGCCGCCTTTGAGACCTGTTTCGAGGAGGCCGTCAAAGAATGAATATGACAACGAGGCGGTGATGGAAGAACGGAGCGCACCGAAATCGGAGTTGCCCGGCGTTTTGAGAGTATAGTCAAGGAATGCCTGGAGACGGTCAGTCGATATGGAATTGCCGAAAGTGGCCATGAACAGGTCCCGGCACTCCTCATAAGGACTCTGGATGTAGTTGGCCGAGAATATGCTTTCCCATATTCCCACAGTGTTCCGCGTCTGGAAGCTCACCGCGATTTCATTCCCTTTCAGCAGAAACTCGCGGAGAGGGGACGAGGAGAGCTGGAGGGCGAAGATATGCTCCTCCGAAGGGGAATATGCGACCTTGCCGCCCCACTGATAGACATTGATGAGCTGCCAGTCCTGCGAACAGAAGTCAGTGAACTGGTCGAAATCGTACATATCGATTTCCCAGCCTCCGAGCAGCATGATCTGCTTTCCTGCGGACACTGACCAGCAATCGTTGAATGAATATGTGAAATCGGCCCAGTTGAGCCAGTTGGTTTCCACGCAGCTGCCCGTGTTGGAATAGAGGGAGATGGGGTCGCTGTTGAGAAAATTCATAGCGACATCGAATGATAGCTTCCCGGTCAAAGAGCCGTCCGCCAGAACGTACAGACTGGAATTACCCCAATTGATCCGGTTGTTGCTTGATGCAGTACTTTCAAGAGGCCAAGATTTGTTGCCATCAAGACGTGTGACAAGATTGAGATTCAACTCCTGTGCAGCACATGTTGCAAAAGCACTGAGTACCAAAGTAACTGAAGCTATGATTCTTTTCATCGCATAAAAAAATAATTTTTGTTGAACTTTAGGCTGCAAAGGTATTACAATTACAGAAAAAACAATACCCCCACAGTAAAAATAGTGACAAAATTTACAAAAAAAGAGGCCGGCTGAAGGTCAAATGACCCTGCCGGCCTCTTGAATATCATCGTGAAAAGACTTATTCAGCCTTTCCGTTGGAACCGAGAACGTTCACAATCTTGTGGATGTAGAGCTTCTTCATGTTGTCGCGTGCAGGACCGAGGTACTTGCGCGGATCGAACTCTGCAGGGCTCTCGGCGAAGACCTTGCGCACGGCTGCGGTCATGGCGAGACGTGAGTCGGAGTCGATGTTGATCTTGCAGACTGCGCTCTTTGCGGCCTCGCGGAGCTGCTCCTCAGGGATACCGACGGCAGCCTTGAGAGCACCGCCGTACTTGTTGATGGTGTCAACCTCTTCCTGAGGGACTGATGAAGAACCGTGGAGAACGATAGGGAAGCCAGGGAGCTTCTTCTCGACCTCGTGGAGGACGTTGAATGCGAGCGGCGGAGGTACGAGACGGCCGGTCTGGGGATCTACTGTGCACTGCTCAGGAGTGAACTTGTAGGCGCCGTGGGAAGTACCGATGGAGATTGCGAGAGAGTCGCAGCCTGAACGGGTGGCAAAATCGATAACTTCCTCTGGCTTGGTATAGTGTGATTCGGCAGCTGAAACCTCATCCTCGACACCTGCGAGGACACCGAGTTCAGCCTCGACAGTTACGTCGTGGGCGTGGGCATAGTCAACAACCTGCTTGGTCAGGGCGATGTTCTCCTCGTAAGGGAGGGAAGAAGCGTCGATCATGACTGATGAGAAACCGAAATCGACGCAGCTCTCGCAGAGCTCAAAAGAGTTGCCGTGGTCAAGATGGAGACAGATCTGAGGATGCTCCCAACCGAGTTCCTTTGCATATTCGACAGCGCCCTGTGCCATATAACGCAGAAGGGTCTGGTTGGCATATTTGCGGGCTCCGCTGGAAACCTGGAGGATGACAGGTGACTTTGTTTCGGCAGCAGCCTGGATGATAGCCTGAAGCTGCTCCATGTTGTTGAAATTGAATGCAGGGATGGCATAGCCGCCTGCGACAGCCTTGGCAAACATCTCTCTGGTGTTTACAAGGCCAAGTTCTTTGTATGAAACCATAATCCTATAAAAAAATTTAATCAGTCTCTTGCAAGTGTCGTACCTCCCGGTACATCCTTGCAAATTTACTTCTATTTGTCAGAAAATACAAAATTATTGAGCAGGGACACATACCTCCGGGTCACCTCCCCCCTTCTGCCCACCCGGATGATCATCGGCATCGACATCAGGTCGAAAGTGTCCAGAAGCCTGTTCAGAAGTTCCGGATTCTTCTCTCCGGTTTCATCCACATCCACAGCGAGACAATCAAGGCCGAGCCTCTCCGCGGCCTCCAGTTCCTCCCGGCAGACCGGACAGCCCCGGCTGTGGAAGACTATCAGTCCTCCCCTCCTCCGGATTCTGCCCCAGCCCTTTATCGGGAGGGACGGCAGCCGCGAGCCAACGGGAGTGCGGGAGAGCAGCTCCGAGTTCAGCGCGGCAAGACCGACGACCCGAAGGGAATCGTCTGCGCAGTTCCAGATTTCCGGCTGCGAAAGGATATATTCGTCAATGAATATGGCGGAGCCTTCCCTGAGGGCTTCCTCCCTCCGGGACGAAAGGTAGTAGAGAAGGTCGCCTGTGAGATTCTTGTAGGCGAGGGTGTCCTTTTCCTGCAGGGTGCTCCTGCGGATCATTTCGGCCACTTCGACGACGTGTCCTGGCCTGAGGCTGTCGCCGTAGGAAAGGAATATGCCGTCGAGGAGGGCGCCGGCTCTCGGGCCGCCATATTCATGGCATTCCCTGTCAAGGACCGACTCCAGCAGGACTTCAAGGGATTCCGTGTCCAGCCTTCGGCCGAGAATCGTCCCGTCTCGCGAGACAAGGAACATCTGCGGGGTGCTGAGCACTCCGTATTTCTTCTGGTAGTCGGAAGAGACTTCCGGGTCCCAGAGATTCACGACCGAGGTCCGGCCGGCATTCAGGGAGAAGCGGTTCTGCCGCCACTCTGCCCAGGAGTCCGGATTGCAGCCCGTGTAAATGGCGACGAGACGGAGGGGATAGTTCTTCTTTTCAAGCAGTTTTTTGAGCATCAGTGACTCGAACTTGCATTTGGCGCAGTCGGTGTCGTAGAAGAAGAACACCGAAAGACTGTCCGAGGAGCCTCCGACTGTCACGCTGTCACCCTGCGGGCCGGCGAAAGTGGCCCGAGGAGCCTTCCGGCCGATGAGGGAACTGCGGTTGAAGTCCGCAAAAATCCGGGCGTTGACCAAATCGACGGCGCTGTCCATCCGGATTATGCCGGGAATGAACCAGCGGTCGGCCAGATGGACGGCCACGGCCTCGTCGCCCATCAGTTTGGAGTCGAGGTAGTGTCCATAGGCCCTGAGGGCTATGTGCCGGCGGATTGAAGAATCGGACGCACAGCTGATCAGCGTGTCGCACTCTTCAATCTTGACCTGTACATCCTGTGTCTCCAGCAAAGCGAAATACTCATCCAGACGGCTGTCCAGGGCGGCCATCCTCAAGGAGTCCGTCTGGGCCCGGAGCAGCGGGAGCTGCAGGAGCAGGAGCGCTATTGCCAGAAACCTTTTCATTTTATATCAGGAAGTATTACCCCTTCGGGGATGAACATCGAGATGTCCCCGTGGTGGCTGATGACATCCCTCACGGCAGAAGATGAGATGTGGGAATATTCCTGGGCGGTCGGGATGATGATGGTGTCCACCTCGGGATAGAAGTGGCGGTTGGCATCTGCGATTGCCTGCTCGTTGTCGAAATCCGTCATATTCCTGACTCCCCTGACGATGTGCCTTATTCCGAGCTGGCGGCAGATGTCCACCGTAAGCCCGTCGTAGCTGATGACCTTCACTCCGTCGAGGCCGCTGCAGGCCTGCCGGATGATGTCCTTGCGCTGTTCAGTGCTGAAATAACCTTTCTTGGCCTGGTTGACGCCGACGGCCACGACCACCTCGTCGAAGATTGTCAGGGCGCGTGTGAGAATATTCAGATGGCCTGCCGTGAAGGGGTCGAAAGAGCCCGGAAACAATGCTGTCCTTTTCATAATTGCCAGTCGATTGGAGTCCTGCCCTCGGAGAGCAGGATGCTGTTGGTGCGGGAAAAATGGCGGCAGCCGAAGAAGGCGCCGCGGGCAAGAGGAGAAGGATGGGCGGCCTCGAGAACGTGGTGTCTCGAAGTGTCTATCAGTTCCTTCTTGCTTCTGGCGTAGTTTCCCCAAAGCAGGAAGACCACGCCGTCAAGATTGTCGGAGATGTAGCGGATGACGGCGTCCGTGAACTGCTGCCAGCCGATTCCGCTGTGCGAGGCGGCTTCTCCGCCCCTGACAGTGAGGATGGAATTGAGCAGCAGGACTCCCTGCCTTGCCCAGTTCTCAAGATTCGGGCGGCCGCTCATCCGGATGCCGAGGTCCGTTTCGATTTCCTTGAATATGTTCTTGAGGGACGGGGGTGCGGGCACGTTGTCCGGGACGGAGAAACTCAGTCCCATCGCCTGGCCCGGCCCGTGATAGGGGTCCTGGCCGAGAATCACGACCTTCACCTTGTCAACCGGAGTGAGTTCGAAGGCTTTGAAAATCATTCCTCCCGGAGGATAAATCACCTTCCCGCCGGCCTTCTCCCCGTGGAGACGGCCGGCCAGGGCGGCGAAATAAGGCTTTTCGAACTCGGCGGCGAGCGCCGCCTTCCAGCTTTCCTCTATTCTGACTTCCATAGCGGTCCGGGGATTAGCTGAATATGTAGGCTATCACGTCGTCGATGCTGCGGACATAGTGGAAAGTCAGGCCCTCGAGATAAAGCGGCTTGATGTCCTCGATGTCCTTGCGGTTGTCCTCGGAGATGACGATGTCGGTGACTCCGGCACGCTTTGCCGCCAGAATCTTCTCCTTGATGCCTCCAACCGGGAGGACCTTGCCGCGCAGGGTCATCTCCCCGGTCATCGCGACCTTGTGCCGGATTGCCTGTCCGCGCAGGGCGGAGACCATGGAGCTGACCATCGTGATGCCGGCTGAAGGGCCGTCCTTCGGGACCGCTCCTTCCGGAACGTGCACGTGGATGTCATAGCCGGAAAGTTCTTTGCTGCTCATTCCGGCCATCTCCGGATGTGCCTTGATGTACTGGTAGGCGATTGTAGCCGACTCCTTCATCACATCGCCGAGGTTGCCGGTCATGCTGATAGCCCCCTTGCCTTTCGAGACGGAACTCTCGACGAAGAGAATCTCTCCGCCCACCTGGGTCCAGGCGAGGCCGGTGACGACACCGGGGCCCTCGTTGCCTTTCTGCCGGTCGTGGGAGTTGGTAGGAAGGCCGAGATATTCCTTGAGATGCTCTTTCTTGATCACCTTCGGGTACTCTTCCTCCATCGCTATCTTCTTCGCGGTCACCCTGGCGATCTTGGCGATTCGCTTCTCCAGGCCTCGCACTCCTGATTCGGAGGTATAATCATCGATGATGGCGGCCAGGGCCGACTTGTCGATTTTGAGAGCCTTCTTGTCCATTCCGTGCTCCTCGAGCTGTTTAGGGACAAGATAGTGCTTGGCTATCTCCATCTTCTCCTCGGCGAGGTAGCCGGAGACGTTGATGAGTTCCATCCTGTCCAGAAGAGCAGGCTGGATGGTGGAAATGTTGTTGGCGGTCGTGATGAAGAGGACATTGGACAGGTCGTAGTCGATGTCCAGATAGTTGTCGTGGAAGGCGTTGTTCTGCTCCGGGTCCAGGACCTCGAGCAGGGCTGATGAAGGGTCTCCCTTGTAGTCATTGCCCACCTTGTCGATTTCGTCGAGCACAATGACCGGATTGGAAGTGCCGGCCTTGTCGATTCCGTTCAGGATTCTGCCAGGAAGGGCGCCCACATAGGTCTTTCTGTGTCCCCTGAGTTCGGCCTCGTCGTGCATTCCGCCGAGGGCCACCCTGACATATTTCCTGCCGAGAGCCTTCGCGACCGACTTTCCGAGGCTGGTCTTGCCGACTCCCGGAGGACCGTAGAGGCAGAGGATAGGGGACTTCATGTTGCCCTTGAGCTTGAGGACGGCAAGGTATTCTATGATTCTGTCCTTGACATTCTCGAGTCCGTAGTGATCGTTGTCGAGAACCTTCCTGGCATGCTTGAGGTCCAGATTGTCCTTGGACATGTCTCCCCACGGAAGGCTCAACATAAATTCTATGTAGTTGTACTGGATGCTGTATTCCGGAGAGGCAGGGTTGTACCTGGCCAGCTTGGACATCTCCTTATCAAACTGCTTGGCCACGGATTCGGGCCACCTCTTCGTCTTGGCCTTGGACCTGAGGGTCTCGAACTCGCTGTCGTCATCCATTCCGAGTTCCTCCTGGATGGTCTTGAGCTGGTTGTTCAGGAAATATTCCCTCTGCTGCTGGTCGATTTCGCTCTTCACCTTCTGGTTGATTTCCTGCTTGATTTTCAGAAGCTGGTTCTGGACATCCAGAGCGGCGAGAAGTTTCATCGCCCTGGTCCTGACTTCATCGTAGCTGAGCAGATCGACCTTGTCGTTGAAGTTTTCCATCTCGATGGTCGTGGCGATGAAGTTCACGAGGAACGGGAAGTTGTCGATGGACTTGAGGGCCCCGATGGCTTCCTTCGGAGCGAAAGACGAGGATTTGAGGACACTGGCGGCCTTCTCCTTGAGAGATTCCGCAATCATCCTCGTGTTGTCGTCCTCGTCGGGATTGATGTCCTCCAGATAGACGACATTGGCGGTGAGGAAAGGCTCGGAAGAGACGATGGACAGCAGATTGAAGCGCACCAGTCCCTGGAGCAGGGCGGTTATTGTGCCGTCCGGCATCTCGAGGACCTTGACAATACGGCAGACTGTACCGAAGTCATAAAGGTCCCGGCGGCCCGGATCTTCGACCACCAGGTCGGTCTGGGGCACGGCCCCTATATAGGAATTGGTCTTCTCGGCATGCCGGATGACCTTGATGGACTTATCGCGTCCTATCGTTACCGGGAAAACCATTCCCGGGAAAATCACCGCGTTCCTCAAAGCGAGCACAGGAAGGACTTTCGGGAGCTCGGAAGCCTCGACTTTTGCCATTTCCATTCCCTGCATGACAGGGATTATGTTCACTTCAGCCCCGCCGGGGAAAAGAAGGTCTGTATTGATTTCTTTTTTCATATATGGTAAAGCGCACGGGGTAACCTCTGCCAATTTGTCAGATTAGCACGTCGCCGAAGCGCAAACAACAATATCGTCAATCACCGTGCCAGACGGCATTGTCGGAAAAAATGGATTATGATTTTGATTATTAAAAAAATAAGTCTATTTTTGCATTCCCTTCACCGCCAAAGGTGAAAAATAGACAACAAATTTTTTAGAATATGACAAAGGCAGAAATCGTAAACAAGGTTTCAAGCAAAACCGGTATTGAAAAAATTGCAGTACAGAAAGTGGTGGAAGAATTCATGGAGACCGTGAAGGAGTCCATCGAAATGAAAGAGCCTGTATATCTTCGTGGTTTCGGTAGCTTCATCGTAAAGCACAGGGCCCAGAAGGCTGCTCGCAACATCACCAAGAAGACCACCATGACAATCCCTGAGCACGACATCCCGGCTTTCAAGCCAGCAAAGGTATTCGTCAACGCTGTCAAGGAAAAATAATTACTTAAATTCATATCACTATGCCAAGCGGTAAGAAAAGAAAGAGACATAAGATGTCAACGCACAAGCGTAAAAAGCGCTTGCGCAAGAATAGACACAAGAAGAAGTAATTCTCGTGTCTGCCATTTTAGCAGTTTGCTAAAAGAAAAGGGCTGACCGGAAGACCGGACGGCCCTTTTTCCATATTAAAAACATTGTAATTTCCTCATGGAGTCCGAAAAGTCTGAAAAGGATCTGATCGTCGATGTCACATCGACTGACGTTCACATCGCGCTGATGGAAAACCATCGGCTGATTGAACTCAACAAGGAGTCCAGCCAGGGGCACAGTTTTTCCGTAGGTGACGTTTACCTCGGAAAAGTGAAGAAACTTCTTCCTGCGCTCAACGCCGCCTTTGTGGACATCGGAGACAAGAAAGAGGCATTTGTACATTATCTCGACCTCGGTCTGTATTTCAACTCATTCGACGAGTTCGTGCGCAAGAGCAATGCGAACACAAGTCTGAATGCCTTGTATTCCAAAATCAAGATCGGGCCGGTCCTCGAGAAGGAGGGACGCATTGAAAACGTCCTGTCGCCGGGACAGATGGTGATTGTACAGATTGTCAAGGAGCCGATTTCCACCAAAGGTTCAAGACTCACTGCGGAGATTTCATTGGCAGGAAGGAACATAGTATTGCTTCCGTTTGCAGAAAAAGTAAGCGTTTCCCAGAAGATTTCCTCAAAAGAGGAGAAAAAACGTCTCGAAACGCTGGTAAGGAGCATTCTTCCGAAGAACTACGGCGCCATCATCCGTACAGCGGCAGAAGGCAAGAACGCGGCCGTCCTGGTCGCTGAGGCCAAGTCGCTTATCGAGAAATGGGAAAGTTCGTGGAAGAAAATCGCCCGGAACAAAACGACCCAGCTGCTCTTCACCGAGTACAGCAAAACCACCACAATCCTCAGGGATCTGCTCAACGATTCGTTCAGCAACATCCACGTCAACGACAGGAACGTATTTGAGGAGACAAAGAAGTATATTTCCCTGATCTCTCCGGAGCAGGAGAAAATCGTAAAGCTGTACGAAGGGAAAGAACCGATCTTCGACCATTTCGAGGTCACCCGACAGATCAAGAGTTCTTTCGGAAAGGTAGTCCCGATGAAGCAGGGCGCCTATCTCGTCATCGAGACGACCGAGGCCCTGAATGTAATCGACGTCAACAGCGGAATCCGCGCAAAGACATCGAACCAGGAGGACAACACTTTCGAGGTCAACAAGATAGCAGCGGAGGAGATTGCCCGGCAGCTGAGGCTCAGGGACATGGGCGGAATCGTGATCGTGGATTTCATCGACATGGATTCCGGAGAGCACCGCAACGAGCTGCACCGCTATATGCAGCAGCTTATGGAAAGCGACCGTGCGAAACACAATGTCCTGCCTCTGACCAAATTCGGTCTCATGCAGATAACAAGGCAGAGGATCCGTCCTGTGACGCAGATCAACACTGAGGAGGTGTGCCCTGTATGCCATGGAACCGGCAAGATTGCCCCGAGCGCCGTCATCGACGAGCAGATTGAAAGAAATCTGGCCTTCTTCACGGAAAAGGGACACAAGGAACTCACCCTGAAGGTCAGCCCGATCCTGGGGGCCTATCTGAAGAGAGGTCAGTCGCTGATTGCGGACAAGTCGTTCATCGGCAAATGGAAGAAAAAGTACGGATGCAAACTGAACCTGGTCGAAATGACAGGGTTCTCGGTACTGCAGAATGAAATCTATGACAAGAAAGGAGACAGGCTGGAAATCTAGCCTGTCTTTTTTTTATCTGCCCGAACGGGACTGTGTGAAGCTCCTGACGGCAATCCCGAAGAAGAGGAGAAGGAACATCAGCACGGAGATTCTTCCAGCTATGTCTCCGTTGCGCACGAAGAAAGTCTCTTCGGAACTGAGTCCCACCTGCGCCTTCAACACCTCCGGTTCCCACCAGGCAGTCCTCTGGAGGATTCTGCCGCTCGGATCAATCACGGCGGAGACTCCGGTGTTGGCGCAACGGGCAATCCAGCGCCTGGTCTCGATGGCGCGGAGCGATGAATATGAAAGGTGCTGCCGGTAGCCCGGAGTGTCCTTCCACCAGGCGTCGTTGGTAATCACGGTGAGGAGCTTTGCGCCCTTCCTGACATATTCGGTGCAGTACTCGCCATAGACGGACTCGTAGCAGATCGCGCTGCCCACCGGGAAGCTGCCTGTCCGGACGCCCGTGCTGTCATATTCAGCGAAAGTCAGGTTTGTCACCTCGTCCTGGCCGATGTTGCGTCCCATCACTCCCCCGAGCAGGTCGTCTATCGGACAGAAGATCGCCGGATAGGGTGTCATCTCGACTGCGACGACAAGTTTGCTCTTGTGGAATATGTCGGGAGCGCGGCCGGAACTGACCATCAGGGAGGAGTTGTGGGTTTCCATCCAGAGTCCGTCCTGCCTGCGGCGTGCGGTGTGCGAGGGCTTGAGCGCCGATTTCAGATAGGTCCGCGAAGATGCGCCGAAAAGGATGTTGGCACCCGGATGGGCATCGGCGAAGGCCTGGAAGCGGTTCAGGGTCGGGCTTTGGTAGAGGTCGTTGGTGATGATGTCATTGGTGAAGGTCTCAGGAGCGAGGCAGAGCACGTTCCCCTGCGGACAGGCGGCGGTCAGCTGCGAAAGCAGGAGGTCGTTCTGCTGTTCCTGAGTCATCCCGCCGAACTTGTCGTAAGGGTCGATGTTGGGCTGCACGATCACCACATCCAGCATTCCTTCCGCTTCGTCGGGCTTGATGAAGCGGGAGATGACGGGAGGCAGGACGAAGAGCAGGAGGGTGCCTGCGGAGAAGAATATCTTCGCCGCGAGGGTCCTGTTAGTCCAGTTTCCCCTGGCCAGGGTCATCAGCACTCCGAAAACAGCGAGATTGCTTGTCCAGACCCAGAGCGAGCCTCCGAGCGAGCCGGTATATTCATACCACTGGATCCATCCGGTAGTCCTCGCGAAGGCGTTCCCTAAAACGAGCCAAGGCCAGCTGATTTCCGCCCAGGTCAGATAGAACCGCTCCCAGGCGACCCAGGCGAAGGCCAGGAATATGTAAGGGAGCACTCCGCCGGTCTTCTTCTTGCTCCAGCGGAAGAGGGCGAAAATCACCGACATCTGCAAAGCGTTCGCGAGGATAGCGAATATGCCGCCCCCTACGGTCGCGTTGCAGACCCAGAAGGTGGTGAAGGCATTCCACAGGACGAAACATCCGTAGTGCCATTTCCAGAAGCCCCTGATTCCGGCCTCGGATGCGTACTCCTCGGCAATCAGCAGGGGCACGAAGGCGATGAGGGAGAGAAATCCGGTACCGGGTACAAGAAAAGGAACACTCAGCAGGACTGCCGAGAGCAAAGACAGGAGAGTGAGTCTTGAATAGTCTGACATCTTGAGGAAGGCTTGTCAGGTCACCTTAAGTAATCTATTTTCAGCTGCTGGATTTTATAGCTTTGCCCGCACATGCTCACGAAAATCGTGACGAGGAAGGATTCCCCTCCCGCGTTCAGGCTTCCCAGAGCATACTTGGAGTTCTGCCCGGCGGCAGTGTGATTGATTGTAAATGACCGTGGTCTGTTTTTCTCAAAAAAGAACTTCAGAATCTGCGTCGCCTGGTTTTTGCTGGAATTGCTCGTGGACGACAGGACTGAAATTTCAAGGTTGTCGGCGAACCATGCCGAAAGGCTTTCCGCATCTCCGGCGGCGATGTACTTCGAAATGGGGATGAAGACATCGTAGCTGTCGCCCCCTGCGAAAATTGCCGGGGCGGAGACAAGCAGAAAAGCTGAAATCAATATATTTCTAAAAAGTCGCATCGTTTTGTCATACTTGCAAATACCGAGCCACTTTCTTAACTTTGTGAAGAATGAAGATCAGTTTGCTTACAGTAGGCAGGACCGACATCCCGTGGGTACGTGAAGGTCTGGACAATTATGCTTCCAGGCTGAGCCATTACGTGCCTTTCAGCGTGGTCGAGATTCCCGAGCTGAAGAACGTCTCGGCTTTCACTCAAGCGCAGATCAAGGAAAAGGAAGGCAAACTGATTCTCAAGTCGTTGAAAGCATCCGACAGGGTTATCCTGCTGGACGAACACGGCAGGGAGTACCGTTCGGTCGAGTTCGCCAGACAGCTTCAGGACCTGATGAGCGCCGGGGGCAAGGACATCATATTCGTTGTGGGAGGAGCCTATGGCTTTTCGGACGAGGTCTATGCCCGCGCCGACGGGAAGATTTCCCTGTCGAAGATGACTTTCTCCCATCAGATGGTCAGGGCGGTTTTCGCCGAGCAGCTGTACAGGGCATTCACTATAATTAAAGGTGAGCCGTATCACCACGAATGACAGCCATGGGAGGAATCAAAGGAAAGTCCAAGACCGGCGTACTCATCGTATGCATCCTGATTGCCGCTGCCGCAGTGATCATCACCGATGCATTCTCCAAATCCAGGACAGTGAGGAACACTGACCGCGCCGCAGCGAGAACCGAAAGGGCTCTCGAAGAAAGGCTGGCAATCCTCAAGGACTGGGGCGACAGGGCGCTCTCGGCCAACGCCGGCGAGTGGATAGGCGACATGGACGTCCCTGACGATATGGTGATCTACCGCTATGTGGACGATTCACTGACCTCCTGGTGCAACAGATTCCCGCTCAAGAACGACAACATCAATGTCAGGGTCTTCTATCCGAGACTCTCAAGGCCTCAGGAAAACATCATCTCTCCCCTGGCTTCCGTGACGGGCAAGCCTGCCTTTGAAAACTACGGCAACAAATGGTATCTGGTCAAGTCCGAGATTCTCAACAACCGCAAGGTAATCTGCGGTCTGGAGATCATGGACAGCCAGAAGTCGGATTCGCCCAACGGGGTCAACAGGAAACTGGTCAACAGCAATGCCTTCACCATCGTGCCTCTCTCCGAAAGCGGAGGCTCGCCGGTGATGCTTGACGGTTCCCCGATATTCAAAGTGACGAGCAACGGGCTGACAAGCGCATCCCTGCTGGCACATTCCGTTCTTATCTGGATTGCCTTCGGACTGATTGTCATCGCCCTGTTCATCCACCTGAACAGCAAGCGCTGCCTCAAGAGGCTACTGCTGGTCATTCCGGTACTGTACACCATAATGGTCTGCACACATCTCTGGGGACAGACCATCAAGGACAGTTCCACCCTCTTCTCCCCTCTGGTCTATGCGGACGGCAGGATATTCAATTCCATCGGCGACGCCTTCATCTATTCTATGGGTGTCTTCCTGACGATTTGCGCCCTCTTTATGACGAGGGCGGACCTCTACAGGAAAATCCTGTCGGTAAAGAAGCCGAAGCTCGGCCTGACCATCTACGGCTGTACGGTCGCCCTGCTTATCTGCGCCCTCATATTCTACGCGCACTGGCTGATAAGGAGCATCCTCTTCAATTCCAACATCACCCTTGAACTGTACAGGCTCAACGACTTGACCTACACCAGCCTGTTCGTGTACACGACACTGATTCTCCTGATGATAGGGGCGGCGTTCCTCTTCCTGATGCTCTTCCCTTGCCTGAAGAGACTCTTCAGGTTCAAAGGCAGTCCGCATTCGACGATAAGCCGGGCCGTCTTCTCCTGCCTGCTCGCCCTCTGCATGGTCGTGGACATCTCGATCTTCGGTTTCCAGAAAGAGCAGAACCGGGTGGAGGTCTGGGCCAACCGGCTTTCAATCGAAAGGGACATCAGGCTGGAGCTGGAGCTGAGGATGCAGGAAGAGATGATTGCCTCCGACCAGTATCTGAAGGCCTTCGCCGCGATGAGGAACAGCAACTACTTCATCCGCAACAAAATCATCGAGAACTACCTGGGACGCATTTCGCAGGACTACGACATCGGAGTTGAGCTGTTCAGCGAGGAGATGAGGAATCCGCAGTCGGTAGCCTACTTCACGAGCATGGTGTCGAACGGGATTCCGATTCACGACAATTCACGCTTCCGCTACCATTCCGACGAGAACGGGAACCATATGTACGTCGGCAGTTTCTCCTATTACAACGAGTCCTGCGGGGTGACGATGATGCTGCTGACCATCTCGCCGAAGTCGAACAGGCTGGACAAGGGCTACGGAAAAATCCTGGGCTACAGCAAGCCCGGAGAGGTTCTGATGCCGTCATTATATTCATACGCGAAATACTCGGAAGGCAACCTGACTTCCTGCAAGGGAAGCTATGCCTACCCTATGCTGCTGGACTACGAGGCATTCAAGGAATATTCCGACTCGCCGAACGGGGTTTTCCGCAACGACGGCTATGCCCACTTCATCAACAAGGTTTCGGACAGCATGATGATTCTCATCTCCAGGCCGAAGATGGAGACGGCATTCTACATCGTGACCTTCCTGCTGAACGCCCTCGTGATCTACCTTCTGATCACAGTCCTCACCCTGCCGTTGAGAAGAAGGCCGAGGAAGGAGAAGAACTACTACAAGTCACAGATCAACACAGCCATGATGTTTGCGCTGATCCTGACCCTGATAACGCTTGCGACAGTCAGCGTGGCATTCGTGAACAAGAGGAACAACACCAACATGATGTCGTCGATGGCCGACAAGGTCACTTTCATCCAGAGCTATCTCCAGTCGAAGCTCAGGTTCGCCGACAACCAGAACTTCCTGCTTTCCACGGAGGCCTCCGAAATAATCGAAGAGGCCAGCAACACCCTCAAAGCCGACATCACCATCTACAACACCGGAGGAAGAGAGATTCGCTCCACCACTCCGGAGGTGTTCGACCGGATGTTCCTGCCTACGAGAATCAATCCAGATGTGTACGAGAACATCGTCTATAAGAACCGCAGGTACTTCATCAACAAGGAATGGATCGGTTCCAAGAAGGTCTATTTCCTCTATGCGCCGGTGTTCAACGCGAACGGCAGGATGATGGCCATAATGGCCTCTCCGTACACGGACGACAGCCTCGACTTCAACACCGACGCCCTGCTGCACTCGATTTCCATCGTGACCGTGTTCATGATTCTTCTGCTTCTGGCGAGGTTCATCACGGCTTCCGCAGTTGACAAGATGTTCAAGCCTCTGACGGAGATGGGACTCAAGATGAACGAGTCCAACATCGAGAACTTGGAATACATCATCTACGACCGGGACGACGAGGTCTCGCAGCTTGTCAGGGCCTACAACCTGATGGTGCACGACCTCTACGAATCGACCACCCAGCTGACGATGAGCGAGAGGGACAAGGCCTGGGCGACGATGGCGCGGCAGGTGGCCCACGAAATCAAGAATCCTCTTACGCCGATTAAGCTCCAGATACAGAGGCTCATAAGGTTGAAGAACAACGGGAATCCGGCCTGGATGGAGAGATTCGATTCTGTCTGCGAGGATGTCCTCAACCAGATTGACATCCTGACCGAGACCGCCAACGACTTCTCCACCTTCGCGAAACTGTACATGGAGGAGCCGGTGGAGTTCGACCTGGACAAACTCATCTCAGAAGAAGTGTTCCTCTTCGACATCAAGGAGAACATCAAGGTGACCTACATCGGCCTCAGGGACGCCATCATCATAGGCCCGAAGCCTCAGTTCACCCGAGTCCTGACCAATCTCCTCGGAAATGCCGTCCAGGCCGTCGAGCACAAGCAGGAGGGCGAGATGGAGGCCGGGCAGCCGGTCACGGAGGGGCTTGTCTATGTCTCCCTGAGATATTCTTCCAAAGAAGGGTACTACGACATCGTGATCGAGGACAACGGCCCGGGTGTGAGCGAAGAGAACAAGAGCAAGCTGTTCACTCCGAACTTCACGACGAAGAGCAACGGAACCGGACTGGGTCTTTCAATATGCCGGAGCATCCTCGAGAGATGCAACGGAGAGATTTCATATTCCCGTTCCTACACGCTCAAGGGGGCCTGCTTCACCGTAAGATACCCGATTCCGAAGCCGGGAACGCTCTCCGCAAAGCAATAGGCGAAAGGCGGCAAGAATGCCGCATATTCATAAAAACTGAAGAGAGGATGACCGGATTCAGTCATCCCCTCTTCGTCTGAAAGTAGCCCCTAGTGGAATCGAACCACTATTTAAGGTTTAGGAAACCTCCGTTCTATCCGTTGAACTAAGGGGCCGACAACTTTCTGTCTGCGATTAGTCCTCCTTTACGATGATCTGACGACCACGGTAGTAGCCGCACTCAGGGCATACGTGATGATACATCACAGTAGCTCCGCAGTTCGGGCAAGTAGCGAGAGTAGGAACCGCAGCATGATCATGGGTTCTTCTCTTGTCTCTTCTCTGCTTTGAGACTTTGTGTTTCGGATGTGCCATAGTTGAATATCTTTATATTATCATTTCTTTTCAAGCATGCTCTTCAGTGCCGCAAAAGGCAGAGAAGAGTCATTGTCTTCCGTTCCCGGGGTTTCTCCTGAATTCAGATACTTCAATGCTTCCGGATTGCAGCTGCCCTCTTCGTGAACCCTCTGCACCGGCAGGGACAGACAGACATAATCATAGATTATCTGGCTGAGGTCCAGGTCGGCATCGGATTCGGGGAGGCAGACGATTTCGCGCTCGGACTCGTCGGTCAGGCCTTCGTCGGAAGCCTCGGGACCGAACTTGACGCTGAGTGAGAAACCTGTCTCCACAGGGAGCTGAAGTTCTTCGGAGCATCTGTCGCAGATCACGGTGACGGAACCTTCCACCTCGCTGTCAACGCCGATGAAATGGCCTGACTTCTCGACAAGGACTGTCACATCGAGACCGGCATCCAGAATCTCTGAATTCTCAAAACCGTCAAAGAACTCTTTCCCGACGCGCCACCGGAATTCCTTCCGGCCCTGCGTCAATCCATTCAAAGGGACTATAAAATCAGCGTTCATTGTTCCGATAAACAGATTTAGGGATGCAAAGATACAAATAATTTCAGTAATAAAAAATCTTTTGCCGGAGAGATTTTCTATCGCAGCTTCTATTCGTCATCTGAAGAGCCTCCGGCGCGCTTCCTGTCCATAGGATCGAGAAGAATCTTCCTAATGCGGGTGAAGTGCGGGGTGACCTCGACCAGTTCGTCCTCGCGTATGTACTCGAGCATCTCCTCGAGGGACATCTTGATTGCAGGAGGAAGGGCGACTTTCTCGTCGGAACCGGCGGCACGTACGTTCGTCAGTTTCTTGGTCTTGCAGATGTTGATGTTCAGATCGCGCTCACGGGTGTGCTCTCCTACGACCTGGCCGCAGTAGATATCCTCACCCGGCTCCACGAAGAACTTGCCCCTGTCGAGGAGCTTGTTCATCGAATATGCCACGGCGGTACCGGTCTCCAGCGAGACGAGAGAGCCGTTGACACGGTTGTCGATTTCACCCTTGAAAGGCTGGTAATCCTTGAAACGGTGAGCCATTATGGCCTCGCCCTGGGTTGCAGTGAGCAGGTTGGACCTCAGTCCCATAAGGCCGCGGGTAGGGATGTCGAAGGTAAGGAGCGTCCTGCCTCCGCGAGGCTCCATGTGGAGCAAGGCACCCTTCCTGCGTGTAGCAAGTTCGATGGCGGTACCGACGAAGTTGTCAGGAACCTCGATTGAAAGGTCTTCTATAGGCTCGCAACGCTGGCCGTTGATGGTCTTGTCAAGCACCTTCGGCTGGCCGACCTGGAGTTCGAAGCCTTCGCGGCGCATCTCTTCGATGAGGACGGACAGGTGGAGGACTCCCCTGCCGTAAACAATGAAGGAATCAGCATTCTGTCCCGGCTTGACCCTCAGGGCGAGATTCTTTTCGAGCTCCTTGTCAAGACGGTCCTTGATGTGTCTGGAGGTCACGAACTTGCCATCCTTCCCGAAGAACGGGGAGTTGTTGATGGTGAAGAGCATGCTCATCGTCGGCTCGTCGATGGAAATCGGCGGGAGCGCCTCGGGATTGTCGATGTCGGCGATGGTGTCCCCGATTTCAAAGCCGTCGATGCCGACCACCGCACAGATGTCACCGCAGCGGACGCTTTCCACATTGGCCTTTCCCAGACCGTCGAAGACCATCAGCTGCTTGATCTTGTGCTTCTCAATGACATCGTAGCGCTTGCAAAGGGAAACCTGCTGTCCGGTCTTCAAAGTGCCCCGGGTCAGTTTCCCGACTGCTATACGGCCTACGTAAGGGGAATATTCAAGCGAAGTGACCTGCATCTGCGGAGTGCCCTCGGCAATCTTCGGAGCTGGAATCTCCTCGAGAATGGCATCCAGAAGAGGAGTGATGTCGGAGGTAGGGTTCTTCCAGTCATCGGACATCCATCCCTGCTTTGCGCTTCCGAATATGGTCTTGAAATCCAGCTGCTCGTCCGTCGCGTCAAGAGAGCACATCAGGTCGAAGACTTCTTCCTGCACCTCGTCCGGACGGCAGTTCGGCTTGTCCACCTTGTTGACCACGACGACAGGCTTCTTTCCCAAATCCAGGGCCTTTGACAGCACGAAGCGGGTCTGGGGCATACAGCCCTCGAAAGCGTCCACAAGCAGAAGGACTCCGTCCGCCATATTCAGGACCCTTTCAACCTCACCGCCGAAATCGCTGTGCCCCGGAGTGTCGATTATGTTTATCTTGACATCCTTGTAGATTACGGAGACATTCTTGGCAAGGATGGTTATACCTCTCTCCCTCTCGATGTCGTTGTTGTCGAGAATCAGCTGACCGAGATTCTCAGGCTGGCGGACCAGATTTGCCTGATATATCATCCTGTCAACCAGCGTGGTTTTGCCATGATCGACATGGGCGATCAGCGCGATGTTTCTAATTTCCTGCATAAATAGTAAATAAATCTTACAAATATAAGCAAATTCGGGAGAAAGGTTACAATTATACCCCTATGAATTTCAACCGACAAGCGCGGAAACCGCGTCGGCGACCTTTGCGAAGCCGAATCCGGAGAGAACTTTCTCCATCTTGGCGGCAATACGGTCGTTGCAGAGGTTGCCGATGGAGCCTTCGTGACTGTGCTTCAGTTCGCCGTGATACTCGAAAGTCCCTTCCCTGATGGAGTCGGCGACCCGGCGGTAAGCGTCGCGGAAAGGTACGCCCTCCCCTACCAGATGGTTCACTTCCTCGACACTGAAAGCGAGCTTGTACTTAGGGTCGGACATCAGGTCGGAGGAAACCTCCATACCCTTGACGGCATATTCGACAATGTCCAGACAGTCGTCCATTTCCTTGAATATAGGGAAGAAGACCTCCTTGAGAAGCTGCATGTCGCGGAAATAGCCGGAAGGAAGGTTGCCGCAGATCATCCTGATCGTCGCCGGCACGCCCTGGATCTTGTTGCAGTGGGCGCGGACAAGCTCGAACACGTCGGGATTCTTCTTGTGCGGCATTATGCTCGAACCGGTGGTCAGGGAATCCGGCAGATGGACGAAGCCGAAGTTCTGGCTCGAGAACATACAGCCGTCAACGGCCAGGCGGCCGACAGTCTCCGCCACCGATGAATATGCGAACGCGACGGTCCTCTCCATCTTGCCGCGTGTCATCTGGGCATAGACGGAATTGTAGTCGAGGTCGTCGAAGCCGAGCAGGCGCGTGGTCATCGTCCTGTCCAGAGGAGCCGAGGAACCGTAGCCCGCAGCGGAGCCGAGAGGATTCTGGTTCACCACGTCCCAGGCCGCCTTCATCACTGCGAGGTCGTCCACGAGGCTCTCCGCATAGGCTCCGAACCAGAGTCCGAAAGAGGAAGGCATCGCAACCTGCAGGTGGGTGTAGCCCGGAATCAGGACATCCTTGTACTTTTCGCTTGCCTGCTGGAGTGTGACGAAGAGGGACTCGACCCTGCGGACGGTCTCCTCAATCCGGGCACGGGCGAAGAGTTTGAGGTCCACGAGGACCTGGTCGTTGCGGGAACGGCCGGTGTGGACCTTCTTGCCGATGTCGCCGAGCTTGCGGGTAAGGAGGAGTTCAACCTGTGAATGGACGTCCTCTATCCCGTCCTCGATTACGAAATCCCCGGCGGCCGCCTGACGGTAGAGCGACTTGAGTTCCGGAAGAAGCGCGTCCAGGTCCTCCTTCTGAAGAAGTCCTGTGCTTTCCAGCATTGTGATGTGGGCAATCGTACCCAGAATGTCAAAAGGAGCGAGAGCCAGATCCAGCACGCGGTCGTTGCCGACCGTGAATTCGTCTATCTTCGCATCGACTGCATAGCCTTTGTCCCAAAGTTTCATCGTGATATTCCGCTTGAATTGTTCTTGTTGTCATTGTTCTGCCCCCGGCAGTTCGAGCCCGTCGAGAAGGGCGTATAGGATGCGTACTCCTTCGGCGATTTCGTCCAGAAGGATGTACTCGTCGGAGGAATGCGACCTTGAGGAGTCTCCCGGGCCGATTTTCATTGTCGGGAAGGAGCAGAGAGCCTGGTTGCTCGTGGTCGGCGAGCCGAAAGGTCTGAGGCCCAGGGAGAGTCCCCTGAGCACGGCCGGATGGCCGGCCGGCAGGCTTGAACTGCCGATCCGCGTGGAACGTTCCCTGACCTCGCAAGGGACTGCTTCCTTGATGAGGGCGAGAAGTTCGGGGTTGGTGTACATCCCGTTGGGACGTACATCCACGACGAAGGAGCAGCGGTCGGGCACCACGTTGTGCTGCGTCCCGGCCTGAATCTGGGTAACGCTCATCTTGACAGGTCCGAGGAAGTCATTGACCCTTTCGAAAACGTGGTTCCTGAACCAGTCAATGGATTCCAGGGCCTCATAGATGGCGTTCACTCCTTCCTCCCTGGCGGCATGGCCGCTCTTTCCGAAGGCGGTGCAGTCCAGTACCATAAGTCCTTTCTCCGCCACAGCCATAGCCATTCCGGTCGGTTCTCCGATAATTCCGAAATCCACCCGGCCTATTTCAGGCAGGAGGAGGTCCATACCGCCCTTCCCGCTGACTTCTTCTTCAGAAGTGACGGACAGTATCAGGCGGCAAGGCTGGGGCTTCCGCCTCAGGAGGTCGAAGACCTGGATGAGGGCCGCGATGGAGCCGCCGTCGTCATTGGTCCCGAGCCCGTAGAGCCTCCCGTCCTCGACGGTGGCGCAGAAGGGGGCGCGGGTGTAGCCGGCAGCCGGCCTGACCGTGTCCAGATGGGCGTTGAGAAGAATCACCGGCCGCCCGTCCTCCGGGGCGGATTCCACCCAGAGGTTGTTGCCCGTGCGGTGCACTTCCCCGAGGTCGGCATCTTTCATCCAGCCCTCCAGATAATCGCAGGCCGGGCCTTCCTCCCGGCTGAAGGAAGGTATTGAAACCAGTTTCCGAAGCAGTCCGACTGTATCCATATTCATCTGTGCTTACTCGCCGTCCCGCCCTGTTATCTCCGTACCGCCGGCGATGTCGGAAGCGGATGTGACGACCACCCTGGAGACTCCCGCGCCGATTGCCTCGAAAGCATTCTGGAGTTTCGGAATCATACCGTCGGAGACGGCTCCTCCGAGGACAAGTTTCCTGTAAATGTCAGGAGTTATCTTCCGGATGAGGCTGTCGGGATTGTCGAGGTCCGCCATCACTCCCGGAGTGGATGAGCAGAAGGTCAGGGTGACGTCGAAATATTCAGAGAGGGCGACAGCCACCGAGGAGGCTATCGTGTCGCCGTTGGTGTTGAGGATGCAGCCCTTCCCGTCGTGGGTAAGCGGGGCGAGCACCGGTACGGAGCCTCCTTCGAGCAGTCTGCGGAGGCTCTCCGCATTCACTTTCCTGACATCTCCCACGAAGCCGAAGTCCACCGGCCGGGCAGGCCTGCGGACACTTCTGATGATGTCCAGGTCGGCTCCGGTCAGTCCGACGGCATCAATGCCCATCGACTGCAGGCGGGCGACGAGGTTCTTGTTGACCAGGCCTCCATAGACCATAGTCACGACTTCGAGCATCTCCGCGCTGGTGACCCTGCGGCCGCCTATCATCTGAGTCTCGATTCCGAGACGGGCGGCAAGGGAGGTGGCTATCTTCCCGCCTCCGTGGACGAGTATTTTGAGCCCCGGGAGGGCGGAGAATGAACGGAGAAGAGGAGCGAGCGACTCCTCTTTCTCGACGACGGCTCCGCCGACCTTGACGATGTTGAGTTTTTCTTTCATCAGTCTTTCTCCAGCCGCTTGTGTTATTGGAGTCCCTCCAGCATCCTCTTCATCACCACCTGTGCGGAAATCTCGCGGTTGGCGGCCTCAGGGATGACTATGCTCTGCGGAGAGTCGATGACCTCGTCGCTGACGATTACGTTGCGCCTGACCGGCAGACAGTGCATAAAATAGGCGTTGTCGGTGACGGCCATGTGCTTTGAGTCAACCGTCCAGGACGGGTCGTTGCAGAGAATCTTGCCGTAGTCCGCCGGATTGCAGACTCCCGGGCAGCTCCAGTTCTTGGCATAGACGAAATCGGCTCCTTCGAGGGCCTTCATCTGGTCGTGTTCGACGAGGGCGCCGCCGGCGAATTTAGGGTCGAGATCGTAGCCTTCCGGGTTCGTGATCACGAAATCCACATCGGCTGCATTCATCCATTCCGCGAAGGAGTTCGGGACTGCCTGAGGCAGGGCCTTGGGATGAGGCGCCCAGGTCAGCACGACCTTCGGACGGGCCTTCTTCTTGAACTCGTCTATGGTGATAAGGTCCGCGAAGGCCTGGCAAGGATGTACGGTTGCGGACTCGAGGCTGATGACAGGCTTGCCGGAGTACTGGATGAACTGGCTGAGGACAGTCTCCGA
Organism: Candidatus Cryptobacteroides sp.; assembly: GCA_051878295.1. GTDB lineage: Bacteria > Bacteroidota > Bacteroidia > Bacteroidales > UBA932 > Cryptobacteroides. The sequence continues at coordinate 153,978 of JBJEJV010000013.1, forward strand.
GTAGTCATATTCACGATCCTTCAGGCCCGCGAAACTGCGTACGCCGATGATGTCGCAGTAGCTTGACATCACGGGAATCGCCTCGCGGAGATGCTCTCCCTTGTCGCCGTCCATTATTACTCCGAGCTCGGTCTCGAGCTTCCAGCTTTCCTGGCCGATGTTCAGCACTATCGGATTCATTCCGAGGTTGGTGGCGGCCTTCTGGCTGCTGAGGCGGGTGCGCAGGCTGCTGTTGAAGAAGACGAGCATTATCGTCTTGTTCTCGCCGAGGTTCTTCCACGCGAATCTGTTCCTCTTCACCTCGCGGGCTTCTTCAAGGGCTGCCGCGATGTCGCCGATGTCGCCGACGTTGAAAAATTTCTTCATGACAATACTTCTTTCAATGCGTTGATAAACTTGTCTGCATCCTCGATGCCGATGCACAGAGGAGCCAGAAGGCGGATCATGGAAGATCCGGCCACACCTGTGAATATGTGTTTGCCGAAAAGGAGTTCCTTCCTGAGCGGCGCCACGCTTTCGTTGAACTCGATGCCTATCATCAGTCCCTTTCCCCTCACTTCCTTTATCCTGTCGGAGGCGGGGATTCCGGCAAGAATATGTTCTCCCACAGTCAGGGCGTTCTCCACCAGATGCTCGCGGGCGATGATGTCCAGGACGGAAATCGCAGCCGCCATCGCGAGGTAATTGCCGCCGAAAGTCGTGCCGAGCATCCCCTTGACGGCCTTGAACTCAGGTGAAATGAGGATCCCTCCGCAAGGGAAGCCGTTGGCGATGCCCTTGCCCATAGTGATGATGTCGGGCCTGATGCCGTACCACTGGTGGGCGAAGAACTTGCCGGTGCGTCCGTAACCGCTCTGGACCTCGTCGAGGATGAGGACGGAGCCGTACTTGCGGCAGAGGGCGGAGAGAGTCTGCATAAAGGATGCTGTCGGCACGTTGATGCCGCCGCAGCCCTGGATTCCTTCGATGATAACCCCGGCCACATCGCCCTTCATCAGTTCGGCCTCAACTCCGGCCGTATCCTCAAGCTCGCAGAAAGCGACCTTGTGATGGGAATTGAAAGGAGAGACGATCTTGGGGTTGTCCGTGACCGCGACAGCTCCGGAAGTCCTTCCGTGGAAACTCTTGCGGAAGGCCACGATACGGTCCCTGCCGGTGTGGAAGGATGCCAGCTTCATAGCATTCTCATTGGACTCCGCGCCCGAATTGTCCAGGAAGAGGGAATAGTCTTCGTAGCCGGAGGCTTCGCCCAGTTTCCGGGCGAGTTCTTCCTGCAGCGGATTGACCACGCTGTTGGAGTAGAAGCCTATGCGGCCCAGCTGGTCAGTGATGGCGGCCACATAATCAGGATGGGAATGTCCGACCGAAATCACCGCATGTCCGCCGTAGAGGTCGAGATATTCCTGGCCCTTGTCGTCCCAGACCCTGGCACCGCTGGCCTTGACGGGGACTACATCGTAAAGGGAATAAACGTCGAATAGATTCATTGTGTTCAGATCAGAATGCCGAAGCCTTGAGATTGAGGCCGGTCTTCTCCGGCAGGCCGAACATCAGGTTCATGTTCTGGACTGCCTGACCGGAAGCCCCTTTCAGAAGGTTGTCCACGGCGGAATTGACAATCAGTTTGCTCCCGTGCTTCTCAATCGACAGCACGGCCTTGTTGGTGTTCACGACCTGCTTGAGGTCCACATTGGTGTCGGAGACGAAGGTGAAGGCCGCATCCTTGTAGAAGTCGCGGTAAAGTTCCCGGGCCTCCCCGGCGCTCAAGTCCGAATCGGTGTAGAGGGCGGCGAGGATGCCCCTTGCGAAGTCGCCCCTGACAGGAATGAAGTTGATGGCCTTGTCGAAACCGTCCTGGAGTTTCCGGACATTCATCCCGATTTCTATCAGATGCTGGTGCTCGCAGGCCTTGTACACCGACACGTTGTTGTTGCGCCAGCTGAAATGGGTCGTCGGTCCCGGTTTCACCCCCGCTCCGGTGGAGCCGGTGATGGCCGTGACATTGACCTCCGCATTCAGTCTGCCTGCGGCGGCAAGAGGAAGGAGGGCGAGCTGGATGCAGGTTGCGAAACAGCCCGGATTGGCCACGAGCTCAGCTCCGGCTATCCTGTCCCGGTTGATTTCAGGGAGACCATAGACATAGCCTTCAGACTCGTCCCGGTAGTCCTGCGCGAGGTCGATGACCTTCAAGCCTTCCGGCCTGCTGTTCTCCGCCCAGAAAGCCGTGCTCTTCCCGTGCCCGGAGCAGAGGAAGACCACATCGGCCGAGCCGAGGTCATATTCAGAGCTGAACTCCAGGTCGGTGTCGCCGATCAGTCCGGAGTGTACGTCGTAAAGTTTGTTCCCGGCATTGCTGGTGGAGTGGACGAAGACTATCTGCACTGCGGGATGGTTCACCAGAATCCTGATGAGCTCACCCGCCGTGTAGCCCGCTCCGCCGATGATGCCGACCTTGATTTTTCCTTCGCAAGCCATTACAGTTCCTTTTCAAGTTGGTCTGCCTCGTCCTTGTGGTTGAGGTAATATGCGCGCAGTGCCGTCGAGGTCACCTTGATGAAGCCCTTGGCGTCATCCGAAGTCCAGCCCTTAGCGCCTTCGCCATATTCACCGAGCTTGTTCTTCACGAGGTCGTCAGGAGAATCGACTCCGACGGTCTGGAATGAATATGGACGGAGCTCCATCGTGACCACTCCGTTGACGTGGCGCTGGCTGCTTTCGAGCATGGCCTCGATGTCCCTCATCACAGGTTCGAGGTACTGGCTCTCGTGCAGGAACATCCCGTACCAGTTGGCAACCTGGTCCTTCCAGTACTGCTGCCACTTGCTCAGGGTGAATTTCTCGAGGAACTTGTGGGCGGCGATGATGAGCATCGGGGCGGCCGCCTCGAAGCCTACGCGGCCCTTGATGCCGATGATGGTGTCGCCCACGTGCATATCCCTGCCGATGCCGTAAGGGGCAGCTATCTCCTCAACCTTCTGGATTGCCTTGATGTGGTCGCCGAAGTCCTCTCCGTTGACTCCCACGAGCTCTCCCTTGCTGAATTTGAGGGAGATGACCTCGCTGCCGGACTTTTCGACCTGCTTGAGGTAAGCCGACTCCGGCAGGCCCTGAGTGCTGTCGAGGATTTCGCCTCCGCAGATGGAAGTTCCCCATATTCCCACATTGTAGGAATACTTGAGCTTCTTGAAGTCTGCCGGGAAGCCGTTGGCGTTGAGATAGTCGATCTCCTCCTGGCGGCTGAGGTTGTTGTCACGGGTGAGGGTGATGATTTCGACACCCGGGGCCATCACGAGGAAGGTCATATCGAAGCGTACCTGGTCGTTGCCCGCCCCGGTAGAACCGTGGGCGATGGCGTCGGCGCCGATTTCCTTGGCATAGCGGGCGATGGCCATGCCCTGGAATATTCTTTCGGAAGAAACCGAAATCGGGTAGGTGCCGTTCCTGAGCACATTTCCATAGACCATATAGCGCAGGCTCTTGTCATAGTACTCTTTTGTGACATCGAGAGTCACATAGGACTTCGCGCCGAGCTTGTAGGCATTTTCCTCATTGGTCTTCAGCTGTTCGGGGCTGAAGCCTCCCGTGTTGGCGCAAGCCGCATAAACCTCATAGCCTTTCTCCTTGGCAAGGTACATCACCGTGTAGGAGGTGTCAAGACCGCCGCTGAACGCGACCACTACTTTCTTTTTATCCATATTCGTTTCAATATATTCAATAATTATTCATTTTCCGACTTCGGTTCCGTGCCGTGTCCGGCAGCGTCGATCTTGCGGATGCGTTCCAGCACTTCCTGCGGAATCTTCGCCGGGAGATGCTCCTCCGGATCGAAGAGCATTCCGGTACAGATGCAGTACTTCCGGTCGGTACGTTTGAGCACGTCCACGTTGATGCAGCCCTCACAGCCCTTCCAGAAGGCCTCGTCGTCGGTCAGTTCGGCGAAAGTCACCGGCTTGTAGCCCAGTTTGGTGTTCATCGCCATCACTGCGGCTCCGCTCGTGAGGGAGAAAATCTTCGCTTTCGGCCACCTGATCCTGGCGAGGGTGAAAGTCATGTCCTTTATTCTCTTGGCCACGCCCAGCCCGCGGAAATCCGGATGGACGATGAGGCCGGAAGTCGTCACATATTTGTGATGGTCCCAGGTCTCGATGTAGCTGAAACCGGCGAAACGCCCGCCGCTCATCGCAATCACAGCCTTGGCCTGATTGATTTTCTGTACAATGTATTCTGGTTTTCTCTTGGCGATACCGGTCCCCCTGACCTTCGCCGCGTCTTCTATCGTCCTGAGAATCTCATCCACATACTTGAGGTGTTTCTCCGAAGCCACCTCCACTGTAAGATCCGAGTTTGTCATATCCCTGTCTGTCGTTCAATGTTCATTTGTGTCTGTTCCCGGACAAGCCGAGAACGGAGGCGAAGGAAGCGCGGAAAGCCTCGGCCCCGGAAGGGTCCCTGAGCACAAGGAATACCGTGTCGTCTCCGGCGATGGTGCCCATCACCTGCGGGAAGTCCGCCTCGTCAATCACGGAAGCCACCATCGCGGCGTGTCCCGAACGGGTCTTGACAACGGCCATGTTGCCGGAAATCTCAAGACCGAGGATGCTTCCTGAAGTCCTGATGCCCGAATCGCCGGAAACCTTGTGAGGCGACTGGAGACGGTAGCAGTAGCCGTCCTCCTCGTGCTCCTTGGTGATGTGGAGTTCACGGATGTCCCTGGAAAGGGTAGCCTGGGCGACACTGAATCCGTGACGTTCCAAAAGGCTGGAAAGCTCCTCCTGGTTCGCCACCCTGTGCTCTTTCACTATCTGCTTGATGAGACTGTGCCTTTCGTGTTTTCCTTTCATACCTTGAGTATAAATATTCAAAAGCCTTGCAAATATATGTATAATTTTTCAAAGAATATTCAACTTCAGGCATTTTTCACAATAAAAATCGGTATATATGGAGAGCGCTGGAAGAATCTCCGCCAGAAATTAGTATCTTTGTCGTTCAAAATACCATATCCGATGGCAGAAAAAATCATCATCCTTGATTTCGGCTCGCAAGTCACACAGCTGATCGGCCGCCGCTTGCGCGAACAGAATGTCTATTGCGAAATCCATCCCTTCAACAAAGTGCCCGTCCTAGATGCCGGCGTCAAAGGCGTCATCCTTTCCGGAAGCCCCTGCTCGGTCAGGGACGGCAACGCCCCTCAGGTTGACCTGGGCGGCATCAAGGGAGTGTTCCCCCTGCTTGGAATATGCTACGGCGCGCAGTACCTCGCCTACAAGTTCGGAGGCGACGTGGAGGGTTCGCTCTCCAGGGAATACGGGCGCGCGATGATGCAGGTCACCTGTCCGGACTCCCCTCTCCTTGCAGGAGTTCCCGGGACTTCCCAGGTCTGGATGTCCCACGGAGACACCATTTCAAGGCTTCCTGAAGGTGCGGAGGCCATCGCATCGACCGAGAACGTCGCCAACGCGGCCTTCCATTTCAAGGGCGAAAAGACCTACGCAGTCCAGTTCCATCCGGAAGTCTTCCACACGGCCGAAGGTTCCAGAATCCTCGGCAACTTCGCTTTCGGAATATGCGGATGCAAGGGCGACTGGACCCCTGATTCCTTCATCGAGACCACGGTGGAGGCCATCAGGAAGCAGGTCGGCGACGACAGGGTCATCCTCGGCTTGAGCGGAGGAGTGGATTCGACGGTCGCGGCCGCCCTGCTCAACAAGGCCATCGGGCACAAGCTCACCTGCATATTCGTAAACAACGGCCTGCTCAGGAAGAATGAATATGAAGACGTCCTGGAGTCCTACAAGAGCATGGACCTCAACGTGATAGGCGCAGACGCCTCACAGGAGTTCCTGGCCGCGCTCTCCGGAGTCAGCGAGCCTGAGGCCAAGAGGAAAATAATCGGAAGGCTCTTCGTGGAGACTTTCGACAAATATGCAAAGACAATCGAAAACGCGCGCTGGCTTGCGCAGGGCACCATATACCCGGATGTCATCGAGTCCGCCGGCATCGAGGGAATCGCATCGAAAATCAAGTCGCACCACAACGTGGGCGGACTGCCGGAGAAGATGAACCTCAAGATTGTAGAGCCTCTCAGGATGCTGTTCAAGGACGAGGTGAGAAGGGTCGGACGCGCCCTGGGCATAAAGGACGAACTGGTCGGGAGGCATCCTTTCCCGGGTCCGTCCCTCGCAATCCGCATCATCGGAGATGTCACCGAGGAGAAGCTCAGGGTTCTGCGCGAGGCTGACGACATCTACATCAAGGCCCTCCGCAACTATGACTGCACTTCCCTCCACCTGCCTTCCGCATCGGATCCGCGCGTGGAAGCCGGGACCCTGTACGACGCCATCTGGCAGGCCGGAGTCATCCTGCTTCCGATAAAGAGCGTCGGAGTAATGGGTGACGAAAGGACCTACGAGAATCCTGTCGCCCTGAGGGCCGTAGTCTCGACCGACGCGATGACCGCCGACTGGTTCCACTTCCCTTACGATTTCCTTGCCGATGTCTCGAACGAAATCATCAACAAGGTCAAGGGAGTGAACAGGGTCGTGTACGACATCTCTTCCAAACCGCCTGCAACAATCGAATGGGAATAGAGCTTTTCCCCAACAACATACACTGAAGACAAGACAATGACACACAAACTCAAGACTGCCTCCCTGTGCGTTCAGGGGGGCTATAAGGCCAAGAACGGCGAGCCGATTGAACTGCCGATCATCCAGAGCACCACTTTCAAGTACGACAACAGCGAAGAAATGGCTCTCCTCTTCGACCTGAAGAAGGACGGCTATTTCTACACCAGGCTCGCGAACCCCACCAACGATGCTGTCGCGGCGAAAATCGCCCAGCTCGAAGGCGGAGTGGGGGCTGTACTCACTTCCAGCGGACAGGCCGCGAACTTCTACGCCATATTCAACATCTGCGAGGCCGGCGGACACATAGTCGCCTCAAACGAGATTTACGGCGGGACTTTCAATCTGTTCGGAGTGACGATGAAGAAGCTCGGAATCGACTGCACCTTCGTCAGCATTGACGCGACAGAGGAGGAGCTGCAGGCGGCCTTCCGCCCGAACACCCGCGCAGTCTTCGGAGAGACCATCTCCAATCCGGGCTGCCAGATCCTGGACATCGAGAAATTCGCCCGGGTGGCCCACCGCAACGGAGTGCCTCTCATCGTGGACAACACTTTCGCCACTCCGGTCAACTGCCGGCCTTTCGAATGGGGAGCCGACATCGTCACACACTCCACCACCAAGTACATGGACGGACTCGCCACCCAGGTGGGAGGTGTCGTCGTGGACAGCGGCAATTTCGACTGGATGGCCCAGGCCGACAAGTTCCCGGGACTCTGCACCCCGGACGATTCCTACCACGGCCTGACCTATGTCAAGGATTTCGGGAAGATGGGCTACATCACCAAACTCGTCTCCCAGCTGATGCGTGACCTGGGATCGATTCCTGCCCCGCAGAACTCCTTCCTGCTGCATCTGGGTCTCCAGACCCTCCACCTGAGGATGGCGCAGCACTGCAGGAATGCCCAGATTGTCGCGGAATTTCTCAGGGACAATCCGAAGGTGGCCTGGGTGCACTATTGCGGCCTGCCGGAAGACCCGAACCACGAGAAGGCGCTCAAATACCTTCCGGACGGTTCCTGCGGCGTACTTGCCTTCGGCCTCAAGGGTGACAGGGAGACCGCCATCAAATGGATGGATTCCCTCCAGATGATCAACATCGTGACCCACGTCGCAGATGTCAGGACCTGTGTCCTGCATCCGGCGAGCCACACCCACCGCCAGCTCTCCGAAGAGCAGCTGAAGGAAGCGGGTGTGGCTCCGGACCTTATCCGCCTGTCTGTCGGAATCGAGGACATCGATGACATCCTCGCCGACATCCGGCAGGCTCTTGACAGGATTTAGCGTCCGCCCAGGTCAATTTCCCGGCTCAGATGAATGTTTCTGGTGCTGCTGCCTGCTTCAATCAGGTAGCGGCACTTGTCATATTTCCAGTCCCCGAGGCTGACATCATAGAAGGAGAAGGCTTCCGGCCCGAGGATGAAGGAGAGCTGCTTGCTTTCTCCCTTCTTGAGCCATACTTTCTCGAAGGCCTTGAGTTCGTGCTCCGGACGTGAAACGGCAGGATTGATCGGATTGACATAGATCTGGACAACTTCCGCACCGTCACGGGCGCCTGTGTTGGTCACGGTCAGGGTGCATTCGACCTTGTCGCCCTCAGGGCTGAGATTCAAGTCACTGTAGGCGAAAGTAGTGTAGCTCAGGCCGTGGCCGAAAGGATACATCTCCCCGTCCTGATTGCGGTCGAAGTAGCGGTAACCCACGTTGAGGCTGTCGGTATAGAGCACATGGTCAAGGTCCTGATAGGCTTTGCGGCAAGGATAGTCGGCGAGAGTCCTGCCCCAGGTGAACGGCAGACGGCCGGAAGGGTCTATCTTGCCGGTAATCACGTCAGCCACGGCAGTTCCGCCTTCGAGGCCCGGATACCAGGCTTCCACGATGGACGATACACAAGGCTCGACGCATCCCAGCTCGAGAGGAGAGCCGTTGAGAAGGACAAGGCAGACATTGTCGTTGCAGCTGGAGAGGTTCTCCACCAGGGTAGCCTGGGCCATAGGGAAGTCAAGGCTCTGGCGGTCACGTCCTTCGGTGTCGATACCGTGGTCGATTCCGCCCACGACTATCACTGCGTCGGCTTTCTTGGCGGCCTTGCGCAGACGGGCAAGCTGACGCTCGGAAGCATCGCTCTGCGGAGTCTCTATCTCGATTCTCAGAGCGGCGTCACCGACGCCTCTGGTGTACATCACGCAGAGGTGGTAAGGACTGTCCTTGCGAATCTCCACATTGGCAGTCACCACACCGCCCTGGTTGGAGGACAGGAGGGCGACAGGGGCCCCAGCCCACTCATTGTTGTAGGCCAGCAGCGAGCCGCCGCCTACTATGAACTTGACGGTGTATTTGCCGTCTTCCTTCGCCTGGAGCCAGGTGTCGAAACGGGCCTCCCTGAATTCATCGACCTTGATGGCCGGGTCAGGAGACTTCATCTCCCACATATAGTCCACGTTGTTGACAATCTTGCTCACGACCGGTTCGTCGGAGCCATGGCGGTAGAAGCGGGCGTTCACTCCCTGCCTCTCCCCGTCGGCCATCATCATTTCATCCGGGATGAGGGCGAAACCTCCGAGTTCATCAGAAGGGATGTAGGTCACCTTGTTCTCGCCGAAAGCACGGCGGAGGCCTTCAAGGACGGTGATTTCGTAAGGAGCCTGTACCCAGGAGCTGCCGCCCATCGCGAGGACGCAGAGTTCTTTGTCGGCATTCGGACCGGTGACAAGGAGATTCCTGACCTTCTTTGGATCAAGAGGCAGGGAATTGTTCTCATTCTTGAGAAGCACTATCCCCTCCTGCGCAGTTTCCCTGGCCACGCCGCAATGCTCTTCCGTGGCTATCCCGGCTTCCGGAAGCGACTGGTTGCTGCCGTCGAGCAGTCCGAGGGCATCATAGACGCGGAGCACGCGGCGGACTTTGTCGTCCACCTCGGACTCTGCGACGCTCCCCTCCTTCACGGCCTTGAGCAGAGGCTCGCCGAAACCGCACTGGTCTCCTCCCGGCATGGAAACGTCCAGCCCGGCCCAGGCGGCCTTGTGAGTCGAACGGGTGCCGAGCCAGTCGGTCATGACAAAGCCCCGGAAGCCCCAGCGGTTCTTCAGGACATCGGTAAGCAGAGTGCGGTCGTCGCTTACATAATTGTAGTTGATGCCGTTGGCGGCGGTCATCACCGTCATCACTCCAGCATCCACAGCGGCCTTGAAGGCGGGCAGGTAGATTTCGTGAAGGGTACGGTCATCCACTACGGAGAAGTAGAAATTGCGGTTATCCTCGCGGTTGTTGCAGGCGAAATGCTTTATGCAGGCTGCGACGCCCTGGCTCTGGATACCGCGCACATGGGCTGCCGCAATGCTGCTGTTGAGCATCGGGTCTTCGGTGTAATATTCAAAGAATCGTCCGCCGAGCGGGTCGCGGAGGATGTTGCAGGCAGGTCCGAGAAGCACGCCGCGTCCGCAGGCGCGGGCCTCTTCGCCCATCACCTCGCCCGCCCTCTCGACAAGGGCCGGATTCCAGGTCGCGCCGAGAGCCACCCCGCTCGGGAAGGCGGTGGTGCCGAGTCTGGCGTTAGGGCCTCTCGGTCCGTCGCAGCAAGGGACCACAGGAATGCCGAGACGGTCCAGTCCGACAAAACCCATGTTGCAGCCATAGCAGAAGCGGACCTTCTCTTCGAGGGTCATTTGTTCTATCAATGCATTGATTCTCTCTTCATCGGCATTTTTCAGAGGCCCGGAGGCGGAAGCGATGCCCGCCGTCAATGTCAGGCAGAGCAGTACAGTCAGGATTCGGTTGTTCATATTCGTCAAGTATTCAAATTGCAGTCTTTTCAGACCGGTTTCTTGGCAAAAATAGGAATAATACGGAACATTATCCGGTTTCTGCCGAAAAAAACGCTTGCGGAAAAAGGGCTGCGGCCTGTTCAAAAGGTCGCGGATTATGGTTATATTTGTAGGAAACCACGGTAACAACTGAACTTCATCATGAAAAAGACCCTTGCCGCATTCGCGTGCATCCTGGCATCAATCGCCGCCAATGCCGCCGTTGCAGTCAACCTGCGCTGTGAATATCTGGCATCACCTTCAAGCATCGACAATCCCCATCCGCTCCTGAGCTGGATGATGGAAAGCAAGGCCCGTGACGCGGCCCAGACAGCCTGGCAGGTGATGGTCGCAAGCAGTCCGGAGCTGCTCGAAAGCGACAAGCCCGACCTCTGGGACAGCGGACGCCGGGAGGGAGCGGAAATAATGGCCGAATATGCCGGGAAGGAGCTGGAGGCGTTCAGCCGCTGCTTCTGGAAGGTCCGTATCTGGGACGAGAAGGGCAAAGCCTCCCGCTGGAGCAAGACCGCAGAGTGGGCTATGGGAGCCGTCTCAGCCGAGGACTGGGCCCCGGCCAGATGGATCGCGGCGAAGGACGAAACACAGTGGAGCAGAGAGTGGAAGGAGCGCAAGGCCATGGAAAAGGCCGTGGAGAAATTTGACTGGCCCCTTTACAACGGTATGGGGATGACAATCTGGGACATCGCGGAGATGACCAAGCCCGCCTACGACCCGTCCCCGCTGATGAGGAAGGATTTCGAGGTCAAGGCCGAAGCGGTCAGGGCGATGCTCTACGTCACCGGCCTGGGCTACTACGAAGCCTTCATCAACGGAGAGCGCGTAGGCGACCAGGTACTCGACCCGGGCTGGACCTACTACAACAAACACACTTCCTACAATGCTTTCGACGTGCTTCCGCTGCTGAAAACCGGCTGCAACGCCATCGGCATAATGCTCGGCCGCGGACAGTTCAATCCCCTGTGCAACGACATCTGGCGCCTGTGCACCAGCGAGTGGGTCGGCCAGCCGAGAGCCAAGGCTCTTCTGAGGATTGAATATTCAGACGGTACGGTCGGGACTGTCGCGACTGACGGAAGCTGGCGCTGCATCGGCGGACCGATCATCTTTGACGACACCCGCCAGGGAGAGATCTATGACGCGCGCCTCGAACGCGAAGGCTGGTCAAGCGCATCCTATGACGATTCCGCCTGGAGCCCCGTGACCGAACTTGACTGGGACACCGGTCTGAAGTTCCAGTGCCAGCCTCCGGTTCGCGCCTTCAAGGGATTCGGGCCCGTGAAGACCATAGCCAGAAGCGACACCGAGACGGTGTATGACATGGGCAGGAACATCGCCGGATGGGCCAGGGTGAAAGTCAAGGGCAAGGCCGGACAGCGCGTGCTTGTGGAATATTGCGAAATCGTGAACGACACTCTCCTTGTCCCGTGGCTGCCGGAATACCGCCGGAACTGTGCAAGGCCTGCCGATGAATATGCCTCATTCTATGACAGCCAAATCCGTGTCAGGCAGCAGAACGGCTACATCCTGAAGGGAGACTCCGAGGGGGAATGTTTCGAGTGCCATTTCTCTTACAAAGGTTTCCAGTACGTCAGGGTCACTGCCGACGCAGAAGTGGAAGTGCTCGGTGTGGAGAGCATTCCGGTACACAGCGACCTCCGGAGCACCGGTTCCTTCGAATGCAGCGACCCTTCCATCAACCTTCTTCAGAGGAACAGCATAAACTCGATGCTGAGCAACTATATGAGCATCCCGACCGACTGCCCTCACCGCGAGAAGCAGGGATGGACGGCGGATGCCTTCATCGCATCCGAGGCGGCAATGTACAATTTCGACATGGCCAACTTCTACTCCAACTGGCTGCGCTGCCTTGTTGACTCCGAGAGCCCGGACGGTTCATTGCCGACCGTGGCGCCGAGCACAAACTACGACATCAACAGTTCCACCACCTGGCCGTCCGCCCTCGTCCGGGTGGCCGGAGACCTCTACCGCCACTATTCCGAGGCCCGACCTTCAAAGGACTATCTGGATTGCATGAAGCGCTTCATATTCAACAGCTCGCGCCGTACGGCAAAGGGCAATCCGTACATCATCAACGATGTGCTCGGGGACTGGGTTTCTCCATATTACGACACGCTCGCATTCTCGATGGTGCCGCCGGAAGGCACTGCATATTACGGCACGGCGACCCACGCATATTGCCTGTCGGCAATCGCTGACATCGCACGTCTGGCAGGTGACGATGCCGCCGCGGACAGCCTGCTCCTCTGCGCCGAGGATTTCAGGAAGGGCTTCAACCGCGAGTTTTACAATGAGGAGTCAGCCGCCTACCGGGGCACAGTCCCTACTCCGGACTACCGTCAGGCCGCCAGCGCAGTGGCCCTCGAGTACGGACTTGTACCGGAAGGTCAGGAAGAAAGGGTCAGGGAAGGCCTCGTAGCCGACCTCAAGGCCCACGACTACCGCATCGGCACCGGTTTCCTGGGGACTCCGGCGATAATGAACTACCTGCCTCTGCACGACCCGGAGACAGCTTTCAAGGTGGCCACGCAGCCTGAATATCCAGGATTCACCTATATGCTCAGGGATGGTTCCACCACGATTTGGGAAAACTGGAGCGGCCAGGATTCCCGCAACCATCTCCCGTTCGTCCTGATCAGCGCCTACTACTATAAGTTCCTGGCCGGAATCCGCGCAGAAGAACCGGGATTCGCCTCCTTCACCGTGGCTCCTACGGCCGTGGAGCATCTCGACTGGGTCAAAGCCCATCACGACACGATGTACGGCAGGATAACCAGCGAATGGAAACGCAGCGGAAAACGCTTCACCCTGTCGGTGAGCGTGCCGGCCAACACCCGTTGCACCGTGGTGCTTCCTTCGCATGAGGGAGAGATCGTCCACCGCGTAGGCGCCGGCAAGTACACATTCCACTCGGACCTTTAGGCATCGGCTCGGCCGCACACGTCAACATATTCAAAACCACGGCCGTACACGTCAACATATTCAAAGATAATTGAGATGACAACTCTTAATTCCGCACTCCGCCCGCTGCTGGTTTCCCTCTGCATTCTTTCGGGCCTGCCGCTGGCAGCACAGCAGAAAATCGCGCCTTCGCTCAAGGAAGCGCACCGCTCCTTCTCCTCCAGGGACAAGGCGAATTTCGCCGAACCGGACGAGCTGTACTATCCGGAGACCTGGTTCCACTTCATCGACGGGAATGTCACGAAGGAAGGAATACGAAAGGATCTCGAGGCCATCAAGGGCGCCGGCCTGCGGGGAGTCCAGTTCTTCCACGGAGGCAATTTCGGAGGCACCTGGCCGGGAATCGGGGACCCTATCTACTGTCTCAGCGACAGGTGGACCGACCTACTCGGCTACACCGCCAAAGTGGCCGACAGCCTCGGACTGCGTTTCACGATGCAGGTGTGCCCCGGATGGTCAATGGCCGGCGGGCCGTGGATCAGCGAGGAAAACTCGATGCGAGGAATAGTCCAGACGAAAGTCGATGTCCGGGGCGGTCAGAAGTTCGTCCACGATTTCACTCTGGGCGAAGGGCTGTCTTCGAAGGAAAGGGACTACCGGGACATCTGCGTCCTGGGCTTCCCGAGGCCGGAAGGAGAGACGGATGAGGCCCTGTTCGAGCTTGAATCGCCGCTGTTCCTTCCTGAAGGGCAGTCTCCGTGGAGCGTGGATGTGGAGTTCGGAAGTCCGACTGCCGTCAGGAGTCTGGAGATGAACAATGCATCCGCGATGTCCCACAACTATGCCTACGACCCCGGATGCAGCGTGAAGGTTGAGGCCTGGCTTCCGGACGGGAGGGTTGAAACGGTTCTCGACAGCCCTGTCCCGATGGCGGCCTGGCAGATTCCGACCGCGTCGATGACGCTGGCGCTGGAGGAGGTCTGCGCGACGAAGGTCCGCATCACGATCTCTCATATTCATCCTGCCTTGATAAGCAAACTCAGACTGTCCGGAGCCGCAAGGAAGAACGGATGGGAAATGCAGGCCGGAAGGGTGCTGTACGGAATCCCCCGCGCGTCGGAGTTCAGCGTCCAGAGTCCTGATTCGTACATCGATGCGGAGAGGGTTCTCGACCTTTCGGACTGTATGGACAGCGAGGGGCATTTCGAATGGGATGCTCCTGAAGGAGACTGGTGCGTGCTGAGAGTGGGCAACGTCAATACCTGCATGAAGAACGGCCCGGCTCCGGCCGAAGCTGTGGGCTGGGAATGCGACAAACTCACGGCCGAGGGCGCGGACGCCGTTTTCGACAACTACATCGGGAAATATGAACAGGAGGCCGTACACGGGCTTTTGGAGGGGATGCTGCTGGACAGCTGGGAATGCCAGACCCAGACCTGGTGCCGAGGTATGGAGGAGGCCTTCAAGGAATACAACGGCTACGAGCTCAGACCGTGGATTCCGGCTCTCTTCGGCTATGTCGTTGGCGACCAGAGACAGACAGCAGCCTTCCTGCGTGACTGGAGGGAACTGATAAACCACCAGCTTGTCGAAAACTTCTACGGCAGGATGGCGCAGAGGGCGCACGAGCGCGGCCTCTCCGTCCAGTACGAGACCTGCGGAGGGGATGTCTATCCTTGCGACCCGATGGAGTACTTCAAATATGCCGACGTCCCTATGGCGGAATTCTGGCACCACTCCACCTCGGAGTGTTATGTCGGTTCAATCAATTTCAAGCCGGTCAGGCCGACAGCTTCTGCCGGCCACATCTACGGCAAGACCAGGGTTTCGGCGGAGGCTTTCACCTCCTTCTGGCTCACCTGGGACGAGCATTTCTGGCAGTTGAAGGAAAATGCCAACAGACATATGGCCCAGGGCATAAGCCACGAAGTCTTCCACACCTACACCCACAATCCGAATGCAGACACGATGGTGCCCGGGACCTCATTCGGCTCCAACATCGGAACTCCGTTCCTCAGAGGCCAGACCTGGTGGAAGCATATGCCTCAGTTCACGCGATACCTCGCCCGCTGCTCCTATATGCTCGAAAGAGGAATCCCTTCAATGGATGTCTTGTGGTATCTCGGGGATGATATGGACCACAGGCCTGACCAGCGTCCGGACTATATGCCGGGCTTCAACTACGACTACTGCAACCGGGACGTTCTCCTTGACAGGCTGAAGGTCAGGAAAGGCCGGCTCGTCACTCCGGAAGGTCTTTCCTACAAGGTAATCTGGTGGCCTGGGGCCGACGTGATTTCTCCCGAGACTTTGGAGAAGATGCTCTCTCTGGTCAGGAAAGGGGCCGTCCTTGTCACCACCCGTCCGCGTGATGCCTCCACCCTCCGCCGGTACGACAGCGAGCTCTTCCGCTGTTCATTCGAGGAGCTCTACGGAGACGGCTCGGACAGGGTCCGAAACGTGGGCAAGGGACGGGTCTATCTCGACACTCCGATTGTCGATGCGCTCCATTCCGAGGGTTACGAAGAGGATGTCCGTCAGGGCGGGGATGTAGATTGGCTGCATCGCAGGACCAAGGGTGCGGACTGGTATTTCGTCGCTCCGAAAGAAGGCAGGGGCTTCGAAGGGAGTCTCGACTTCCGCTGCTGCGGAGAGGTGGAAATATGGAACCCTGCCGACGGTTCGGTCAGAAGCGCGAAGGCGGAAAGGCACGGTAAGCGGACGGAAGTCAGGCTTGAAATGGAGCGTGCTGAGTGCTGCTTCGTGGTCTTCCGACACAAGTTGTTCCCGAAGCAGAAGGCTCCGAAGACCGGCAGGTGCAATGAATATGACATCAGCGAAGGCTGGACGCTTTCGTTCCCAGAAGGCTGGGGCGCTCCGGAGTCATTGGCTCTCGAGGCTCTTGCTCCGTGGAAGGATCTGGACCTTTCCGACGAGGGGCGCGCATTCTCGGGGACGGCGACATATTCAAAGAACGTCCCGATTGAATCCTTCTCAGCTGACTCGCGCTACATTCTTGACCTCGGGGCCGTGGAGATGGTCGCCGAGGTGGAGGTCAACGGCAAGCGCTTCGAACCGCTGTGGACGAATCCATATTCGCTGGACATCACTTCCGCATTGAAGCAGGGAGACAACGAGCTCGAAATCAAGGTCACAAGTACCTGGTTCAACCGTCTTGTGTTCGATGCCGGCCAGGAGGAAGGCCTCCGCAAGACCTGGACCATCGCCGGCCCGTCCCGGAACGAGGCACTGCGCCCGTCCGGTCTCCTCGGCCCTGTACGCCTGCTGAGCCAGAGCGAAGAGTGAGGGAGGGAGAATCCTTGTTCCGCTTTCATGCTTTGAGATTTCCCGACTCCGCTCAGGAGGACGGGAGAAGTTCCTTGATCAGGGCTGTCGAGAGGAGTCGCGGCTCGGGGATGTCGGGCAGGGACTACGCATCCCTGCACCCGGTCTTCGAGATTGCCTTCCTTGCCGAGAACTTCGCACACGAAAAGCCGGCCCTATGGGATGCCGACCACATCGTCTCTCATTACTCTTTCATTGAAAAACGGACCGGTGAGACTCCAAATCCCACAATTTTCATTATCTTGGCGGAAATTGGACGCTTCAACAAGGCAAAGGAGGAATGCCTCTCCACGAGGGACAGGCTCTTCTACTGGTTCAGGCACGCCAACGAGTTCAAGGAGAAGCCGGAATGGCTCGACGACCCGGAGACCGTTGCGGAATGTACCGGCCTGACTCTCTCACTTGACTAAGGACAACAGATGCCCTGCTTCAGATATGGGCACAATAACAATTCTCAGCGTGAACTGTCCCGTAATTCAGCAGGG
Organism: Candidatus Cryptobacteroides sp.; assembly: GCA_051878295.1. Taxonomy (GTDB): domain Bacteria; phylum Bacteroidota; class Bacteroidia; order Bacteroidales; family UBA932; genus Cryptobacteroides. The sequence goes on from JBJEJV010000013.1 coordinate 171,174, forward strand.
ACGGTTCACGCTGATTTGAAGTTTATCTGGGTAAACGATTACGGTACCTTGATACAGGAACCTCAATTACAAGCCGTGTAAGGTCTATCTGGTCACGAAAGGTTTCCCGTTCAGTTCCTTCAAGGCAGGCGGATCGTCTGTCGTGATGTAATCCACTCCGGCGTTGATGAACTGCATCATCTGGGCCTGTGTGTTGACGGTCCAGACATTTACCTCAAGCCCGAGGGAATGTGCTTCTCCTATCCAGCCCGGATTGTTGGTCAGCACGCTTGCACTGTAGTCGATGCCCTTGAGGCCGTCGGACTTGACTTTCTCCGGGGAGACATTGCCTCCGAGGTACTGTACATTGTACTCGGGATAGGCCGCGGCTATGCGCTTGCAGGCATTGTAGCTGAAGGCGATGTAGCCGGTCCGGCTCTCGAGGCCCTTCTCTTTCACCAGTCTGATGCTTTCGTCCACTGCACGGAAAGTGTTCTCTTCGCTCGAATGAGACTTTATCTCGACAATCAGACCCGTGTTCCCGTCTTTGGCCGCCTGATCGAGGAAGGCCTCGAGCGTAGGGGCCGGTTCGCCGTTGGACAGAGTCACCGATGAGAGCTCGTCATAGGAAGAAGTCTCAATCACATGGCTGTCTCCAGGATACTTGCTGTCGTGGTTGACCATCGCGATTCCGTCGTTGGTAATCCATACATCAAGTTCGACGGCATACACTCCGCCCAACTCCTGGGCAGCCTTGAGGGCAGCAATGGAATTGTGAGGATGTCCGGCCTTGTGGTAACCTCTGTGGGCAATGACCTTTGGGACGGTCACCTGCTCGGCATCGTCCGAGAAGGTCAGTACCGTGCTTGCTATAGGCTGCCTGACGGCACCTCTTTCAAGGAATACACGGTACTCGCCGCTGCCATATTGCTCAAGAAGTGTAGAGACAGCCTCGCCAGAGGCCACGCTTGTCTCGGTCCGGATGGATTCAGAGGCAGTCTCCGCTTTCTCGAGGACAATCCTGTCGCCTGAAGAGAAGCCCTCGCCATAGATGTGGAACTTGCATTTGTCAAAAACCTTGGCCTCGTACTGCAGCAGAAGGTTACGGACCTTGTTGGACTCGACGCAAGGATTCTCCATCCTGACAGCCTCGTATAACTTCTCGACATCCTTCTTCGCAAGTGGACTGTCGAATATTCTTGCAAGCGCAACGTCCCCTTTGAAACTGCTCTCGCAGCCTCCCGAACTGTTCGGGTCACCGCCCACGGCGAACCAGAAGCTGTTGGTGCTTGAAGGAAAGACGAAATCTCCGGAAGCGTTCTGGGTGCCCTTGAGGACACCGTCAACATAGATGTAGGAGCGGCCTTCGGACTTGTTCCAGACACCGACTACGTGATAGTACCGGCCAGGCTCAGGAGAGATTCCGCTCTGTGTCCAGATCCAGTTGCTCTTCCCGGTAGTGCTGACATTGGGGAGGAAGGTGATGTCAGCTCCCCTGTCGGCCTTGGAAATCATCATAGCCACACCTCCGCTCTGAGTGGAACTGAACATCTTGATTTCAGCAGCTCCGGAATTCGCCTCTTCCAACTTGAACAGCACTTCAATCGAATGTCCGTCAGCCAGACGGTTCTGGAAATCAGTGTCGGAAGAGTAGTCGAAGCGGTAGTAACTGTCGGTGACAGTGAGACCGGTCTCGTTGCTGAAATGGGCCGCATACTGCACTCCCGGCACAGGGCTTTCGAAATTGACCGCAAGCGGACCCTTGAGAGCGAGGATTTCGTGTCTTGACTTGGAGACATCCGAGGCGGTGTTGTCCGCATTGAAACGGATGTCGAGCAGGTCGGCTTCAGGGAGGTCCTTGATCACCGGCGTCTCGCCACCGTTGCCTTTTTCCTGGGAGACGCTGAGCGAAGCGAGTTGCTTTCCGCCCGAGGTGAAGACTATCTTTCCCTGTCTCGGCTCCCCGGTGTCCTGATTGGCAAGCACCTCGACAGTGATTATCCTCTGCCCCGCGGTACCTTTTGAGGGGCTGGCGGAAAGCCATTCTCCGGAGGGCTCGACTGAAAGCTCCCAGTCGGCGGTGGCAATCACCGAGAAGCTCTCCGATGAGGAGGCAGCTGTGAACGAGAGGCTGCTCAGGGGGGCTCCTCCCTTGTCATAGATCTTGACGGAGGCAATCGCGCCGTCCCCTCCTTTTTCCGGTTTTTCGGAGCAGGAAGCGAAAAGGCCGACAGCTGCGACCGTCAAAGCCGCAGCTGCCGTCTTCAATAGGCGATGTAGATTGAGCAAACGCATAATCTATCAATATCCTGAGTTCTGAATAAGGTTAGGATTGATGTTTATCTGATCCTGAGGGATGGCCATCCAGTAGTTGCGAGGAGTCTCGAAAGTGATGGTCTGCGAACCAAGATAGACGTCCGTAACCTTGTAGAACTCTTCTGCCGTCTTGCCGGCCAGGTTCCAGCTCTTCGGAACTTTGGCCATATAGTCTCCGGCAAGTTTCCATCTGCGGAGGTCGTGGTACCATCTGCCCTCGAACATGAATTCGATCATCCTTTCCCTGTGGATCATGTCAACGAGCTTGGTGCCTGTAGGCATACCTCCGGCAAGGGCCCAGGAATCTTCGAAGTTCGGAACGCCGGCACGGTTGCGGACCTTGTTGATGCACTCCAGACCCTTGGCTGACAAGGTTCCGGTGTACTCGGCCTCTGCCTCGGCATAGTTCAGATAGACTTCTGCGAAACGGATGTAAGGAAAGACATATTTGTTGGCCGTGATGGTCTTGGAAGCGACATCGTAGGCATCGACCTTTGAGACCCACTTCTTGACGTAGTAGCCGGTGCAGGTCTGGTACTCGTGGCCGTTGTCGCCGTCGTGCTGCTGTTCCTCGCCCCTTCTGCACTTGAGGATGATGGTCTGGCCGTTGATGTCATATTCACCCCTGTCATAGCCGATTGAGGCATAGAAGCGTGGTTCCCTGTTGTGGTGCATGTTGACAGTTTCCTTTTCGGAATCCAGAGCGTAAGGGTCGAGATTCTTGGTCTCCGGATCTTCCTCCCAAGGAAGGCCGTTCTTTGTCCAATAGGTTTCGACAGCATCGAATGTAGGAACGAAATAGCCGCGGAAGCCGGAAGCGTTGTAGCTGCTGTAGCCGACTCTCGGAGCCATATTCTTGATGTTGTAGGCGATGTTTGACTGGTTGTTGTAGGAGAAGAGGTGCTCTTTGCCGTTGAAGAAGGACGAAGAACCTTCCGGTCCGATGAAAGCGGCCCTGTAGTTGGCGTAGCCTTTGGAGAAGAGGTCGCCCTCGGTGCCGGCATCGTAGAGACCGAAACCATCCTTCTCGCCCTGCTTGATGGCCTCCTCGGCTGCATCCATAGCCTTCTTCCAGAGCTCCTTGTCGTAAGTCTGGGAGATGAGGTTGGTGCCGTCTGGATTCTTCATGTCGGCGTACCAGCTGTTGCCGTTGACCTGAGGAGAGGCGGCAAACATCCAGACTCTTGACTTGAGAGCCTTGGCAAGGGTCTTGGTAGCACGGCCAAGGTAGGTGTTGTTGTGGCTTTCAGGAAGATATTCGGCAGCCTTGTCATACATATCCGAAATGAACTGCACGCATTCGAGATAGGTCGAGCGAGGCACATTGAGGTCTTCCATCATAGAAAGTTCGTGGTCCACGATGATGATTGGTCCGTAGTACTCGAGAAGGGTCTGGTGGAGGTAGGCAATGGCCCAGTAGGCCTCACCGATCCACCTGTTGATTTCCTCCTCGGTAGCGTCCGGAACCGTGTTGGCATTGGCGAGAAGGTTGTAGGCGTTGCGTATTCCTTCCCACATCCTGTAGCTCGTGAGAGCTCCTTCAGGATACTTCTGCGCAGCCTGTGACCACATGGCCACATAGGTGTTGGAAGGGCTCTCCATATTGTCATAGACCATGCTCTTCCATTTGAAATATCTCACGGCTCCGTAGTGGCCGGACATCATGTCGCCTCCGCAGATCTCCAGTGAAGACTGGAAATAGTATCTGTTAGGCATGTACCAGTACAGTGAAGCGGCAAAGTTGTCCGCCTGGATGTGAGTCTTGTAGAGGTCCTTCTCCGTTGCCTTTCCCTCAGGAATCACATCGAGGAAATTGCAGGAAGTGAGACAGACCGAGAGGCCCAGCGCGGCAGCCGCAATGTATGTAAGATGTTTAATGTTCATATCAAAAATTCATTTAAATAATCCACAATGACTTTGGTCTCAGAAGTTGAACTGTATGCCGAGTCTGACGGTGCGCTGGAGCGGATAGGAAAGTCCGTTTCCTCCGCCGATCTCCGGGTCCCAATACTTGAACGGAGTGAGAGTGAAGAGGTTGCTGCCTGAGACATAGACCCTGAACTTGGAGAATGAGAAGCCCAGCTCTGCACTCTTGAGACGGAGGTAATGAGCATCGCGGAGATAGAATGTGGAAGCCTGGGTGTTGTTAGGACTGGTGGACGATGTAAGCCTCGGATAGCCTGCATCGGCGTTGTTGTTGTCCCAGCTCCAATGGTCGTCGGCAATATACTGGGTGATGCCGTAGCCGTAGTTGGTCTGGGTACAGAAAGGATGGTGGTTGTACATCCTCAACTGCGTTCTCCCGACTCCCTGGAACATCAACGAGAGGTCCCATTTCCTGTACTTGATGTTTCCGCCGAAACCGTACTGGATTTCCGGAACTGAAGGCTTGTCATCCCATACATAGTCATTGGCGTCGATTACATTGTCACCGTTGACATCCTTGTACTTGATGTCGCCGACGGTGTAGGAACCGAACTTCTGCTCAGGGCTGTTGTCGATTTCCTCCTGTGAAGTGAAGAGGCCCTCGGCAATCAGGACCTGGTGGGCCATAAGGGTGTGGCCGACCATTGAGAGGTGCTTGTTATGTTCGGGATAATTCGGTTCGTCACGGGCTACAACCGTGCTGTGCGCATAGGTGAATGTTCCCCTGAGGGTGTAGCTGAAGTCCTTGTTGACCACCTTGTTGTAGTCGAGGGAGACGTCCACGCCACGGTTGTCAGCCTCGCCGAGGTTGGCATAAGGGACGGTCGCACCCATACCGGCGGTTGCGGAAAGGGAGGCGCGCTGCATAAATATGTTGTAGCGGTGCTCCGTGAAATAGTCCACGCTGAGGTTCAGGTCCTTGAACAGGCTGATATCGACACCGGTGTTGAGTTTGTTGGAGATTTCCCAGGTAGCGTCAGGATTGCCGTAGGTGTCGATGTAACCTGCTCCGATTTTGGAGTAGGCGACTCCGAAAGGATAGGCGCGTTCACCCATATTCACGGAAGTGATGTATGGGAAACGGACAGGCAGGGCGTCGTTACCGACCTGGCCGTAGGAAACCCTGAACTTGAGATTGGAAATCACCTTCTTGAGCGGCTGGAAGAACTTCTCGTTGGAGATGTTGTAGCCGACTGCGACTGAAGGGAAGAAGCCGAAACGCTTGCCGGCGATGAAATTCTCGGAACCGTTGTAGCCGAAGTTTGCCTCAAGGTAGTACCTCTTGTTGTAGTTGTAGGTGAGACGGCCTGCAAGACCCTGCTCGCGGAAAGGCAGGAGAGCCTCCTCGCTGGAGCCAGTGGCGTTGTTCACCTTTTCCTTCATACGGTACACAAGGTCGGCGGCGACGGTGTGCTCCCCGAAAGTCCTCGCATAGTTGAGGGAGGCGTTCATCGACCACTCGTGGTAACCGCTGTGGGAGACGCTGGAGGTGAGGTAGGTGCTGCCCTCGTCACCGATGGACTGCGTCGTGAAGTTGTAGGTGCCGTCAGGATTGATACTGTAGTCGTCGTCCACCCTGAAATAGAACGGAGTGATGGTTCTGTTGGTGGAGGCGTAGGAATAGTTGTAGAAGGAGACGAAAGCCTTGGCGGAAAGACCCTTTGTGATCATCTTGAGATCCTGGTCAATCTGGAGGGAGGCGGTCATATAGGAGTAGAACCTGTCCTTGTAGCCGGAGCTCATCCTTGCATAAGGGTTGAGTTCGTTCTTGCCTGCATCCCAGGAATAGTTGTTACCGTAGCGTACGAAGGTGTCGCCCTCCTCTGCCGGCAGGACAGCCGGGAATCTGGCAGGATTCGCGGTCATCACCCAATAGAACAGGTTGCTGGTGCTCTCGTTGGGAGTGTGGTTGTACTGGAGCTGGACGTTGAGTTTCATGGTAACCTTGGTGGTGTTGGTCATCATGGCGGAAACGTTGCTCTGGAAAAGGTACTTCTTGTTGTTCATCCTGATGTCGAGAGGCGACTCCTGAGGTTTTTTGAGGATACCGTTCTCGTTGAATATGGATGCGTTGAGGAAGTAGTTGACCTTCTTTCCACCGCCGCGCATCGTCATGTTGAAACGCTGGTTGGTGGCGAAGTCCTTGAACATCATATCGTACCAGTCGTTGGCCGGATAGATGTAAGGATTCAGTTGCTGGCGGGTCCCCTCGATCTTTTCTGCGGAATAGAAAGGCTCATAGGTGTTGCCGGTAGCCCTGGCCTCGTTGTACTTGGCTTCATTGAAAAGCTCCATATAGGTCACTGCATCAGCGACATCCTGGACCTTGGTCGGCATTGAGAATGTGTTGTCAAAGGTGAAGTTGACAGCTATCTTCTCTGAGTTGCGTCCTTCTTTGGTTGTGATGATGATGACTCCGTTAGCACCTCTGGAACCATAGAGCGCTGTAGCTGTCGCGTCCTTCAGGACGGACATAGACTCGATTGATTCAGGAGGGATGTTGCCGAGCATGCTGGAAGTAATCTCGACACCGTCCATGATGAGGAGGGCGGACTTGTTGGAGCCGAAGGTAGAGATACCGCGAACGTAGAACTGCGCTCCGTCGTAACCCGGCTCGCCGGATCCCTGTGTGGAAATCACACCGGCGATGTTACCGGCGAAAGAGGTTGTGAGATTGGATGAGGTCACCACGAGGTTGGACGGCTTGACAGCCTGTACTGCACCCACGAGGGATTCCTTCTTCTGCGTACCGAAACCGACCACTACGGCCTCATCAAGGGCGGAGGCCTGTACAATCATCGTCACGAGAGTGAAAAGGTACGGCTGTTCGGTGCTGAGTTCCTTGGTGTCATAGCCCATCAGGTCGAAGACTATGGTCCTGGATTCTGCGGGCACATCGATGGAGAACTCTCCGTTGCTGTTGGAGATTGCCGCGTTCTTATGGTCGGCTTTGTCATAAACTACAACTCCGGTCAGTGGCGCGTTGGTGTCGGAACCGATGATTCTTCCGGAAAGAGTCTTTTTCGGTCCTTGCCCGGCTGCCGAAACTGTCACGCCTGTGACGAGGCAGAGAAAGGCCGCCAGTATAATATTCTTAAAACTATTCATCATTTATTGGTTTGTAGGTAAATGAATATACGTTATTTGAGAAGGATGTCGCAAGTGCTGAACACCTTGTCGGTCAGATACTGGAGGAAGGCCTCGTCTGCCGACAGCGGATCGGAGTAGATCTTTGCCGTGTAAACCGAGCCGTTCCAGTTGCCGTTGATGGAGGTCCTTGTCTGATTGCTCTGGTTGGCACCGATCATCATGAAGTTAGGGTTGAGGGTACCGAACTTGATAGGGCCTGCGACCTCGGCTTCGGCCTTGAACTCACCGTCGAGATAGACTTTGGCCTTGCCAGCAGCCTTGTCCCAGGTTCCGAGAAGATGATAGACCGTACCGGGTTCGGCGACCACGCCGGTGGTGACGAAGACCCAAGTGCCGTTGTTGTTGATGAGGAAGAGCAATTGTCCGTCCCTCGTATTATTGCCGACCATAAGGGCTGTTCCGCCGCTCTTGGTGGAAGAAAGGGCCTTGGCTTCCTTGTTGTTCGGTTCTGCGTTGACCGAAAGAATCGCCTCCAGGGTGTAGCCGTCGTTGAAAGCTTCGACGATGTCGGAGGTCATCTCAGTCCAGTAGTAGCCCGTGTTGACGGAGCCACCGGCCGCACGGTTGAAGTTCGGAGCCCAGAGTCCGTAGTCTTCCCTGTAGGACACGGTACAGGTGGTGCCTTCGACATATTCAACAGCCCTGTTGCTCTTTGAGATGTCGGTGGCGGAGCCATCCTCGTTGAAGCGGACGTTCATCAGGTCGGCCTCCACTTTAGGGACAACCTGGCTGATGGTGATGCTGTTGCTGATTGACTCGTCATCAGGGGTGCTGAGGGTCAGAGTGGCAGTCCTGTCCTTGCCGGTTCCGGCATCGACCTTCACCTTCAGGAAGTTGTCGCCCTGCGCGAGGACTGTGACCCAGGACTCGCTTGAGGTGGCGTTCCACGAGCTCAGATTGTCTGCATGTACAGGAATCTCAGCTTCAACGCCTTTCTGGGAAACATAGGCGATACTGTTGGCGAAACGTAGTTCGAGGTCCTTCTGGGTCAATTTGATTTCCTGGGTCACGGACGGGTCCTTGACGCACTCGAAAGTCACCACTGCGGAGTTTGCCAATCCTTGAAGGAGTCCGGCCGTCAGTTTCAGGCCGTTGCCGCTGCGCTCGGACTCGGTAAGCCAGTCACCGGTCTCGGTGCTGATGGAATAAGACCAGTCGGAGTTGCAGGAGACGGTGAAATTGTAGCTTCCGCCCTTGGCATTGACAAGAGTCCTGTCAACACTGACTTCGAGGGAATATTTCATCTCCTGGACAATCTTGACCTGGGCTTTCTGTTCAATCTTTCCACAGATGAAGGAGATGAGGGCAGTCCTGTCCTTGAAGGCATCGTTGGCCTCAACGGTGGCTGTCACCTGGACCTTGTCGCCGGCCTTGCCTGAAACCGGGCTGACAGTCACCCAGTCACAGTCATTCGGGAGCAGGACTCTCCAGTCTTCTGAAGAAGAAAAAGTAAATGTCTGGGAACTTGACTTGTTGGAAAAATCCAACTGTGTCAGTCCCAGTTCGTCAGCATTGTCAAGCTGCACTTTCGCAGGCACTCTTGTTATTTCTTCAGAGGTACATCCGACGAACGTCCCGCCCGACAGGGCAAGAGCGAGCAGCAAAAGACTCAGATTCTTTTTGGTTGCCATTGTTGATGTTTGTATTGGTTAATATTGAGTATGTTCACAACTGAAACAACCGACGGCGCAGAGCATCTGCGACAAAGCCTTAAAGGCGGCAGCGACAGCGGCGGCCAGGGTCCTGAAAAAGCATCGGTCAAGGGATTTCGTTCTTCATCTTCAGTTTGTTCGCAATCCGTAGCCGAATATAAGGTTTTTAATAGTCAATTCCAAATTTTAGCTGGCATATATGTAGGAAATCCCAACTTTTAACCGCCCGGTAACTGGTTTTCATAACTGTTTAACACGCGGCCGGAGACTGATTAACATTTGGAAAAGTCAGGATGGGAAAGTATCTTTGCGGGA
>JBJEJV010000014.1:0-5138 GCA_051878295.1 Candidatus Cryptobacteroides sp.
TGCAAATATAATTAAAAGTTAATGATTTTGCTGCAATCGTACGGCACAATTGGTAATAATCTATTACTGAAATATCCGAATGTCGGGACCGTCCCGGACTGCAGTCGGCCACAAGCGCTGAACAGTGTGCGCATCAAGAGCACTCTTTGACAAATCCTGTCGCTTCTGCGCAACTATTGTGAAAAAGCGGTTTGTCATAATATTAAGGATATTCGTAGGATATGATTTTCAAATCAGTCTTTTCAAGCGTTTTGCGGGAAACTGGCGGAGCAGCGAATCATAGACGCTCCGCAGGCGTGGAGCCACACCGGGCAGGGATCTGGTGAACTTCGTGCTGAGTATCACGACGACCGCGGACACCCCGACGAGGAGGGCGAAGCCATACAGCTCGCGCAAAGTCATCACCAAGCCGTTGTAAGGCAGGAGGGCAGTCATCGCACGGCTGAAGAAAGCGTCACCGACAGGGCCGCCGACCCCGGTCCTGACGAAACCCAGCAGGCAGAGCATCTGGAAGTAATATGTGAAATTGCAGTTCGCCTGCACATAGACAGTCAGGCTTATGAATATGATGATATGCCCCGCGCCGCAGGCGACAAGCGGCAGGACGAGTGCGGAGTTTGGCACGCTCTCCCCTACCGTCAGATACATCAGCAGTTCGTAGAGCATCACCAGGAATATGCCGGAAAGGGTCATCCACCTCGTGCGCCAATGCCATTTCGTGAGTGCGATGCAGCAGAACAAAGCCCCGACGGCTTCGCCGGCGAAGTCAAGCCATTTGAGGTCGGCCAGAGCCCGGTAGTCCATTCCCATCACGGCGGAGCAGAATGTGTTCTGCATCACCGTTTGGGCGCTCAGCAGAATGTCGAGGACAAGGAATATCAGCAATATCTTCCCGAAGTGCCTGAGGCTGAAAGCTCCTTTGTCGATGAAGGGATGGCGCAGGGTGGACATTGCCCAGAGTCCGTACGAGAGTGAAAGGAGACATATTCCAAGAGCTGTGCGCAGCCTCGCGGAGCAGAACCAGCCGAGTTCCTCCCCATAGCAGAAAATGTAGATGAGCGAAAGTATGAATATGCTCCAGGTGGCCATCCCGATCCAGTTGATGCCGTAAAGAGGCATCTTCTGCAGGGCCGGGACATTCTTCATGAACACGAGCACGGCTGCCGCTACAAGGAGCAGGCAGCCGATTGACACGAAATGCATCGCCTGCCAGCCGAAAGCCTCGACAATCTGCACCTGAATCCAGTCGAAAACGTTGATGCAGCCCAGAACGATGAAAAAGACCACCGAGAGGAAGACCGCATAATTGAAGCTCGGAGTGATGCGGGGCAGAAGGTTTGAAAAGCACTCGAATGTGCCGTAGAGCCGGCAGAATCCGCCCAGATAGCAGACCAGAAGCCTCGCCGGCATTGTCGTGAGATGCGGAAAGACCAGATTGCAGAAAAGCTGGACCGTTGCCGCAAAAAGAAGGTTTGTCCTGTTGGAAAAACGGAACTTCAGACGGAAGGCCAAGGGAAAATAGAAACTCAGGCCGATCAGCACGGTCTGTCCCATCATCGAAACATCCGAGGAGGAGAGGGACATCCCGCCCTTCATCTGCTCGAAGGCAGTAAAATACATTCCGTTGGTGAACTGAAAAACGCTGAGGAATATGAAGTAGAGCGCCACTCTTCCCCAGTCAGGCACCCAATCCCGGAAATTCGGGAGCGGAGCCTTGCCCTGCTGTTGTCCTTCCCAAGCCATCAGTCAAGCACCTTGCATTCCACGCTCATTCCGGAGGCGAGTTTTGAAAGATCCCCGGAACTGTCGAAGACAATCTTCACAGGGACTCTTTGCTCGACCTTGACATAGTTCCCGGTAGAGTTGTCCGGGGCCATAGGGGAGAAAGCCGCTCCGGTGGCTCCTGCGATGGCGGCCACCCTGCCGACGAACTTGCGGCCCTTCATCGCATCCACCTTTATCTCCACCTCGCTGCCCGGGGATATTCCGGACAACTGTTTTTCGCGGTAATTGGCTATCACCCAAGGCTCTCCACTGCTGACGACGGCCAGCAGAGCCGTTCCAGGCATCACGAGCTCCCCTTCCCGGATGAACTTGTCCGACACGAATCCGTCACATTCCGCAGTCACGACGGTATAGGACAGATTCAGTTCAGCCATTTCCAGCGCGGCCCGGCAGATGTCTATTCCGAGTTCCCCCTGCGAGAGCCTCTGCTGCTGTTCGGTCTTCACGAGAGCCGTAGTCCTCTTCTGGGTTTCCATAGTCTGGACCTTTGCCCTGAGGGCCTCGTACTGCGTTTTCACACCTTCATACTGCTGGCGGGTCACAGCATCTTTGGCGAGAAGTCCTTCGTAGCGCCGGTATTCCCTTTCGGCATTCCCAAGCTGTATGCGCAGTTCTTCGAGGGCGGCATCGGAAACGGCCAGATTGTTGTCCGTCGCACTGACGGACGTACCCATAGCCTTGCGGCCCACCATGGCATTCTCAAGATCGGCTCTGGCCTGGGAGACCCTGAGGCGGTACTCGACATCCTCTATCAACACAAGGGTATCACCTTTGTGCACCTGCTGGAAAGCGTCGAAGCGCACTTCCTTGATGAAGCCCTGCACCCTTGCGGACTGGGTCACGATATCCCGGCGCACCTGGGCGTTTTCCGTCCATTCCCCGCCGAAGTGGATGAATGCGGAGGCAATCCAGGCGAGGCCTGCGACAATAAGTACAACGGTTGCCGTGTTCACGGCCATTTTATTCATTATCTTGTTCATAGCATTGTATTCTAAAGTGTTCCGGAAATATATAGAAGTCTGTAATAGTTGTTCAGGATGTCGATGCGCGCTGCCGTCTGCGCCATTTCGGAATCGAGTTTCCGTGACGAGGCGTCCAGAAGGTCGGTCATCGTGGCCAGGCCGCCCTCGTAGCGGGAACTCATTATCGAGTAGTTTTCCCGGGCGAGCCCGACGGCGGAAGTACAGATTTCATACTGCTCGCAAGCGTCTTCATATTCAATGACAAGCGCATTGAGCGCAAGCTCGGTTTCCCTGCGCACCGCTTCGAGTTCCTCGCGGGACTTTGCGAGCGCCGCCCTGCTCTGGCGTATTTTGCTGCCGGATTTGTAGAGATTGTCAAGATTGAAGCTGATTCCGACTCCCACCGTCGCATAGTTGAAGTTCTTGTCCAGCAGGCCATAACCCGCCATCTTGCCGGAGATGAATGTCGTCACGTCAGGACCGTTCAGAGTGTTGGCGGCATACAGCACGACCGAAGGTCGCCGCTCCGCTTTTGCGATGCCGAGCCTGGCGTCGCCCAGGTCCACCGCGAGCTCCGCGCCCTTCAGGGAACTGGAGTTCTCCGAAGCGGAGGCTATCCAATATTCCGCACCATATTCAGGAAGAACCGCGTCGAGTTCCATCTCGGGACTGACAAGGCATCCGTCGTCGAAGCCGAGCTGCATCGCGAGCCTCTTCTGCAGTACCCCAAGCGCCCCGGAAAGGCTTATCCGCTGGAAATCCAAGTCTTTCCTGAGCATTTCGCATCTCATTATGTCATTCTTCAGCACCGTCCCTTCATCGAAGCGGCCGCGCATCTGCTCGAGGACCTTTTCAGCCAGGGCGATGTTCGCGTCGAGCACCTTCAGCTGGTTGCGCAGCTTCAGGATTTCCAGGCTGCTGCACACTATGAGATAGTGCATCTCACTGTGCCGGGCCTCCGACTGGACTTCGGCAAGGCCCAGACCGAGTTCGGCGGCTCTGATTCCGTTTCTGACCGCCCCGCCGGCATAGACCACCTGGCTGGCTTCCAAAGAGAGATTGTTCCCGAAGCCCGGGAGCTGCTCATTGACGGCATTCCCGAACTTTCTGTCGAAACTGTAACCCAAACCTATGGCGCTCATTGAGACGGAGAGGCCGATTGAAGGCAGGGAGGCATTCCTGGCCGCTTCCACCCCCGCAGCGGATTCCTCCACGGCATAATCGGCGGCCCTGACGGATGAATTCAGGCTGTCTGCACAGGCAAACATCTCCTGAAGGGTCATAGTCCGGGTCTGAGCCTGAAGTGCAAGCCCGGAATATGCCCATAGCACAGCAAGCACTGTGCATGGAACTGACAGTTTTCCCATCATTATTTATTTAAGAATTCAACAAGGCAGGCGGAGACATTCGTGCATCCGGCTACTCACTATACAAAGCAGACCATTTATACGCACGAATCCTTGTTGTTAGCAGACTGCGGCTGTGGAAAGCTGGGGCAAAGGTACAATTTTTTCAAAAATCCGCAAACGCGAATTTCCCTCCGGAAGCGGTGCCGGCTGTTTCAAGACAGGAAGTGAATATCTCAAAGCGCAGGCAGCACGAGGCCGACGGTGACGGGATGGAACACGGAAGGATGGAATAAAAATATTTTGATATTCGTAATACATTTATCAAATAAAGTGCTATATTTGTCTTCGGAATATGGCAACAATGGAAGACAAGAAAAGCAGAAGGGGCGGAGCGCGCCCCGGTGCAGGCCGTCCGAAGGGTGACAGCAGGATGATTTCATTCCGCGCCCCAGGACCGCTTGCCAGGCAGCTGGAGGGGATGGAGAACCGCACGGAGTTCATCCGCGAGGCCCTCACCAGGGCCGTCAGGGAACGCGGGCATCACCCGGGCCTCCCCGGCTTCGCCGTCCCGGCAGGCAGAGTCCGGTCACTATCACTCCCCTATTATGACATCAGCGTCGCGGCGGGATTCCCCGTCCCTCTGGACAACGACGAACGGTCGCAGGAGATTGACATCCTGTCGATGCTCTGCCCCCACCCGGAAGCCTCCTACCTCATCCGGGTCAGCGGAGACTCGATGATCGACGCGGGAGTGCTCAACGGCGACATAGTCATCGTGGACAAGAGCAACCGCAACCCCTCCCCGCGCGAGATAGCGATGTGCGAACTCAACGGGGAATATACCCTCAAACACTTCCTCCTCGAGGAAGGGCAGGGCTGGCTCGTACCCGCCAATCCGGCCTATCCAAAGATACGCATCAGCCCGGAGGACGACTTCAGCGTCTGGGGCACCGTGACATACATCATCCACAAGGCAAGAGAATAGAGATGGACCTTTCGACACTCAACAGCAGGCAGAGGGAGGCGGTGACCTCCACCGAAG
>JBJEJV010000015.1:0-21852 GCA_051878295.1 Candidatus Cryptobacteroides sp.
ACAATAGATATCTCGACTACGCACTTCGTGCTTCGCTCGATATGACAGGTTAGGGGTGAGGGCACACCGTGCTACGCTCGATATGACAGGCTTTGGGGCGGGCTCCAAGCTGGGCTTTTGACGTTCTGAAAGGATTCATCGAGGTTCTTGTCGTTTACCGGGAAGCCGGATTCGGTTCTGCCCGTAAAAATCACCTGCGCGCAGGAAGTGCCCTGGAGGGGCGTAGAATGGGGATTGGCGTTGCAGGTGGAACCCAAATGCCTCCACCCGCGCACAGTACCCCTTCTGTAGGGGGCTGTAGTGGGGTTTGAGTGCGCAGGTGAATTTCACGAGAAGCGGTGGGGCTTTAATCGGGCTGCCGGAGTCGGGCTTCCGAAGTCGGGCTCCCGACCAAGCGAAACGCCCTTTGCTGTCATTTCGACTGAGCGCAGCGAACGGAGAAATCTTTTGGCCGATTGAGGTACAATAGATATCTCGACTCCACACTTCGTGTTCCGCTCGATATGACAGGTTAGGGTCATCGCACTTCTCGATCCGCTCGATATGACAGGTTAGGGTCATCGCACTTCTCAATCCGCTCGATATGACAGGCTTGGGGTCGGCCTCCAGCGGGAAGCGGTCTCTTCCCGCCCGGACCCGTCCGAGACGACAGCGAAAACGATAGTCGGACTGCGGCGTTCGCGACGCAGGGGAAGCTGCTGAAGGGAAGCAGCTGAAGGGAAGCCGCTGAAGGAAAGCTGCTGAAGGGAAGCCGCTGAAGGAAAGCCGCCGAAGGGAAGCCGCTGAAGGAAAGCCGCCGAAGGAAAGCCGCTGAAGGGAAGCCGCTGAAGGGAAGCTGCTGAAGGAAAGCCGCTGAAGGGAAGCCGCTGAAGGTAAGGCTCTTGTGGCTTACGGAAGTGGAACGGACAATCGCAATAGGCCAAAACGGCGGGCTCGGAATGCCGTCGCTTCAATCAATTTCAATCAATCAATTTCAATCAATGTAGAACTCCCTGCGGTACTGGTAGTTCGACCTGAGGTCTTCGAACTCTTCCGGCGCGGTGCGCAGCATGAAGTCATCGGTGAAGACCGGATAGTTGTACTGGAGCAGGGAGGCTATTTCCCCCTGGTTCCGGCCCTTGATGTCCAGTTTCACGGATTCGAGTTCGAGATATTCGGTTTTCGGGAAAAATTCGTAGAGAGGTTCGATGGCGAAGAATCTTGCCAGGGAGCGCACAACGGCGGCGGTGCCGTTCTGCTTGCCCCTGTAGGAATAGCCGGCGATGTGCGGGGTGGCGATGTCCGTCATAGCGAGCAGTTCACGGTCGATGTCGGGCTCGTGGTTCCAGGTGTCGAGGATGAGCGCCTTGAACTTGGAGGCATGGTGTTTCAGGGCAGCCTCGTCCACAACCTCCCCCCTCGCGGCGTTTATGAATATGCTGCCGTCCTTCATCTTCGAGAAGAACGCGTCGTCGCACATCCCGAAAGTCGAGGCTTCCAGAGGGACGTGCATCGTCACCACGTCGGACTGTTCGAGGAGTTCCTCGAGGGTGGAGAAGCCGTAAGGGCCTTCCTTCTCCATTCTCGGAGGGTCGTTCTTGAGCACTTTGAAGCCGAGTATGCCGGCCACCCGTTCGACAAGTTTGCCCACGTTGCCGACTCCGACGATGCCCAGAGTCATCCCCTCGAGGGGCAGGCCTTTGCGGGAGGCGACCCCGTACAGGGCGGAGAATACATAGTTCATCACTCCCCCGGCATTGCAGCCGGCGGCATTGGTCACGAGTATTCCCCTTGAATTGCAGTAGTCGAAGTCGATGTGGTCGGTTCCGATTGTGGCGGTGGCGATGAAACTGACGGAACTGCCTTCAAGAAGGGCGGCGTCGCATCTGGTTCTCGTCCTCACAAGCAGAGCCGACGCGTCGGCGACGTCTTCCGGGCCGATGAGGCGTCCTTCCTTGCGGACGACTTCGGCATAGGGTTCGAGGACTCCGTCGAGGAAAGGAATAGCGGCATCGGCGACCACCTTGATCTTTTTCAGCATATTCATAGACATATTCATTTAATAATCAATTCTTTGACATAGTTTGCGAGCTTGCAGTCCGCATCGAAGAGGGAGTCTTCCCGAAGACGCCCGTTGAGGGCTTCCAGCAACGCGGCCTTCTGCATTTCGAGATGGGTCCTGACCATTGAGGACGAGACCGTTATGAAAAGCCGGCCGTCGCGGAAGAAGCGGTTGAGGGTGTACTGCGAGGCTCCGGAGACGGCGTCCCAGGCATCGAAGACGCGCCGGGTGTTCAGGCTGGCGGACAGCCCGTTCTGGCGGATGAACAGCTTCATCAGGGAGTCCATCCCGACGGCTTCCTTCCTGTGCACGCCCTTTATCTTCTTGTACTCCGGCATATTCAAAGACAGGTTCAAAGTTGTGTGAAACAGCCTCCGGCGGCCTCTAAATATGCCCTGTCGGCGGTAAGGCCGTCAACGATGCCCGCCATCCGGACCTTGTTGCTGTCGGTGATGAATATCTGGCCGAAATCGCTTCCCGCCACCATCGAAAGGAGGTTCGAGATGCGGGTCATGTCGAGCTTGTCGAAGACGTCGTCCAGAAGGAGGATTGGAGGAAAGCCGTAGCGGCGCTTCATTATCTCGTACTGCGCGAACTTGAGCGAGACGAGGAAGGACTTCTGCTGGCCCTGGGACCCGCAGCGGCGGATGGGATAGCCGTCCATAGTGAATATGAAGTCGTCCCGCTGGATGCCGGCAGTCGTGTAGCGCATCGCATAGTCCCTGCTCCGGCAAGAGGCGAGGATGTCGCGGAGGTCGCCGCGGTCGAGATCGGTCCTGTACTCAATCGATACGCTTTCCCTGCCTCCGGAAAGCGAACGGTACAGAGAGTCCACGACCGGCAGGAGGTCCCTGGCGAAGGCCCTTCTGGAATCGCTCACCGTGCGGGCATAGGTTTCGAGCTGCCCGTCGAAGACCGAGAGGAGGGAGTCGTCTGCAGTCCCGTCCTTGAGCATCCTGTTCCTCTGGAGGAGGACCCGGTTGTACTGCTGGACGGCAGAGAGGTAGCCCGGATCCATCTGCGACAGGACGGAATTGACGAAGCGCCTCCTTTCGTCCCCGCTCTCGCTGACAAGGGAGACGTCCGACGGGGAAACCATCACTATCGGAAGCACGCCGATGTGGGCCGAGACCTTCGGATAGGTCTTTTCGTCGCGGCGGACTTTCTTCGCCCCCCGGGATTCGCAGTGGACCGAGAAACGCGACTCGGTGCCGTTCTCCATCCGGTAAACCCCGGAGACGGCGAAGGAATCGCTGCCGTGGCGGAAGGTGTACTGGTCGGAAGAGGAGAAGGCGCTCTTGGTCATTGAGAGGTACCAGACGGCATCCATCAGGTTGGTTTTACCTTCTCCGTTGTTGCCCAGGATGCAGTTCACATTCGGGGAGAACTCCAGTTCCTGGAATTCTATGTTGCGGAAATTCTGTATTGTGGCTTTCTTCAGATAAGGCATTCCTGTCGTTTTCTGTTGCTGCAAAGATAACCAATTTCAACCTTGTTTGACATAGGCGGAGCATAATTGCACGAATAAACATTTTTTACTACTTTTGCAGAATATTATGGTCGCAGATAACAAATAATATCATAAAATGGCTAAAAAAGTAAATGAAAAGGAACTCGAGCGCCAGCAGATGGTGGCCGAGACCGTTTCCAAGACGGACAAGTTCTTCCGTGAAAACAAGAAAACAATCTGGGGATGCCTGGGCGGAATCGTAGTAGTCGCTCTTCTCATTCTGGCCTACCACCAGTTTATCTTCAAGCCTAAGGCCGAGGAGGCACAGTTCCAGATGGCCGCCGCCGAGCTCAACTTCCGCAACGGCAATTACGACCTCGCCCTCAACGGCGACGGCAACGTGCTCGGTTTTGCACAGATCATCGAGGATTTCGGAGCAAAGGGAGGCAAGAGCATCTATTTCTACGCAGGTGTCTGCCAGCTCCAGCTCGGCAACTATGCAGAGGCTCTCGACCTTCTGAAGAAGTACAAGGGCAAGGACAAGATTCTCAAGGCCCGCTGCATAGCCTGCATGGGCGACTGCCACGTCGGTCTTGACAACCTCAAGGCAGCTCTCGGATGCTTCGAGAAGGCAGCCGGCACGGCAGACAACATTTTCGCCGCAGCCTACCTGCTCAAGGCCGGAGTGGTCTGCGAGGAACTCGGCGACAATGCCAAGGCCCTCAGTTTCTACAAGACCATCAAGGACAAGTACCCTACCTCCCTGGAAGGTTACGACATTGACAAATACATCACCAGAATCGAAAGCCAGGAGTAGTATATGGGAAGAGCATTTGAATTCCGCAAGGAAAGAAAACTCAAGAGATGGGGCCACATGGCCAAGACCTTCACCAAAATCGGCAAGGAAATCACCATCGCCGTCAAACAGGGCGGTCCGGACGTAACAGGCAACTCACGCCTGAGGGCTCTCATGGCCGAGGCGAGGAGCGAGAACATGCCTAAGGAGAATGTCGAAAGGGCCATCAAGAAGGCGCTGGAGAAGAACCAGGGCGATTTCAAGGAGGTAGTTTTCGAGGGCTACGGCCCTCACGGCATCGCCTTCCTCGTGGAGACCGCCACCGACAACAACACCAGGACTGTCGCCAATGTGAGGAGCTATTTCACCAAATGCGGCGGCTCTCTCGGTACAAGCGGTTCTGTCAGCTTCATGTTCGACCACAAGTGCGTCTTCAAAATCAAGGACAAGGACGGTCTTGACATCGACGAGCTGCAGCTCGAACTCTGCGACTGCGACGACGATCCGGAGGTATTTACCGAGGAACTGGAGGACGAGGACGGAAACGTAAGCAAGAACATCGTCATCTACGGCGACTACTCTTCCTACGGCGCAATCCAGAAGTTCATAGAGGACAACGGCTACGAACTCGTGTCCGGAGGTTTCGAGAGAATCCCTAACGTGGACCTCAAGGAAGTCACACCGGAGCAGGCAAGCACTCTCGAGAAGCTCACCAACCTTCTCGAAGATGACGACGACGTCACTGCCGTTTACAACACAATGAAACCTCTGGCGTAACTATTCCGCCACCAAATAGTGAAACACGTCCCCCGGAAGCGTCACTGTCCGGGGGACGTGTTTGTTATTTCTCCATTAATTCTTTACTTTTGCAGGATTCAGAAATGGATCCACAACAGGTAAAAGAACCCATTATTCAATAAACGATATGAGTATCCAACAGGAAAACATCAAGAAACTGGTCGAGCGCAGAGCCGCCGCAAAATTGGGCGGCGGGCAGAAGAGAATCGATGCCCAGCACGAAAAAGGCAAACTTACCGCGAGGGAGCGCCTTGCCCTGCTGCTCGACGAAGGCAGTTTCGAGGAATTCGATATGTTCGTCCGCCACAGATGCACCAACTTCGGTATGGAGAAACAGCATTTTGACGGCGACGGTGTGGTCACCGGCTGCGGTACGGTCGGAGGACGGCTGGTCTATGTGGCAGCCCAGGATTTCACGGTTTCGGGAGGTTCCCTTTCAAAGACGATGTCCGAGAAAATCTGCAAGGCACTGGACCTTGCCACGAGGAACGGAGCCCCTTTCATCTGCCTGAACGATTCGGGCGGAGCCAGAATCCAGGAGGGAGTCGATTCCCTCGCCGGCTACGGTGAAATATTCGAAAGGAACATCCTCGCCTCCGGTGTCATCCCGCAGATTTCCGGCATATTCGGTCCTTGCGCCGGCGGTGCAGTATATTCACCGGCCCTGACCGACTTCACCCTGATGGTGAAGAACACTTCCTATATGTTCCTGACCGGCCCGGCCGTCGTCAAGAGCGTTGTCGGCGAAGTCGTCAGCCAGGAGGATCTCGGAGGTGCCAGGGTCCACTCCACCAAGAGCGGTGTGGCGCACTTCGCGGCAGAGAACGAGGAGGAGGGAATCCGCACCATCAAGGAACTTCTGAGCTACATCCCGCAGAACAATATGGAGGAAGCTCCTTACGTTCCTACCCAGGACCCGGCGGGGAGGGTGGACGACAGCCTCAACGAAATCATCCCGGACAATCCGAACCAGGCCTACGACATGTACAGGATCATCCACAGCATCGTGGATGACGGCAAGTTCTTCGAAATCCAGAAAGACTTCGCGAAGAACATCATCATAGGTTTCGCCCACTTGAACGGGCGCAGCGTGGGCATCGTTGCCAACCAGCCGAAGATGCTGGCGGGCACGCTCGACATCAATGCCTCCCGCAAGGGAGCGCGCTTCGTGCGCTTCTGCGATGCCTTCAACATTCCTCTGGTCTCACTTGTGGATGTACCGGGATTCCTTCCGGGAACCCAGCAGGAATACGGCGCAGTCATCACCAACGGCGCGAAGCTCCTCTACGCTTTCGGCGAGGCCACCGTCCCTAAAGTCACGGTGGAACTCCGCAAGAGCTACGGCGGTTCGTACATCGTGATGAACAGCAAGCACCTCAGGGCCGACATGGTTTACGCCTGGCCTTCCGCACAGATTGCCGTGATGGGCGCCGACGGTGCTGTCAACGTGCTCTATGCCAAGGACATGAAAGCCACCGACGACCCGGCCGAGAAGGAAGCCATCAGGGCAAGCAAGAAGGCTGAATACGAAGAGCTCTTCAACAACCCTTACCAGGCTGCCGAGAAGGGCTACATCGACGATGTCATCGAGCCTCGGAACACGAGGTTCAGAATCATCAGGGCCCTCGAGTCCCTCGCCGGAAAGAAGCAGACGATGCCTGCAAAGAAACACGACAATCTCCCTCTTTAAGACAGAAATGAAAAGAACCATCATATTCATTTCAGCCCTCCTTCTGTCCGCAGGCCTGTCCCTGCAGGCCCAGAATCTCTCCGACCTCCGTATCAGCGAGGTGGTCGCCACCAACGAGAACGGACTTCTGGACGAGTACGGAGAAAGGCACGGCTGGATTGAGTTATTCAACACTTCAAGCGGCACCGTCAAATTCGGGGGCTGCTACCTGACGGACGATCCGTCCGACCTGAAGAAGTACCACGTTCCGACAACTGACAGCAAAACCTCCGCAGGTCCGCGCCAGAGCGTGGTCTTCCACGCCAGCGGAAAACCTTACCAGGGTTCGTTCCACACCAGTTTCACGATTGCCAACGGCAGCACGGTCTATCTGGTCAGCAACGACGGGAAGACCGTCATCGACTCTCTCAGCGTACCGTCCGACCTTCCGGCCGACTGGTCAGTGGTCAAGATTCCGGCCGGAATCAAGAAAATCGACATGGAGACGTCGATCTGCCAGAACCCTACCCCGGGTTCGTACAACGGCGACGTGGATGCCAAAACCAACAGCGAGATAATGAAGGAGAAGGACCCGTACGGCCTGGTCCTCACCCTGATTGCAGTCTTCGTGGTATTCCTCTCGCTCTTCGTGCTGTCCATCATATTCAACCTCGTCGGGAAAGCGAGCATGAAGGCAGCGGGCAAGCCGAAGGAGAAGAAGGCGAAGAAAGCGAAGAAGGGCAAGGCTCCTTCAGGAGGGATGACTCCTGAGGTGGCCGCTGCAATCTCCCTTGCTCTCCGTCAGGAGTTCGGAGGAGAGGTTTACGCAGCCATAGCCCTGGCTCTTGACGATTATCTCGGGACAAGCGCCCACGACCTCGAGAGCTATGTCATCACAATCAGGCCTTCCGCTTCCAGCCAATGGGCGGACAAGTCGCAGAATTTCCGCCGCCTGCCGCGATAACAAAGGCAGCGTCAAACAAGAAGAAAAAGAAAAAAGACAATACAATGAAAAGTTACAAGTACAAAATCAACGGCAACGAGTACAACGTTGAAATCAATTCAGTCGAAGGGTCAATCGCAAACGTGACAGTCAACGGTACATCCTACACTGTGGAGATGGAGAATGCACCGGCAGTTCCTGCTCCGGCAGTCCAGGCCGCACCTGCACCTGTACAGGCAGCCCCGGCATCGGCTCCGGCACCTGCAGCACAGGCTCCGGCACCTGCTCCGAAGCCGGCAGGAGAGGGCAAGGCGGTGACTTCACCGCTCCCGGGAGTCATCATCGAGGTGTCTGTCAAGGAAGGCCAGGCCGTCAAGGCCGGACAGAAGGTGGCCGTCATCGAGGCGATGAAGATGGAGAACGAGATTCAGGCGGAGACTGACGGCACTGTTACCGCAGTCCTGGTCAACAAGGGCGACTCTGTCCTCGAAGGAGCTGAAATAGTCAAGATAGCATAGACTGATGGGCACGGTAATAGAAAGTCTCAAACAGTTCTGGTACTTCACCGGTTTCGCCAACGCAACCTGGCAGAACCTGGTGATGATCCTGATCGGAATACTGTTCATCTACATTGCAATCAAGAAGGAGTGGGAGCCTCTCCTGCTGGTCCCTATCGGATTCGGAATGATCGTGGGCAACATCCCGATGTTCCCGGGTCTGAACATAGGCATCTACGAGGACGGTTCCGTGCTGAACATCCTCTATCAGGGTGTGAAGCAGGGCTGGTACCCTCCGCTGATCTTCCTCGGAATCGGAGCAATGACCGACTTCTCGGCTTTGATTTCCCAACCGAGGCTTCTGCTGATCGGAGCGGCGGCGCAGACCGGCATATTCGGTGCCTACCTTATCGCGCTTGCGCTCGGATTCGACCCGAACCAGGCCGGAGCAATCGGCATCATCGGAGGAGCCGACGGACCTACCGCCATATTCCTTTCTTCAAAGCTCGCCCCTGAGCTGATGGGTGCGATTGCCGTGAGCGCATATTCATACATGGCACTCGTGCCTGTTATCCAAAGGCCTATAATGCTGGCGCTTACGACCAAGAAAGAGCGTCTTATCAGGATGCCCGCACCGCGTCAGGTCAGCCAGAGGGAAAAGATCATCTTCCCTGTCGTGGGTTTCCTCCTCACCGCCTTCATCGTGCCGTCAGGCCTGCCTCTGCTCGGAATGCTTTTCTTCGGCAACCTGCTGAAGGAGAGCGGAGTCACCAGAAGGCTTGCCGAGACCGCAAGAGGTCCGCTGGTCGATGTCGTGACCACCCTCATCGGTCTGACCGTCGGTGCCTCAACCCAGGCTGACAAGTTCCTGAGCCTGACCTCGGTGAAGATTTTCGCCCTCGGCCTGACCTCGTTCATCATCGCGACCACCTGCGGAGTGCTGTTCGTCAAGCTGTGGAACCTCTTCCTCAAAGACGGCAGGAAAATCAACCCTCTCATCGGCAATGCCGGCGTTTCAGCCGTGCCGGACAGCGCGAGGGTGTCCGAGACAGTCGGCAGGGAGTTCGACCCGAACAACCACCTGCTGATGCATGCGATGGGCCCGAATGTCGCGGGTGTCATCGGCTCGGCAGTAGCTGCCGGAATCCTGCTCGGCTTCCTCAGTTAGGCAGAATGCACATACAGTTAGTACTACAGGCGGTCTTCCGGTATCCAGGAGGCCGCCTGCTGCGTTTCAGATTCAAGGATTTGAGTCCGATTTGTATTTTTATTGTGCAGTTTTTGCAGTTTTGATTCAAAGTTTTCAAATCTGGAATGGATATTGTTCTTTTTTCGTATATTTGAAAATTGTGTTGAAAAGAAATACAATAAACTATTACATAAATGGACAACAAACTTCAGGAATTGACAGACAGGCTTTACAAGGAAGGTCTGTCAAAGGGTAAGGAAGAAGGTGAGGCCATCCTCGCCGAAGCTTCCAGGAAAGCGGAAGAAATCGTAGCCGCCGCAAAAAAAGAAGCCGAGGCTGTTCTTCGTGATGCCCGCAAGGAGGCAGAGGATTTCAAGACCAAGGTCGAAGGCGATGTCAAACTCGCAGCCACCCAAAGCATCCAGTCTGTAAAGAAGGACATCGAGAACCTGATGGTGGGCAAGCTCACCGACGAGGCCGTCGCTTCCACTCTGAAAGACGCAACCTTCGTCAAGGAGGCTCTCAAAGCAGTAGCACAGAATTTCAATGCCGAAGAGGCCGTTGACCTCGAGGCCGTCCTCCCGGAAGCCCTCAAAGGCGAACTCGAACCATTCATCAAGGGTGAACTCACCGGCGCACTCAAAGGAGGAATCGACGCGACCTTCTCAAAGAAAGTGTCAGGCGGCTTCACAATCGGCCCCAAGGACGGCACCTATTTCATCAGTTTCACGGACGAGACCTTCAGGAGCCTGATCAGTGAATATCTCAGACCTGCAACTCGCAAGATTCTCTTCGGGGAATGATGAACAACTACGAATACATAGTCTCTTCCCTTCCGGACATCAGTCTTGACTGGAAATACGGGGAGAATGCGTCCTTCCGGACCTATGTCGATTGGATCAGGACCCAGCTCGACGGTTCAGACAACAGGACGCTGGACACATTGCTGGAAGGCTTCGAGGATTCAAATCTGAATCAGGAGTTCTATGCCAGGGTGACATCAAGCAACAACCGTTTCATCAAGGAATATTTCACATTCGACCTGAATGTCCGCAACGGCAAGGCGAGATTCCTGAACAAGGCGTTCGGGAGACCTGCCGAAACGGACACCATCACGCTTCCGACAGGTGAATTTCCCGAGGCCGGCAAACTTGACGCAGCCCTTTCCGCCTCCGACCTCCTTCTCAGGGAGCGGAATCTGGACCAGCTGATGTGGGACAAAATAACGGAAATCACGACTTTCAACTACTTCGACATCGAGGCGGTGCTCGCCTTCGTGGCCAAGCTGCACATCATCGACCGCTGGCTCGCACTTGACGAGAATGCCGGAAGAGCAATGTTCCGGTCTCTGGTCAATGAGGTCAGGGGCACCTTCAAGGGAGTTGAATATGTCGAACCGAAAGATTGAAAACAATTCAGAATATGAAAACAACAGGTAAGGTAACTGGAATCGTTTCCAACCTTGTGACCGTTCAGATCGACGGACCTGTAGCCGAGAACGAACTCTGCTACATCATGCTGGACGGGACTCCCCTTCTCGCGGAGGTGATCAAGGTAGCCGGAAACAAGGCTTCCGTCCAGGTGTTTGAAAGCACCCGCGGACTGAAGAACGGAGATTCCGTAGAATTCGAAGGAAGGATGCTCGAGGTTCTGCTCGGACCGGGCCTTCTTTCAAGCGTCTATGACGGACTCCAGAACAATCTTGCAACAATGGACTCCGTGTTCCTCAAGAGAGGGGAATACACGGACCCGCTCGACCACGGCAAGGAGTGGGACTTCACCCCGCTGGCCAAGGCCGGAGACAAGGTCGAAGCCGCCGACTGGCTCGGAGAAGTCAAGGAAGGCTGGCTGCCTCACAAAATTATGGTGCCGTTCTCCTTCAAGGGAGAGTACACAGTGAAGTCAATCGTGGCAGCAGGACCGCACAAGATCGATGACACCATCGCCGTCCTCACAGGAGCAGACGGAGAGGATGTCGAGGTGACGATGGTCCAGAGATGGCCGGTCAAGGTGGCCGTCAAGTCATACAAGGAAAAACCGAGGCCGCAGAAGATAATGGAGACGGGCGTGAGGGTGATCGACACCTTCAACCCTATCGCAGAAGGAGGCACGGGCTTCATCCCTGGTCCTTTCGGCTGCGGCAAGACCGTCCTCCAGCACGCCATTGCAAAGCAGGGCGAGGCCGATGTCATCGTGATGGCCGCCTGCGGAGAGCGTGCGAACGAGGTTGTGGAAATCTTCTCTGAATTTCCTGAACTCGTCGATCCGCACACCGGCAGGTTCCTGATGGAGCGTACCACCATCATCTGCAACACCTCGAACATGCCTGTGGCAGCCCGCGAGGCTTCCGTGTACACGGCGATGACCATCTGCGAATATTACAGGGCGATGGGCCTGAAGTGCCTTCTCCTTGCGGACTCCACCTCACGTTGGGCACAGGCCCTCAGGGAGATGTCCAACCGTATGGAGGAACTCCCGGGAGCGGATGCCTTCCCGGTTGACCTCAGCGCCATCATCTCCAACTTCTACGCCCGTGCCGGAATGGTCGTCCTGAACAACGGACAGACCGGAGCGGTCACCGTCATCGGTACCGTGTCCCCTGCGGGCGGAAACCTCAAGGAGCCGGTAACCGAATCCACGAAGAAGGCTGCAAGATGCTTCTACGGACTCGAGCAGAACCGTGCGGACCAGAAGAGATACCCTGCGGTGAATCCTATCGACTCATATTCAAAGTACCTTGAATACCCTGAAATCATCTCCTACCTCGACGAGCACGTCGAGAAGGGCTGGGTGACGAAGGTACAGAAAGCCAAGAACCTCATCAGGAAAGGGCGCGAGGCCTACGAGCAGATCAACATCCTTGGCGACGACGGTGTGCCTGTAAGCTACCACGTGAACTTCTGGAAGTCCGAACTCATCGATTTCGTATTCCTCCAGCAGGATGCCTTCGACTCTGTCGATGCTCTCTGCCCGCTCGAGCGCCAGCGCTTCATGCTCGACCTCCTGGACGAGATTTGCGGAATCGAATTCGACTTCGAGGATTTCGAAAAGTGCCGCGACTTCTTCAAGGAACTCATCAACGACCTCCGTCAGATGAACTACACGGAGTTCCACAGCAAGGAATTCGAGGCATATTCAAAGAAGATTGCAAAAATGACAGAAGAATATGGCAGCTAAGGCATATCAAAGAATATACACACGCCTTGAAGCAATCACAAAGGCAACCGTGTCGCTCAAGGCAACAGGCGTATCGAATGACGAGCTTGCAGTGGTAAACGGCAAACTCGCGCAGGTCGTCAAGACGAAGGGAGATCTCGTAACCCTTCAGGTGTTCTCGGGAACAGAAGGCATCCCTACCGATTCGGAGGTCGTCTTCCTGGGAGTACCGCCGACACTCAAGGTATCCGACCAGCTCTCCGGCCGTTTCTTCGATGCCTACGGAAAGCCTATCGACGGCGGTCCGGAGGTTGAAGGAAAGGAGGTCCAGATCGGCGGCCCTTCAGTGAACCCTTACAAGAGGCGTCAGCCTTCCGAGCTCATTCCTACCGGAATCGCCGGAATCGACCTCAACAACACCATCGTCTCAGGACAGAAGATTCCTTTCTTCGCAGACCCTGACCAGCCATACAACCAGGTGATGGCTGACGTGGCCCTGAGAGCCGACGTTGACAAGATCATCCTCGGAGGAATGGGTCTTTCCAACGATGACTATCTCTTCTTCCGCAACGCCTTCGAAAGCGCAGGTGCACTCGACAAGATCATCTGCTTCGTCAACACGACCGAGAATCCTCCTGTGGAGAGACTCCTCGTCCCTGACATGGCTCTGACCGCTGCTGAATATTTCGCAGTCGAGAAGAACGAGAAGGTCCTCGTGCTGCTGACCGATATGACTCTCTACGCCGACGCCCTGTCCATCGTGTCCAACCGTATGGACCAGATTCCGTCCAAGGATTCGATGCCGGGCTCGCTGTACTCGGATCTTGCGAAAATCTACGAGAAGGCCGTGCAGCTTCCTTCCGAAGGTTCCATCACCATCATCGCCGTGACCACCCTCAACGACGGGGACATCACCCACGCGATTCCGGACAACACCGGTTACATCACCGAGGGCCAGCTCTTCCTGCGTGCGGATTCCGATTCCGGCAAGGTCATCATCGACCCGTTCCGTTCCCTGTCCCGACTAAAGCAGAGGGTCCAGAACGTAAAGACAAGGGAGGACCACAGCCAGGTGATGAATGCCGGAGTACGTCTCTACGCCGATGCGCAGAACGCAAAGACGAAGCTCGAAAACGGTTTCGACCTCTCGGACTACGACCACCGCTGTCTCGACTATGCAAAGGAATATGCCACCAGACTCCTCTCCATCGATGTCAACATCTCCATCGACGAGATGCTCGACACGGCTTGGGAGCTCTTCGGGAAGTATTTCTCCAAAGCTGAGACAGGTATCAAACAGTCACTCATCGACAAGTACTGGAAAGGCAAATAACAACAGATGGCCATCAAATTTCAATACAACAAGACATCGCTGAACAACCTGCAGAAGCAGCTCAAGATGCGTGTCAAGGCACTCCCTACCCTGCAGAACAAGGAGAGCGCCCTGAGGCTTGAGGTGCGGAAGGCAAAGGACAAGAGTGAGAGTCTTCTGGCTGAACTTGAGGAGGCGATGGTCAAATACGACTATCTGGCTCCGCTGTGGAACGAGTTCGATCACGGACTTGTCTCCATCAAGGACATAGAACTGGTGACCGTGAAGGTGGCCGGTGTGAAATGTCCCGAGCTCAAGAGCATCAGCTACGAGATCCATCCGTTCAATGCCTTTGTCAAACCTGCGTGGTACATAGACGGTGTGGCTATCCTGAAGGACATCTCCAGGCTCGGAATCGAATCCGAAGTCTATATGGAGAAACGCCGTATCCTGGATTTCCAGAGGAAGAAGACCACCCAGAAGGTCAACCTCTACGAAAAGGTCCAGATCCCTGGCTACCAGGAGGCCATCCGGAAAATCAAGCGGTATATGGAAGACGAGGAAAACCTCAGCAAGGCCTCGTCCAAGATAGTCAAACAACGTCACGCTGAGGAAGAAGACTTGGAGGAAAACGGCAATGATTGAGAAAATGACGAAATATTCCTTCATCCTTCTCAAAGGGAAAGATGAAGATTTCCTCACGGCTGTCCAGGAGCTTGGCGTGGTGGACATTACAAGGTCTTCAAAGCCGGTGGACAAGGAGTCTGCCGACCTGATGAACCTTACCAAGGAACTCGGAGCCGCTATCAAGGCTCTTACTTCACTCGACTGGTCGGAGGATCCGGACAAGGAGAAGATTGCATCTGAAAAGGTGGAAATCGACACTTCGGACATCCTCGGATGCTACAGACAGGCCGTCGGCGGAATCAAGGCCCTCGAAGAGGAACTGGCTGCGGCCAGGAAGGAGGCGGCTTCTTCCCGGGCCTGGGGCAAGTATGACCCGGAGGCCTTCCGGGGACTCGAGGACCTGGGCTTCCGCATCAGGTTCTATTGCGTGCCGAAGAAGAAATTCGACTCCTCCTGGGAGCAGCTGTACCCGCTTCAGGTCGTTTCGGACAATGGCAAGGAAGTGCGCTTCGTGACGGTTTCCGACGATGCGGCATATTCACTCCCCGCCGCGGAATGCCAGGCGCCGGCGATGAGTCCTGACGAGGCTGAAAGCAGAATCGGAGCGATATGCTCGCAGATAGTCCGCCACAAGGCGGAGCTGTCCGCCCTGAAGGAATATGCCGGGACGCTCTCGGAGCAGTACGGCGAAAAGGCCGGGGTGCTGCAAAGGCATCTGGCCTGCGCAGGGGCGGGTTCTGCCGCCGAAGGGATGGTTACGACCTTCACCGGTTTCGCCCCGACTGAAAAGGACGGGGAACTCAGTAAGGCTCTCGACGGAATGGATGTCGTCTATATCAAGGACGATGCAGTCAAGGAGGACAATCCGCCTATCAAGTTCAAGGGCAACAAGTTCACACGGATGTTCAGCGTGCTGACCGATATGTACGGAAGGCCGAGCTATGACGAATTCGACCCTACTCCTTACATCTCCGTGTTCTTCACCCTCTTCTTCGCAATGTGTATGGGAGATGCAGGCTACGGTCTGATACTCCTGATTGCCGGACTGGGATTGAAGAAGATGCTCGGCTCGATGGCGCCGCTGGTCACCGTACTCGGTGGAGCCACCTTCGTGATGGGCATCGTGCTCCATACCTTCTTCGGAATGGACATCTCCGCTGTGTCCTGGGTTCCTGACTGGCTGAAGGCCTGCATGATCACCGGCACGATTGCCGGATATGACGCGCAGATGCTGTTCTCCATCCTTATCGGTGTCGTACACCTGAGCATCGCGATGATTCTCAAGGCGGTCTATGCCTGCAGGAAGAACGGCTTCCTCAACTCGCTCGGCACTTTGGGATGGACCCTGCTGCTCGTGGGCGGTGTCGCAGTCGGCGCTTTCTTCCTCCTGGGAGTCATCGACGGGGCTCTGACCAAGTGGATAATCATCGTGCTGGGAGGTATTTCCGCACTCGGCATATTCCTGCTCAATGACATCCACCGCAACCCGCTGATCAACATCGGTTCCGGCCTGTACGAGACGTACAACACCGTCACGGGCCTGCTCGGAGATGTGCTCAGCTACCTCAGGCTCTATGCTTTAGGACTCGCCGGCGGCATGCTCGGAAGCGCATTCAACAGCCTCGGAACTTCGCTGCTCGACATCGGCATACCTGGAGTGAATTTCATCGCCTGCGGACTCATCCTCATATTCGGACACGTCCTCAACCTCGCTATGTGCTGCCTCGGCGCATTCGTACATCCTCTGCGACTCAACTTCCTCGAATTCTTCAAGAACTCGGGCTACGAAGGCGAAGGCAGAGTGTACAGACCTCTCAGCAAAAGCGGAGAGATTGAATAAAAATGATAAACTAACTAAATAACAAATTAACAATCATGAACGAAATTTTAGGTTATCTTGGTCTGGGCCTTATGCTGGCCCTCTCCGGAATCGGTTCAGCCATCGGCACTACAATCGCCGGAAACGCCGCAGAAGGCGGCCTCAAGACAAACCCTGAGAAATCCGGAAACTACATGGTGCTTTCAGCACTTCCTGCTACTCAGGGTATCTACGGCTTCGTCGCATTCTTCATGTGGCTCGGCAAGGACTTCGCAACCGAAGGCCCGCTGATGTTCGGTATCGGACTTGGTGTAGGTCTCGTCTGCATGATTTCAGCAATCCGTCAGGGCCAGGTAAGTGCCAACGGTATCGTCGGAATCAGCCAGGGACACAACGTGTTCACCAACACGCTCATCTACGCCGCCCTTCCTGAGTTCTACGCAATTCTCGGACTTGTAGGAGCAATCATGGCATAAGACTCAGATGTCTCTTATAAAATCAATCTCCGGAATACGGGGTACAATTGGGGGAAAGCCCGGAGACGGGCTGTCCCCCATTGACATAGTAAAGTTCATCTACGCCTACTGCGCCACCCTGCCTTCGCGGAAGGAACTGCCGGAAGGAAGGTCGAAGTACCTTGTGGTCGTGGGCCGGGATGCCAGGATCTCCGGCGAGATGGTAGAAGATCTTGTGGTCGGGACTCTCATCTCCTGCGGTGTGGACGTGGTCAAGGCCGGTCTTGCATCGACTCCGACCACGGAGATGGCCGTAATCCTTTCAGGGGCCGACGGGGGAATCATCATCACCGCGTCCCACAACCCGAAACAGTGGAATGCCCTGAAACTTCTGAATGACAAGGGCGAATTTCTGACTGCTGCGGAAGGTCAGGAGGTTCTCGAAGTTGCCGGGAAAGAAGATTTCGACTTTGCGGGAGTGGAATCCCTGGGAAAGGTCAGCGTTCACGACTTTACAGAGGAGCATCTGGATGCTGTTCTCGCGCTGGAGGCCGTTGACGTGCCCGCAGTCAGGGCTGCAGGCTTCAAGGTAGTGGTGGATGCAATCAATTCGGTCGGAGCCGTCATAATGCCAAGACTCCTCGAAAGGCTCGGAGTGGAGTGCATCACCCTGAACGGCGAGGTAAACGGCGATTTCAGCCACAATCCGGAGCCTCTGCCTTCCAATCTGGTCGAGCTATGCGAAAGGGTCGTCAAGGAGAAGGCGGATTTGGGAATATCGGTGGACCCGGACGTGGACCGTCTCGCCTTCATCTGTGAGGACGGGAAACCTTTCGTCGAGGAATACACCATCGTCAGCATTGCCGACTACCTCTTTTCAAGGGCCGGGGAGAAGGCCGCAAGGGAGGGCATCAGCCTCGAAGAGGCAACGAGCCCCTATCGACCTGTCTCGGTTTCAAACCTGTCAAGCAGCCGCGCGCTGAAGGATGTGACTGAAAGGCACGGAGGCAGGTACCTCGCCTCGGCTGTCGGGGAGGTCAACGTGACAACCCTGATGCACAGGGAGAAGGCTCTCATCGGAGGCGAAGGCAACGGCGGAGTCATCTATCCGGCTATCCACAGCGGCCGCGACGCGATGGTCGGCACGGCCCTCTTCCTCTCGGACCTCGCCCGCAGGAAGGCCCGGGGTAAGATGACGGTCAGCCGGATGAAGAAGAGCTATCCGGAGTACCACATCGCCAAGAACAGGATAGAGCTGAGCGACTCATCCCTCATCGACAGCATCCTCAATGCAGTCAGGAATGAATATGCCGGCGAGGACATCAACGAAACCGACGGGGTGAAAATTAGTTTCGCCCGGACAAGAAGCTGGGTGCATCTCCGCAGGTCCAACACCGAGCCTATCATCAGGATATATTCCGAAGCCCCTACTGCCGGGGAAGCCGAAAGACTGGCTGCGGAGGTGATGGAAATCGCGGAAAAGACAATCGGAAAATAAGCTATGTTCTCATTCAGGACAGGATCAATCGGAAATCAGCTGGACAAGGCGCTGATGAACGGCAGGGTCGGATGCTTCTGCACCCAGAACTGCTGGGACACGGCAAGCGGACGCTATATGTACGATCTGTTTGCGGACAGGGGGAATCTGAAAGCGCTGTTCACTCCGCAGAACGCGGAGCTGACTCCGGGAACCAATCATATCCAGTTCAACGCCGAGGCGCTGAAGGAGCTTGACGCGGTTGTCGTCGAGATTCAGGATGCAGGTGCGCGCTACTTCAACTACAGCAAGGATGTCCTTCATCTGATGGAAGTCCTCTGCCGTATGGGGGAAGAGGCTCCGGCCCTGTACATCGTGGACCACATCAATCCCAACGGCCGAATCGTCGAAGGCTCAATGCCCCAGGGCGGCTGCGAGGCCCACACGCCGAAGGTCGCACATAGGCACGGACTCACGCTCGGAGAGCTTTGCAACCTGTACTACAACGAAATCGGGGCGAATTTCGCCCTGCACGTGATTTCGGCCCTGGCAGCCGATTCGACCAGACAGCTGCTTCCGTGGACAATCGCGCCGGCTTCGGACATCCCGGGGATGTTCACCTGCGGGATGTACAGCGGGGGCGGACTGTGGAACAACACGACCATCACCCCGGCCATCGGCACGGCCAGGCCTTATGAATATCTCGGGGCGCCCTTCATCAAGCACAGTGCGCTTGAGGTCCTGCCGGTTTCGCAGGGCGTGATGATGAGGCCCTGCACCTTCACCCCTTCCACCGGACGCTATCAGGGCGAACTGTGCCGGGGCTACCAGATTATGCTTCAGCCCGGGAGCGAATACCATTCACTCCTGCACACCCTGCAGCTGATGAGGTATTTCAGCGAGAGATATTCTCAATTCGAATTGCTGGAAGGTTTCGAGGCGAAGATTGCCGACCCGGTGATGGTGAGCTACATTAAGGGGGAAATCTCTTTCCAGGAACTCAAGGAGCACGTCAAGACCGAGGAGCAGAAATGGATACGCAAGGCCAAAAGATTCTGCCTTTACGAGGACCAGCCTTACCGCATCAAGTAAAGGATGTGAGGCGGGATTCAGATATTCGCTTGAAAATGGAAGAAAATAGACGAAGAATTGAGGGGAATTGAGAAAAAAGTGTTATATTTGCAGCCTTGAAAAGAAAACATCCAAAAACAATAAAGAAATGAAAAAAGGACTTCATCCCGAAAACTACCGCCTTGTAGCTTTCAAGGATATGTCAAACGACACTGTGTTCGTCACCCGTTCTTGCGCAGAGACCAAAGAGACTCTCGAAGTTGACGGTGTTACCTATCCGGTTGTAAAGGTCGAGATTTCCAACACTTCTCACCCGTTCTACACTGGCAAAGTCAAGCTTGTTGACACCGCCGGTCGCGTTGACAAATTCTACCAGAGATACAAGAATCGCCAGAAATAATTTCTGCACGGTACAAAAAAGCCTCAAAGCGTTTGACTTTGAGGCTTTTTGTTTGTTTCCCCCGGCGGAGCGAAGTCCGCGCAGGGGGAAGAGTCTAATCGCAGTCAACCCAGACCTTCATCGGGCAGGCTTCACGATTGTCCCAGGAATAGTAAGGGACAAAATGAAGATCGCCCGTGGAGGTGGCGGCGGAAATGGTGCTGATTCCGCCGAGCAAAGTGGCGTCATATTCAATTGCGAATGTCGTCCCGCTGTCGAAGCGGGCATTCCAATAGGTTTCCGCATTGTCGATGCCCTCGAGGCAATAGACCAGAGGCCCGCGCATCAGCGCCTTCTTGCCCTCGTCGGCTTTCACTCTCGGGTCGGCGCTGACGAGCCTTGCCGGCATTTCGAAGGAGATGCAGATTTCGGTATTACCTTCCCACTTCCTGTCGATGCAGAGGTAGCCCTTGTCTATGACTGCTCCGGCAGGATCGACAGTCTCCCCGCCTACAGAAGCGGTCCAGCTTTCGCACCAGCCCGGAATCCGGATTTT
This sequence comes from Candidatus Cryptobacteroides sp., assembly GCA_051878295.1. Classification (GTDB taxonomy): domain Bacteria; phylum Bacteroidota; class Bacteroidia; order Bacteroidales; family UBA932; genus Cryptobacteroides. The sequence goes on from JBJEJV010000015.1 coordinate 20,236, forward strand.
CAGGGTACGGGTGAGAGGTTTGCGGGCGGAGACGCAGATCTTCACATCGCCGCTCCAAGGGTAGGATGTCTCCTGGCATATTCCAAGACCTTCCGCCGTCGTGCTGCTGCCGACGAAGAGATTGACCAGAACGGCATCCTTCGAGGTGCCGTAGATGTAGTTGCCGACGGACGGGATGAAGCGGCAAAGGTTGGAAGGGCAGCAGGCACAGCCGTACCAGGCCTGGCGGTGATGATTGCCGTCGGACTCGAGCGGGTTCACATAGAAGAAACGGTCGCCGGAGAGGGATATTCCCGAAAGGACACCGTTGTAGAGGGAGCGCTCCATCACATCGATGAACTTCGCATCGCCGGTCATTCCGTTCATCCTCCAGTTCCAGAGTACCATTCCTATGGATGCGCAGGTCTCGCAGTAGGCTTCGGCATTCGGGAGGTCGAAGTCTGCGGAGAAGCCCTCGGCATGGCCTATGTGGCCGATTCCGCCGGTGACATACATCTTTCTCTCCACAATCTTATCCCAGACGGTGTTCATCACATTGATGTAGTCTTGGTCGCCGGTGTAGGCGGCTATGTCGGCCATACCGCAGAAGAGGTACATCGCGCGCACTGCATGGCCGTTGATGGTGCTCATCTCCCGGACCGGGATGTCGTCCTGGAAATGTACGACGCTGTAGTCGTTGAAGTTGCCGTAGCCGTGGCCTCGCTCTTCTATCAGCCACTGCGCGAAGTCGAGGTATTTCTTCTCGCCGGTGAGGGAATAGAGTTTCACGAGAGCAAGCTCGATTTCTTCGTGGCCAGGCACCCAATGCCTCTTGTCCGGTCCGAAAGTGTCCATAATATGGGCGACCATCCCCGTGGCGACATCGAGCAGAGTGGACTTGCCGGTCACTTCATAGTAGGCGATGGCGGCTTCGAGCAGATGCCCGGCGCAGTACATCTCGTGCATTCCCATATCGGTCCAGCGGTTCTCCAGGCCGGTCAGAGTGTAGTAGGTGTTGATGTAGCCGTCGGGCTGCTGCGCGGCCGCGAACTTGTCTATCCATTCGTCGCATTTCGCCTCGAGGACCGAGTCCGGATTGTTCTTCAGCGAATAGGCCATCCCTTCAAGTGCCTTGTACACATCCGAGTCGTCGAAATAGATGCCGGAATGCTGGCCTTCCCCTTTTGCGGCGTTCTCGAAATTGCGGATGCGGCCGGTCTGATTCTCTATCTGGTCGATGCAGACTCCGAGAGTGACATCTTTGAGGGAGTTGAGGCGGGGCGACCAGAAGGAGTCATCGATGGTCACCTCAGAAAAAAGCACTGGCTGGATTGCCTTTTCCGCTTGTGGAGCCTTGGAACAGGAAAGTGCGGCTGAAAGGGCTGCCGAAAAGGCAAGAATCGGAAGAAGATGGTTGTGTTTCATCGGAATCGGTATTGGTGATAGGTAACAATCGTTTGTGTGTTGCGACAAAGATAGGATTATTCCCGGTTTTTGTAAAAAAAGGAGGGCAAAATTTGGAAAGAAGGAAAAAACAGCATATATTTGCATTCCAAACCAAAAACGCTGGGTTCGTATAACGGTTAGTACTCAAGATTCTCAATCTTGCAATAGGAGTTCGATTCTCCTACCCAGTAC
>JBJEJV010000016.1:0-21343 GCA_051878295.1 Candidatus Cryptobacteroides sp.
TGTACTTCCTTCAGTCTTTTCAATGATCGTTTCGTGTGCCTCGTTTCAGAAGCGGGTGCAAAGGTAGGCATTATTTTTAAACTTGCAAACTTTTTTCCTAAAAATTTTAGATTTTTTTATTCAGCCTTATCCTTGCCTGCAATTCCCAGGTCCTTATTCTGTCTTTATAGGTGTTGTTGGCATTGACCTTGTCGATTTCCAGGGAAGCATCGGAATTGCCGTCCCACCTTCTGCAGTCGTAAACCACATCATAAATCCTCCCTATCCGGTACTCCCGGCAGACCCTTAGTCCGACGGCATAGTCCTCACCGTATTTGGTGGTAGGGAAATTGATTTTCCTCAGAAGAGGGACATAGAAACCCCTCGGGGCTCCGAGCCCGTTGATGCGAAGGGCATTGTTCCGTCCGTTCTCCTCGGTCCACTCGCGGTGATCGATGATTCCCGGAGGCAAAGTCTGCATATTGAAATCCGTCATCCGGTAGGTCCCGACGACCATTGCGCATTTCTGCTCGCGGAATGCTTCGACGAACCTGCGGACAGTCGTAGCGTCGTGGTAAACGTCGTCGGAATCGAGCTGGATGGCATACCTGCCGCATTTCGGATGGTGGAGGGCTGCATTCCAGTTGCCTCCGATGGCATGGTAGCTCCTGTCCTGCGCGACATAGACCAGTTTCGGGTCGTCCAGAAAACTCCGGATGACCTCGACGCTGCCATCGGTGGAATTGTCGTCCACGACTATCACGTTGTACTTGAAATCCGTTTCCTGGGAGAGAGCCGACCGGATGGCATCCCCGATCGTGCGCACACGGTTCTTGCAGGGGATGACCACGGAGGCCTCATATTCAAAAGGCTCCCCGGAAAGCTCCACTTCCTTGAACACCGGCTCGAGGTAGCCGCCGATGTCCTTCAGGTGGCTCGTGCAGGCCTTTTCCATCTCGATTTGCACCGCCCTGTTCTTCGGGTCCACATAGTCGAACATCTTTTCCCCCGACTTGCGGATGTCCGTCTCGATGTCGTAGTAGAGGAACTCGTTGACATGGACCAGGCTCCCCTTCTGGGAAACTTTCAGCCGAAGGTCATACAGACCCGCGTGGGCATATTCGCAATCCATCCTGGCGACAGCCTCCTTGAGGGCGTCCGTCCGGTAGATGAGGACGGAGCCGAAGTCGAAGTCGTCCCGAAGCGCACCCTCCTGGCAGTCTATCACCGGAGCCGGAGTGCAGACGCCGCCGACATCCTTGAAGCGGTCCGAATATATCATCGCGGCCCCGGAGTCTTCCGCAACGGCGAGGAAACGCTCGAGCGCGAAATTGACGAAGGAAAGCCCCGACGTCTTGATGAAAAGCAATGAATATGGCGCAGCGGCCTCCGAGGCTATCCTGCGGAGCGCCTCAGTGGACTTGAAAGTGGAGGCATCGATGTGGATGACTCTTGAAACTTCGCTCTGTGCCTTGAGGCAGTTCTCGACCTCGCGTGCCTGCTCTTCGCAGACAAAAGGGATGAAGCAATCGATTCTTTTCATTGTTGTCCGGATGTTGAAATGGTCCCGAATGAATGTTTTCCTGGCTGAAAGGAAAGCAAAATTAGAAAAAAAAGAGCAATATTTGTAGAACACGACTAAATGGACTATATTTAATTTCAAAAGGTATTCTCGGGAATACCACCAATCAGGAACAGAATGAAAAAGCTCATCCGCACAGCAGCGATTGCAGCATTGTCTGCACTTACGGTTTCGGCAGCGGCCCAGGAAACAGCCCGCTGGCTAAGGAAAAACGCAATCTCGCCAGACGGCAGCAAGGTCGCCTTCTGCTATCAGGGCGACATATTCACAGTCAGCGCCGAAGGCGGAAGGGCCCTGCAGATAACTTCGAGTCCGGCCTATGATTCGGACCCTTTCTGGACTCCGGACGGGAAAAGCATAGTCTTTTCATCCACGAGGCTCGGTTCCAGGGACATATTCGTAACATCCGCTGAAGGCGGGACTCCCAAGCGGATCACCGACTACCCGGGCAACGAGGTCCCGATGGCGGTACTCGGCGACGGGACTGTCCTGTTCAGTTCCGGCATCCAGCAGGACACCCTGTACGCAGGCTTCCCGGGGAAGGAGCAGCTGTGGCAGGTTTCCCTCGAAGGGGGCCGTCCGCTGCCGGTCACTTCTCTTCCGGTCTCCAGCATCAGCGTGAACAAGGACGGAGAAGCGCTTTACGAAGACTACAAGGGCTATGAGGATGCCCTCAGGAAGCATCACACCTCATCCGTCACAAGGGACGTCTGGTTCTTCAAGCCCTCAGCCGGGGCGAAGGACAGGTTCCGGATGGGCGGAGACGGCAGTTTCACCAGGCTCAGCTCCTTCAACGGAGAGGACCGCAACCCGGTCTTCGCTCCGGACGGGAAGAACTACTACTTCATCTCCGAGAAAAGCGGCACTCTCAACATCCACAAGGCTTCCACGGCGCTTCCGGGCGAGGATGTCCAGCTGACTTCGTTCAGCGACAATCCGGTCAGGCATCTGTCGGTCTCCGGCAACGGAGTCCTCTGCTTCTCCTGGAACGGCGACCTCTACACTATGAAAGAGGGTTCGGAGCCTGTCAGGCTGGAAATCACCGTGGCAAGGGACAACGATGAGAAGGAAGTCGAATTCCTCAACCTTGCGAACGCCACTTCGATGGCGGTCTCGCCTTCGGGCAAGGAAATCGCAGTCGTGATCAGGGGCGATGTCTTCGTCACCTCGGAGGAATACAAGACGACCAACAGGATAACCAACACCCCGGAGCAGGAAAGGAACGTCTGCTTCTCGAAGGACGGCAGGACCCTCTATTATTCTTCCGAAAGGAACGGCCATTGGGGAATATGGTCCTCCAGCCTCGTCAGGGATGAGGACAAATGCTTCACCTACGCGAACACTTTTGAAGAGAAGCTCGTCACCACGGAAGGCGAGACCTGTTTCCAGCCGGCGGTTTCCCCTGACGGGAAGTGGATAGCCTTCCTCCGCAACAGGACGGAACTGGTCATCCGCGACCTCAAGGACGGAAAGGAGAAGTCCCTGCTCAAGGATGTCAACTATTCCTATTCGGACGGGGACCTGAGTTTCCAGTGGTCGCCCGACAGCAAATACCTGCTTTCGGACTATATGGGAGAGGGCCGATGGAACAACAACGACATCGCCCTGATCGACATAGAGAGCGGGAAAGTCACGGACCTGACACAAAGCGGCTACTCCGACGGGAACTTCAAATGGGTCCTGGACGGCTACGCGATGATTTGGGAATCGGACAAGAACGGCTACAGAAGCCACGGCAGCTGGGGTGCTGAAGGAGATGTTTACATTATGTTCTTCGACGGGAAGAAGATGGCGGATTTCTACCGGAGCAAGGAAGACAACGCCATCGCGCAACTGATGAAGGATGAGAAGAGCCCCAAGCAGGCCGGCAAGGAAGCCGAGAAGGAAAAGAAGGATTCGGTGAAGAAAGCCGAAAAGCCGGAAAAGCTCGTCCTCGAACTCGAGGGCAGGGACACCCGCACCAGGAGGCTTACCGGGATCTCCAGCAGACTTGGAGACTTCCACCTCACCAGGGACGGGGAGAAACTATTCTACGTCTCCCTGCTCGAAAAGACCTCTGACCTCTGTATGCTGGACATCAAGACCGGCGACGTGAAGGTGGTCAAGAAGCAGGTCAGAGGAAGAATCACACCTTCGGCCGACGGCAAGAACCTCTACATCCTCTCCGGAGGAAGCATCCTGAAAATCCCGGCCAGCGGCAACGGAGCCCCTGTCCCGATTCTCTTCTCCGGTGAATATGAATTCAAAGCCAGCGCGGAGCGTTCCTACATCTTCGACCACGTCTGGAAACAGGTCGATGAAAAGTTCTACGACCCGCAGATACACGGAGTGGACTGGAGCGGCTTCAAGGAGAACTACAGGCAGTTCCTCCCTTACATCAAGAACCAGTTCGATTTCCAGGACCTCCTCTCCGAAATGCTCGGAGAGCTCAACGGCTCACACACCGGTGCAAGGGCCTATTTCAACCCGACAGTAAGGATGGGTTGGATCGGAGCGCTGTTCGACTATGAGTACCAGGGCGAAGGCCTGAAGATAGCCGAGGTGCTTCCGGGCGGTCCGCTCGACCTCAGCGGCAGCGGAGTGAAGGCCGGAGACATCATCGTTTCGGTGAACGGCAAGGAAGTGAAAGCCGGCGAAAGCTGGTTCCCTCTCTTCATGAACACGACTGGCAAACGGACTTCCATCGTGGTCAGAAGCGGCAGGAAGAAGGACGGGGAGAAGGAAATCTTCATCAAACCGGTGGCTTCGGAAAATACTCTCATGTACAACCGTTGGGTCAAGCGCTGCGAAAGAATCACAAGGGAGGTCTCCGGCGGGACAATCGGCTACACCCACGTCAAGGGGATGGATTCGCCGAGCTTCAGGGAGGTATATTCAACGCTTCTTGGCAAATACAGGACAGCCGACGCCGCAGTGGTTGACACAAGGAACAACGGAGGCGGCTGGCTCCACGACGACCTCGTGACCTTCCTCGGGGGCAAGGAATATATCAGATTCACCCCTCGGGGCCAGTACATCGGGATGGAGCCGTTCAGCAAATGGACGAAACCTTCCTGCGTGCTCGTGTGCGAGAACAACTATTCCGACGCATCCGGCTTCCCTTATGCCTACAGGACGCTGGGACTTGGAAAACTCGTCGGGATGCCTGTACCGGGCACGATGACGGCCGTCTGGTGGGAGACCCAAATCAACGGAATGGTTTTCGGAATCCCTCAGGTCGGCTCCTGGGCCGTCAAGGAGGACAGATACCTCGAAAATATGCAGCTCGAACCGGATGTCAGGGTCGAGAACGATCCGGCATCCGTTCTGAACGGCTTTGACAAGCAGCTTGAAGCGGCTGTCAGGCTGTTGATGGAAGACTGACAACACTAACTATAACCGATAACAACATGGACAGAAAAGCGGTCATAATTCCGACCTATAACGAGAAAGAGAACATCGAAGCGATTGTCCGGAAGGTTTTCTCCCTGGAAGGCTCATTCAATGTGCTTGTAATCGACGACGGTTCTCCCGACGGGACGGCAGCCATAGTAAAGAACCTGCAGGCAGAGTTCCCGGACAGGCTTTTCCTCATCGAGAGAGCCGGGAAACTGGGCCTGGGGACAGCCTATCTGACTGGTTTCAGATGGTGTCTGGAACAAGGCTACGACTACATCTTCGAGATGGACGCCGACTTCTCGCACAACCCTGACGACCTCCCGAAACTGTACGAGGCGGCAGCAGCCTGCCAGGGAGTCGCCATCGGTTCGCGCTACTGCGACGGAATCAGCGTCGTCAACTGGCCTCTGGGCAGGATTCTGATGTCCTACTGTGCATCCATCTATGTCAAGACGGTTCTCGGAATGAGAATCCACGACTGTACCGCCGGATTCAAGTGCTACAGCCGGAAGGTTCTGGAGACCATCGACCTGGACGATGTCAGGATGAAGGGCTACGGCTTCCAGGTGGAGATGAAATACACCGCCTGGAAACTCGGGTTCAAGCTCGTGGAGGTTCCCATCATATTCATAAACCGTAGGCTCGGTACTTCAAAGATGAGCGGCGGCATCTTCGGGGAAGCCTTCTGGGGAGTCCTCAAGCTGAAATTCAGGAAATTCAACAGGAGAGGATAGAAGATGTCAAGAACGCTCCTCGTCAATGCCGTCCTTGCCACATCCGCCCGGACAGGGGCGGGAGCACTGGCGATAGACGGTCAGCGCATTGCGGGAATATGGTTCCGCGAAGAGACAGACAGCGATGATTCCAAGGCCCTGCAGGACTTCCCCGATGCCGAAGTAGTCAATCTCGGCGGGAAGGTGCTGATGGCCGGCGGAATCGACGCGCACGTGCATTTCAGGGATCCCGGCCTGACCCGCAAGGCGGACATCGGGAGCGAGTCAAGGGCGGCAGTGCTCGGAGGCATCACCTCCTTCATCGATATGCCCAACACCCTTCCTCCGACCGTAGGCAGGGCCGCCCTCGAGGAGAAGATGAAGAGGGCCGCCGGGGCTTCAGTAGCGAACTACGGATTCCACATCGGAGCCACCAACGACAATGCCGGAGAGATAAGGGACTGCCTGTCGGATGATTTCAGGCACAGCATAGCCGGCATCAAGGTCTTTCTTGGCTCATCTACCGGGAATATGCTGGTGGACAGCCGGGAATGCCTCGAAGAACTGTTCAGGACAGGCGGCAAGCCGGTGCTGGTACACAGCGAGGACGAAGGCATCATCAAGGCCAATCTGGCGGCTGCAGTGGAGAAGTACGGGGAGGAGATTCCTTTCGGCGAGCATCCTTCCATCAGAAGCCGTAGGGCCTGCATAATGTCCACTGTCCGCGCCCTGGAAATGGCCATCAAGGAGGGTACGGCCCTCCACGTCCTGCACGTTTCGACAAAGGAGGAGGTGGAGATGATCCGCGCCGCCAGAATCCACAATCCGCGAATTACGGCCGAGACTTCCGCGAACTACCTGTGGTTCTGTGACGAGGACTATCCACGGCTCGGCAGCAGGCTGAAATGCAATCCCGCCGTGAAGACTTCCGCCGACAGGGAGGCCTTGAGAAAGGCTCTGGAGGAGGGGCTAATCGACACTGTCGGCTCCGACCATGCCCCGCATCTGCCGGAGGAAAAGGAGAAGCCCTATCTGTCCTGCCCTTCAGGAGTGCCGTCAATCCAGCAGTCCCTGCCCGTGGCCTTCACTCTCGGGATGCCGCTCGGCAGAATCGCTTCGGCATATTCAGAGAAAGTCGCTGAAATCTTCGGGATTGCCGACAGGGGCGTCCTGAAAAAGGGAGCCTATGCCGACCTGGTCGTGGTGGCTCCGGACGAGGAATTCACCGTCAAGGATGTCGCCTACAAATGCGGATGGAGCCCCTACGAGGGGGAACGCCTCAAAGGTGCGGTCAAGATGGTCTGGGTCAACGGCATCCTGACAGCGAAAGACGGGGCGCTCGTCTCCGAACGCTCCGCCTGCGCATTGTACTTCAAATAGTTTTCCAGGCTCAATACCTGACAGTCTCAATCGAAACCGGTCCGAGAAGGCCGGACGGACGGAGCGGTTCCCCTGCAGAGCGGAAAGTCATCACCGTCTTCGCGAACTGCCCGGCATCGCCCCTCTGGTCGCCTATCATACGGTTTACCCAGAGATTGGCGACGGTGATTTCGAGCTCATTCTCCCCTTCCCTGACGGCGGAGGAAATGTCCACCTTCCAAGGCCGTTTCCAAACGATTCCGAGATCCTCGCCGTTGAGCCTGACTCCGGCGATGTTGCAGACGTTGCCGAGGCAGAGCCAGGTGCTCTCCCCTATCGCCGAGGCATCCACATTGACAGTCTTTGAATATGTCGCCGTGCCGGAATAATACCTTATATATAAATTGTCGTCCCGGCTCCAGTCTTTCAGCTCATCGAAGACAATCTTCCCGGGGGCTCCCATACCGCAGTTGAAGGAAACCTCCCATCCGCCATCGACAGGGCTTGTCGAAACGGAAGGCTCCGGCAGTTCCAGAGAATCCGTAGCGGCCTTCTTTCTGAATACCACGAAGAGGGCGTCTTCCGCTTCAAAATGCAGTTTGACGACTGTCCTGCCACCCTCCGTCCGGTAGGAAGCAGGCTTGATGCTGCCGTCAACCGCGTTCCAGACCTCCGGTTCAAGTCCGCAGACATTGAAAGAGGCCTCGATGTCCTCGACGTTCCGGGTCCTTGAATCCAGCCAGTAGATGTGGACTCCGTCGCAGATGCGGTGGAGGAAGAGATACTTGGAATCCGCTGAAGGCAGGGAGAGGGTCACGTCCGGGATGCAGCCCTCGGCCTCGAGGGCCGGCGCGGCATCGGCCGAGGCATAGACGCGGCCTTTTCCATATTCAGTGACAGGCCCGCCGCTCCAGAGCTTGCCGACGACGGCTTCAAATTCGGAAGGGTCATCCGAGAGGCTCGGGCTGGCTACAGGACGCTGTCCAGCTACGACCGCACCCTCTCCGACCAGTTTCATAAGGGCTTTGGCCACCGGCAGGGACATCATCCGGGCATTCTCACCCAGGGAAATCAAGCTGTAGGAGGCTCCGGAAGGGGCGATGATTTTCCCGTCACGCACCTTGAGGTCGTGCATCAGGGCGTCGGCATTGACGAAATCGAAGTTGTAGCCTTCCGGGTAGGCCGGGAGGGCATCCCGGTAGAGGCAGGTGACATTGTTGTCCTCCCCGAAGTAAGAGAGGATGTCGGCCACAGGCCTGCCCTGCTGGAGGAGGAAGCAGCTTCTGGAAAGGTAGTCCATCCAGGCCACGGCCTGTTCGGCCCAGGTGTCGTGCCTGTTGAACCACTGTCCGAACCAGTCCAGGGTGAGCCCCGGTTTGAAATCGTCGAGGGGCTGGTGGGCGCTTTCGTGGATGATGAAGCGGTTGAGACCGTTGGCCATCAGCAGGTCGGCCCGTTCCTTGAGGATTTCGGGATAGGTTCCCCAGGCATCTCCGGCCTGGGTGAGGGATTCGGCGGCGACATATTTCTTGCCGTAGAGATGGGCCACGGAAGCCGATTCGCGGCAGTCCGCGCCGGAAGCTCCGATGGCCAGGATGTTGGAAGGGTCGCCCGTCCACATTGCGCACATAGGGATAGCCGCATTCTTCTTGACCCTCATTCCGTCTGCGATGAAGGCCCTCACGAGTTCGTGGGACTCCGTGTAGCGTTCAAGGCCGTGTTCTTCCAGGACCTCTGTGAGCAGGTCGTAATGGTTGACTGCGGTCAGTTCGGCGATGGTCCTGCGGAAATCCCAGAGGAACCTGTCCGAAGCCTCGGGCGAGCCAACCACATAGCCGGCAATCGCAGGGAGCCAGTTGACCAGCTCGTAGCCGCATTCCTTCCTGAAGGCCTCGAACATCTTCGGGGTCCAGTTCAGGCAGCCGGCCTCCCAGCTGTCGAACATCAGGTAGTGGATGCCCTTTTCTCCCATCATTCCGCCGGCGGCATCCGAATACATCCCGATGTAGTGCTCGATGTAGTCCCTGACGGCTTCGGCATCCAGCTTGTCAACCTCGAGGCCGGTAGCCTCAGGAGAGGCCGGGCTGTTCTGGTGGCCGGTGAGCGAATAGCCGAAACGGAGTATCTTCCAATGGCCCTCCCCCGGAGTCCAGCGGAGATGTCCGTCCGCATCGACCTTGTCGCTCAGGTCGATGACCTCGGCCGGGCAGAAGGCTTCCTGACAGGCCGCTGACGGGGAATCATAGAGGTCCGCTGCCGGGAAGAAGCCGGCTTTCTCGATGTATCTGCCCACCCTCGGGGAGGAGAAGAGATTGAACTCGGCCACCTTCACACCTGTCGCATTCGCAGCAGGAGTGCCGATTCCCCTTCTGTTTGCAGGGGCGAAATAGGAGTTCAGGGCTGTCTGCTGGTCGGCGAGCCTCAGGCGGAAGTACCTGGCGGTCACGGGTTCAAAAGAGAGGGTCGCAATCCGGAACACTTTCCCGATGGTGGTGGCTATCGGCGTGAAATGCAGGCCGTCGTCGCTGTACTCCAGCACGCTCAGGTCATCGCCCTGGGAGAGGACCCTTGCAGTGAAGTCGTCGTAGATTCCCTGCATTATGTCCGCTCCGCAGATGGTCTGCGGCAGCTCGAATTCGTACTGTATCCAGGCTCCGTCAGGGCCGTAAGGCAGCTCGGAGACGTCCGTCATCCGGCCGTTGCTCAACTGCTCGAGGGTGAACTCTCCTCCGCTGGAAGTGATTTTCGGCGAGAGGGAGGCCGGAGAAGGGGCCGGCACGCGGAAGGCCACGACGGCAACATCCTCGTAATATTCAGGAATCCCTCCCGTGCTTTCCTGCACGGGGACATCCTGGAAGCTGCCGCTGACGACCGGAGGATGCGGGAGGACGGCATCATATTCAAGTCCCCCGGCCGCTTCGGTTTCGCTCCAGACGAGTTTTTTCATCGCCCGGGCCGGTTCCACCCACGGCCCTCCGGTTTCGCTCCAGCCCGGAGACCCCGCGACAGCGGTTTCCATCCCGTAGCTGTCGGCCTTGCGGATGCAGGCCTCGAAAATCCGTTTCCATTCGTCGGACATATAGCTCACCCTGTGATCTACAATCTGCGGGGTGGTCAGTCCGGCGTCAAAGACGTGGAAGCCGCCGATTCCGACACGGTGCATCCACTCGATGTCCGCCATTGCGCCTTCCATCGTCACATTGCCGTTCATCCAATGCCACCAGACACGGGGTTTGGCCTCGTCGGGAGGGGCGGCAAAACCTTTCTCAAGGGCGGCTGCCGTTGAAGGGGACGGAGCGGTGGGCGCAGAGGTGCAGGCCGCCAGAAGGGCGAGGGCTGCGAGAGCGAGGGTGTTCAGCTTATTCATCTTGCAATTCGTTGTTGTCTGTCAATAGTCGAGGGAGGCGAAGTAAAGCCTGCGGCATTCTTCCTTCCCTACGGGAATATGTGTCACGCGATGTTCGGTGCGGAGTTCGCCGTCCAGGGTGCAGGCGAAAAAGTCAGTTCTGTAAGACAGGTAGAGCCTTGAATATCTGCGGGCATATTCATTCTGGATTTCCATCACATAGCGGACGGTGTCATAGACCTGCGGCTCGCTGAGGCTGTCCTCGCAGAAGACGAAGAGGTCGAAACGTTCGAAGTCGCCGTAGAAACCGGAAGAGACCTTCCGCACCTTGCTGGCGATGATGTCCCTCAAAGGCCTGGCGCCCTGCCAGTAGTCGAGCTCCAGCCCGCCGACATAAACGCCCTCCTGGATTCCGTAGCCGTAGCCGCTACGGACGATGCTTTCCAGCTCCTGTCTCTGTTCTGGGCGTTCTTCGGAGATTCCCGCAAGGTTCTTCAGCAGCCGGCGCGCTCCGCTGCGGCCTTCTTCCATCGCCCTCGTCACCTCGATTCCGATGCTGCGGGAGTCCTCGGTCTGGAGGTCCGGCCTGTCCTTGTTGACGAGGCTGTCGAACTCGTGTCCGAGGAAGGTCTGGAGGGAGAGCATCGCGTATCTCTCGAAAAAGCAGGTACCGTACTTTCTGAATTGCATCTTGGAATCTTGAATATTCTTGATTACTGACGGGAAGAGTCCTGCGTCTCAATCCAGGGACAGGGCAATCCTCTTGCGGTCGAAATCGACGTCGAGGACCTTCACCCTGACGGTCTGGTGCAGTTTCAGTTTCTTTCCGTGCATCCTGGAGACGTGGACGAGACCGTTCTCGTGTATGCCTATGTCCACGAAAGCCCCGAAGGCGGTCACATTGGTCACTATGCCCGGCAGGGACATTCCCGGCTTGAGGTCGTCGAGCTCGTGAATGTCGTCGGCGAAACTGAATTCCTGCGCGCTCTGCCTTGGGTCCAGCCCCGGTTTGGCCAGTTCCTTCAGGATGTCGTTGATGGTCGGGAGTCCGAAATCTCCCTCGACATATTTCTCCGGGCTGATTCCGGCAATCAGTTCTTCATTCCCGACCAGGTTTTCGGCCGTGACTCCGAGGTCGGCGGCCATCCTGTCCACAATGTGGTAGCACTCCGGATGGACAGCGGAATTGTCAAGAGGATTGCTGCCGTTGCGGATTCTGAGGAAGCCGGCACACTGCTCGAAGGCCTTGGGCCCGAGTTTCGGCACGTCCCTCAGTTGCTTCCTTGTCTTGAAGCCTCCGATGGAGGACCTGTAGGAGACTATGCCGGAAGCGAGCGCAGGACCGATTCCGGAGACATAGCTCAGAAGGTAAGGGCTTGCAGTGTTGACGTTGACTCCCACACTGTTGACGCAGGCGACCACCGTGTTGTCCAGTTTCTCCCGCAGGAGTCCCTGATCGACATCGTGCTGGTACTGGCCAACTCCAAGTGACTTCGGGTCTATCTTCACGAGCTCGGCCAGAGGGTCCATCAGGCGGCGGCCGATGGAAACTGCCCCGCGGACGGTGACATCCTCGTCGGGGAACTCCTTCCTCGCGACCTCGGATGCCGAATATATCGACGCTCCGTCCTCGCTCACGGTATAGACTTTCACATTCTCGGGGATTCCTACCCGCTTGATGAAATCCTCCGTCTCGCGCGAAGCCGTACCGTTGCCGATGGCAATGGCCTCGATGCCATAGTCGTCTATCATCGAAGAAATGGCGGTGATGGACTTTATCTTCTGGCTCTGCGGAGGATGAGGGAAGATTATCTCGTGATGGAGGAGCTTGCCCTGCTCGTCAAGGCAGGCTATCTTGCAGCCGTTCCTGAAACCCGGGTCGATTGCCATAGTCCTCTTCTGGCCGACCGGAGGGGAAAGCAGGAGCTGGGAAAGATTGTCTCCGAACACAGCCACTGATTCCTTGTCCGCCTTCTCTTTCGCCTCCTTTATCACCTCATTGGAAATCGACGGCTCGAGCAGGCGCTTGAAGGCGTCGTCCACCGCCGACTTCAACTGTTCCGCCAGCTTCGGGCCGGGATAACGGCGTTCCTGGCAGAAGTCATAGTAAATCTTGTTGGCGCACTTCTGCGGATCGGCATCCAGGCCGACGCTGAGGAAACCTTCATTCCGGGCCCTGAGGATTGCCAGGAGATTGTGCGAGGGAATCCGCTGCAAAGGCATTGAGAAGTTGAAATAGGCGCGGTACTTGGAAGCCTCGGCGGAGGAAGAGGCGGCCTTCGTGGCCTTCGCCTCGATTCTTCGGGTCCTGAAAATCTGCCTCAGGGTGTTCCTGACGGATGCGGACTCCGAGAGCCTTTCGGCGATGATGTCCCTCGCACCGGCGAGTGCCTCGTCCACCGACTTCACATTTCCCTTCACGAAGGCGGCCGCCTCGGCCTGAGGGTCGTTCAGGGCGACGTTCCACATCCTGTCCGCAAGCGGTTCAAGACCGTTCTCCTTTGCGACCGTGGCTCGGGTACGGCGTTTAGGCCGGAACGGGAGATACAGGTCCTCGAGTTCTCCGGCCACCACGCAGTCCTCAATCCGGCGCTTCAGCTCCGGAGTCAGCGCGCCCTGGGATTCTATGGTGGACAGAATGCCCTCCTTCCTCTTCTCCATTTCGGCAAAGACCTGGGACCAGTGCTGTATCTCGGCCACCTGGGCATCGTCCAGGCCGCCGGTCTTCTCCTTCCTGTAACGGCTGATGAAAGGGATGGTGTTGCCTTCCTCGAACAGATGGATGCAATTCTCCACCTGCCAGTCCTTCACGCCGACTTTGCCGGCAATGCTCCTGATGTAGATTTCCTTCATGTGGTCAAAAAGAATCAGTCCTGGGAAAGAATCTTGAGTTCGTCCCTGTAAGCTGAGAATATTTTGGACTTGGAGACGAACCCGACGTACGTTCTGTCCTTCTTTACGACAGGGAGGTTCCAAGCATCGGTTATTTCAAATTTCTTCATCACGACATCCATCTTGTCGTCCTCATAGACATATTCCTCGGCGCTCTTCATATAATTGTACACGAAGGTGGTCTTCTGGAGTTCGGGACGGAACATATACTTCCGGATGTCGGCGAGGGAGACATATCCCTGGAAACGGTTCCTTGAATCCAGTACGGGGAATATGTTCCTGTTGGATTCGGCGACCAGTTTCACAAGGCTCTCGAAAGGAGCGTCGATGGCCACTGTGGAGAAGTCCCTTTCGATGACGTCGCTCACCTTCATCAGGGTGAGGACGGCCTGGTCCGAATCGTGGGTCAGGAGCTCGCCCTTCTGGGCTATACGCTTGGTGTAGATGGAGAACTTCTCCGCGACCCTCGTCGTGCCGAAGGCGATGGTCGCCGTCAGAATCAGAGGAAGGAAGAGTTCGTAGCCGCCGGAAATCTCGGCGATGAGGAATATGGCGGTCATCGGGGCCTGCATCACTCCGGCCATCAGTCCGGCCATTCCGACCAGGACGAAATTCTGCTCCGGCACGGTCAGGGAGGTCCCGGAAAGAATCAGGTTGAAGGACCTGGCCACCACGAAGCCGGCGATGGCTCCGACGAAAAGAGTAGGTCCGAAAGTACCTCCGACTCCCCCTCCGGCGTTGGTGAGGGTCATCGAGAAGACCTTCAGCAAGAGAATCATCAGGAAGAAGACAGGCACGGCCCAGACGCTGTCGGTCATAAAGGCCAGCGGGGTCTGCCCGTCAAGGGAGAGTTCGGTCCCGTTGAGAAGCGCGCCCAGGGAGTTGTAGCCTTCCCCGTAGAGAGGAGGGAAAAGGAATATCAGGATTCCGAGGCCCACGGCGCAGAGTCCCCACTTCAGGAAGATGTTCTTCATCCTCCCTATCTTGTCCTCCAGCCAGAGGGTGGTGCGGATGAAGTAGATCGAGCAGCCGCCGCAGAAGAGTCCGAGGATGATGTAGAAAGGTATGTTCTTGAGGACGAAGGGGGTCAGGGTACACTGGAAAGGAGTGGACTGGCCGAGGAATATGTAGGACACCACCGTGGCCGACATCGTCGAAATCAGCAGCGGCATCATCGAAGTCATAGAGATGTTGAACAGGAGAATCTCCAGCACGAAGAGGACTCCGGCGAGAGGGGCTTTGAATATGCCGGCGACCGCGGCGGCGGCACCGCAGCCGAGGAGGATGGTCATATTCCTGTAGGACATTCCCATAAACCTGGCGAAATTGGAGCCTATGGCCGCTCCGGTGTAAACAATCGGGGCCTCGGCTCCCACAGAGCCGCCGAAGCCTATCGTGACGGAGCTGGCCACGACCGAGGACCACATATTGTGGGAGCGGATCCTGGACTCGTTCTTCGAGACGGCCTGCAGGACCTTGGTGACTCCGTGTCCGATGTTGTCCCTTATCACATACTTGCAGAAGAGCATCGCAAGGAGCATTCCGATTCCGGGGATGACGATGTAGAAGGCCGAGCCGAGACTGCCGGCGAAGGTGTCGGAGAGGCCCTCCTGAATCCATTCGACGAGTTTCTTGAGGATGACGGCCGCCAGGCCGGCAAGGACTCCCACGACAAAGCTCATAATCAGGAGCAGGTTGTGCTCGGAGATTCTCTTGAGCCTGTCGCGGAGGGAATGGCCCCACGGGCGTATGGTTCCGTCTGACTTTGGCATATTCCTACAAATTTAATATTTTTGCGAATAGAGTAAAAACAATCGCCATGAAAAAAGTTGCAGCCGTGACAGCGGCAGTGATTCTGCTCGCCCTGCTCTCCGTCCTTGGAATAAACTTCGTCAAGAACTCCGGCCCGCGCCGCTACGAGAACTCCTCCGAGGGAGGAGGAATCGTCACCGAACAGCTCAGCTGGTACAGAGGAGGGAGGAAACTTACCGGGAAAATCATCAAGCCTTGCGGAGAAAAAGGGACTTTCGACCTTGCTTTCGGTGCCAGGCCGCTGGTGATGTACGTTCACGACCCGATGAAGGTGTCCGCAGCCGAGAAGTTCACGAAGGAACTGGTCCCGATGGGAGTGATAGGCTACAACGTGGCTTGCCCCGAGAAGGCGGAGGACATAGTCTTCCTCATCAAGAAGATGGGCGCTCTTGAATATGTTGACAAGGACCGCATCTTCCTCATCGCTGACCCCTGCGCCGCCGACAAGACCGTAAACGCCCTGCTGAAGGCCGGCAGGAAGACCGCCGGGGCTGTGCTGCTGGAGCCTCTGCTTCAGGGCAAGGCGGCAGTGACGGTGAAAGAGCACGAAGCCGAGCTGCTTGTCGTGTCCGGGGAACAGCGCGGAAACGCCCTGGGTCTCATCACCGACTATATGGAAGAGAGAGGAGCGTTCAAATAGGAATCGGATGGAAAAGGTAGGATTCGGAATCATAGGCACCGGCAGGATAAGCGACTGGGTGCTGAAAGGAGCGGTGCTGGACCCGCGTTTTGAAGCGGCTGCAGTCTGCTCGAGGAATCCGGAGTCGGCAGCACGCTTCGCGGAAAGCCACGGAATCGCGTCGGCATATTCGGATCTGGACGAGATGCTCGCGGACCCCGCCGTCCGTGCAGTTTACATCGGCACTCCGAACCACACCCACCGCGACCTCGCCCTGCGCTGCCTCAGGCAGGGGAAACACGTCCTCTGCGAAAAGCCGCTCGCATCCAATGCCGCCCAGGCGAGGGAGATGGCCGCCGAAGCCCGGAAGAGGGGCCTGCTGCTGATGGAAGCGATGATTTCCACCCTCAGTCCCAATTTCAGGAACATCCAGAAGCGGATGGGGGAAATCGGCAGGGTCCGCCACTATTTCGCGGCCTTCTGCCAATATTCCTCAAAGATTGGCCTGCTCCGCAGGATTGTGGCCGGAGAGGAGGACGCTCCCGTGCCGAGTTCTTTCAACCCGGACTGCTCGGGCGGGGCGACGCAGGACATCGGCATCTACACCATCTACCCGATGGTCACACTTTTCGGGAAGCCGGACGGAGTCAAGGCTGAGGTCAGCACGATGGAAGTCCCTACTCCGGAAGGGCCGAAGCGCATCGACACCCAGGCGAGCGTCCAGTTCAGCTACCCGGGGATGAGCGCGAGCGTCCTGTATTCGAAGATGGCGGATTCCCGGCTGCGGACGGAGATTTCGGGCGAGAAGGGCAGCATCTCGCTGGACCAGATACACATCAGCCGCCAGGCGGAGATGATTGTCCGCGGGGCTCCCACTTCCGGGAGAAGCGAAGGGGCAAGGCCGGAAGACATCACCGCAGCCTGCGACCCGGACGAGTATCTTTGTGAATTCCGGGAGTTCATCGACCTGCTTCTCTCCGGCAGGACAGAATCAGGGAACAACAGCCTGGACAACTCAATAGCCGTCGCAGAAATCATCGACAGCATACGCGCCGAGGGCGGCATCGTCTTCCCCGCCGACCTTGCGGAATGATTTCATTGCCCGCCGAGGCGGCCGAAAAATTCAATCACATCATCCCAGGTCCTGAAGGCATCGGAGCCGAAACGGACGAGAGTGCCCAGGAAATCCTCGCCGGATTCCTCTTCCGGGCAGGCATCTATCAGATAGTCACCGAGAAGCTGGCTCTTGCAGGAGGTAAGGGTCAGGCGGTTCCAGACCGGGACCCCGAGATTGGCCTCGCACCACTCGAAGGCCCTCAGGCCCTGCGCAGGGTCGTTGTACGGCACGGAAGCCACGATGCGGAGGTCATACTTCCCGGAAAGGTATTCGACGGCTTTCGGGAAGCCGCTCGAATGCCTGACGATTCGCTCGCTGAGGGAAATGAATATGACGGGACGCTGCCGTTTCTCCTGCCGGTCATCAATCCAGCGGAGGACGGGCAGGACCGAATGCAGGATGGCGGCATCGTTGAGATAGTGTTCCCCGTCGAAACGTATGGCCATAGGGTAATGGCTGCTGAAGAGGTCGAAAGTGTCCACCATCGTGTCGTGTATTCCGAAAAGCCCGTACACCCTGTCCCTGTCGCTCCCGGCATATTCAAAACAATGTCCCGAGATTTCCCTGAACTGCTCGATCAGGCCTTTTGTCACGAGGAAGGAGGTCTCGCCGTCGAGGCGGGGGTTGTGGTACTCCTGCCTGCCCAGCCCGTTGTTGCGCAGCAGGGTGTCCGCGAGGTTGAAGGCCGGATTGACGAGGATTCTGTCAGTCCCGTAGAGCATTTCCGAATACATCGCTCCCATCGAGGTCCCGACCACGACATCCGGGCGCTCCCCCTCCACGATTCCCCGGAGGAGGGACAGAGCCGCCTCCGGTTCCACCGGGAGGTCCGGGGCGATGATCTGCGCAGCGGGCAGCAGGGTCCTCAAAGTCCGGACGCTGCCGGACTGCCCGCTGGAGGCGAATCCGTGGACATAAAGGAGCTTCTTGCCGGAGAGCAGATCCGGCCTGGCATATTCATACAGTTCCATTCTTCAAGTCTGTCAAGTTACGGGTGCTTCATATTCAGGGACTTTTCCGTGCCCTGCGGGCATCTGCCGCCGCCCCGGGAGCCGTCCGCACCACCTTAAGTTTGTGCAAATATACCCAGAACTCGGATTTATTGTTCAAAATAGTTACTTTTGCCCTGACCGCAACTGCAAAAGAACACAAAAAATACCTTACAGAAATGAAAGAACTGCGCGAAATCGCCGGCATGTTCCTGATGGATGGCGAAATAAAGGAAATCCGGCCGCTTGGCAACGGACTTATCAACGACACCTACAAGGTCGAGACTTCGGGAGATTCCCCGGACTATGTGCTCCAGAGAATCAACAACGCTGTTTTCAAGGACGTGGACCTGCTCCAGGGGAACATCGTCGCTGTGACCTCGCACATCCGCAGGAAGCTCGAGGCCGCCGGGGAGAAGGACATCGATCGCAAGGTGCTCAACTTCGTGAAGGCTGCGGAGGGCGGCAAGACCTATGTTGAGCACGGCGGGCAGTTCTGGAGACTTTCCGTGTTCATCGGCAATGCGGACACTTTCGAGAGCGTCACCCCGGAATATTCCGAATATGCCGGCGAAGCCTTCGGCGACTTCGAGGCCAAGCTGGCCGACATCGACGTGGAGCTTGGAGAGACCATCCCGGACTTCCACAACATGGAACTGAGGCTGCGCCAGCTGGTCGAGGCGGTCAAGAATGACGCTGCCGGGAGGCTCCGCAAAGAAGGGAAGGAGGAACTGGAGGCGATTCTCGCTGACATAGACGCGAACGGCGAGGATATGTGCCTGGCGGAACAGCTGCACCGCCAGGGAAAACTCCCCAAAAGAATATGCCACTGCGACACGAAGGTCAACAATATGATGTTCGACAAGGACGGTTCGATCCTCTGCGTCATCGACCTCGACACCGTGATGCCGAGCTACGTTTTCTCCGATTTCGGGGATTTCCTCCGTACAGCCGCCAACCCGGTGGCCGAGGATTCGCCTGAAATTGACAAGGTGGACTTCGACATGGAGATATTCAAGGCCTTCTCAAGGGGCTACATCCGCGGCACGAGGTCGTTCCTGACTCCACTTGAAAGAAAGTGCCTGCCATATTCAGCCTGCCTGTTCCCTTTCATGCAGGCCGTGCGCTTCTTCACCGACTACCTCAACGGGGACACTTACTACAGAATCAGCTATCCGGAGCACAATCTGGTACGCACCCGCAACCAGATGAAACTCTTCCACTCGGCCCTGGAGAAGGTACCGCAGATGGCGGAGTGGATAGAAAGCCTCTGAGCAAGGGAAAGGGCCGCCTGCGGAAAGACCGGGCGGGCCTGTAGAGCCGCGCAGCTGCGGCCTCAGGGCTATTTCATCGACTGGAGATCGGTGTCGGAGACGAGGGAGAAATTCCTGACCTGGCTGCAGACGTCGAAGACTCCCGGTAGCTCCCAGCCGTAGTTCATCCCCATCACGGTAAAATCATCCGGCACGGAGGTCTTCATGTACCCGTGCTCCTTCAGTGACTTGATGGCGTCTTCCACGACCGTCTTGACGAAGACCTTGCAGGTGTGCCATTTGTTGTCCAGAAGATTCCCGGTGTTGAAGAGCTTGTCGTCGGCGAGGCCGTACATATAGGTGCTCGTGCCCACATCCCACATCGTGCCCGGATTGAGGCTGATGCCGCCCTCGTCCCTGTTGTCGAAGGAGCCGACTCCCAGCCAGAGGCTCTTCATATAGTCCTCGGATTCGGGATTGGTGTTCCGCAGATAGAGATAGGCCAGACACTGGGCCGCGTGGATGTTGGTGTTGTAGGAATCCCCGGTCTTGTTCTCGCATTTGAGAATCAGGAGATCGTAGCTGAACAAGAGGCTGGAGCAGTTCTTCAGTTCTATGTTCTCGAAACTCGTTTCAATCAGGAAATTGATCCAGGGCTCGCTGCCTTCCTTCCTCGGGGACTCGTAGGCTTTGCTGGCCTGGACCGACATCGTGATGACTCCCTTGTCGTCCCTGGAAATCGAATAGGTCCCGTCGTCGAAGGTGACACCGTACTTGCCGTCGGTCCGGATTTCCTTGGAGAGCCCGTTTTCGAAATTCCAGCAGCACAGATGCCACAGAGGGTCATTGTCGTTGTCGGCAAAGCGGAGAGTGTCCACGGGAACACCCACGGCGTTGACGGCGAAGGGGGCCAGCAGAGCCATCCCGTTCTCAATCTTTGCATCAGGGAACTGTTCAAAACTCTGTTTGACGAATCCGCCGTTGTTATTGTTGTCATCATCTTTGCTCCTGGAACCCGAGCAGGAGAAAACTGCAAGCAGAATGGCAGTAAAGGCGAAGGCGAATTTTTTCATGTTCTGGAAGTCTGTTGATTGCAGCCCGAATTTACGAATAATTCTCCACAGCAGAAAATCCCTGCTCCGGCCCGGCAAGGGCCTCCCCGGGAAGTCTCAGCCCGCAAGACGAGCCGGGAGGGCCGCTTTGAGGCTCCCCGCAGGCAGATTTCCTGAAAGATTGATTATCTTTGTCCAAGCCTCCGGGGCAATGCGGCCGGCAGGTCGAACAAACTGAATGGAATATGAGGAATACTACTCTTGGACGCAGCATCGCGCTCATCGCGCTTTGCATTCCGCTACTGACTGTCCAGGCGAAGGATGACGACGCGAAGATGGACAAGTTCATCGACAAACTGATGAGCAGAATGACCCTTGCCGAAAAAATCGGCCAGCTGAATCTCGGCGCCGGAGGCAATCCGATGGTCATCAACAGCAATCTCGGGCTGGAAGAATCAGTGGCCCGGGGCTTTGTCAGCTCCTGCGGCGGCGCGGACCTGAACCTGCAGAGAATCGCTGTGGAAGAGTCCCGCCTCGGGATTCCGCTCCTCTTCGGGCTGGATGTCATCCACGGTTATTGCACCACCTTCCCGATACCTCTTGCAACGGCATCGAGCTGGAATATGGAACTCATCGAAAGGTCCGCGCAGATTGCGGCGAAAGAGGCCACCTCGCAGGGCATCAGCTGGACCTGGTCGCCGATGGTGGACATAGCCCGTGACCCGCGCTGGGGAAGAGTGGCCGAAGGAGCCGGGGAAGACCCTTTCCTGGGCAGCTGCATCGCCCGGGCGATGGTCCGGGGCTACCAGGGGGAGAGACTCGACAGCGATTCCACGATGCTGGCCTGTTTCAAGCATTTCGCCCTCTACGGAGCCGCCGAAGGAGGACGTGACTACAACACCGTGGACATGAGCCGCTGGTATATGTACAATTTCTACCTTCCGCCTTACAAGGCTGCTGTGGAGGCCGGCTGCGGGACGGGAATGTCCTCCTTCAACGTCATCGACGGAATCCCGGCCACAGGCAACAGCTTCCTCCTCAACGAAGTGCTGAGGGAAGAATGGGGCTTCAAGGGCTTTATGGTCTCGGATGCCAACAGCGTGGCCGAGATGGAGTTCCACAGGGTGGGAGACCCGGAGGAAGCCACCCGCCTTGCAATCACGGCAGGTCTGGATATGGATATGGGTTCACGCCATTACATAATTTAAATCGGAAATTTCCGATTTAGATTAAAATAGGAACCGAAATGAAA
>JBJEJV010000017.1:0-21268 GCA_051878295.1 Candidatus Cryptobacteroides sp.
TGACAAGGCGAGTCCCGAGCTTGTCCTGTCGGAGGCGAGTCCTGAATGCTATATGCAGCCCAACCTGACCGCACCTTCATCCCCGCACAGGGAGAGGATGCGTTTTGAAAAAGACTATGCAAGCAGGGGATTTGAATATGTCTATAGACACAAGTACCACAAGCTGCCGTTTTTCCCTCGTATGTCTGCCACGGTCACAAGAGTAGTGCGCAAGTTGTTGACAGGGCAGAAACTCGGATGAGCAGGAGGGTGACCTCAGCGGCCCCCGGAAACCAGCACGGATGAAATGGCTGCCATCATTTCATCATATTTCCTGAGATAATTGGATGCGAAGGCGGCCTCTTTTTCCCTGTCCATATTGCGTACCGCCTCATAGACTGATTCCGGAGAAGGGGGCACATAGCCCGGTGACTTGATGTGTACCCTGTTTGAAAGCAGTCCGGCCATATTCAGCAGGTGGTATATCTTGCTGGATTCTCCATTCTTCCTTTTGTCGAAACGATGCACAATGCCGTAGTGGTCAAAACTGAAGAAAGGTACCCCGTTGGCTATCGAGGTGACTATCGGATGCATATTGTTGCCGATGTAGGCTTGGGAATACTTGATGATTGCGTACCAGTCCAAAGGTGAGAGAACATCATCCGTGCGGTATCTGATGCTGCCGAATCCGGGACAATCCGGATAAGGCAGCCTTACGCAAGAAAGGCCGTCTGCTTCCGCAATCTCTTGGAACTTGTCAAGCCAGGCCTGGTTTACGGACTTGCCGTTCTTGAAACTGAGTATCATATAATCTTCCGGCAAGCCGAAGCGTTTGAGAATCTCCTCCCTGGACGGAATGAGATGGCCGGCGTTCCGGTTGAAGGCAAAGACGGGGTCGGGAGTGACAGGCGGAACGATTTCCCCTCCGGTCAGATTTGAAACCATAGCTCTGGTCCATTCATCCCTTACGGAGATATAGCTGAATCCGAGCAGCGCCTCTTCCATACGCTTTTTTGTCTTGCAGCCGAAGAGGTAATACTTTGAATCCTGGGAAGAAACGGACATCAAGGCCATCGGGACCGCCTTGCTTGGACGGGTGCGAAACGAGCCCCAGAAACAATTCGGAAACAGCCGGTCGCTGGTGCGTTTGTCGATGGAAACAATCCTCTTGCGTGACAAGGAGAGTCTTCCCAGCAGGGAATGATGCTGGAGTACGGCGTCGCTTCCTATGACAACAGCTTCGATGCCTTCTTTGTCTATTGCCTCCGCAACCTCCCGGCTTGTCCGGCACAGGGCGGTCATCGGATAGTATTCTCGACGGAGACCGCTATAAAGCTCAATAATATCAGGCTTTGAGCATTCTTCGTAATCCTTGCGGAAATCCTCCGGAACCCAGTTGATGACTACCGGGGTGTCACCGTGCTTCTTGAAGTATTCAACAGTGGACAACAACTGAAGGAATGCTCCGAAATTGCAGGCTGCGTGGTATGACAATAAACCTATTTTCATTCTGATTGCAAATTATGAAGCCAGGCCTGGCCGGCCACTTGTTCTCCCGGCCGGTCAGAATACCAGTTTAAGGCCTGCGCCGAAGAAGAAACGGTTTCCGGCTTTCACCCCGACAAGGGAATTTGCATCAACACCGCTTCCTGCCTCTTCCTCCTGAGCGGAGCCGCTCCCGCTGATGGACAGAGTACCGTGGCCGGAGCCGGCGGTCAGGGCGGCGGCTGTGAGGGTCAGGCCGTAGGAGAGTGACGTTTCGGTGTGGCGCAGCCAGGAAAGTGTCGCCCCGGCGCGCAGGTAGTCTGCCGTCAGGACATTCAGGTCCGAAGGGTACCATTCATTGACCGGAATGCTCCCGGAACGGACTCCGGCATATTCATAGCTCCCGCCGAAACTTTTCATCGCGGTGAGGTCGAGCCCCGCATCGAGAGACGAGCGCTTGAATATGAAACGCCTGCGCGCGCCCGCCGTCAGCGACATTCCGCTGTAGTGGAAACGTGATTCCGGAGAGATGTACCTGTCATCCTTCGCGAAGAAGGATGCCTTGCCGGTGAAATCCCAGATGAAGGAGTCGCCTTCGGTCACGAAACAGTTGTAGGAGAGGTCGGCAGACAGAGTCTTGTAGGTGCTCATTATGGATTCCGCGAGAATTTCCCAGCCGGAGCCCTGAATCTGTTTTGTGGAATACTCGATGCCGCTTGTCGTGCGGTACAGGGCATCCAGCCCGATTTTGTGCAGAATCTTCTCTTTCCCGAAGAGCGCCTGGATGTCGAAAGTGAAATCGGCCACATTGGCACGGCCCATGTCCCGGGGGTGGGCGGCATCCTGGCGGAGGCCAGTCGGCTTGTATTCAGCACCGGCCTGGACCAGCAGCTCGAAGCCGGCATCCAGCGCATACTGGATATGTCCTCCGAAAGCATCGCTCTTGTAGTACATCGTGTACAGCCCTCCCGAACCGACTATGTCTTCGTTGTAGTTGCCCAGACCGCGGAGCACATAGACATTCTGCAGGATGGAACCGTTGCTGAGAGTCGGCGCGGACCTTTCCAGAATGTGCGAATATGACAAATCGACTCCGAGCCGGCTTCCGCCTCCGAAGAGGAAGACCAGCGAAGGGCTTACGAATATGTTGTAGCTCGTGGACTCGGCCCGCGGGTCGTTCTGCTTTGCGGCGATTCTGTCGTAGTAGCGGGCGTGAAGTCCTCCGTGGATTTTCCTGCCGAGCGGGACGGACATTTTGAACTCCAAGTCGTAGGCCTGGCGTTTCCACTGGCTCTCGACAGGGTCTGCGACATTGTAGATGAATCTTTCGTCGAAGGGGTCGAACACCAGGGTGTTGAACCTGCTTCCGTTCGCAGTGATGTTGTCATAGGAGAACTGCCCCCACAGCTGGATGTTCCCGACTTTCGTCGCACCCTGGGTGTTGAATCCGAGGGTCCCGCAGTCCGAGCCCTCCTGCATCCTGTGGTACGAGCCGCTTTCAAAGCGGTAAGCCAGATCCGCAGTATTGTAAACCTGCAGTTCCTTCACACCGATGCCTGCGGCGTTGGAAGTGTTGAACCACAGACTCTTTTCTTTGGCGAGAAAGCCATCGTCCTGTGCTCCCGCCGCCAGGGGCAGGAACACAAGCAGCAATGGCATCAGCCTTGAGCAATGACAGTTTCTCATGCTATGACTTGTTCTGATTGTTACAGATTCTTCCAGGACGGATTCTTGACTCCGTGCCTCTTGGTTTCAGGCTTCGGGTTGACCTCGAAATCGTTGGATGAATTGTTGGTGTCAAGGAAAACCGGGTAGCCCTCGTCCGAGGTCTTCTCGATCTTGCGGGACACTGATTCATTGACATAGGTGCCGCTGACGTAGGTCTTGCCTGCGTCGATGGTCTCAGGCAGCCAGGCATCTGTGGTGGCGTTCTTCACCCAGTTTAAGCCGTCGAGGATGTCTTTGCGCGGAACTGGAAGGTAATAGCCTGTGACGGTGTTCTGCTCGAGGTTGTAGTTGCCGACAATCGGAATTTCTTCTTCCGGAGTGTTGAGGGTGAAGAGAATGAAACCGGCGGTGAGTACTGACGGCATATACTGGTTGGTGATGGTAGGGTTGTGAGGAATCACGAGTTTGAGGTTCGGAACACTCTCGTTGTCCACCTGGCCCTTCTCGATGAACTTGTCGCAGACGGTTTCGAAATCGGCTCCTGAAAGGTCGATTGAGTTCGGATTCTTGTCTGCCGTGGTGTGGTCGGTTGCATAGGAAGCAATCACGAAGGACTCTCCAGGGTTGAGGAGGTAGGTGCTTCCGTTGCCCGGAATCTGCCATACGATGCTGTTGAGGCAGAGGTAGTCGTCAGCCTTGAGGCTGGTGGCTGTACCGTCGGAGAGCACCAGCATTCCGTCTGCATTGGCGAAATTGATTGATGCGCTGCTGTAGTTGGAGGAAGTGCCGATGCAAAGACCGTCAACATAGACAGCATCAGGACCGTTGTTGTAAATCTCGAAGAAGTTGTCCTTGAGGTACATCGTGTTCTCCGGAGTCCTGCTGCAGCAGTAGAAGACCTCCTTGATCACGAGGGATGAACTCCTGGTGGCAGCTACCTTGATGACGCTGAGGGATTCGTCGGAGTTGATGAGCGCTCCCTTGACAGTCCCCAGATAGTTGTAGAGGGAAAGCCTTGCGGTGGCGACTACGTCATAGACACCGGCCGGGATGTCGATGACAGAAATCTTCTTGTTGACCGTGGTGTACTCGAGAACCTCACCGGTGTTGGTGTTGGTGAAGGTTACCTGGTATGATTCAGGGACCGGAACTTCAGCATCGAATCCGGTCTCGTCAACTGTGATTTCCAGATTATAGAACTTCAGGCTTTTGTCCTCGCAGGAGGAGAGGGCAAGCATCGCTGCAATTGCAGTCAATGTTGCGGCAAATAACTTTTTCATACACTAACTAATTAAAAACCAATAAATTAAAATCAATTGAACAATTTAACTTTGAGTTCGAATCCGAAATACATCGGATTGTTGAGTTCGGTGAACGTCGCGGCTCCGACCTCGGAAGGGTCCAGAGGACGGGAGTTGAAGATGTTGTTCACATAGAAGGATGCCGTGAGGCTCTTGCCGATTTCCTTTGAAAGGTTGAGGTTGAAGACCACTGTCGGGATGGTCTTGCTCACGGTGAAACGGCTTGCCGATTTGGTCTCGTACATATACTTGAAAGCCGGGTCGGAGGCCATTTCCTCTGTGAATACGTACATCTGTCCATCTTCGGCGGACAAGTAGTATTGCGGAATCTCATCGTTGTTGTAGTCGGTCCAGCTACGGGTGTAGGCATTGAAACCCGTCGTGAGAGTCACCACGAATCCGATTGCAGGAATATTGTGGGTTATGCGCAGGGTCGAGACGAACTTCTCGTAGTTGTACCTGCTCACGAAAGGCTCGTAGATGGAAACATTCGAACCGACATAACTTCCGTTCTGCTGGCGGAAATCGAAGGTGTAGCCGGAATTGGCGGTCTGTGTCCTCATCCACGCACCGTTGAGGTAGAAGGAGGTGCGGATGGCGTCGAAACGTCCGAGGTTGAGTTCGTACTCCAAACCGAGATTGTGTTCGTATTTGTTGTTCGACGGGGTGTACCAGCGGAAGAACTTCTTGTCGTTGCGGATCATCTCGAAGGTCGGGTTGCCGTTCTCGTCGGTGCCCGACATGCTGTACTTGACGTACGGCAGGAGGACGAAGGTGCCGATGCCGGAACCGAAGCCGTAACCGTTCTTCATCAGTTCGTCGAAGAAGGTTATGTTGAGTGTGTAGCGGCGGGCTATGGTGATGTCCAGACCGATTTCCATTTTCCTGTTCCTGGCTATTTCCAAATCCGGGTTTGAAGTGTCGAAGATGCGGGTCGAGGCGATTACATACTTGTCGTCCGGGTTGGAAACATCGTTGTTGAAGAGGGTCTGGTCGCAATAGGCATTGTTCGGGTACAGGTAGGCCGAGGTCGGTGCCTTCGCTGTGATTCCGTAGCCTCCCCGGAGGGTCAGCGCCTCGGGAAGGATGTCAAACGAGAGGTTTACTCGCGGCGAGAGGGCGCTCAGGCTTCCGACTATGTCGTAGCGGAGTCCGGCGCTGAGGTTCAGGTCCCTTCCTTTTGCAAACTGGGTGTGGAAGATGCTCTCGGCGAAGAGTCCTGTCTGGTTGACGAAAGGAATGTCGTACAGAGGTCTTTCCCTGTAGCCGGATTCGGAGTTCAGTCCCTGGGGCGGGGGAGTGCCTTCAGGGAATACGAGGCCCCGTCCGAGGTTCCCGTCCGACTTGAAATCCGCACCTGCGAGAATCTTTTCCGATGTGGCTCCCCAGGATTTGAAGAGGTTGGCCGTCACCTTGGCGTAGGTGTTCAATTCCTTGCTGTAGAAATCGTAGTGCGAGAAATAGGAATCAGGCATATAGATGGCGTATGCCCCTTCTGCCGCCTGCTCCGGGGAGAAGTTCGTGATTTCGTTGCCTTCCGTGTCGTAGAGATGCCTGCCGGGAACGTTGGTGACTACCGAACCGTCCACCATATTGTTGGTGTAGAGGGCGGTGGCATTGGAACACATCTGTTCCTTGAAAGAATCCTTCCAGGTGAGACTGTTTGAAAGGTCGTAGCGGACGGACTTCATCCAGCCGCTGTTTATGTTCCAGGTCCCGTTGGTGTTGAACCTGTAGCCGTAGTTCGTGCCTCCTGACGCCGTCCTTGACCTGAAATCATCGGGATTCGGATTCCTGACATCCTTCCCGAAGCGCAGGTCCAGGGAAGTCGTGGATGAAAGCTGTCCGAAAGTGTTGCTGTACACCGTCTTGAAGTTCATCCTGCGGTAGTTGGCGTAGGCTTCCGTGGTCTTGGCGTTGCTGTAGGCGTAGTCCCCGCTGACATTGATGCTTCCGGCCCGTCCGCCCAGCTTGAATCCTTTGGAGGCGGAAACCTGGTAAATCTTGGGGTCGGTCTTGAATCTTATCGTGAGCGGCTCGACGCCTGCCTTGGAATTGACGATCACGGCACCGGAGGTGAGGTCGCCGTACTGAACGGAAGGGATTCCCCTGATGACTTCCACCGATTCGATGTTGTCGGTGGAGATGGTACGGACATCTATTCCCGAATTGGGGACCGAGCCGGCATCGAAGGTGGATGTTCCGGCAATCGTGCTTGCGGTTCCGGTCATGGCGGAGGTGATGCCCTCCATATTGGCGTTGTTGGACATCGGCGAACCGTCCATAATGATTGCGGTTCCCAGGCTGTTCATCGCGGAGGAGACCGCGGTCCTGAGGTTGAGGCTCTGTGCCGATGACAGGTTCGGATTGCTTAGGCCGACTCCAGGCAGGAGCTGCATCACGTCGCTCAATGAACTGGTCAGGGCGTGGTCTATCG
This sequence comes from Candidatus Cryptobacteroides sp., assembly GCA_051878295.1. Lineage (GTDB taxonomy): Bacteria > Bacteroidota > Bacteroidia > Bacteroidales > UBA932 > Cryptobacteroides. Next base: position 6,871 of record JBJEJV010000017.1, read on the forward strand.
CCTGACGGGAAATCAACGATGCGGTCGCTTCTCCGGCTTTGCTGCCTTCGGCGACAATGCTGACCTCTTCGAGACGGAAACTGCTGATTTCCATCGTGAAGTCGTAGTGTGTCCTTCCTGCTTTGCGGACGAGGATTGTCGTGTCGATGGTCACATAGCCGATCATCTGCACGGAAAGTGAATATTCACCCTCGTCGAGTTTCTGGAAGCGCCACTTGCCTTCGGCATCGACGCTTGAATACAGTCCGGCAGGCTTGAGGAGCACCACGGCTCCTTCAAGAGGGACTTTCCTGCCGTTCTCGACAGTCGTCACCGTGCCGCTGATTTCCAGGCCGGCGGCGTTGCGCGACTGGGCGGACAGCGGGCGGGCCGTCAGCAGCAGGGCAGTAAGCAGAAGCAGCAGCGCGCTTAAGGCGTGCCGTCCGGATCTCATTGTTCCACCGTAGCTTGTCATCATTTGCTGAATATGTTCTTCAAGTGTCCGTTCAATTATTCAAGTCTGGAGATGCTTCTCCTGAGTTCCTCACCGATGCCCGGGTCTTCGTTGGCCGAAAGCAGCTCCCGGCATATTCCAAGAGCCTTGTCGCGGGCGCAGGAGTACCTGTACCAGCCCAGAACTTCCGCAATCTGAAGTTTGAGCGCAGGGTCTTCCGCCTTGTCGAAGCAGGTCCGTAGGGCATCCAGGATGTCCGCACGGCACTGGTTCCTCTGCGACCTGATGAAGAGTCTTGCATTCCTTGCGACCGGGCTGTCGGATTCGAGGTTGGCGATGTCCTCCTTGAGACTCCTGTCGCAGGCTTCTACATATTCAAGAAGGGAGGAAAGGCCTTCCTCTCCCTTCCAGTAGCCGTTTCCAGAAATCAGCTCCGCCGCCCTTCCTGCTTCGATGGCCACGAGAGGGGTCTTCAGCTGGAAGAGTACGCGGGACGGGGTGAGGGGGTCGAGATAGAGCCTGACAATCTGTTCCGCAAGTTCCGGAGACTGGTTGTAACCGGCGTAGCGGGCGCTCAGGCGCTGGAGAAGTTCGTAGCTGTCTTCGAGGCCGAGGGAGATGGCAGGGATGAGGCAGTCTCCGGCAAGCTCGACGTTGCCGTTGAAGGCCGCAAGCCTGACGATTCCGGACCGGGATTTGCGCTGAAGCTCGAGAAGTTCTTCTCCGGAGATGTTGCCGTTTCTTGTGAGCATCCTGACCGCCAGGCACTTGACATCGCAAGGAGAGGCATCGGAACGCAGCAGCTTACGCCAGGTCCCGGCATTGCTTTCCTTCTGGCTGATCTTCCTGTCCAGGTCTGAGAGGGTCCCGAAATGGAAGGTCGGATCTCCGAAGAGATGGGTCTCGAGGGTCCAGACATTCCTGAATATGTTGCCGGCGCAGACGCCTTCGCCGAAGAGGCCGACGAGTTCGTCAGTCCAGACATCCTGCAGGGTGTTGACGGAATGGGCCACTGCGGCCAGCGTGTTGTTGGCCTCCTTGAACAGGTAGTGGGGGACGACATAGTCACTTTCGGTGAAAGCTCCGTTGAAGCAGGCGTCGAAGAGGACGAACCTGGCCTTGATGTCGTAGCTGTCGATGTCGTCGGTGTAGATGTCCAGAGACCTTTCGTAGAGGCTGTCCCTGATGATGAAATCCCGCTCGGAGGCTTCGTCAAGCCATTTCTCCGGGATGCCGAACCTTTCTGTGAAGTCCTTTCTCGTGCTTTCCGGCTTGCGGGAGGAGCGCATCTTTGCACGGAAATAGTTGCGGGCGAGGGAGAGCCAGCCGTCAGGGGTGGACTCGTAAGGGGAGCCGTTGAGGAGCTGCATGTCGTTGTAGCCGTGGTGGTGCAGGAGGGCTATGTCGAGATTCTCGTCCCCGAGGGCTGAAAGGAGCCTTGTCTTGACGGACTTGTCGAAGTCGAAATTGATGAAGTCCACCTTGCCTCCCGGATTGTTGACTGAAGGGAGCTGCTCGTGGAGGGCCTTGTATTCATTCATCCTGGCGACCATGGACTCCGAGTTGTAGCCGTGGCCGGCAAAGAAAAGGACTCTGTCCGGCTCAGAAAGGGCGGAGGAGAGGGCGGACATCTTCTTGGTCCGTACCGCCTTCCGGAGGAAGTCGGCAATCGCCTTGTTCTTGTCCTGGCCCCGGGAAGGCTTGATGCGGGAGGTGTAGATGTCGGAGCGGATCTGCTGCGGGGATTCCGGAGCAAGCGAATAGTAGAAAAGCTCGCTCCGCTCTTCGTCACGCCTGAGGAAGTTGAACTTGAGGTGGAAGTCGTCGTAGAATCTGTCCGACGGGATGGAAGATTCCTTCCAGTCCCTCTTCTGGTCCATCTTGAAGGCTGAACTCAGATGCTGGGCATCCCTGAGCATAGGCACGGGAATGTCTCCTATGAGGACGGCTCCTTCGAGGGCCTTCTCCTTGTGCAGGGCTTCGAGCCTGACTTTAATCGAATCGGGAACACCCCATTCGTCGATGAGCAGAATGCCGGTCTTGCCGTCAAGTTCCATTGAGGCGACATATTCATCGACAGCGTCTTTGGTCTGGGTGTAGCAGTCCGGGTCTATGACCACGGCAACTGATGGCTTGCGTGAATTCCCGGCCTCTGCAAAGAGTGAGACTGAAAGCGCGTAAGCGGCTGCAAGGACCATCAATAAAGTTTTTCTCGTCATATCATTTCCGTGTTTAGCTTTCAAAGTTATGAAAAATACTTGAATATCTATAATAATGGTCTTACGGGGAAAAACACTATTTTTGTTGAAGCCGAAATGTCAAGGGCTGTTTTATTGGTTTTTTATATTCATTTATTCTGGACTTATGATGCTCAAGAAACTTGTCATTTTTGTCGCCGCGACTGCGCTTTGTGTCTCGCTCAATGCTCAGCAGGCCCTCCAGGGCGGAGGTGCGCTTGAGTCGCCCGTGCTCAACGAAGACGGCACGGTGACTTTCCGCTATTTTGCCCCGAAGGCCGTGAAGGTCTCAGTGTCCGGGGATTTCCTCCCGGTTCAGAAGAGCCAGACCCCGCTGGGAGAGTTTGAAGTTCCGGGCGTGGCGGAACTCAAGGAAGGGCAGAACGGTGTCTGGGAATATAGCACCGATTTCAAGGTGGCTCCCGAGATGTACATCTACACCTTCAATGTGGACGGTCTGAATGTCCTCGACAACAACAATGTATGGGTCAGCAGGGATATCTTCACCTTGACCAGCACCTTCATCGTTCCGGGCGGGAGGGCGAGCCTCTATACAGTCCGGGACGTCCCTCACGGGACTGTCTCCAAGGTCTGGTATGACTGTCCTGAGGCCGGTTTCGACCGCCGGATGAGCGTCTATACCCCTGCAGGCTACGACCCTTGCGGCAGGACCCGCTATCCGGTGCTGTATGTCCTTCACGGAATGGGCGGCGACGAGAACTCCTGGCTTGAACTCGGCCGCGCCTCTCAAATCCTCGACAATCTTATCGCCCAGGGAAAGGCCAGGCCGATGATTGTGGTGTTCACCAACGGCAACATCTCCCAGGAGGCCGCTCCCGGAGAGAATTCTACAGGCTACAGCCGTCCGCAGGCACTGCTGCCAAAGACAATGGACGGGACTTTCGAGGCCTCCTTCCCCGGAATCGTGAAATTCGTGGATTCCAACTACAGGACAATCGCCAAGAAGCAGGGCAGGGCCATCTGCGGCCTGTCGATGGGCGGTTTCCACACTCTCTACATCAGCATCAACTATCCTGACCTTTTCGACTATTCAGGAATGTTCTCGGCGGCCATCGGGGTAAGCGAACAGCAGATGACTCCGATGTATGACGATTTCGATGCGAAACTTGCGACATATTTCAGCAAGAAGCCGGCGATGCTCTGGATTGGCTGCGGCGAAACGGATTTCCTCTACAATGCCAACCTCGACTTCCGGACAAAGTTGACGGAAGCCGGCTATCCTTTTGAATATCTCGAGACGGAGGGCGGTCACATCTGGCGCAACTGGCGAGTCTATCTTTCGGAATTCGTCCCGCTGCTCTTCAGGCAGTAGAAGCTTCTTTCCGCCTTGCTGCCTTGCGGCCCGGCCCTCCCTTATCCGGAGCCGTGCCTTGCATATTCAGCCCCTTCCTGAACCGAAGGGGAGGATGCTCATTTTGAGAAGGCGCCAATGTGCTTTGGCGAATGGAATCCCGATGATGGTTATGGCGCAAAGCAGAGCCAGTACGATGTGCAGTACCGCAAGCTCCCACCATCCTGTGAGTATCCACAGGAGATTGAAGGCGACCGTGAGACAGCCGCTGTCCTTCATCAGCCGGACGTCGCGCCCGAAAGGGCACAGGGCCAGTCCGGCCATTTTGAACAATTGGACTCCGAAAGGTATTCCGATGATGGTCAGGCACATAAGAAGACCGAACACCGCATAGTACAGGGCAATCAGAAAACCTCCCAGAAGGAACCAGAGAATATTCCCGAGTGTGTTCATCGAATATGATTGAATATTGTGTCATCCAGACCGGGCGCAACTTGCCCCGCCCGATGTGACAGGCTGTCGCTCAGCCTCAAGGCTCATTCTAAATTACTACGGCTCCGGCTACAGGAAGAACCGCTCCGGAGATGTATGAAGCAAGGTCGCTGGCGAGGAACACGAAGGCGTTGGCGACATCTTCCGGCTCGGCCATCCTGCCAAGAGGAATGTTCCTGATTATCGGCTGTATCATCTCGTCCGGAAGAACGGCCACCATATCCGTCCGGGTCACTCCCGGGGCCACTGCATTGACCCTGATGTTGTACTTCCCGAGTTCGCGGGACAGCGACTTCGTGAGTCCGTTGACTGCGAATTTGGATGTAGGGTAGCCGCAGCCGGTTCCCTGTCCGTTGAAGCTGACGACCGAACTTGTGTTGATGATTGTGCCGCCTCCCTGCTCTTTCATTATCTCGGCAGCAGCACGGCTGCAGGAGTAGATGGCCTTGATGTTGATGTCCAGAATCTTCTCGAAGTCTTCGTCCTTGTAGTCGAAAAGCGGAGTGTTCTGGGATATTCCCGCATTGTTTGCGAGGATGTCCAGCGAACCGTATTTCTCACTGATGCCCTTGAAGGCTGCGGAAACTCCTTCCCTGTTGCTGAGATTCGGCCAGATGGCTTCCACCGGCGCATCCGGATGTTCAGCCTTGATTCTGTCCAGTGCCTTCAGGGCGGTTTCCTCCCGGGAGCCGCAAAGGATGGTGACTGCTCCCTCTTCGAGGAACTTCTTGACGATGGCATATCCGATGCCTCTTGTTCCGCCGGTGACAACGGCGACTTTGCCTTTCAGTAACATATTCATATTCAATTAATAGTGAGGGAGACCCGAAGTTGCCTTTCTCGTCGCGTCCTGAACGTGAGCTCAATGCTCCGCCCGGCCGGACCGGCTTTCGGAATCTCCCTCCAAATATATGAATATTTTTCTGACAATTGAGTGCTCAGCGCGGTATTGCCTATGAATATGCCGGCACTCGCGATGTCATACTTGAAAAGAACTTATTGCTCGTCCACATCCCCGAGCCACGGGTCGTTGTTGAGGCGCCTGTCGAAGCGGTTGATTGCGAAGAGCGCGATGAAGTACACGATGCCGATTACAATCAGGCCGATTCCGATGCAGATGCTCAGAGTCTTGCCTCCGAGTCCGGGAACGGCGAAGGACAGAAGTCCGAGAAGCGTCGATGCCAGACCGAGAACCAGATTGATCCACCAGGCCTTGAAGCCTATCTTCCGGTAGTCGAATGAGCGGATTGCAAGGTTCGTTCCCTCGATGATAAGGAAGAATGCGAATATGACGGGAATCGTCGCTGCAAGGGCGAGGTCGTGCCTGAGGAACAGGATTCCGATGAGTATCTGCAGGATTGCGGACAGCAGAATGCTCCCGCTCTGCGGAAAGTAACTTTTCAGGTTAATCCAGTTCAAAAGGGTTGACAGACCTGATACAAGGGTGAGTATGCCTACTATCCAGGCAAGTGAGATCACTGTGGAAAGGGGGTTGCTCAGGCAGATGATTCCAAGTGCCACCAGTGCTGCACCGGTTATCCCCATATAGATTTTTCTGCTCGGTAACATGGCTCTATTTCTCTACTGAATTTCAATCTGCTTTATTGCCGGCTGCTTTTCGCAAGGCTTGACCTTCGGGATTTCGATGCTGAGCACGCCGTCGCTAACGGCTGCCTTGATTGCATCCTTGTCCACATCCTCAGGAAGGACAAGGCTCTGTTCGAACTTGCGGTAGGAGAACTCCCTGCGGAGGTATTTCCGCTTCTTGTCCTCATCCTTGTTCTCATTCTTCTTCTCCATTGTCAGGACGAGGCAGTTCTCGTCGGTGACGGTGAGCCTGAAGTCGTTCTTGGTCATTCCCGGTGCTGCGACCTCGACCAGGTAGTCGTTTTCGTTCTCGATTACATTGATGGCCGGAGCCGTTGCATTCGTGCGGGTCATCCAATCATTGCTGAAGAAATCGTTGAAGATTTCCGGAAGCCAAGATTGTTCATAACGTCTGATAGCTGTCATAGTTTTGTCTCCTTCAATTATTTGATAATTACTTATTTACTTGTTTCGTTCCACTTCGGACGGAACGCCTTTGAGAAGAACAAAGCTGATGCCATTCCATTTTAGCCCTCCCTGCCGGGCGGGAAACGGACAATTTGACTTGCCTGACCGACATTTTGTCTTGAATTTCAATACTTTCCGCCTGAAAAGTGGACAAATTGACATATTCCGGGACTTGATAATACCGATGCAGCGGACGCAATATAGTTGAGGCTGTCCAAATAGCCTTTGCTGTCATTTCGACTGAGCGAAGCGCGCGGAGAAATCTGCCGTACCGATTGATGTCCAATAGATATCTCGACTCCGAACTCCGTGCTTCGCTCGATATGACAGGTTTTGGGGGTAGCGCCCTTTGCGTGTCATTTCGACCAAGCGAAGCGCGCGGAGAAATCTGCCGTACCGATTGATGTCCAATAGATATCTCGACTCCGAACTCCGTGCTTCGCTCGATATGACAGGTTTTGGGGGTAGCGCCCTTTGCGTGTCATTTCGACCAAGCGAAGCGCGTGGAGAAATCTGCCGAACCGATTGATGTCCAATAGATATCTCGACTCCGCACTCCGTGCTTCGCTCGATATGACAGGTTTTGGGGCAGCCTCCAAGCTGGGCTTTTGACGTTCTGAAAGGATTCATCGAGGTTCTTGTCGTTTCCCGGGAAGCCGGATTCGGTTCTGCCCGTAAAAAACACCTGCGCGCAGGAAGTGCCCTGGAGGGGCGTAGAATGGGGATTGGCGTTGCAGGTGGAACCCAAATGCCTCCACCTGCATGCAGTAACCCTTCTGTAGGGGGCTGTAGTGGGGTTTGAGTGCGCAGGTGAATTTCACGAGTAGAGTTGGGGCTTTAATCGGGCTTCCGGAGTCAGGCTTCCGACTCCGCACAGCGTACTCCGCTGTCATTTCGACCAAGCGAAGCGCGCGGAGAAATCTGCCGAACCAAGCAAAACGCCCTTTGCGTGTCATTTCGACTGAGCGAAGCGTACTTTTGTCATTTCGACCGAGCGCAGCGTACTTTGCGTGTCATTTCGACTGAGCGAAGCGAATGGAGAAATCTGCCGGACCGATTGATGTCCAATAGATATCTCGACTACGCACTTCGTGCTCCGCTCGATATGACAGTTTAGGGCAGCGCACTCCGTGCTCCGCTCGATATGACAGGCTTTGGGGGTAGCGCCCTTTGCGTGTCATTTCGACTGAGCGAAGCGTACTTTTGTCATTTCGACCGAGCGCAGCGTACTTTGCGTGTCATTTCGACTGAGCGGAGCGCGCGGAGAAATCTGCCGAACCGATAGATGGACAACAGATATCTCGACTCCGCACTTCGTGCTCCGCTCGATATGACAGTTTAGGGTAGCGCCCTTTGCGTGTCATTTCGACTGAGCGAAGCGTACTTTGCGTGTCATTTCGACCGAGCGCAGCGCACTTTGCGTGTCATTTCGACCAAGCGAAGCGCGCGGAGAAATCTGCTGGACCGATTGATGTCCAATAGATATCTCGACTCCGCACTCCGTGCTCCGCTCGATATGACAGTTTAGGGTCAGCGCACACCGTGCTTCGCTCGATATGACAGGCTTTGGGGGTAGCGCCCTTTGCTGTCATTTCGACTGAGCGAAGCGAATGGAGAAATCTTCGGGACCAATCTAAGATGTCATTTCGACCAAGCGAAGCGTACTTTGTGTCATTTCGACCAAGCGAAGCGCGCGGAGAAATCTGCTGGACCGATTGATGGACAACAGATATCTCGACTCCGCACTCCGTGCTTCGCTCGATATGACAGGCTTTGTGTCAGCGCACTCCGTGCTCCGCTCGATATGACAGTTTAGGGCAGCGCACTCCGTGCTCCGCTCGATATGACAGGCTTTGGGGCAGCGCCCTTTGCGTGTCATTTCGACTGAGCGAAGCGAATGGAGAAATCTGCCGAACCGATTGAGGTCCAATAGATATCTCGACTCCGCACTTCGTGCTCCGCTCGATATGACAGGCTTTGGGGGTAGCGCCCTTAGCGTGTCATTTCGACCAAGCGAAGCGCGCGGAGAAATCTGCTGGACCGATTGATGTCCAATAGATATCTCGACTACGCACTCCGTGCTCCTCTCGATATGACAGGCTTTGGGGCAGCCTCCAAGCTGGGCTTTTGACGTTCTGAAAGGATTCATCGAGGTTCTTGTCGTTTCCCGGGAAGCCGGATTCGGTTCTGCCCGTAAAAAACACCTGCGCGCAGGAAGTGCCCTGGAGGGGCGTAGAATGGGGATTGGCGTTTCAGGTGGAACCCAAATGCCTCCACCTGCGCGCAGTAACCCTTCTGTATGGGGCTGTAGTGGGGTTTGAGTGCGCAGGTGAATATCACGAGTAGAGTTGGGGCTTTAATCGGGCTTCCGGAGTCAGGCCTCACGACTCCGCACAGCGTACTCCGCTGTCATTTCGACTGAGCGGAGCGCGCGGAGAAATCTGCCGAACCGATTGATGTCCAATAGATATCTCGACTACGCACTCCGTGCTTCGCTCGATATGACAGGCTTTGGGGGTAACGCACTTTGCTGTCATTTCGACCAAGCGAAGCGCGTGGAGAAATCTGCCGAACCGATTGAGGTCCAACAGATATCTCGACTACGCACTTCGTGCTTCGCTCGATATGACAGGTTAGGGTCAGCGCACTCCGTGCTTCGCTCGATATGACATTTGGGGGCAGCGCCCTTCGTGCTTCGCTCGATATGACAGTTTAGGGTCAGCGCCCTTCGTGCTTCGCTCGATATGACAGGCTTTGGGGTAGCGCACTCCGTGCTCAGCTCGATAAGACAGGCTATTTGGTCAGCCTCCTTTTCTGCTTGGACGCAGTGTTCAGGAGAGAGAATCCTTATTTCCTGTAACCGCACTTAGGACAGACGCCGTTCTCGTCGAGGGCGATTCCGCAGAGAGGGCAGCGGTCGATGCTGATGTGGGAAGGATACTCCTGCGTGGCGGCGTTGACACCGCTTGTGAAGGTGAGCTTGACAATGTTGAGCTTGTCCTTGAGCAGGTCGTAAACAATCTTGATCATGCCTTCGACGGTCATCGTCTCTTTGGTGACGACGAGGCGGCAGTCAGGGAAGGCCTGGCAGAGGTCGGTCTTGAAGGCTTCGCCCTTCATCTTGTTCTGTGGGGTGCCGTTCTTGATTCCGGTCTGCTCGTACACGCTGAGGATTGCAGGCAGGAGCGGGTCGTCCTCGCGGAGAATCAGGGCGTGGTCGAAATTCTTGAGAACAGACCAGGCGACTTTCTGGATTTCGTTGCAAGGATATGCCATATTCACTCCTTCGTTGATCGGCTCCTCGACTTCGATGGTGAGGACGCCTGTGTGTCCGTGGAGATACTGAGCTTCGCCCTTGAAGCCGTAGAAACGGTGGGCGTACTGAAGATCCAATTTAGCAATGCTTCTCATAACCAATAATTTTAATGAGTTTTACTTCGTTTTACAAAGATATTCTTTATTGTCTTTCCTCCAAATGTCCATAAGAGAAATTTAATGGTAAATTCATAACTTGGGTATCGGATGTGCTCGCGAATGTTTCATTTTTACTTTATAATGAATATATTTGCACCATGACCGGACTGAAAGAGATTTTCTGTCGCTACGACATGGTTTGCGACAACCCCTCCGGAGTAGGGATGGAACTCCACAGTTTACCCGCCTTTTTCCAAGAACAGCAAGGTATGGAAACCGATTCCTTGCATCTGCACGATTTCTATGAAATTATCTGGTTCCAGGAGGGGGATGGCGTGCACTATGTCGATTTCAGCGAGTATCCGGTCACTTCCGGGAGCATATTCTTCATCTCGCCCGGACAGATTCATTCCTTCGACAGCAGGCACGACCAAAAGGGTGTCCTCCTGAAGGTGTGCACCGGTATATTCGATGACTTCGTCAATCTGCCCTGCGTCACGATACGTGAGAGCGACGGCGAAGCCCTCGGTCGCATTGTCGAGGCAATCGGTGAGGAACTGCGCAACGCCGGGGGAATCGGAAACAAGGAAGCCCTCCAGGCCCTTGTCAAACTGTTCATAATAAAGGTAAGGAGAAGCCACGCCGGCACGGATGCCCGGGCTCTCAATCCTGTCAAACCCTCGCACAAGGCTTTCCTCGCCTTCCGCAAGCTGATTGAGGAGAATTATTGCTCTATGCACACTGTAAAGGAATATGCCGCACTCCTGAATGTGACTCCAAAGACCCTGACTCTCTATGTCAATGAGTGTTCCCCGTATTCACCCCTTGAGTTGATAAACAACAGGATAATACTTGAGGCCAAAAGGCTGCTGAGGTTTTCGCTCCTTTCCGTCAAGGAGATAGCCTTCCGCCTCGGCTTCGACGACCCTTCCTATTTTGTCAAATTCTTCAAGCGTCTTGTCCGGCAGTCTCCGGCCGACTACCGGGAGACGTCCTGAAAGGGGCAGGGCAGCCCCGGGAAAGATTCCTCCCCCTTGATGAATGTTTCCCTCAGCGGCCTTCGTGCCGGGCGCCCAGGTGACGGGGGATTCGATGGGGTACTGAAACATATTTATTGAACAAGTCTTTTGTTATGCAATACATCCGGCATTATGATTCTCCCCTCGGCGGGATTGTCCTGTCAAGCGACGGCGATGCCCTTACTGGCCTTTGGTTTGAAGGCCAGAGGCACTTCGGCTCGACTCTGGACGGAGAACGGGCCAATGTCGAAGAAGAGATTGTCGCGGGGGAGCGGCTTACGGTCTTGGATGATGCCTGCCGTTGGCTGGAGATATATTTCAGCGGCAAGGCCCCGGACTTCACCCCCAAGTTGAGTTTGCTCACGACCCATTTCCGCAAAAGAGTTTGTGAAATCATTCAAGCCATCCCTTTCGGAAAGACTATGACTTATGGTGAAATAGCCGAGGCAATCGCTTCTGAGAGGGGCTTGGAACGGATGTCAGCCAGGGCTGTCGGTGCAGCAGTCGGCCACAATCCGATTTCTCTCATCATTCCGTGCTACAGGGTTTTGGGTGCGGACGGAAAACTGACCGGCTATGCGGGCGGCCTTGACAGGAAGGTGAAGCTTCTGCAACTGGAGGGGAACGATTTCAGTCAGTTTACATTTCTTCGTCATTGTTGAAAGATTTACCTTATTTCGTTATATATTTGACGAGAGTGATTATGTCAGCACATATTTCGGCAAGTTCGTATATGAGAAAAATTGCAGTACTTTTTCTATCCTTCCTGACGGCTTTTTTTACTGCCGCTGCCCAGACGGGCACCTGGTCAGGCAATATTGACATAAACGGAATCCGTCTGCCTTTGGTTTTCCATCTCGATTCTGAAGAACCTACTATGGATTCTCCGGAACAGGGAGCCACAGGAATACCGGTCGAAGTGGAAAGGACGGAGATTGGAGCGATAAACATAAAAATACCGTCCATCGGTGCATCATACAAGGGCTTTTACCTGGCGAAACAGATTGTCGGCACTTTTATTCAGGCAGGCAAAGAATTCCCGCTTACACTTGTGCCTGGAGAGAATAGGCCGAAGCGTCCGCAGACTCCTGTCGGGCCTTTCCCCTATGAACAGGAGGAAGTATCCTTTGCCAACGGTACCGCTGTTTTGAAGGGGACTTTGCTCCTTCCGCAAGGCTGGGATGCCAACACCCCTGTATTTCTTATGGTGACAGGCAGCGGGCTTCAGAACCGCGATGAGGAAATTTTCGGTCACAAGCCTTTTGCCGTCCTTGCCGATGCACTGTCCCGTGCCGGTATCGCTACTCTCCGTTACGATGACCGTGGAACAGGTGAGTCGAGCGGCGACATCTTCAACTATACCATCGAGGATTTGAAAAACGACGCGTCGGCCGGAATCGATTTTCTGAAAGAACGCTTTGGGAAAGTGGGTGTAATAGGTCATAGCGAAGGCGGAACGATCGCTTTCATGCTTGCGGCTGAAGGGAGGGCTGATTTCATTGTCAGCCTTGCCGCTGCGGTTTCTATGAGCGAGACCCTGCTTTGGCAGAATCGTGTCGTATTGATTGCCTCAGGTTATTCGGAGGAAACTGCCGATGCCTATTGTGCACTTCTTGCGGAAGCGTTTGAAAGCTGTATCTGTGGAAATCCTTTGCCATCTGCCGCAAACAGAGAGCTCCCGGATGAACTTGAACTCAATTATCAGGCACTTGCAAGACAACTCAAAACGCAGTATATCTCCAGGATGTTAGAAGTTGATTTGCGCCCTTCTCTTGCCTATGTAACATGTCCAGTTCTTGCCTTGAACGGGACGAAGGACACCCAGGTGGATCCTGAAAGCAATCTGAGTGCCTTGAGGGAAAGCCTGCCGCAGAATCAGAAAACCTGCATTATGGAGCTGGAAGGTTTGAACCATCTGTTCCAGCATTGTACAAGCGGTTTGTTTTCAGAGTACAAACTCATAGAAGAAACATTCGCTCCCGAAGCCATCGAACTAATTGTTCAATGGGCAAGGAAGAATATTCTCTGATAACAGTTCCCTGATGTCGGCGCTTTCAACAAGACTGGGATTGTCTGTTACAAGGTGCCGACATACGGGAATAACATAAGAGGTATTGTACAGAAAAACGATCCTGCACGGTTCAACGCTGACTCAATAACCTTCTATTGACGAAGAATAAGCGTTCCATCCATCGGCTGCCAGGTAGGCATCAAGCGATGCCGTCGGAACATAAATCTTCCGGTCTGAGGCATTCGAGTCAAATACGCTGGAGCCTAACGCCGGTGGAGTTGTCGGCTCACAATATACACTTGCCAAACTGCTGCAACCATTGAATGCCGCAAATCCAATCGAAGTGACATCTTCAGGAATGGTCACGCTTGACAAACTGCTGCAACCACGGAATGCTGAGTTTCCAATCGAAGTGACACTTTCCGGAATGGTCACACTTGTCAAAGCGGTGCAAGCACCGAATGCATATTCTCCAATCGAAGTGACGCCGTCAGAAATGGTATATGTGGTTAATCCAGCAGGAGCAAAACTATTTAGAACTCCATCGATAACCAAACAACGATTGTCAGCCGATGCATACTTGCCATAGAAACTTGTCAAGTCGCTGCAACCATAGAATGCGCTATTTCCAATCGAAGTGACGCCGTAAGGAATAGTAACACTTGCCAAACTGCTGCAACCAGAGAATGCACCACTATTAATCGAAGTGACACCTTCGTGAATGGTCAAACTTGTCAAAGAACTGCAACCGGCGAATGCATAAGTTGCAATCGAAGTGATGCCTTTCGAAATGGTCAGACTTGTCAAACTGCTGCAATCACGGAATGAAGAGTTATCAATCGAAGTGACGCTTTCAGGAATGGTCAGACTTGCCAAACTGCTGCAACCATAGAATGCACCACTTTTAATCGTAGTGACACCTTCGTGAATGGTCAAACTTGTCAAACTGCTACAACCGTTGAATGCATAACTTCCAATCGAAGTGACGCTTTCTGGAATGGTCACGCTTGTCAAACTGCTGCAATAACGGAATGCCTCCTCTCCAATCGAAGTGACGCCTTCAGGAATGGTCACGCTTGCCAAACTGCTGCAACCAGAGAATACATAGTCTGCAATCGAAGTGATGCTTTCAGGAATGGTCATTCTTGTCAAACTGCTGCAACCATAGAATGCAAACATTGAAATAGAAGTTACGCCTTCAGGGATAGTAACTTGTTTCAAACTGCTGCAATTCAAGAATGCAGAAATTCCAATCGACTTGACGCCTTCAGGAATGGTCACACTTGCCAAACTGCTGCAACCCAAGAATGCATAGTTTCCAATCGAAGTGACACCTTCCGGAATGGTAACACTTGTCAAACTGCTGCAACCACGGAATGCATCACTTCCAATCGAAGTAATCTCGCCATCAAATGTAATAACCCA
>JBJEJV010000018.1:0-71412 GCA_051878295.1 Candidatus Cryptobacteroides sp.
CGGGATCCCCGGACATCATACGATGCCCGGGGATCTTTTTTTGTATGCCGGTAGGGAGGCTCTCCTGTCGGCCCGGGAGGAACCTCTCCATAACAAGAATCCCGGTTCGGGGCCGTTTTAATGGCGCCCGGACCGGGTTATACCGTTGGGAATCAGTTATGTCGGAAAGATGTGCCGCCTACTTGAACCAGTCGGTGAGGTGGTCCTTTGCGTAGAAATAGTACACGGCGAGGCCAATCCAGCTTGTGCAGAGGACGAGGACTGCCGAAATGATCTTCCCGACGAGGGTGATAGGCTTTTTGATGATGTCGAGGACGGCTATCACCGAAAGCACGACACCTACAAGATATACGATTGTTGACATATTGATGAATTGTTTGGATTGATTATCTGATGTTGGCGATTGACATTATGTCCGCGAACACGCCCGCTGCGGTCACGCTGGCACCGGCTCCGTAGCCCTGAATGAGCATCGGATGCTTGTTGTACCTCTCGGTGGTCAGCAGGATGATGTTGTTGGAACCGTCGAGAACATAGAATGAATGCTGCATAGGGATTTCCTGCAGGGAGACTGAACACTCGCCGTTGTCGTTCTTCGCGACGAATCTCCATCTCTTGCCTTCGGCCTCCAGCCTCTTCCTGCCCTCCTCGAATCCGGCGTCCAGTGACGGCAGTTTCTCCCAGAACTCCTCTATCGGGCAATCGAAGAATGAGTCAGGAATGAACAAGTTGGCCCTGACGTCCTTCTGGCTGACCGGATAGCCGGCTTCCCTGGACAGGATGACGAGCTTCCTTATCACATCCTTGCCGGACAGGTCGATTCTCGGGTCTGGCTCGGAGAAGCCCTGCTCCTTGGCCATCCTGACAGCCTTGCTGAAAGGAATGTCCTCGGATATGGTGTTGAAGATGAAGTTGAGAGTGCCGCTGAGCACGGCCTCCATCTTCAGAATCCTGTCACCGCTGTTGCAGAGATCGTTGATAGTTCCGATGATAGGAAGACCGGCTCCGACATTGGTCTCGAAGAGATACTTAACGCCTCGTTTCCTCGCGGTTTCCTTGAGGATTCTGTAGTTGGAATAGTCCGATGAAGCGGCTATCTTGTTGGCGGCGACCACTGATATTCCGTGATTGAAGAAATCCTCGTACAGGGCTGCCACTTCGGCGCTGGCGGTGCAATCGACGAATACGGAATTGAATATGTTCATCCCTGTGATTTCCTCCTTCAGCTTTTCCGGAGTAAGGTCGATTCCGTTCTGCAAATCCTCCTTGTAGGTCTCCAGGTCCAGACCGTCGCGGTTGAATATTCCCTTGACGCTCCTTGCAATCCCGACGACGTTGATTTTCAGGTTGCGGTCCCTCATCAGCTTCTCCTTCTGGCAGGCAATCTGTTCGATTAGCTTGCTGCCGACGGTTCCGATACCGCAGATGAACAGGTTCAGTTCCTGATATTCGGAAAGGAAGAAACTGTCGTGGATGACATTGAGCGCCTTGTGGAGCTGCTCCCTGTCGATGAGGAAGGAGATGTTGGACTCGGTCGCATCCTGGGCGAGAGCCTTGATGTTGATGCTGTCGCGGCCCAGGGCGCTGAAAAGCTTTCCTGCGATTCCGGTGGAGCCCTTCATGTTGTCGCCTATCACTGAAACTGCGGCCAGTCCGTTACGGACCTTGGCAGGCAGGATGGCGCCGCTTGTGATTTCTTTGTAGAACGCTCCGTCGAGGACGGCCTTGGCGCGTTCGGCATCCTGGCTGCTGACACCGATGGAGACACCGGTCTCGGAAGCGGACTGGGCCACAAGGAAGGCGCTGACCCTCTCGAGGGCGAGGGCTGTGAATATCCTGCAGTCCACACCGACGATTCCGGCGAGGGAGGTGCCGGTCAGCGTGATCAGGCTTACATTGTCAATTGAGGATATGCCCCTGATAGTCCGTTCTCCGGTGGCCGCATGGTCGGAGATGGTGGTGCCGGAAGCCTCGGGATTCAGGAAATTCTTGACTACAAGGGGAATCTTCTTCGCCAGGACCGGATACAGTGCCGGAGAGTAGATGACCTTGGAGCCGAAGTTGCACAGCTCCATCGCCTCGCGGTAGGTCATCTCCTTGATGACGTAGGCTGTCTTGACCGCTTCGGGGTCGGCTGTCATGAAGCCGTCGTTGTCCGTCCATATTTCAAGACTGTCCGCCTCCATCGAGGAAGCGATCAGGCTTGCGAGATAGTCGGCCCGGCCTTTGTCGAGGTCGTCGAACTCACCTGTCCGGAATCCGTCGGGAATGAATCCCGGCACGATGGCCACCCGGATGTGCGGGTCGGGATGGCCGGAAAGATAATCCTGGGGATTGCAGAGGACGGCTCCCTTTACACAAGACTGGACCGTCCTGGCAGTTTCCTTCGCTGATTCGATGGCGTCGGGGGCGTCAGGGACAGCTGCTGTGACTACTACTGCCGGGCCGTCACACTTTTCGATGATGGCCTTGACTTTGGAGACATTTTCCGGAGAGTTCAGGGCCGAACCTCCGAATTTGAGAACCTTCATAATCTGTCTTTGATGTTGTATTTGTTTCGTTCGCTTGAATTTCTTGAAATCATCTCACCGATGAAGCCCGCCAGGAAGAGCATCACTCCGAGAATCACCGCCAGGATGGCAAGATAGAACAGAGGCTGGTCGGTCACGGCCCTGTACTTCAGGTGGGCGGACTGGTTGATCAGCTTGACGGCGATAATCCACACTGTCATGACGAATCCGATGAGGAACATCAGCAGGCCGGTGAATCCGAAGAAGTGCATCGGCTTTTTCCCGAATGTGCTGAGGAACCACAGGGAAAGAAGGTCGAGGAAGCCGTTCACGAATCTCTCGATTCCGAACTTGCTGGTGCCGTACTTCCTCTTCTGATGGTGCACCGGTTTCTCGGTAATCTTTGAATATCCTGCATTCTTGGCCAGATAAGGAATATAGCGGTGCATCTCGCCATAGACCTCTATGTTCTTGACCACCTCGTTCCTGTAGGCCTTCAGGCCGCAGTTCATGTCGTGCAGCTTGATTCCGGTAATCCATCTCGCCGTCGCGTTGTACAGCTTTGACGGAAGGTTCTTGGTCATCTTGTTGTCCTGCCTGTGCTGCTTCCAGCCTGAGACCACGTCCCAACCGTCCACGGTGATCATCCTGTACATCTCGGGGAGTTCCTCGGGAGAGTCCTGGAGGTCGGCGTCCATCGTGCAGACGACCCTTCCGCAGGCGGCCTCGAAACCGTGGTAGAGGGCGGCTGACTTGCCGTAGTTCCGCCGGAAGGATATTCCCCGGACATTGCTGTCCGCCTCCGCAATCTGGCGGATCTTCTGCCAGGAACCGTCGGTGCTTCCGTCATCGACGAATATCAGTTCGTACGAAAAGCCGTTCTCCGCCATGACTTTCCCGATCCACTCGTGGAGTTCGCCGAGGGACTCTTCCTCGTTGTACAGAGGCACTATGATGGATAGATCTTTCGGATATTCCATATTCCTATTCACTGTCTTGACTTTTCTCGCCGCCGTTTACGCCCTTGTTCCCGAACACGTCGGAGAAAGGGTCGTCAGGCATCATCCTGCCTGCGAATATGCCCGTGAGGGCCCATCCCCAGATGAAGCAGTAAACCATCGAGGTGACGAACATTATCAGCGGGAACTTAGGGAGAATCTTTTCCATAGCCATCAGCGAATTGGAATCCATCACGGCTGAATAGGCCTCCCTCATCTGGCTGATTGCTTCGGCATAGGTGTCGGGCCTGATGTAGAGCATCTCCACGACGGAGAAAGCCGAGACGACAAGGGCCGAAAACAATGCCACCTTCAAGCCGTAGCCTACGAGATTCTTACGCGTTATCCCGTCGAAGCCGGTGGTGAACCTAAGGAGAATCCCTTTGAACAGCCAGATGCAGGCGGCGATCTTGGCAATCATCAATACGAAAGACAGCAGGGAGCCTGCAAAACCTCCGGCCAAGGAGGCCAGTCCCTGAATCTGTGCGGCGACTATCGTGGCAAGTCCCATGACAAGTCCGGTCAGGGCTGCCTTGTTCCAGCCTGCCGAGGGTGTATATTCCTTATTCATGTTTCGCGCTTTGTTCCATAATGCAAAAATAGAAAAATAATTCGTAACTTTGCGGCTTAGCTAACAATATGGCTAGCCAAGTTCAAGTACTTGGTTTGTAAATACTGGTTAGACCAATTTATTTTAGTTTTTATGATCAACATCACGTTCCCTGACGGCAGCGTCAGGCAGTATGAAAAAGGAGTGACGGGCTATGAGATTGCAATGAGCATCAGCCCGAGACTCGCTGAGGAAGTCCTTGCGGTAGCAGTCAAGGCATCAACGGACCAGACCATCGGCAAAGGCGAGACCATGGATCTGGACCGCCCAATCGAAACAGACAGTTCCATCGTTCTCCTCAAGTGGGAGGATGAAGAAGCCAAGAGAGTGTTCTGGCATTCTTCATCGCACCTGATGGCCGAGGCTCTTCAGGAACTCTTCCCGGGAGTGAAGTTCGGCATAGGTCCTGCAATCGAAAACGGTTTCTATTACGACATCGACCCGTCCGGCAACCAGATTACCGACGCCGACTTCCCGAAGATCGAGAAGAAGATGCTCGAGCTCGCACGCCAGAAGCAGAAGTTCGTCCGCATCGATGTCCCGAAGGACGAGGCGATGAAGCATTTCTCCGAAATCGGCGAGAAGTACAAGTGCGAACTCATCGGCGACCTTGCCGACGGTTCCATCACATATTACACCAACGGCTCTTTCACCGACCTGTGCCGCGGACCTCATCTGCGCAGCACGGAGTGCATCAAGGCCGTCAAGCTGACTTCCCTGGCCGGTGCCTACTGGCGCGGTGACGAGAAGAGGGAGCAGCTCACGCGCGTTTACGGCATCACCTTCCCGAAGAAATCCCTTCTCGACGAATATCTCGTCGTCCTCGAAGAGGCCAGGAAGAGGGATCACAGAAAGCTCGGAAAGGAAATGGAACTCTTCACCTTCTCTTCAAGGGTGGGTATGGGCCTTCCTCTCTGGCTGCCGAGAGGCTCCGTCATGAGGTATGAGCTCGAGAGTTTCCTCCGCAGGAAGCAGAAGGAATATGGTTACCTTCCGGTCGTGACCCCTCACATCGGCAGCAAGGACCTCTACGTCACCTCAGGCCACTACGCAAAGTACGGCAAGGATTCTTTCCAGCCTATCCACACCCCTCAGGAGGGTGAGGAATATATGCTCAAGCCGATGAACTGCCCTCACCACTGCGAGATTTTCCGTTCGTCTCCGAGGTCCTACAAGGACCTGCCTCTCAGGCTTGCCGAGTTCGGTACGGTTTATCGCTACGAGCAGAGCGGCGAGCTTCACGGCCTGACGAGGGTGCGCTCCTTCACCCAGGATGACGCCCATATGTTCGTGACCCCTGACCAGGTGAAGGGCGAGTTCGAGAAGGTCATCGACCTGATTCTCTATGTTTTCAGGATATTCAAGTTCGAGAACTACACCGCGCAGGTTTCCCTCAGGGACCCGAACAACAAGGCTAAGTACATCGGAAGCGACGAGAACTGGGAGAAGGCCGAGCGCGCAATCATCGAGGCAGCCGACGAGAAGGGTCTCAAGACTGTCGTCGAATATGGTGAGGCAGCCTTCTACGGCCCTAAGCTCGACTTTATGGTCAAGGACGCCATCGGACGCAGGTGGCAGCTCGGTACCATTCAGGTCGATTACAACCTCCCGGAGCGTTTCCAGCTTGAATATACCGATTCGGACGGCAGCAAGAAGCGTCCGGTGATGATTCACAGGGCTCCGTTCGGCTCTATCGAGAGATTCACGGCCGTGCTCCTCGAGCACACCGGAGGACACCTGCCTCTCTGGCTTGCTCCGGATCAGGTCAAAATCCTTCCGGTCAGCGCAAAGTACGCCGATTATGCAAAAAAAGTTTGTGATTTGCTGAATAATTCCGATATTCGCACTTCTGTAGATGACAGGAACGAGACTCTTGGCAAGAGAATTCGTGAGAATTCCCTGCTCAGAATCCCGGTTCGAATCATCGTAGGAGAAAAAGAAACCGCGGAAGGCACAGTCTCCGTGACCAGGGAAGGTGTCGATGCGGGAGCTATGAAGGCGGAGGAATTTGTCACCTGGTTCAAGGCTGAAGTCGCCAAGGAACTTGCGTAGGCATATTCCCGGTTTTTGCTCACAAATAACACATTGACAGGAGAATAAGTTTTAAACACAAATTTTAGAATGCCTTACAAGCCAAAATCACGCGTCGGAGGTGCACGCCCATCTGCAGGACCGCGTCCTGCCGGACCGAGACCTGCTTTCGTCAAGGGTCAGCGTCCAGTCCGTCAGAAAGCGGAAGATGAACTGAACATCAATGACGAAATTACCGCTGCCCAGGTACGTCTCGTAGGAGACAATATCCCGGAGCAGGGTATCTATCCTATTTCCAAAGCCATGGATATGGCCGACGAGCTGGGATTGGATCTTGTAGAAATCAGTGCCAAGGCTGATCCTCCTGTTTGCCGCATCCTTGACTATCAGAAGTACCTCTACCAGCAGAGGAAGAAAGCCAAGGAGATGAAGCAGAATGCTTCGAAGATCGTCATCAAGGAAATCAGGTTCGGCCCAAACACCGACGAGCACGATTTCCAGTTCAAGCTCAAGCACGCCCAGCAGTTCCTTTCCGAGGGTTCCAAGGTGAAGGCTTCAATCTTCTTCCGCGGACGCTCGATAATGTTCGCCGACCAGGGAGAGAAGCAGCTTCTCCGTTTCGCAGTCGAACTTGAGGAATACGGAAGGGCCGAGAGCATGCCGAACCTCGAGGGCAAGAGAATGACGATGATGCTCGCTCCTTTGAAGAAAAAGTAGTTCGCAAGACGCGATCACATTATTAACTGTTTTTAATTATCAAGTACAATGGCAAAGCTTAAGACCAACTCCGGTGCCAAAAAGCGCTTCACGCTTACCGGATCGGGAAAAATCAAGAGGAAGCATGCTTATCACAGCCACATCCTCACCAAGAAGACCAAGAAGCAGAAAAGGAATCTTGATCACTTCGCCATCCTCGAGCAGGATGACCTGAAGAGAGTAAAAGAGCTTCTGGTACTGTAAATCAATGTTTAACTTGGAATGCAGTATGAAGAATCGTCCGGATGACGGTCACTGCCTCCATAAAAAGATCAAAAAATGCCAAGATCAGTCAATTCAGTAGCCTCAAGGGCTCGCCGCAAGAAGATTCTCAAGAGAACCCGCGGTAATTTCCTGTCCAGGAAGAATGTTTGGACAGTAGCCAAGAACACCTACGAGAAAGGTCTCACCTATGCTTATCGTGACCGCAAGGCCAAGAAGCGCAATTTCCGTGCTCTGTGGATCCAGAGGATCAACGCTGCCGCCCGTCAGTACGGCATCTCCTACTCACAGTTCATGGGCAAGCTGGCCAAGCAGAATATCGGTCTGAACCGCAAGGTCCTCGCAGACCTCGCCATGAACAATCCTCAGGCTTTTGAGGCAATTGTAAACTCTGTAAAATAGTCGTCGCGAGTGAACTTGAGGGATGTATACCACAACAAATGGGTCAGGGCGGGCTTTTGGTCCATCCTCTATCTGTTATGGGTCATCTGGCTGGGGAACTACTGGTGGCTTCTCGGACTTGCAGTCATCTTCGACCTGTTCGTCACCCGCAAGGTGAAATGGGCTTTCTGGAAGAAGGAGTACAAGGAAGGAGAGAAACACAATGTCTGGCTTGACTGGCTCGACGCCATCATATTCGCCGTCATTGTGGTCACGTTCATCAATATGTTCTTCTTCCAGGCCTTCAAGATTCCGTCTTCGTCGATGGAGAGCACTCTCTACACCGGAGACCACCTCTTCGTGAGCAAGATGACTTACGGCCCGAAAGTGCCGCAGACACCGCTCACCATCCCTTTCACCCACAATGTCATTTTCGGGAAGGAGTCATATTCGACGCTCATCCAGAATGACTACCGCCGTCTGAAAGGTTTCCGCGAGGTACAAAGGGGGGACATCGTGGTCTTCAATTTCCCGCATGGTGACACCGTTCTCACCCGCTATCCTTCCGAGGATTACTACAACTGGGTAAGGAATGCAGGCAGGGAATTCACCATCAGGAATGCAGGCCCGCTGAAAGTCAGGCCGGTTGACAAGAAGGACCACTATGTCAAGAGATGCGTTGCCGTAGCAGGCGACTCTCTCGAGGTCCGTGACGGTTTCGTGTTCGTCAACGGTCAGCAGCAGGAGACCTATCCCGGAATCCAGTTTGCCTACACCGTGGTCACGAACGGTCAGCGAATCAACTCAATGACCCTTTCAAAGGCCGGTCTGGACCCGGAGACGCTCTACTATGACGAAAGCCTTCCCGGTTACCGGGGGATGTGCATGACCGAGGCTGTCCTCGAAGAAATCAGGAAATGCCCCGCAGTACTTTCCGCCGAGCCGGAGACGGATGTCTATCCGCCGGACTATCCGGATTCCTATCTCAGCATATTCCCGTTCGAGGAGGATTACAGGTGGACGAGGGATTTCTTCGGTCCGCTCTGGATTCCGAAAAAGGGTGAGACAGTCACCCTGACTCCGGAGAACATGCCCCTCTACCGCAGAATCATCTCCAACTACGAGGGACACAGCCTGCGGGAGGAAAAGGACGGAAGGATATTCATTGACGGGGAACAGACTTCGAGTTACACATTCGCTCAGGACTATTATTTCATGATGGGGGACAACAGGCATAATTCCCTGGATTCCAGATACTGGGGCTTTGTGCCGGAAGACCACATAGTCGGAAGACCGTCGCTTGTATGGCTTTCAACTGTGGATCATAAGAAATTCCCTGACAACATACGGTGGCGCAGATTCTTCAAATTTGTATAGATTTCTTGGAAATCAGAAAATTAATGCCGAAATTTGTGCCCCGCAAATTATTTTGAATCAATAAAAAAGTAACAATATCATGGCAAAAGTTTGTCAAATCACAGGACGGAAGAGGATGATCGGCTACAATGTCGCTCACTCCAAGCTTCGCACAAAGCGCGATTTCGCCCTCAACCTCAAGACAAAGAAGTTCTGGTCTGAGGCTGAGCAGAGATTCATCACACTTAAGGTCTCCTGCAAAGGAATGAGGACAATTGAGAAGAAGGGCCTCGACGCCGCTCTCAAGCAGGCTCAGGAAAAAGGATTTGTCGGCCTTGTTTAAAATCATTTGAATTATGGCAAAGAAAGCAAAAGGTAACAGGGTGCAGGTCATCCTCGAATGCACTGAGCAGAAGGAAAGCGGAGTACCGGGAATCTCAAGGTACATCACCACCAAGAACAAGAAGAACACACCTGAGCGTCTCGAGCGTAAGAAGTACAATCCTTACCTCCACAAGGTGACACTTCACCGTGAAATCAAATAAATTGTTTGAACTATGGCAAAGAAAGCAGTCGCTACATTCGCCGCAAAGGCAGGCGCTAAGAGCATGGTAAAGTGCATCCGTATGGACAAGTCTCCTAAGACCGGTGCATACGTCTTCACTGAGCTTCTCGTCGAAGCTGACAAGGCCAAGGATTTCTTCGCTGACAAGAAGTAATCAGATCACTCGATACCATTTGGGTGAACCAAGTGACGAAAACCCCGGAAGTGTTCTTCGCTTTCGGGGTTTTGTTTGTATTTAGTCGCTCCGTTTGTTGGTATTGCATTCGTATTTTGGTATATTTGTAGGCTATATGGATTTACTATGGGACTGTTTGACAAAGTCATAAAGAAGACGAAGGACGGCTTTTTCCAGAGGCTGTCGAAAACCATCGCAGGCAAGTCGAGGATTGACGATTCTGTCCTTGATGCGATAGAGGAAGCCCTTGTTGCCTCGGATATGGGTGTCGAAACGACTCTCAAGATTGTCGACAGTCTTGAGGAACGTGTCGAGAGGGACAAGTACCTTTCCTTCGACGAACTCGTGGACATGCTCAGGGACGAAATCGGCGCTCTTCTGGATGTCGAGGGGGCTGCCCCTGCCGAAGAGCCTTTCGACCTTTCGAAGAAACCTCTGGTCGTGATGGTCGTCGGTGTCAACGGAGTCGGAAAGACAACCACCATCGGCAAACTTGCCGCAAGATACAAGGCAATGGGCAAGAAGGTGATGATCGGCGCGGCCGACACCTTCAGGGCCGCCGCCGTCCAGCAGCTCGAAATCTGGGCAGAGAGGGCCGGCGTGTCGATAGTCAAGCAGGGAATGGGCTCCGATCCGGCGTCCGTCGCCTTCGACACTGTGAAGTCCGCCGTCGCAAAGGATATGGACGTGGTCCTGATCGACACTGCGGGACGGCTCCACAACAGGACAGACCTGATGAACGAGCTGACCAAGATCCGCAACGTGATGCGGAAGGTCGTCCCTGATGCTCCTCACGAAGTCCTGCTTGTCCTGGACGCTTCCACGGGCCAGAATGCCTACCAGCAGGCGAAGGAGTTCTCAAGGGCCACCGACATCACGTCCCTCGCGATTACCAAGCTGGACGGGACAGCCAAGGGCGGAGTGGTCATCGGAATCGTGGACCAGCTCAAGGTGCCGGTGAAGTTCATCGGAGTCGGGGAGGGGGTCGAGGACCTGAGGGTCTTTGACAGGAAGGAGTTCGTCTCCTCGATCTTCTCGAGGGAGGATATTGAAAAATAAAACAATCACTGAATATGAAACTTTCTTACAACTGGCTTAAAGACTATCTTGTGTCGGATCTGACTCCGCAGCAGATAGCTGATGCAATGACCGACATAGGAATCGAGGTCGATTCGGTCGAAGAGCAGGAGGAAATCCCCGGCGGACTTGCCGGTGTGGTAGTGGCCCGCGTCCTTGAGTGCAGGGAGCATCCGGATTCCGACCATCTCCACATCACTTCCGTCGATGACGGTACAGGAGAGCCTCTGACGGTAGTCTGCGGTGCACCGAATGTCGCCGCCGGCCAGAAAGTGCTTTTCGCCCGCATCGGCACCGTGCTCCCGGGCGACTTCAAAATCAAGAAGTCCAAGATCCGCGGAGTCGAGTCTTTCGGAATGATCTGCGCCGAAGACGAGCTGGGCATAGGAAACGACCACGCCGGCATAATGGTCCTCCCGGAGGATGCTGTGGTGGGAACCCCGGCCAAGGAATATCTCGGTCTCAAGACGGAGGCCGTCATCGAATATGAAATCACTGCTAACCGTGTCGATGCCGCATCGCACATCGGAGTCGCACGCGACCTTTATGCCTGGATGGTCTCCCACGATGTGCCTTGCTCCTTCAGCTATCCTTCAGTGGAAGGATGGAAGGACGGCTGCGGAGAGGCGATGCCGATAGAGGTGCTGGATGCAACGGCAGCCCCGAGGTACACCGGAGCCACGATCAAGGGTGTCAAGGTGGGTCCTTCTCCGGAATGGCTCCAGAAGAAGCTGATGTCCATCGGCCTGAAGCCTATCAACAATGTGGTGGACGTCTCCAATTTCATCCTCTTCGAGCTGGGACAGCCGCTCCACACCTTCGATGCCGACAAGGTACGCGGCGGAAAGGTCATCGTCAGGAGAGCCGGGGAAGGGGAGAAAATCGTCACCCTGGACGGAGTTGAAAGGTCTCTGGCCTCTACGGACATCGTCATCGCCGACTCCGAGGGCCCTATGTGCATCGCCGGAGTCTTCGGAGGTGCGGAATCCGGAGTCACGGATTCGACTGTCAACGTGTTCCTCGAGAGCGCCTATTTCGACCCGGGTTCAATCCGCAGGACCTCCAAGAAGCACACTCT
Source organism: Candidatus Cryptobacteroides sp. (assembly GCA_051878295.1). Classification (GTDB taxonomy): domain Bacteria; phylum Bacteroidota; class Bacteroidia; order Bacteroidales; family UBA932; genus Cryptobacteroides. The sequence goes on from JBJEJV010000018.1 coordinate 11,760, forward strand.
CCAGACCGACGCGTCCTTCCGTTTCGAGAGGGGAGCGGATCCGATGATTTGTGAATATGCCCTCAAGCGCGCCGCCCTCCTCATCTGCGAGGTGGCCGGAGGCGAAATCGCCGGCCGGATGCAGGAAGTCTGCCAGGAGAAAATCGAGAGGAAGCGTATCGAACTCGACTACGGCCGGATCGACCGTTTCGTGGGTCAGGAAATCGGAGCCGAAGCTATTGAAAAGATTCTTGCGGCCCTCAATTACGAATTCATCTCCAAAACCGGTGAGGGCGCGGTCGTAGCCGCTCCGAGCTATATGATCGATGTCACGAGGGAATGTGACGTGGTCGAGGAGATTCTCAGAATCTACGGCTACAACAACATCAATCTTCCGCCTCACATGAAGATGAGCGTCAACGCCACACCTTCACCTGAACCGGAGGCAATCCGCAACGGGATTTCCAACTTCCTTGCAGCCAACGGTTTCGTCGAGGTGATGAACAATTCGCTGACCAGAAGCGCCTACTACAAGGGGACGGCTACATATCCGGAGGAGAAATGCGTCGGCATCGTCAATCCGCTCAGTTCCGATCTGAACGTGATGAGGCAGAACCTCATATTCAATGCCCTGGAGGTGGTCGCCTACAACTGCAACAGGCAGATTTCTTCGATGAAGCTCTTTGAATATGGTTCCGTCTATAGCCGCGACCCGCAGCAGGACGGCAGGACGCTGTCCTCATATTCAGAGCACACCGCCTTCTCCCTCTGCATCACAGGTTCGTCCCGCAAGTCCTGGAACCAGACTCCTGAAAAGAGTTCCTTCTTCCTTCTCAAGGGCTATGTGGACCTGCTCCTGCGCCGCTTCGGGACGGACATCAACCAGCTTGAAGCGAAGCCGGCGCCGTCCGACATATTCGCGGAGGGCATTGAATATTCACTCCCGGGACAGCATCTTCCTCTCGCCGTCCTCGGCACCGTGGCTCCTGCCCTGGCAAAGAAATTCGATGTCAGGCAGCCTGTCTTCGTGGCCGAAGTGAACTGGCAGACCCTCTTCCTCCTCGTCAAGAGGAACAAGGTGGCATTCAAGGAACTGCCGAAGTTCCCGGAGGTCCGCAGGGACCTGGCTCTCCTGCTGGATGAGTCGGTGGCATATTCAGACCTCTACAAGAGCGCCTTCAAGGCAGGCAGGAAACTCCTCAAGCAGGTTACCCTCTTCGATGTCTATCGCGGCGACAAGATTCCTCAGGGCAAGAAGCAGTATGCGCTGGGCTTCGTCCTGCAGGACCTTGAAAAGACCCTGACCGACGAGGATGTGGAGCGGATTATGGACAAGATTCTGTCAACCTTCCGCAACGAGTACGGTGCCGCATTGAGATAAAGTCATGCTGAAACGCTCAACCATAGGTCTTCTTCTCGTGCTGGCTGTCCTTTCGGGGGCTGCCGGCTGTTCGCGTGAAGCCAAGGTAATACCTTCCTCGAAGATGGAGAAGATCTATCGTGAGATGTTTCTTGCGGACGAATGGATAAAGGCCAATCCGGAGAAGCGTCCTTCCGCGGACACTTCCTGGTTCTACAAGCCCATATTCGAAAAGTACGGGTACACCTACGAGGACTACCTGAAGACGGTTGACCATCAGCTCAACGACCCCCGCCGTTTTTCCGAACTGGTCGGGAGGGTGGCCAAGGGGCTTGAAACCGAGGCTGCGGCCATGAACAAGTCCGTCGCCAGGAGGAATGTCCTCCGGCACCGGGCCGACTCAATCGCCGAAATCATCAGGTCGGGTGTCCTGAAGGACTACTTCCTCTATGAGAACCTCTTCCTGATAGTGTCCAGGACCGACACTGTGGACATGGTCCGGAACGCGGACGGAGTGTACTACCCCAAGCCTGTTATCGCCGACACGATGTACAAGGGCCCGGGAATGGTATTTGCAGACACCACTTCCGCTTTTGCCGACAGCCTGATCTTCAACCGTACTGAAAGCAAGGATGAAGAAAAGGCAGTCGTGGAGAAGCCGGTCGAGCAACGGAATCTTCAGAGAAACAGGGTGGTCCCTGTGCCGGGACGACGTTTCCCTTCAGTGGAGAAGACCCGTATGGAGGTGGTGGAGGACGAGGCCGGCAGAATTACTTTCGATCAGTCGGAACGGGATAGCACCGGGCGCGTCAGGAAGCAGCTCCCGCAGGAGAACAGAAGAAGGCAGCCCCCTAAGAAGACAATAAAATGATGCGTGAAGAACTTGTATTCGGCCCTATCCGTTCAAGGCGGCTGGGCTCTTCTCTCGGAATCAATCTGCTTCCGAGGACGGGGAAACTGTGCAATTTCGACTGCATCTACTGCGAGTGCGGCTGGAACAAAGACGGAAGGACGACGGAGGCTCTGCCGACTGTGGAAGAACTCCGTACAGCCCTGGAAAGCAAGCTCGCGTCCTGCCTGGAACAAGGCGTGGCCATTGATTCGGTCACTTTCTCCGGCGACGGAGAACCGACGCTGCATCCGGATTTCAGCGGGATGGTGGACGTCACCCTGGCCCTCCGGGACAGATTCTTCCCGAAGGCGAAGGTGTCCGTCCTTTCCAATGCAACGAGAACCGGAGACGAAAAGGTGTTTGCCGCCCTCCGGAAGGTGGACAATCCCATCCTCAAACTGGATGCTCCCACCGACGCTGCGGCCGCCCTTGTCAACCGCCCCCAGTGCGGCTACAGGGTGGAGGACATAGTCCGGAACCTCGAGCGTTTCGAGGGGGACTTCATCCTGCAGACCATCTTCCTCAAAAGCGACGACGGTTTCGACTCTTCGGAGCCGGCGCAGCTGGAGGCCTGGATGGACATCGTGCGGCGGCTTTCCCCGAGGGAAGTGATGGTCTATACCCTCGACCGGGAGGCTCCCAGTACCGGCCTCGTGAAGTTCACGCTTGAAGAAATGACCTCTTTGCTGAAGCCCCTGACAGATGAGGGCTACAAAGTCCAGATCAAAGCATAGGGGCCGCCACGAAATGGAAAAAAACTGAAAACAGACAATGAATATGGAAACCTTACTTGAGAAATACGGATATGCTCCGGATTCTGAAAGAATCGCCAAGAGCATTGACGTCATTGCAGCCAACATCGACAACATGATTTCCGAGGAGATTCTCGTGAGATGCCTCTCGATGATGGACCTCACGACTCTCCGCACCGATGACACCCCGGTGACAGTCGGGAAACTTGTCGGGAAGGTCAACTCTTTCATGAAGGAATATCCCCGCTATCCTCTCCCTGCTTCAATCTGCGTCTATCCGAACTTCGCAGAGGCCGTCAGGAACGGTCTTGACAGCAGGGATGTCCACGTCACCTGCGTGGCCGGATGCTTCCCTTCATCCCAGAGCTTCCCTGAGGTGAAAGTCCGCGAATGCGAACTCGCCGTGGAGAACGGAGCCGATGAAATCGACATCGTTCTCGCCCTCAACTCCTTCCTCTGCGGTGACTATGAGTCTGCAAGAGCCGAAATCCGTGCGATGAGGGCCGCTGTTGACGCCGCCGGAGAGAAAGTCGGCAGGAAGATAGTCCTGAAGGTCATCCTTGAGACCGGACTCCTCGTTACACCTGAAAAGATTGCCGAGGCTTCCTTCCTGGCTATGGAGGAGGGCGCGGACTTCATCAAGACTTCTACCGGCAAGGTCTCTGTCAACGCCACTCCGATGGCCGCCTACGTGATGTGCGAGTGCATCGGCAAGTATATGGCCACGACCGGCAGGAAGGTCGGTTTCAAGGCCGCAGGCGGCATTTCCAATGCCAAGGACGCCGTCAGCTACTATATGATTGCCAAGTCCATTCTCGGGAATGACTGGATGTGCCCGGAGCTCTTCCGTTTCGGAGTCAGCCGTCTTGCCAACTCCCTCATCTCAGCCATCGAACACCAGAATGTAGTCTTCTATTGACAAACCCATCCTGAGGATGCTTGAAGAGGCCGGCCGGAGAAATCCCGCCGGTCTCTTTTTTCGTTTTTTGCCGGACTCCGGCTGCCGGAATCCCCCTTGCAGGTACCTACAGGAGGCTTTCGGCAACTTAGCCGTTGAATAATTCATTCATCGGATAATCGCCTCTACCTTTGCGGAAACCAAACTATGAATGATATGAAAAACTTTCCGAAAATGCTGTGCCTGATGCTTGTCCTTGCATCATGCACCCAAGAGGCTTCTTCTCCCCTGGAGACAGGAACGGACTCCACGGCTCTGCCGGCAAACTTGCTTTATCACGGCGAGATGGTTCTCGGCAGGCAACTCGAGAATCCATATTCGGTGAAGAACATCGAGGCCTCGCTGCAGGACCTCTACGGGACCCGCGCGGCGGGGACCATCGAAGCGAACTGCCGCTATGTGAGGTTCCTCCCGAAGGATGACGAGCAATATTCCCGCCTCCTCGAACTCGGCGTGGATGTCTTCGACCATCCGCTCGACAGGGAAATCCTCCGGGACGGCGACTACTGGCACGACCCTTCGCTCTCCGAAGAGGAAATCACCTGGCAGTACGCCACCGTCCCTTCCGACTTCGTCTGTCCCGATGACATCGTCCACGAGGTTCTCGAAGACTGTTTCATCCCGGACGCGGCGACGGACACGAGGGGACTTGAATATGTTGACTGGGATTCCGTGGAAGCCAACTCCTTCCGCCTGACGGGCAATGAGTCTCTTCTTGAAGCTGTTGACCCTGCGACGAAGGCTTCCAAATACTATCCTTCAGGCAGAATCACGATTGTGGATTCCGGCCTTGAGGCAGGCAGGAGGACAGTGGGAGTCTCCGGTGTCAAGGTCCTGGCCAACACCATCGTGAAGGTCGCGAGCGCCTACACCGATGCCGCCGGAAACTACACTATGAGCACCAGATTCTCATCCAACCCCCATTACCGCCTCTGTTTCAAAAACAGCAAGGGCTTTTCCATCGGCTTCAACCTGATACTTGTGCCGGCCTCGCTTTCCAATTTGGGCAAAGGGAGTCCGGAAGGCCTGGATGCCACAATCGAAGCGGGCGACGGGGACGCCCTCTTCAGAAGATGCGTGGTGAACAACGCCGCCTACGACTATTATGAGAAATGCGACAGGGAGGGCATCATCCCGCCGCCTTCAAATCTGCGTTTCTGGATTCTCGGCTCGCTCAAGTCGTCCTGTTCGCTAATGATGCACCACGGGGCACTCATCGACATCAAGCTCGTCACGAACTATCTGGACATCTACAAGACTCTCATCAGGGTGATTTCTCCGGACATCACTATCGGAGCCAGGAACATCAGCCAGAACTATTCCGCCCTCTATTCGACCGCTTCGCACGAGCTTGCCCACGCCTCCCATTTCCAGAATGTCGGGACTGAATACTGGAACACCCTGATATCCTATGTCCTGCAGTCCTTCCTTATCAGCGGCTCCTGCTACGGGACTGGGAACGGCGAGTACGCCGGGTACTGCGAGATCAGCGAGATGTGGGCCTACTATCTTGAGCGCAACATCATCAATCAACGCTACGACTCCGAAAGAGCTTATCCTGCATACTGGTTCCATCCGGAGATTCTGGACGGTCTGGAGGAGCTCGGTCTTACGCCTTCCATGATTCTCGCTTCGATGGGCCGCAGCGTGACTGACACGGACTCCTTCAAATCGACTCTTTCGACAGCCTATCCGTCACTGAAGAGCTCAATCCAGCAGTTGTTCAAGGCTTGGTCGAGGTAGGCTTTTTGGAGTAATGGGCTTCATTTCTTTTGGAAATAAAAATTGAATTCGTATATTTGTAGCCCATTACTTGAGCGCGGGTGGCGAAATGGTAGACGCGCTAGTTTCAGGAGCTAGTGTCAATTGCGACGTGTGAGTTCGACTCTCATCCCGCGCACAACAGAGAACGGGGATGACCGGAAGGTCACCCCGTTTTTTTTCATTCCCCTCCGGCTGTCCGCTCCGTGGGGCATCAGTCTTTTGCGCGCTCCTTGAGGGCCAGGGTCCTTTTGCGGTGTTTGGTCGGGTGGACGAGGATGTTGACTTCGATGCCTTCCACCTTGTAGCCGCGGAATCTCTTCCCGGCGAAAAGTTCCTCAACCTTGTTGCGGAGTTCTTCGTCCGGCAGGTCGGTCAAGGAACCGTCCTCCGTGTTGTAAAGGTGGATATGGCGTTTCGTACTGATGTCGAACACCATCCTTCCGCCCATAGTGAGCCGGTTCTTGCAGAGGTCCAGGGCGGCCATCTGGGTCAGGATGTTGTAAACGGAGGCCACCGAAACCTTCACCTTCCCCTGTTTGGCGATATGGGAGGCCACCTCGTCGGCACAGGCGTGCCCGAGGCTCAGCATCGCTTCGTACACGGCAAGTCTCTGGGACGTCACCTTCAGGTTGTGTTTCCGCAGACAATCTTCAAAGGCTTTGAGCGTCGGGGTTTTGCTTCTCTTCTCCATATTCAGTTCTTCTGCTGCAAAAATAAGCAAATCAGATAAAAAATATCGTTATATTTGCACACTTTAGACGTTGTTCATCATGGAAAAAGTAAGATGTCTTATCATAGGCGGCGGGCCGGCAGGCTACACTTCCGCCATATATGCCTCGAGGGCTGGCCTCGCTCCTGTACTTTATGAAGGAATGGAGCCGGGCGGCCAGCTGACCACCACAACGGTCGTGGAAAATTTCCCGGGATTCCCGGAGGGCATAGACGCGAACCAGCTGATGGCCGGGATGAGGCAGCAGGCTCTCCGTTTCGGCGCAGAAATCCGCAACGGGGTCGTGACTTCGGTCGATTTCTCATCGAAACCTCTCAAGGTAGTGGTGGATTCCGGACTTGAAATCCAGCCGGATGCTGTGATTATCGCCACCGGGGCCTCCGCAAAGTACCTCGGTCTCCCTTCAGAGCGTAAGTTCAGGGGACTTGGAGTGTCCGCCTGCGCGACCTGCGACGGCTTTTTCTACCGCCGCAAGGATGTGGCGGTAGTCGGAGGCGGCGACACTGCCTGCGAGGAGGCGACCTATCTTGCTGGAATATGCCGCAAGGTTTATATGATAGTAAGGCGCGATGTTTTCCGCGCTTCCCTCGCGATGCAGCAGAAAGTCGAAGCCACCCCGAACATCGAAATTCTCTGGAATTGTTCCACAAAAGAGGTCCTCGGAGATGAAAATGGTGTGACCGGAGCGAGGATTGAACGCAAGGACGGTACTGTTTTTGATATTGCAGTTGACGGATTTTTCCTTGCCATCGGCCATCATCCTAATTCTGACGTCTTCAAGGAGTACGTCAGCACGGACGCGAATGGCTACATCCTGACCGAAGGTGACTCCTGCGCCACCAACGTGGATGGAGTTTTTGCGGCGGGAGATGTCCGTGACCCGCGTTACAGGCAGGCGGTCACTGCTGCCGCATCAGGCTGCAAAGCTGCCCTTGAAGTTGAAAAGTATCTTATGTAGAATGACACAAATGACGACGAGAACATTCAAGACGACTCTGCTCATAGTCATTGCGGCTATGCTTCTTTCCTCCTGCAAGACTCAGTACGAGATGCTTCTGACGGGAAGTGACGTGGATGCCAAATACGAGGCCGCCTTCGACTATTTCAATCACGGCAAGTACACCAAGGCCGCCCAGCTTTTCGAGAACCTTTCGGTACTCACATCCAACACAGACAGGGACGACACGGTACATTTCTATTGGGGCTTGAGCAACTACCGCTACAGGGATTACTACACTGCGGAGACCAATTTCTCCAAGTTCCTGATGACCTTCCCTTACAGCCCGTTCTACGAGGAGGCCGCCTTCCTGCGCATCGACTGCCTCTACCGTTCCACCTACAGGTGGGAGCTGGACCAGGCCCCTACATATTCGGCTATCAACATCATCACCCAGTATATCCAGGAGAATCCGAAGTCCTCGCACGTCCCTCTCTGCAGGAAGATGCTGGGCGAACTGAACGAGCGTCTTGACAAGAAGGCTTTCGAGAACGCGCGCCTCTACTACAAGATGGAGGACTACCGTGCCGCCTGGGTCTCTTTCAAGAATATCCTGAAGGATGACTATGACAACGTCTATCGCGAGGACATCCTCTATTATGTCGCCAAGTCATCCTACAAATATGCCTTCAACTCGATGGAGTCAAAGCAGAGGGAACGTTATCTGACCTTTGTCGATGATTACTACAATTTTATCGGCGAGGTTCCGGATTCCCCTTACAGGAAGGAACTCGATGCCCTTTTCCGCAGGGCGCAGAAGGCTTTGGGACAGTATTCGGGCACCGAAGAGGAACTGAAGGCGAAGGAAAAGGATTTTGAGCGCGAAAGAAAAAAACTTATGAAACAATCCTTGGAAGCCCGGCAGTAAAACTATTGGACAAAAAGAAAATTCGATATGGAAATCAAGAAGAAGGTCCCGACAAACACAATCACAAGGGACATCAAGGATCTTGCCGCTCCGACCGGCAACATCTATGAGACAGTAGTTATCCTCTACAAGAGGGCCAACCAGATTGCCCTTGCAGAGAAGAAGGAACTTGCAAAGAAACTGGAGGACTTCCGTTCCGACCGCGATACAATGGAAGAGGTTTTCGAGAACAGAGAGCAGATAGAAATCTCGAAGTACTACGAGAAACTGCCTAAACCGGACCTTATCGCCATCTCCGAGTTCGAGGACGGGGAGCTTTACTACAGAACTGCCGGACAGGAGGAATAGCGGGGCTATGCTGAAGTCCCTTCAGATCAGAAATTATGTCTTGATAGACTCTCTGGATGTGACATTTCCGGAGGGTCTCGTCATTATTACCGGACAGACGGGCGCGGGCAAGTCCATCCTGTTGGGCGCCCTATCCCTGCTTCTCGGAGACAAGGCCGATGCTTCTTCTGTCGCCCAGGGGGCTGACAGCTGCGTCGTGGAGGCTTCTTTCGTCCTCCCGGAGTCGGATTCCGTCCTGAAGGAAATCCTCGTGGAAAACGAGCTCGATGCCGACGACGGGGAACTCATAGTGCGCCGAGTGGTCAACAGGAGCGGACGCTCGAGGTCTTTCATCAATGATTCTCCCGTCAATCTTCCCCTTCTCCAGAGCATCGTCTCGAGGCTGGTTGACATACATTCCCAGCATCAGACCCTCCTGCTTTCCGACAGCGCTTTCCAGATGTCGATGCTCGACCATTATGCCGGGAACTCTGCATTGCTCGGACGCTGCGCCTCCCTTTACAACGGCATCAGGGAACTTCGTCACGAACTTGAGGAAGTGCAGGCCAGACTCGACCGGATGGCGGAAGAACACGATTACCATCTTTCCCGTTACCGCCGTCTGGAGGAGGCGAATCTGAAAGAGGGAGAGTTGGAGGAACTCGAGCAGGAACAGAAACAGCTCGCCAATGCGGAAGAAATCAAGCAGGAACTCTGCACCGTCGAATCCCTCTTCAATTCTTCCGACCTCTCATCGGATGCCCTTCCGGTCGCTTCCGCCCTGAAAGAAATACAGCGCCAGCTGGAAAAGGCGTCGAGGTATCTCCCGCAGGCGGCTCCGCTCGCCGAAAGGGTCGCCTCGGCCAAGACCGAACTTGAGGATGTGGTTTCGGAAGTGATGTCAATCAATTCCAGGACGGAACTCTCTGCGGAAAGGCTGGAGTTCGTCGAGGACAGGCTTTCCCTGCTCTACGACCTGCTCAAGAAGTATTCAGCCTCGACCGTCGCAGAACTCATAGAACAGCGGGATTCCCTTTCAGGGCTGCTCTTCGACACGCAGGGCATCGAAGACCGCAAGGAAGAACTCCTCAAGGCCATAGAGGCAATGTCTTCTGAATATGAGGACGTCTGCAACAGCTTGAGGGAAGCGAGGTCTTCCGCCGCGCTTCCGTTCGCGGAAGAGGTCACCCGCTCCATCCACGGCCTTGAACTGGACCACGCCGTTTTTGAGGTGGAAGTCTGCGACGGCGCTCCTACGGCCAGGGGGCGGGACACTGTCCGCTTCCTGTTCAGCGCATCCGGGACCGATCCGGTGGATGTCGCCAGATGTGCGTCCGGCGGTGAGATGTCCAGACTGATGCTTTGCCTGAAGGATATGATGGCACGCTTCGTCAAGATGCCTACCCTGATTTTCGATGAAATCGACACCGGAGTCTCCGGTAGCGTGGCCGCCCGCATAGGAGAAAAAATCTGCTCGATGGGCAGGAATATGCAGGTTTTCGCCATTACCCACCTCCCTCAGGTTGCTGCCCAAGGTGATGCCCACTATGTCGTCGAGAAGCATTTCGACGAGATTGAAAGGAAGGCGACCTCCACAATCCGCCTCCTGCAGGGCGAGGACAGGGTTACGGAAATCGCCCGGATGCTTTCGGGAACGACACTCAGCAATGCAGCAATAGAAAATGCAAAGGAGTTCCTCGGTTGAGGAACTCCTTTTTTCTTTCTGTGCCGCCGCCGGATTATTTGACTATCCGGATGGTGTAGTCCGGCTGATAGACGACTCTGCGGACGGCTTTGTTGACATAGCCTCCCTCCGGCTTTTTGACAAGGTCGAGGTCGGACTGGAGACCGGCAATCTTGCCGCAGTCCTTGATTCTCCTGCCGTTTTCCCTGGCGGCCGTGGCGAAGAAGCTCAGAACGTCATAACCCTGGAATGCGGAGAGACTCGGCTCTGCGTTGAACACGGCCCTGTACTCATAAATGAAGTCCATCACATCCTTTGAGTCGTAGTCGATGTAGTAGGCGCCGGTGATGTGGGTGTTCACCGCGTGGAGCTGGGCGACATCTATTCCGTCGCTGCCTTCGAAGGACCTCAGCCTGGCCGTCCCGTAGAGCTTGACATCAATCTTGTTGCTTGATGAAACCAGGAAGATGTTCCTGACAGCCTCCATCACGAAAGGCTTGTTGTCGGATGCTATGATGATTCTGACAGAACCCTCCGCCGTCATTACATTGGTCATCGCGTCCATGATGTCCCTTCCCTCGAGCACGTTGAACGACAGTGTGGTGTAAGGGACTCCGGAGGCTTCCACAGCCTTCAGCACGGAAGAGCCATAGACCGACCGGGCTTCCTCCTTCGGCTTTATCAGAAGCAGTTTGTCGCCTCTCCTGAAGTCCTCCTTCATCCAGTCTATCATATCGTGGATCTGGGTCCCGACGGAAGTCGGAGTCTGGATGACATTCTGCACAGTGTCCGCAATCGTCTCGGCCTTCGGGTCGAGAGGGGAGACTATCCAGGTCTTCGAGTCGCAGGCGGAAACCATCTTGATGATGTCGGAGTTGGAAACCGGACCGATTATGTAGTCGCTCTTTTCGAACTGGGGCCCGGAAAACGGCTCGGAAGCGACGTCAATCACATTGAGATTGATCTTGTAGTCCTTCCTGCCCAGGTCCCTGGCTGCCATCAGGGCACCGGAATAGAAATCCATCATCTGGCTGTTCCCGCCTTTCCGGGCGTTGAACGGCAGGGCTACGGTGATGTTCACCTCGTTGGATTTCCTCGAAGGGAAGAAAAATCCGCTCTCTTCCCCGGACTCTTCCGCTTCCGTGTTCTCCACCTCTGCGCTTTCCTCCTGAATCTCCTTGCCGGAACTTTCCTCCATTCCGCCTGTCTCACGGGAGGCCGGAGCAGGGATTTCATATTCCCAGGCCAGCGCGTCCTTAGGGATTTTGAGCATCTGCTTCCTTTCGAGCTTTTCGGAAGAAAGGTTGTTGATGTTCATTATCGATCTCTTGGACACCTTGTATTTCTGGGCGATGGACTCGAGGTCCTCGTACCACTTGACCTTGTGGAAGGTATATCCTTTGTCCGCCTGCACGGACTGACGGGCGGGAGCCGCTTCCTCCGGAGTTTCAGCCGTCACGGCCTCCGAGGCCTTCTCTTCGGCTGCAGGCCGGGCTTCCCCGGCGTTTTCCTGAATGGGAATCAGAAGAATCTGTCCCTTCTTCAGCCCCTCGGTCTCCAGCTTGAGGGCCGGGTTTGCCGAGTAGATGTCGTCGATGGCCACGCCATAGGCCTTGGAAATCGAGTAGAGCGTCTGACGTTCCTCGACTATGTGGGAATAGTACACCTTGTTGCCTGCGCGGACCTTCTCATTGGACACTTTCACCACGGGATTTGAATATTCCTGGGCGTAAGCTGCAGTTGCGGACAGGAAAGCGGCGGCAATGAAAAGGATTGCGGGATATATCGCGGATTTGAGTCTTCTGTCCATTGTTTAGAGTTTGATTGAATATTCCGAAAGCTGCCGTGCGAAAGCTTTCCAGGAGAGTCTCTCCTTTTCGGTCGCAAGGGCTGACTTGCAGCGCTCGCGAAGTTCCCCGTCGCCGAAATAGCGGACGATTTCCTCCCTGATGCAGTCCGGTTCGGCTTTGGCGGCGACCAGACCGATCCCGGTGTCGCCCACAGTCTGTTTAAGGCCTCCGGTGTCGGTGACCACCATAGGAATCCCGAAGTGGCAGGCTATGGCATTGATGCCGCTCTGGGTGGCTGTCCTGTACGGAAGTACCACCAGGTCGGCCGCGGAAAAATAGGTCTTGACCTCCGAATCCTTGATGTAGTGCGTGAACAGGTGGATTCTGTCCGCGCATCCGGAGGAGTCGATGATTTCCTGATACTTGTCGAAAGAGCCGTAAGGTTCGCCTGCGATGACGAGCCGGTACGAATCGTCCAGCTGTGAGAATGCCCTCAGCAGTATGTCCAGGCCTTTGTATTCCCTGATGAGGCCGAAGAACAGCAGGGTTTTCCTGCCCGCGTCGGTCCCGAGGGCTCGGCACGCCTCTTCTTTCGGAATCCTGTCCCCGAAATGCCCGTAGATAGGGTGGAACAGGGTTATGGAATCGGCGCCCGGTTTCAGTTTCCGCAGGTCCCGGGCCACCTCGTCGCAGAGGCAGACGTTCCCGTCACAGCCGGACAGGAAGTATTTTGTCAGCGGAGCGTCGAAAAACCTGGGCTCGTGCGGGATGACGTTGTGCAGGACGGAGACGACCTTGCACTCTTTCCTGAGGCGTCTTGCGATGAATCCGAGCGAAGGCGCGAACCAGGACATCCAATAGCTCATCAGCACCAGGTCCGGCTTCCATCTGCGGATTTCCTTCAGGGTCTTCACATAGGAAAACGGATTTACCGTATCCAGGAGAGGCGTGCTCTCGATGGATACGGCATCATCGTCTTCCGTGACGTACTGAGTTTTGCCGGGGAAGAGAATCCCGGGATACTGTCTCTTGAAATTGAAGGCCCTGACAGTGTGAGTTTTGCCCAGTTCCAATAGCATGCTTGCGTTGAACTGGGCTATTCCCCCTCTGAAGGGATAGAAGCAGGACAGTATCGCGATTTTCAATACTATTCGTTTTTGTCGGAGTCGGCACCTGCTGAACCCTTGCCCTTGCTCTTCACATATTCGGAGTTGAGTCCGTTGATGATGGCGTCGGTGACATCGAGTTCTGCGGCTGCGGCCACTACAGGGATTGAAAGGATGCCTCCCTGGGTGGAGATGACCATCGCATATTCATTCTCCTCGGCGAACTTCTGCACGAAGGTGTTGATTGCGTCTGCGATCTGGTTCAGCATTACCTGCTGCTCTTCGTTGATCTCCTGCTGCTTCTGGGCTGCGTAGTTGTTGAAGTTGTTCTGCTGCTCCTGAAGCTTCTGGCTTCTCTGCTCTGCGACTGAACGGACGAGAAGGCCCTTGTCGAGGTCGGACTGGAACTTGTTTACGTCGTTCTGCAGCTTGGTGCCTCTTCTGTTCACTTCCTCGGAGATGCTCTGGACCTTCGTCTCTACGACGGTGCGCAGGTCGTTTGCCATGTCGTACTCGTCGGTGACCCTGTCGAGGTCGAACCAAACAATGGCGCCCGGCTGTGCGGTGGCCTCTACGGACTCACCTGCAGCGGTGCTCTTGGCTGAACCTTTTGAGGTGAAATGAAGAATCCCCAAGGCAACGACTGCCACGAGGGAGATGATACTGAGAATCAGTGGTGTCTGTTTCATATTGTTATTGTTAGTTTGTTTTGATTTTGTTCAAAAGCAAGGTAAGATGACAAAAATAATTAAAAAATATCAATCTTCGAAAGATATGCCTGTATAGTTTTTTCCAAACCCATATATATCGCATCGCAGATGATGGCGTGGCCGATGGAAACCTCGTCCGTCCACGGGATTGTCCGGATGTAGAATTCCAGGTTTTCAAGGTTGAGGTCGTGGCCGGCATTCAGCCCCAGGCCGGTTTCCCTTGCCTTCAGGGCAGCCTTCAGGTAGGGGGCGACGGCCTTCTCCGGACCGGCGGGATATTCCTCCGCATAGGCGGCGGTGTAGAGCTCGACCCTGTCCGCTCCGCAGGCGGCGGCACCCTCGACCATCGCGGGGTCGGGGTCAATGAATATGGAGGTGCGTATTCCCTTCGCCTTGAAGGTCCTGCACACTTCCGTGAGGAAGCCCCGGTTGGCAAGAGTGTCCCAGCCGGAGTTGGAAGTTATCGCGTCGTGGGCGTCGGGTACGAGGGTCACCTGGTCGGGCAGCACTTCGCAGACCAGGCCGATGAATTCGGGAATAGGATTGCCCTCAATGTTAAATTCGGTCTTCACGCCGGGCCTGATGGCCCTCACGTCGGAGTATCTTATGTGTCTTTCGTCGGGCCTGGGATGGACCGTGATGCCCTGGGCTCCGAAGGCCTCGCAGTCCCTCGCGGCTTTCTCGACATCCGGCATATTCCCGCCCCTTGCGTTCCTGACAGTCGCTATCTTGTTGATGTTGACACTCAATCTCGTCATTTGTCGCGTCCGTTTGTTTACATATATTAAATACAAAAGTAGTGATTAATGTTTATTTTCAGCAAAGATTGTGTTATTTTTGACTTTTCAACCATTATCTGCAGATGATTCTTGGCATTTATTCCAGAAACGAAGCCCTGCTCGGAGGCGGGAGGCTCAAGACGATGTTCGACAGACTGGAAAAGGCGTCCTTCGGGTTCCGCCGGGTCCGGTCGTACTCCGACCTCCAGGGCATCGACATGCTTTTGAGCATCGGCGGGGACGGTACCTTCCTTTCCGCTTCCAAATGCGTGGGGAACAGCGGCGTTCCTGTGCTCGGCATCAATCTGGGCAGGCTGGGTTTCCTTTCTGAATACAGCCCCGAAGAAGCCCTGGAGGCCCTGCTTTCCGGCCGCTATGAACTCGAGGAGAGGCGTCTGGTGAAGACCTCCGTCGAGGGACCGGTCCTCGAGGACCCGAAGGGTTTCTGGCCATATTCATTGAACGAAGTCTGCGTCCACAGGACCGGGGCCGCGATTCTCGGGATAGAGGTTTCCATCGACGGGGTGAGCCTGCCGGTCTATTGGGCCGACGGCCTGCTTGTTGCGACCAGCTCCGGATCCACCGCATATTCGCTTTCCGCAGGCGGTCCCATCTGTTCTCCGGACTCCCGTGTCCTCATCGTCGCTCCGGTCGCGCCGCACAATCTCAATGTCCGTCCGCTGGTGGTTCCGGACTCCGCCAAAATCGCCATTTCGCTTCGCTCCAGGGACGAAAGCGTGCAGCTTTCGATGGACAACCGGGAGCTTCTGATCAGCCCTTCCGCAAGCCTCGAAGTCGAGGTGGCACAGTTTTCGCTGAATAGGGTTCGCCTCGGCAGATCGAACTTTTTCAAGGCGTTGACGACGAAACTGTTCTGGGGAGAGGACATCCGAAACGAAGAAGACAGATAGATTTTTTCAATATGGAAGAGAACAATAAAGTTCCGGCTCATGTTTCGATCATCATGGACGGCAACGGCCGTTGGGCGCGACAGCGGGGAAAGGAAAGGGTTTACGGACATGCGGAAGGAGTCGAAAGCGTCCGCGCCTGTGTCGAGGCGGCTGCCGAGGCCGGCGTGAAATACCTTTCGCTCTTCGCTTTTTCCGAGGAGAACTGGTCGCGTCCGGAAAGCGAGGTCAACACTCTTATGGAATTGATGATGAAGGCTATAGCCGAGGAAGTAGCCTCCCTTTCAAAGGAGGGGATAGCCTTCAGGGTGCTCGGCAATGTCTCCAGGCTCAGCCCTTCCCTCCGGGAATCCATCCGCAAGGCCGAGGCAGACACGGCTCCGGCGGACGGCGGCGAGCCTCTGATGACCCTCATCGTATTCTTGAGCTACAGCGGAAAATGGGACATAATGCAGGCGGCGGGAAAGCTTGCGCTTGAATATGCTGACAATCCTGAAGCGATTCGGAATCTGCCGGTCACGGCGCTGGACAAGCATCTCGTGACGGCCGGGATTCCCGAACCGGACCTGCTCATACGGACTTCGGGCGAGATGAGAATCAGCAATTACATGCTCTGGCAGACTGCCTACACGGAGCTTCTGTTCGTGGACAGACTCTGGCCTGACTTCCGCAAGGAGGACTTCAGGGCAGCACTTTCTGAATATGCCCGGAGAGACCGCCGCTATGGAAAAGTCAAATAATTGCGTATATTTGTATTTTTGAAACCAAAGAGAGTTCAACCGATGAGAATGCATCGTATCTTTCCGATCATATTCCTGCTGGCCGCCGTCTTGCCCGCAGCGGCTCAGGAAGTGGGGGAAGGACCTGTCGAAGTCAATTACGACAGGCCGCAGAATTATATAATTGGAGGAGTCACCGTAGAAGGAAACAGGGCCTACGGCTCTGAACAGATAATTTCGCTTTCCGGTCTGCGCAAGGGCGCCAGGGTGACCGTTCCGAGCGAGGAACTTTCGGGCGTGACCAGCAAACTGTGGCTTCAGAGGTATTTCGAGGATGTCGCCCTTGAGATTGACCATCTCAGCGCCGACGGCGATTCCGCCTTCTTCAAGATTGTCGTGACCGAGAGGCCGAGGGTCTCTGCCTGGCTTTTCACCGGTGTGAAAAAAGGCGAGAAGAAGGATCTGGACGACCGTCTGAACCTGCGTCCGGGCCGCGAGTGTTCCGACTATGTGATTTCCACCTCCACCGACATCATCAAGCGTTTCTATGCCGAAAAGGGCTTCCTGAACTGCACGGTCGATGTCCAGACCCAGAAGGATTCGATGGTCAGGAACGGTACGAGGGTCATTTTCAACGTTGACCGCGGGGAAAAGGTCAAAATCCAGGCCATCAATTTCTCCGGCAACGAGGGCGTGAAGGATTTCACCCTTGCCAGGTCGATGAAGAAGACCAAGTCCAACAAGTTCTACAACTTCTTCAGCAGCAAGAAGTTCAATGAGAAGGAGTACCCGAACGACAAGAACAACATGATCAGCAAGTTCCAGGAAGCTGGTTATCGCGATGCACGAATCATCAAGGACTCCATCTACTATATCGAGCCTGGCAGGCTCGGCATCGACTTCGAGTTCGACCAGGGAAAGAAGTACTATTTCAGGGACATCACCTGGACCGGCAATTCGGTCTATTCCACCGACGAGCTCAATTCGATTCTCCAGATCAAGAAGGGCGACCCGTATGATGTCGTGACGATGAAACACCGTCTTTCAGGAGGCGGAAAGCAGACGGACCAGGATGTCGCCAAAATCTACAGGGACAACGGTTACCTTTTCTTCGACATCAATCCTGTCGAGATGAACATTTCCGGGGACTCCGTCGATGTGGAAATCCGTGTCACCGAAGGCAAGCAGGCCACTCTGAACAACATCGTCATCAACGGCAATGACCTTACGAGCGAGAAAGTTGTCCGCAGGCAGATATTCACCCGTCCGGGCTACCTCTTCAGCCAGAGCGATTTTGAAAGGTCCATAAGGGAAATCGCTTCCCTGGGACAGTTCGATCCGGAGGCCATAGCCAGCGAAGGCGGTTACTCCATCATCCCTAACCAGATGAACAACACCGTCGATCTGGTCTATAATGTGACGGAAAAGCCTTCCAGCCAGCTGGAACTCTCCGGAGGTTGGGGAGCCAACACCTTCGTGGCTTCTGTGGGCGTAAGTTTCAACAACTTCTCTACCGCAAGGATGTTCAAGGGAGATGCCTGGAGGCCTGTCCCTCTGGGTGACGCCCAGAACCTGTCCATCAAGCTGCAGACCAACGGAACCTACTACACCTCCTTCGTCTTCGGCTTCACTGAACCGTGGCTTTTCGGCAAGAAGCCGACCTCGCTCCAGATTCAGAGCTATTATTCAAGGCAGACCGACTCCTATCTCGCCATCGGCGTGCTCAGCAACGACAGGGTGATGCAGGTCTATGGCTTCACCGCCGGCATCGGAAACCGTCTTAAATGGCCTGACAACTATTTCACCCTGTACAACGGCCTGAGCTGGCAGGTCTATGACCTGAAGAATTGGATTGACGGTTACTTCATGTTCAATGACGGTATATCCCACAATCTCTGCTACAACGTCAGCCTGAGCCGTACTTCCACCGACCAGTCGATTTATCCGAGAAAGGGTTCCGTCTTCTCTGCTTCCCTGCAGCTCACGCCGCCATATTCACTGTTCAGGAAGAAGGACCTCGGAACGCTGGACGACAACGGCAATCCTGTCAAGGTGGCCAGCTACAAGGACATCAACTACGACAACTGGACTTCGCAGCAGCGCTACAAGTGGATCGAGTACCACAAGTGGAAGATCAGCGCCGAGACCTACACGAGGCTGATCGGGGACCTGGTCGTGATGACCAAGGCACAGTTCGGTTATCTGGGCTACTACAACAAGAACTGGGGTTATTCTCCGTTCGAGGGCTTCAGGGTCGGAGGCGACGGTATGTCCGGCTACGACACCTACGGATCTGACATCATCGCCCTGCGCGGCTACGACGACTACTCCCTCACTCCGTGGGAGGTTACTCCTTACAACACCAACGGCTACTATGCCGGTAATGTCTATGACAAGTTCACCCTCGAACTGCGTTATCCGGTGATACTCCAGCCGCAGTCCACCATATTCGCCCTCGCTTTCCTTGAAGGCGGTAACTGCTGGTCTGACATCAAGTCCTTCAATCCGTTCAGGATCAAGCGTTCCGCCGGTGTGGGAGTCAGGATTTTCCTCCCGATGATCGGACTTCTCGGACTCGACTGGGGCTACGGTTTCGACAACCCGGTAAAGGGCAACAGGAGCCAGGTCCACTTCGTGATCGGGCAGCAGTTCTGATCGGGTGACGGATTTGTTTGAAAAACAATAACTAACACAATAATTGACATGAAAAAAGTATTGGTTTTTGCCGCAATGGCAATCCTTTCTCTCAGTGCTTCAGCACAGGCTAAGTTTGCAGTCGTTGACTTCAACGAGATCATCACCCTCGCTCCTGAGGCTGATGCTGCAAGAACTCAGATCCAGGCCGCTACCAAGATCGCTCAGGAAAACATAATGAGCATGCAGGAAGAGGGTCAGGCCAAATTGACCGAGTATCAGCAGAAGTCTGCAAACTGGACCCCTGCCATCAGGGAAAGCAAGGAGAAGGAGCTGAATGACATCAGCAATAGAATCCAGGAATTCCAGCAGTCAGTCCAGATCGAGCTTCAGCAGAAACAGCAGGAGCTGATGGAGCCTATCTACAACAAGGCCCAGGAAACCGTCGAGAAGATTGCAAAGGCCAACGGCTGCATCTTCGTCTTCGACAAGACCCAGTGCCTCTTCTTCGATCCGGCCCAGGTAAAGGACATCACTCCTGAGGCAAGGACGGCGATGGGCATTCCTGAGGGCAGGACTATCGAGACACTTCAGCAGGAACTTCAGAACGCCGCCCAGTAGAGTGGCGTTCCGACCGGAACAATTTGCAGAGGGCGACCCCAGTGTGATGGAGAGTCGCCCTCTTTTTTCTTTGATTTCGCTTGTTTGTTATGTTTTGTATTGCTTACTTTGTGTCGTTTTTGAAACGACTACGGTAACTTTTTTCAAAAATATGCAACATAAGGTAATAGACACCAATGATGTCGTTATTAGGTTCGCCGGAGATTCCGGAGACGGAATGCAGCTGACTGGAAGTCTGTTCGCGGATATGTCGGCCATCTACGGCAACGAACTTTCAACCTTCCCGGATTACCCTGCCGAAATCAGGGCTCCGCACGGGACCGTGTCAGGAGTTTCCGGATTCCAGGTCCACATCGGATGCAAGAATGTCAACACCCCCGGAGATTACTGTGACCTCCTTGTCGCAATGAATCCTGCCGCCCTGAAGGCCAATGCAAAATGGTGCAAGCCTACGGCCATGATTCTCGTCGATGAGGATGCCTTCACGGCTGAAGACATGAAGAAGGCCGGTTTCCGGACGGACAACCCTTTCGAAGAGCTGCACGTCGAGGACAGGGTGCTGATTGTGGCACCAATCACTTCCATGACGAAAGAGAGTCTGAAAGACAGCGGAATGGATTTGAAATCTATCCTCAAATGCAAGAATATGTTCACGCTGGGAATGGCCTGCTACATCTACAGCCGTCCGCTTGAATATATTTACAAATATCTCGAGAAGAAATTCGCGAAGAAGCATCCGGAGTTCATCGAGCCGAACCGGAAGGTTCTCAACGACGGCTTCAACTACGCTGCCAACATACAGGCGATTCCGAACACCTACACTGTGGAGCCGGCCAAGTTGAAGAAGGGCCTCTACAGGAACATGACCGGGAACCAGGCCATTGCCTGGGGACTTCTCGCAGCTTCGGAAAAGTCGCATCTGCCTCTTTTCTGCGGCTCCTATCCCATCACTCCTGCGACTGCGATTCTCGAAGAGCTCGCCCTCCACAAGAGCCTCGGAGCCAAGACTCTCCAGGCTGAGGATGAGATTGCCGGCATCTGTACGGCGATAGGCGCTTCCTTTGCGGGCAACCTTGCGGTCACCACCACCTCCGGCCCGGGACTCTCCCTCAAGAGCGAGGCGATGGGTCTCGCGGTGATGGCTGAGCTTCCTCTCGTGATTGTCGATGTCCAGCGCGGCGGCCCTTCAACCGGTCTGCCTACCAAGACCGAGCAGGCGGACCTCCTCCAGGCCCTTTACGGCAGGAACGGAGAGTGCCCGATGGTCGTGATGGCTGCCAAGTCTCCGGCCGGCTGCTTCGATGCCGCATTCTATGCCTCCAAGATAGCTCTGGAACATATGACTCCGGTGCTCCTCCTTTCGGAGGGCTTCATCGGCAACGGCTCCGAACCGTGGCTCGTCCCGAGCATGTCGCAGTATCCTGAAATCAAGCCTCCTTTCGCTTCCGGCCTTCAGCCGGGAGAAAAGTTCAAGCCTTACGAAAGGGACCCGGAGACGCTGGTGCGCAAATGGGCGGTTCCGGGCAAGAAAGGCTATGAGCACAGGGTCGGCGGTCTGGAGAAGAACCACGACGGTGTCCTCTCGAACGACCCGGAGAACCACGCCACGATGGTTGCGGAGCGCGAGGAGAAAATCCGCAAAATCGCCGGTTTCATCCCTGAACTGAAAGTCGAAGGCCCGTCCTCCGGGAAACTTCTCATTGTAGGATGGGGCGGAACCTACGGCCATCTCCTGACGGCCTTCCACACTCTCCAGGACGAGGGCAGGGAAGTCTCCTTCGCACATTTCGACTACATCAAGCCTCTCCCTCGCAACACCGGGGAAGTGTTCGCCGGCTTTGAGAAGATTATCGTCTGCGAACTCAACAGCGGAATGTTCTGCGCCTACCTGCGCGGCATATTCCCTGACAAGGATTTCAAACAGTATAACAAGGTACAAGGCCAGCCGTTCCTCGTGGGCGAACTGGTTGACGCAATCAGACAGGAGTTGTAACCATGGCAGATTTGACATTCAAGGATTTCAAGAGCGACCAGGAAGTACGCTGGTGTCCGGGTTGTGGCGACCATGCGGTGCTCGCCGCCCTTCAGAGGGCTCTTCCGAAAGTCAGCCAGGCACTGAACTACGAGAAGGAACGTTATGTGGTGGTTTCCGGAATCGGATGCTCCTCACGCCTTCCGTATTATATGGACACCTACGGTTTCCATTCGATTCACGGCCGCGCGACCGCTATTTCTACCGGCATCAAGGTGGCCAATCCGGCCCTTACGGTCTGGCAGGCCTGCGGAGACGGTGACGCCCTCGCAATCGGCGGAAACCATTTCATCCACGCCATCAGGAGGAACATCGACATCAACATCATACTGTTCAACAACCAGATCTACGGTCTGACCAAGGGACAGTATTCCCCGACTTCAAAGTTCGGCGCGATTACCAAGACTTCGCCTTACGGCACCGTCGAGCATCCTTTCAATCCGGGCAGTCTCGTGCTCGGCGCGAAGGGTACCTTCTTCGCCAGAAGCCTCGATTCGGAGCTGAAGCTCAACGAGGAAATCATGACCCAGGCGGCGCTCCACGATGGCTGTTCCGTGATGGAGATGCTGACGAACTGCGTCATATTCAATGACGGGACCCACAAGTCCATTTCCGACCCTGCCGTCAGGGCCGACAGGACCATTGTCCTGAGGCACGGCGAAAAGATGATCTACGGAAAGAACAGGGACAAGGGCCTCGTCTATGACGGCAAGAGCATCCGCTCCGTGACCATCGGCAAGGACGGCTACACCGAGGACGACATAGCCGTCCACGATGCCCACAGCGATTTCATCGGATTCCATATGGCTCTGGCCGATATGAAGGACGACCTCCCTGTCGCGCTCGGAATAATACGTGACGTCAAGGACATCACCTATGACGACGGGGTGCGCGATCAGGTGAATGATGTGATGCGCACCTCCCGCATACATTGTGTGGACGACCTGCTCCGCAGCGGCTCCACTTGGGAAGTTGAATGATTTTCAGTTTCGCGGTGCGGAACAGCCTTGTACTGAGGCCGGCAGCCCGACGGGACGGTGGCGGCACTTGCCTGCAACGCACGGAAACGCCCTTGTCGCTTATGCACCTGCGACTTGCAAAACTTTAGACACTATTCTCTTAACGATATGAAAACATCTCAGGTAATGGCGCGTCTTCAGTCGAAGTATCCGACTGAAACGGAATATCTACAGGCAGTTCAGGAAGTCCTCGAAACCATCGAAGACGAGTACAACCGCCATCCGGAATTCGAGAAGGCCAAGATAGTCGAAAGGCTGGTCGAGCCGGACAGAATCTTCACCTTCAGGGTGACTTGGATTGAAGACGAGGGCGAGGTCCAGACGAATCTCGGCTACCGCGTCCAGTTCAACAGCGCTATCGGCCCGTACAAGGGAGGCCTCCGCTTCCACAGTGCCGTCACTCCTTCAATGCTGAAATTCCTCGGCTTCGAGCAGACTTTCAAGAATGCCCTGACCTCGCTCCCTATGGGAGGTGCCAAGGGCGGTTCGGATTTCAGTCCGAGGGGCAAGTCCGATGCCGAGATAATGCGTTTCTGCCAGGCTTTCATGCTTGAACTCTGGCGCTGCATCGGCCCTGACCAGGACATTCCTGCAGGCGATGTCGGAGTAGGCGGCAGGGAAATCGGCTTCCTCAACGGAATGTACCAGAAACTCTCCAGGGAGTACCACACCGGTGTCCTGACCGGCAAGGGCGAGACCTGGGGCGGCTCCGTCCTCCGTCCTGAGGCTACCGGCTTCGGCGCTCTCTATTTCGCGCAGCACGTCCTCGGCAGGGTGGGCGAGACTCTCGAAGGCAAGAGGCTCTGCGTTTCCGGCTTCGGCAACGTGGCCTGGGGCGCTGTCAAGAAGGCCAACCAGCTCGGGGCGAAAGTCGTGGCCATTTCAGGCCCGGACGGAGTCTGCAGCATCCCTGACGGAGTTACCGAGGAGATGAATGAATATATGCTCGAAATGCGCTCGTCCAACCGTGACAGGGTAGAGGATATGGCCACCAGGTTCCCGGACAAGGCCACCTTCATTCCGGGCAAGAAGCCGTGGTCGATTCCTTGCGACATCGCCCTCCCTTGCGCTTTCCAGAACGAACTGGACGAGGAAGACGCCAAGACCTTGAAGGCCAACGGCTGCTGGTGCTGCTGCGAGGTCTCCAATATGGGCTGCCGTCCGGAAGCGATTCATTTCTTCCAGAACAACGGAGTGATCTTCGCTCCGGGCAAGGCCGTCAACGCCGGCGGAGTCGCCACTTCCGGTCTCGAAATGACCCAGAACGCGGCCCACATCAGCTGGTCCGCCTCCGAGGTTGACCAGAAGCTGCACTGGATTATGCAGAACATCCACGAGCAGTGCGTCAAGTTCGGGCTCAGGCCTGACGGTACAGTGGACTATGTGAAGGGCGCGAATGTCGCAGGCTTCATGAAAGTCGCCACGGCAATGCTCGAGCAGGGAGTAATCTGACATATTCAAGGAATATGATTGAGCGGGCGGCCCGAAAGTCGGAGGACTTGAGGGTCGCCTTTTTTTCCTGCAAAGTCTTTGAATATTCGCGGATGAAGAATATATTTGCATTTGTTAACAGTGTTGTTAAACAAAGCGGTTAGTAAAATCGGACTGATTGGAAATGAACAGGAAAGACAACAAGGAAAAGGACATCCTGAAGGCTGCGGAGATATTGTTCGCGGAGAAAGGATTCAAAGGGGCGACCACCAAGCTCATCGCGGCCCGTGCCGGCGTGACCCACGCCATGCTCCACTACTATTTCCGGACGAAGGAACAGATATTCCTCAAAGTATTCGATTCCTATGTGGATGAGGTACGTCTGAGCCTCAAGGCCATAATGGTCCCGGATGCCTATGACCTCAGCGTGATAGGGAAGGTCACGGAAATATGCTTCGACTTCTTCAACGAGCACCGGGGGCATCTGTCCCTCTTCCTTGAAGTCGCCAATGAAAGGCCGGACCTGCTGGAAACCTACGTCTCCGAATTCGGCCGCTATCTCGGCCCTCTGCTGAGGGCCCACCGGGACCGTACCGAAAAGGCCATCAGGGATTCCCAGATCAGAGAGGTCCGCTTCGACGCCCTCCTTGTGGACATCGTGAGCGTCTGCACTTCCCACATATTCTTCGAGCCTGTCCTGGGCAATCTCGTCAGGATGGACGAAGCCGAAGAGAAGGCCTTCCTCGAAGAGAGGAAGCGCGAGGCGGTGGCAATGATTGTTTCAAGACTGACATTACCTTCAAAATGAAACTATACAGAAACATCGCTCTGGCCGTCCTGCTGCTGTCCTTTCAGGTTCTGGCCAGCGCACAGCTCACCATCGGGGATTGTGTCGAAATGGCCGTGGCCAACTATCCCCAGATCAAGGAATATGACTTGATCGACGCGGCGGAGAGGTACGATCTCTCCAACGCTTCCCTTTCCTGGGTGCCGCAGCTGAACATTTCCGGAAAGGCAAGCTGGCAGTCGGACGTGGTGGAGATTCCTGTGGACATCCCTGGCCTTGAATTCAACATCCCGCACGACCAGTACGGCTTCACCGCCGACCTGACCCAGCCGCTCTGGGACGGAGGCACGGCGGCCAGCCGCAAGGACCTCGCGAGGACGGGGGCGGAAGTGAAGCGCCGCCAGCTGGAGGTCAACATTTACCCTCTCCGCTCCAAGGTGCAGTCCGTCTTTCTCGGAATAGTCCTGCTGGACAAACAGCTGGAACTCAACGGGCTGATGAAACAGAGCCTGAACCGCAGCCTGGAGGAGACCAGGTCCCTCGCGGAAGCCGGAGTGGCTCTCGCCTCGGACGTGGACCAGGTCAGCGTCAGCCTTCTCTCCTGCGAGCAGCAGAGAAAGCAGATCCTTTCCGACCGGAAGGCCTACCTCCGGATGCTCAGCCTGCTCGTGGGCTCGGATCTCGAAGGAAGCGAACTTGTCGTGCCGGAGAATCCTGCCGTGCCCGAGGAAGGCACCGGACCTGACCGTCCCGAACTTGCGCTCTACGACGCCCAGATCGAGCAGGTCGGAAGCCAGCGCCGTCAGCTCGGCGCAGCCGCCTCGCCGCGGCTCAACCTCAATCTGCAGGCCGGTTACGGAAGGCCGGGCCTGAATATGCTTTCCGGTGAGTTCGATCCGTATTTCGTCGCAGGACTGAAGCTCCAATGGTCCCTGGGCTCTCTCTACACCCTGAAGAACGACAGGCGCAAGGCCGATGCCGATGCCGGCAGGATTGAAACGAGCCGCAGCACTTTCCTGCTCAACACGATGGTGGAGTCGGAGCAGAAGCGGAACGATCTGGAGAAGGCGGCCGAGGTCCTGGCCGACGACGATGCAATCATCGAGCTGCGCCGCAGCATCAGGGAATCGGCTGAAAAGCAGTACCGCGAGGGCGCGATCAAGATGAACGACTATCTCAACCTTCTGGATGAAGAATTCAAGGCGATGGCGGACAAGCGCCTGCACGAGGTACAGTACATAATGGCAGTTTACGAATTGAAAAATACATTGGGCAAGTGAATATGAAAACAGGATTCAGAATCATCCTCACGGCGGCGGCCGCATCAGCTGTCGCTGTGTCCTGCAAGAACGAAATCGAGTTCGATGCCTGCGGGCAGATCGACGCGGTCCAGATCACGGTCTCTGCCGAAGCGGGCGGAAGAATCCTCTCTCTCGGAATCGAAGAGGGGGACAGGCTTGCCGGCGGGGAGGTCATAGGAGCGATAGACTCCGTCCAGACCTATCTCCAGGTGTGCGAACTGGAGGAGAGGATTTCGGGAATGAACTCCAAACTCATCGACGTGGCAAGGCAGTCGGAACCCAACGTGGCCCAGCTCGCTGGACTCAGGAACGACCTTGCACGCTACTCCAAACTGCTTGAAGACAATGCGGCCTCCCGCAAGCAGGTTGAGGATCTCGAGGACAAGATAGCCGTCCTGGAGGCCCAGATTGCTGCCCAGAAACAGAGCTGGGAACGCAGCAACAAGTCCGTGCTGTCCGAAATCGCCACCGCCGGCATCCAGCTCGAACAGCGCAGGGACCAGTTGAGGCGCTGCCGCATCGTGGCTCCATCAAACGGCACTGTCCTGACCAAATATGCCGAGGAGGGCGAAAGCGTGACGGCCGGCAAGGCTCTCTTCAAGATGGCCGACATGGACCGGGTCTATGTCAGGGCCTATTTCACCACCGGGCAGCTTGCTGGCCTGAGCATCGGCGACGAACTGACGGTCATCCCGGACGACGGCACGAAATCCCCGAAGAAGTACACGGGCAGGCTGACCTGGATCAGCGAGCAGGCCGAATTCACTCCGAAGAACATCCAGACGAGGGATGAACGTGCGGACCTGGTCTATGCCGTCAAGGTCTCGGTCCCTAATGACGGCAGCCTCAGGCTCGGAATGTACGCCTATGTGGTAAAATGACCGCTATGCAGGAGGCTTCAATCATAGTCGAGGGTGTCGGCAAGTCCTACCGGAAGGTGCGGGCTCTTGAGGATGTCAGCCTTACGATAGGGAAGGGCGAGCTCTTCGGCCTGATCGGACCGGACGGCGCCGGCAAGACCACCCTGTTCAGGATTCTCACCACCCTTACTCTCGCGGACAGCGGACTGGCGAGCGTGGACGGCCGGGACGTGGTTTCGGAATATTCGGAAATCCGCCGCCGGATAGGCTATATGCCGGGGCATTTCGCCCTCTACCAGGACCTCAGCGTCGAAGAGAACCTGAATTTCTACGCGACGGTGTTCGGGACTACCGTGGAAGAGAACTATGACACCATCAAGGAGATATATTCGCAGATAGAGAAGTTCTCCAAACGCAGGGCGAGGGACCTCTCCGGGGGAATGAAGCAGAAGCTCGCGCTGTGCTGCGCCCTGGTGCACAAGCCTGAGGTGCTCTTCCTCGACGAGCCTACAACCGGAGTGGATGCCGTCAGCCGGCGGGAGTTCTGGACGATGCTCAAGAGAATCAGGGAGAAAGGAGTGACAATAATGGTCTCTACTCCGTATATGGACGAGGCCGCCCTCTGCGACCGTATCGCCCTCATACTCGACGGAAAGATTATGGAATGCGGCAAGCCTTCTGAAATCGTGTCCCGCTACCCGTACCGGCTCTATTCCGCAAGGGGCGGAGATATGTTCGCCATCATTGAGGCGCTGCGCCCTCTCGAGGGAGTGGTGCACTGCCATTCCTTCGGAAGCGAATGCCACGTGGGAGTGGCCGCGGACGGGCCTGACGGGGCCGCGCTCCTCCGCGAGCTCCGCCTGAAGGGTCTGGAGTCCTGCGAGGTCCTTCCGGCAGTCCCGGGAATCGAAGATTGCTTTATCAATATGTGCGGCCATGAAAACGGGTGAGACTACAGTCAGCATAAGGAACCTTGTCAAGAAGTTCGGGAATTTCACCGCGGTGGACAACATCTCCTTCGATGTCTATAAGGGTGAGATTTTCGGCTTCCTCGGGGCGAACGGAGCGGGCAAGACCACTGCGATGAGGATTCTCTGCGGTCTGAGCCTCCCGACTTCCGGAGACGGCACGGTGGCAGGATGCAGCATCAGGAACGGCCAGGAGGCAATCAAGAAGCACATCGGCTACATGAGCCAGAAGTTCTCTCTCTATCCCGACCTGAAAGTCTGGGAAAACATCGAGCTCTTCGGAGGCATCTACGGCCTGGATGATGAACGGATCCGCCTGAAGACGGATTCGATGCTCAAGACTCTGGGGCTGGACTCGGCCCGCGACATGTTCGTGAAGGACATCCCCCTGGGCTGGAAGCAGAAGCTCGCCTTCAGCGTCGCGATGATCCACGAACCTGAAATCATATTCCTTGACGAACCCACCGGAGGGGTGGATCCGCTCACGCGGAGGGCGTTCTGGGAGATGATTTACGATGCCGCTTCGCGCGGGGTGACTGTCTTTGTCACCACTCACTACATGGACGAGGCCGAATACTGCGACCGGGTCTCGATAATGGTTGACGGCCGGATCGAAGCGCTCGGCTCGCCGGAGGAACTCAAGCGGACATATTCCGCAGAGACGATGGACGGAGTCTTCGCAAAGATTGCCGGAAAGGCGAGGAACGGACAATGAAAGAGATTTCAGCATTCATAATCAAGGAATTCAAGCACATCTTCAGGGATGTCAGGACCATGCTCATAGTACTGGTGATGCCGGTCGTGCAGATTGTGCTTTTCGGATTCGCCCTCAGCACCGAAGTCCACAATGCCGTGGTGGACTACGTCGGGGATGCCGCCGACCCTTCCGTGCGCAGCATCGTGGAAAGAATCGACAGGAACCCCTATCTCAAAACAGGCAGGCATCTCGCTTCCGTTTCCGAGATAGACGGAAGGATACGTTCAGGCCGCGCCAAGGCCGTCATCTGCTTCGACGCGGACTTCTCCGCCCGGCTGGGACGTGCGGACAGGCCCTGCATCCGGATTGTGGCTGACGGAACTGATCCGAACTCCTCCCAGACAGTTACCAGCTACATCAAGGGCGTGATAAATTCGGGACAGGCCTCCTTCACTCCGAACGTCCAGCTGATGTACAATCCTGCCATGAACTCCTCCTACAACTTCGTCCCCGGAGTCATCGGCCTGATTCTGATGCTGATTTGTTCGATGATGACCTCCGTCTCGATTGTGCGGGAGAAGGAACTGGGCACGATGGAACTCGTCCTCGTCTCCCCGGTCAAGCCCTTCTGGATAGTGTTGAGCAAAATCGTGCCTTACCTCGTGCTGTCCCTCGTGAACTTTGTGAGCGTCCTGCTGCTGTCCCACTATGTGATGGGGGTCCCGGTCAACGGAAGCCTCCTGCTGCTGACGGTCGTGTCGGTCATCTTCGTGGGCACTTCGCTGGGCCTGGGACTGCTCATCTCGATGATTTCCCGGACGCAGCAGACGGCCATGCTGCTTTGCGGAATGGGACTTACCATGCCTACGATGATGCTGTCCGGAATCATCTTCCCTTGCGAGAGCATGCCGCTGGCCCTGCAGATTCTTTCAGACATCATCCCGGCCAAGTGGTACATCATTATGGTCAAGAGGATAATGATCCAGGGAGCCGGCCTCTCTTCAATAATGACTGAACTGACCATCCTGACCTCGATGATGGTCTTCCTGCTTTGGGTGAGCATCAGAAAATTCAAGACCAGATTGTAGAAGCTATGTGGAAGTATCTGTTGAAAAAGGAGTTCAAGCAATTCTTCAGGGATCCGGGAATGCCGCGTATGGTCATGATGTTCCCCTTCCTGATAATCCTCGTATTTCCATTCGCAGCCAATATGGAGGTACGGAACATCAAGGTCGCAATGGTGGACAATGACCGTTCCGTGAGTTCCTCCCTGCTGCTCGAGAAATGCGCTTCGAGCGGCTGGTTCAAAATCGAGGATGTCTGCGGCTCGGACCTCGAGGCGCAGAAACTGATGGACCGGGGCAGGGTGGATGCCGTGCTCACTGTGGCGGAGGGTTTCGCAGACTATCTCCAGAATGCGGAAGAGACATCCTCACCGATGCCCGTCAGGATACGTGTGAACACGGTCAACGGCACCAGGGGGAGCATCGGAGCGCAGTACCTCAATGCCTGCGTGGGCGGCTTCGTCGCGGAGCATCTGAATATGTCGGGACGGCAGGCCGTCCTGTCTTCCGGGACTGAAATCCGGGAGAGTTTCCGCTACAATTCGCATCTCGACTACAAGCTCTATATGATTCCGGCCCTGATAGTGATAGCCCTGACGATGATGTGCGGCTTCCTGCCGGCTTTGAACATCGTGTCCGAGAAGGAGAAGGGAACAATCGAGCAGATCAACGTGACTCCGGTCAAACCGGCCACATTCGTCATCTGCAAGATGGTCCCTTACGTGGCCGTGGCCTATTTTATGATGTTCTCCTGTCTGCTGCTGGCCTATCTTGTCTTCGGCTACAGCTGCCGGGGCAGCTATCTGACCATCGTGATATTCACTCTCGCGCACATCCTTGTGATGGCCTCCTTCGGCCTGCTGATTTCCAACTACAGCGACAATGCCCAGCAGGCGATGTTCGTCATCTGGTTTTTCAGTATGATTTTCATGCTGATGAGCGGCATATTCACTCCCGTCGAATCGATGCCGGGCTGGGCAAAGGTGATGACTTACGCGAATCCGCTCCGCTATTTCGCAGATGCCATGCGCGGGGTGTTCCTGAAAGGATGCACCCTCGCCGATGTCTGGAAGGACCTTGTCTGTCTGCTCGGCCTGGGTGCGGCCACGACCACCTGGGCTGTCCTAAGCTATCGCAAGACCATTTAGAAGCGCTTTCGGAATTGCCTTTCCGGCCATTTTCTTCCGCTTCGTCGGTCACAGGGCCGGGCCAAGCCCGCTCTCCGGCAGCCGGAACTGTTTCGATATTCCCCTATAAACAAGCGCGGCAGACATTTAAAAAGCTTCCCGGTTTTCCGGACAGGCATATTCCTGAAGGATAAACTCCTATATTTGCAGGGTTATGAAAAGAATACTCCTTGCATTTGCGGCCCTGCTGGCCCTGTCGCCTTTGAAGGCGGCCACCGGATACCCCGATTCCATCTACGTGGGAGGCCAGAGACATCACGTCCAGGGCATAGCCTACGACAGTGAGAAGGACTGCCTGTACCTCTCCTTCACCAGCCGTTTCCTGAAAGTTGACCGGAACGGGAAGGTGCTGGCCTCCATAGACCGGATTCAGGGCCATCTGGGGGCTATCTGCTTCAATCCGCAGGACAGGAAGGTCTATGCCTCGCTCGAATGCAAGGATGACGAAATAGGAGCCGGGATCGCCCGCTCCCTTTCCGTCAGCACCGTCTCCCGGGCGGACACGAGGTTCTACATCGCGATTATCGACGTGGACCGGCTGGAGGGGACGGGCTGCGACCCGGAGAACAGCGAGGTTTTCCGCAGCGTATGCCTGAGGAAGGTGGTTGAGGATTATTCGGCCTGCGGAAAGGACGGCGCTCCCCACCGCTACGCCTGCTCCGGAATCGACGGGGTCACTGTCGCCCCCGGAATCGCCCATCCGTCTCCCGCGCGCTACGGCCGCCGTGCCGGGGAAGCCGTGCCGGAAAAGCTCTTCCTCTACGTCGCCTACGGCATCTACGGCGACAAGACCCGCAGCGACAACGACTATCAGGTGATCCAGTGCTATGACCTCGAAGAGCTGGAGGCCCTCTCGCGCCCCCTCATATACGGAGACGCCCACGACAGCGGACCTGCCGGGCCTTTGAAGGAATATTTCATATTCACAGGCAACACCGACTACGGGGTCCAGAATCTTGCCTACGACCCCTACACCGACTGTTTCTTCATGGCGGTTTACCCCGGGAAAAAGGAAGAGTTCCCGAATTATTCCCTCTTCGCTTTCCGGAGAGGGCAGAAGCCTTTCAAGGCTTCTCTCAGGGGAGGTTCCGACAGAAGCCGGCATCTTCAGCTGAGCCTGGTGGAAGCGGAAGAACCTTACTTCATAAACCCGATGTACGACTCTTCCACAGCAGTCTCCGGCTGGCGTTTCCCATTGGGCTCGACAGGCCTGTGTCCGCTGGGGGACGGCCTCTGGTTTATCTCCTCCAACAGCCGTTCTCCACAGGATGGAGAATCCTGTAGCGCTTTGCTGTTCAAATGGTCAGGAAATCCTGAAGGCCCTTTCACGAGAGTCCTGCCATAGCCGGGGAATTGTGCGGAAGTACGGAAGGAAGAGCTCCGATTATTTGGTGGAGATGTTAAAATTGCCTAAATTTGAGCCCCCTTTTAGGAAGTACATTTTTTTGAAAGTCAATTATCATGTTCAAGAGCTTTCCCGGTTACCATCTTGTGGAATCTTACCACGAATGGAAGAAGCAGTTCAAAACAGAAAACAAAAATGTATCCAGGGCAATCAAGCTGACTGTCGCCATCGTCACAGCCCTGCTGGTGTGTTGCCTTCCGATTGAAAACTGGATTGCCGGACTCACCCTGATCCAGAAAAGGACAATGGCCATCTTCATCTTCGCCATCCTGATGTGGCTCTTCGAGGCCGTGCCGGCCTGGACCACTTCGGTCTTTGTCGTGGTCCTGCTCCTCTTCATGACATCGGACAGCAGCCTGATTTTCTTCAGGCAGGGCAACCCGACCCTCCTCGGAACGATGACCAGCTACAAGTCCTTGCTGCACTGTTTCGCGGACCCGATCATCATGCTGTTCATCGGAGGCTTCGTCCTCGCGATTGCAGCCTCGAAGAGCGGCCTGGACCTCACTCTCGCAAGGGTTATGCTGAAGCCTTTCGGAAACAACCCGAAGTTCGTCACCCTCGGATTCATCCTGGTGACCGGAGTGTTCTCGATGTTCCTCAGCAACACCGCCACCGCCGCAATGATGCTCTCCCTGCTGGCTCCTATCCTCAAGGCTCTGCCGGCAGACGGAAAGGGAAAGATCGCCCTTGCGCTGTCGATTCCTATCGCGGCCAACATCGGAGGTATGGGAACGCCAATCGGCACGCCTCCGAATGCGATTGCCCTCAAGTATATGGGTGAAATCGGAATAAATGTGGGCTTCGGCCAGTGGATGGCCTTCATGGTCCCTCTTACAGTGATACTTCTCCTCATCGGCTGGGTGATGCTGATCAAGCTCTTCCCTTTCAAGGCCAAGACCATAGAACTCAAAATCGAAGGCGAGACCAAGAAGGACTGGCGTTCCATCGTCGTCTATGTGACTTTTGCCGTCACCGTCCTCCTGTGGGTTCTTGACAAGGCTGTCGGTGTCAATTCCAATGTCGTTGCGATGCTCCCTGTCGGAGTCTTCGCAATCTGCGGCATCCTCACCAAGCGTGACCTCGAGGAAATCAACTGGAGCGTCCTCTGGATGGTCGCCGGCGGTTTCGCCCTCGGCGTCGCCCTGCAGGAAACCGGTCTTGCGAAGACCCTCATTGCGGCCATTCCGTTCGAAAGCTGGCCGGCAGTGGTGATGGTAGTAGGCTCCGGCCTCATCTGCTACGCAATGGCCAACTTCATCTCCCACACCGCCACCGCATCCCTGCTCGTCCCTATTCTTGCAGCAGTGGGTTCAAGCCTGGAAGTGGCCGAGAATCTGGCTCCTCTCGGAGGTGTTTCAACCCTCCTCATCGGTGTCGCCATCGGTTCTTCCCTCGGTATGGTGCTCCCGATTTCCACTCCGCCGAACGCCATCGCGGCTTCCACCGGCCTTTTCGAGCAGAAGGACATGATCAAGACCGGTCTCATAATGGGTATCTGCGGTCTTGTCCTCGGCTACCTGATGCTGATCGTTCTTGGCTCCAACGGCCTCATCGGTTAGCCTGCGGCTGATATTTTCCCGAAACATCAAGGCATGATCAACAATATGAAACGCAAGATTTTCCTTTTGCTTGCAGCCGTCCCGCTCCTGGTCGGTTGCAGCGAAGCCAAGAGGTATTCCCGCTTTGCCGACTATGTCACAGTTGACATCGGAAAGGAGGAAACCGGCCTTCTTGACGGAATCAGTGACAACGGAAAGGAGGTTCTGAACCTCTACAGGTTCGCTGCCATTGAGGCTGACAAAATCTACTGGAAACAGGCCTTTGGAGACAAGAGCCTGATCGACGCCATTCCTGACGGGCCGGAGAAGGACTACGCCATGATAAATTATGGGCCGTGGGACCGTCTTACCGGCAAGTCATTTCTGAAAGGCTACACCTGGTACAAGCCGAAAGGCGCCTGTTTCTATCCGGAACTGATGTCCGACGAGGAGTTCAAGGCTTTCGACGATCCGGACAAGTTCAGCCCCTACACTCTTGTCCGCAGGGATGAGGAAGGCAATCTCAAGTGCGTCTGGTACCACGAGGAGTATGCTGAACACGTGGAGAAAATCTGCAACTACCTCCGCGCCGCTGCCGACATCACCATCGTACCTTCGGTGAGGGAGTATCTTCTCGCCGAGGCCGAGGCCCTCGCCACCGATGACTACCGGAACAGCGAGGAGAAGTGGCTTGCGATGGACGACAGCCGCATGGACCTTGTCATCGGCCCGAATGAGGACAAGGATGACGACCGTTTCGGAATCAAGAGATCCTACAGCGCCTACGTCGTGCTGAAGGATATGGACCTTACCGAGCGCGTGAGCAAGTTCACCGCTATGGTGGGCAAGATGCAGGAGGACCTTCCTTGCAAGGAAGAATACAAGAGTTCCTTCACTCCGGGTTCTCACTCCAACATATTCGTTTGCGACGCCCTCTATTATTCCGGAGAGGCAAATGCCGCAATCAAGGATATGGCCATCAACCTTCCTTTCGACCCTGCAGTGCAGGCGGAAGTCGGTACCCGCACCATTCTGATGAGGAATGTTATCAACGCCAAGTTCAACCACATCATATTCCCGCTCGGACAGCTTATGCTTTCCTTCGACGACAGGGATCTCGTGGACAACGACGCCTTTTTCTGGAACGTGGCCTTCCGCGAAGTTTCGCACGGCCTCGGTGTCAAGCAGACTGTCCAGGGCGCATTCGTGGATGAGGCCCTCGGCAACTATTCGGTTCCTATCGAAGAGGCCAAAGCCCTCATTCTCGGAGTCTTTTTCACAAACCATCTGATTCACGAAGTCGAGAACGAGCACATCGTGACCGGAAAGAACGCCTTCGCGACCTTCGTGACCGGCGTACTGCGTGCCTCACGTTTCGGAGACAATGGTGTAGTCGGACAGGGCAACCTCATCTGCTACAACTATCTGAAGCAGAAAGGCGCTTTCTCACGCCACAACAACGGTACCTATTCCATCAACTGGGACAATGCCGACTCCGCAGTCCGCGACCTCGCCGCCGAACTTCTGGAAATCCAGGCTCTCGGCGATTTCCAGAGGGCCAAGGAATTCTTCGACACCTACACCGAGATCGACGACGACCTTGAAGCTGACAGACACAACATCAGGCTTGAACTGATTCCTGCCGACATCAAGTTCAATTTCGTCTGGTAAACAATATCCCGCGAATTAAATACGCTGCAACGATAACATCATGCAAAAGAACAAATTCAATGTCAAGCTCTTTGTCCTTCTGCCATTAGTGCTTGCAATTACCATTTTCCTTTGGGCCGTCCCGACCTCCTTCTTCGGTATCGAGGCCCTTACAGCTACCCAGCAGAGAGTCATCGCGCTCTTCGTCTTTGCTGCCCTGATGTGGATGTTCGAGATCATCCCGAACTGGACAACATCCCTCCTCATCATCGTATTCTCCCTACTCATAGTGTCGGACAAGGGAATAGGTTTCCTGTGCTCTCCTGATGCCGGCCAGCTCGTCCCTTACAAGAGCATAATGTCCGCCTTTGCGGATCCGGTCGTAATGCTCTTCCTCGGCGGCTTCGTCCTTGCCAACATGGCCACGAAGTACGGTCTCGACGTCACTCTTGCCCGCTTCCTCCTGAAGCCTTTCAAGAAGTCCTGGTCCGTGCTTCTCGCATTCCTCATAGTGATAGCCCTGTTCTCGATGTTCATGAGCAATACCGCGACTGCCGCAATGATGCTCGCCCTCCTCACCCCTGTCCTCCGCGGTCTTCCTGACGATGACAAGGGAAAGGTCGGCCTGGCCCTTTCAATCCCTGTGGCAGCAAACGTCGGAGGTATCGGAACCACCATCGGAACCCCTCCTAACGCCACGGCCGTCAAGTTCCTCGGCGAGGCCGGATTCGATGTGACTTTCGCCAGCTGGGCAGCCCATATGATTCCTTACGTCCTCATCATGATTCTTGTGGCCTGGGTCGTCCTGATGCTCCTTTTCCCTTTCAAGACGAAGGAACTCCAGCTTGAAATCAAGCCGAGCGAGCGCAAGACCGACTGGAAGACCATCGTGGTCTGGGTCACCTTCTTTGGGACCATCCTGCTCTGGGCTACCGAGCAGATTACCCACATCAGTTCCAATGTGGTCGCCCTCATCCCGCTGGGTGTCTTCGCGGCTCTCGGAATATTCAGCAAGGACGACATCAAGGACATCAACTGGAGCGTTCTCTGGCTCGTTGCCGGAGGTTTCGCACTCGGAACCGACCTCCAGGGCACCGGCCTTGCCAAAGTCCTCATCAATGCCATTCCGTTCGGCTCGATGAACATCATCATCGTGTTCATCGTCGCAGGTCTCGTCTGCTACTTCCTCTCCAACTTCATCAGCAACTCCGCTACGGCGGCCCTGCTCATCCCTATCCTCATCGTCGTCGCAACCGCGATGGAGGATCCGGCAGCGGCATCCAACGCTTCATTCCTTGCTGTGGGAGGAACTCAGGCCATGATCATATTCGTGGCTACCTGTGCGTCCATCGCGATGCTCCTTCCTATTTCCACGCCTCCGAATGCCATTGCCTCCGCAACGGGTATGGTTAAGACCGTCGATATGGTCAAGGTCGGCATCATCATCGGCGTCGTAGGATTCGTGCTCGCTTTCTTCTGGCTCACCAAGATATTCCCGTTCGAAATCCCGGCAGCGGCACAGACCGCCGTCGATATGGCCGGACAGGCAGCGCAGAGTGCCTCAGAGGCTGTTCAGACCGTCTCAGACACACTTTCAGTGGCCGTGGATTCAGTCAAGGCTGCAATCTGAGGAAATACTTTTTGAGTATAAAGGGGCTGATAAGGCCCCTTTTTGTTTGCTTTTTGGGGTAATAGTCTTATATTTGCAACTCCTGAAAAAATTGTAAAAGCATTTACGATATGAAAAAAATCTTATTTGCCGCAGCCTCTCTCCTCCTCTGCGTGGCTGCAACGGCGCAGGAAACTCCTGCAAAAATCACAGTCGGAGGTTTCATCCGCACTTATGCCCACCTCGATACCAAGGATATGCTTTCCGGAAGGGGAGAACTCTTCTCATACATTCCTCTCGAGGAGCAGAGCGGAAACGGTACGACCTATCATTTCACTGCAATGACATCCCGTCTCTGGGTCAATGCCGACGGTTACAGATTCGGCAATATGACTGCATCCGCCAAGATTGAGGCCGACTTCTACAACGGAGTCTCCGGAGTCACCGGTACAGCGAACCTGCGTCTGCGTCAGGCTTACATGAATCTCGGATTCGAGAACTCCAAAGGCGACAAAATCGGTTCCCTCAAGGTAGGCCAGGCCTGGCATCCTCTTGCAGCCGACATGCCGGACGTACTTTCCCTCAACACCGGCGCCCCGTTCGGAGCCTTCTCCCGCACTCCTCTTGCACAGTGGGATTCCCCTCTCGGCAAGAACTTCTCGCTGACTGCCGCAGCAATCTGGCAGATGCAGTACACTTCCTGCGGTCCTGAAGGCGCAAGCGCCAACTACATCAGGAACGGCGGCATCCCTGAGATCTATCTCGGTTTCAATTACAGCGGCGAGCACACTCTCTTCCGTCTGGGCTACGACTTCGTTTCAATCAAGCCTTACGCAGGAGGGAACCGAGTCAACAGCAGCCTTGTCTTCGCCTACGCCCAGTACAAGAAGGGCCTCTTCTCAGTCAAGGCAAAGACTACCTACGGACAGAACGGTTCGCATCTCAACCTTACAGGCGGCTATGCAGTGACCGGCGGTACTTCCAGCGAGGATTTCGAGTACACCCCGAACACAAGTTCATCTACCTGGCTCAGCCTTTCATACGGAAAGAAGTGGCAGGGAGTCCTCTTTGCCGGTTACATCCAGAACTTCGGCGTGAACAAGGAAATCACAGGGAACTACTGGTTCTGTTCCAACAGCCGCAACAACGTCAAGAGCGTCTGGAGGCTTACTCCTACCGTCTTCCGCAACATCGGCAAATTCACAGTCGGAGCCGAGTGCGAACTGACGAATGCCCGTTACGGCACGCTCCAGTCTGACGGAAAAGTCGGAGGAGACCTTGAGGATGTCCTCAATACCCGTCTCCAGCTTATGCTGAAGTTCACCTTCTGACAATATTTCAGGAGGACGTGAATTTTTGATTGGTTTTACCGTCTTTCTTTTCTATATT
This sequence comes from Candidatus Cryptobacteroides sp., assembly GCA_051878295.1. Lineage (GTDB taxonomy): Bacteria > Bacteroidota > Bacteroidia > Bacteroidales > UBA932 > Cryptobacteroides. Next base: position 50,278 of record JBJEJV010000018.1, read on the forward strand.
TGACTGGCTGTCTTCCTGAATCAAACGGAAGGCAGCCAGAATGATTATGCGCTTTGATTTTGAGAATGACAGGAAGCTGTATCCTTTCCTTTTTAGTACGACAGTGAAAGAGAACTACTGGGGTAATTTCGAGTATTATCTTTCTGTGGACTATGACAACAAGGTGCTCAACGGGTGGCTCGAAGGCAACTCCTTCGAAGAGGTCATGTCAGTGTTTATGGAAAGAATCAGCGGGGATTGCATATTCAACAATAATAACTTCCAATTCCCGGTCATGGTCAGGAGGATTCAGGCACATGCAATGCAGCCTCTGTGCGTTGGCCTGACGGATGACGATGCCGATGGGGTTTGCTCCTGCCTCGGAAAGAAGGCCTTATGGTACATCCGGAACGTGGAGCCTGGCGCTTTCTTCTATCTGGGTTTGTCAAGGCGGATTACTGCTGAAGAGTTTTACCGCAGATGTCAGGACAACACGATCGCTGAAGTGCTCAATGTCGTCCATCCGAAAGCCGGTGAGTTTTACCTCATCAATCCGGGTGTCGTCTTCGCCTGCTCTCCCGGGCTGGACATCCTCGAAATCTCCGAGGACTCTCCGGCGGCCGACGAACTCCACAACTGGGGCGTAGAATTGCCGGAAGGGGAGTGTCTTCTCCTTGATTATTCGATTTCCTACGTCGATTTTTCCCCGATCGTTCCCAAAGCTCTTGAAGGCGACGTGCTCGTCTCCGGCCCGGAGTTCCACGTCAACAGGGTCGCTCTCGGATCCCCTCTTCGCGTCTCCTGCACCGGCAATGATTCCTTCAATCTGTACAGCTGCATCTCGGGAGAGTTCTCCCTGCAGTGTCCGGACGAGAAGGGAGGACAGCTGGAGCTGGTCATCCCGGCCGGGGGGAATGTCCTGGTTCCGGTCGAGGTCGATGAGTACTCTCTGGTTCCGCGGAAGGAGGGTACGGTCCTGCTCGAGACTTTCATCGAGAACTTGGACGATGATGACGACTATTATGAAGACCGGGATCCGGATGAGCCGGACAAGCAAGATGAAAACCGCATTCTCTGACGCAAAGTCTTATGGAACGGATAGACAAATATCTTTGGGCGATTCGTGTATTCAAGACCAGGACAGAGGCCACTGATGCCTGCAAGGGCGGCAAGGTGAAGGTCTCGGGGGCCAATGCAAAGCCTTCACGTCCCGTGAAGGAGGGCGAAGTCATCGAAGTGCGGAAGGGTGCGGTTCTTTACACCTACAGGGTAAAGGCGGTCCTCGACAGGCGGGTCGGCGCGAAGCTGGTCCCCGAATATGCCGACAATCTCACTCCGCAGTCGGAAATCGACAAGCTCCGGGCCCCGGTGGAGACCTTCTTCCTGAAAAGGGACAGGGGCATGGGACGCCCCACCAAGAAAGACCGCAGGTCAATGGAGGATGCCTGGGACCGGATAGACTTCAACACTGGGGTGGAGGATATTCCAGATGACATAATGGAACAATTCGGATTGACGGAGGACGACATAGGCTTATGACACCTTTTCTTTCACAAGTGGCATCTCATTATATGGCGGAAGGCAGCAATGTCTCCCGCTTGTGCTTCATTTTCCCGAACAGAAGAAGCCTGGTCTTCTTCAAGAAGTATCTCGGAGAGGCAGTGAGCAAGTCGGGGAAGCCGGTCTTCGCTCCGGCGATGTACACTATCAACGATTTCTTCTCCCGGCTTTCCGGACTCCAGACCTCCGACAGGGTGGACCTCCTGCTGGAATTGTACGACTGCTACAAGGCCATCTATCCGAAGGCGGAGTCCCTGGACGACTTCGTTTTCTGGGGGGATGTCATCCTCGGGGATTTCGACGATGTGGACAAGTATCTGGCCGATCCGGAGCAGCTGTTCACCAATGTGGCCGATTTCAAGGCCATCCAGGACAGTTTCTCTTATCTCACTCCCGTGCAGAGGGAGGCTCTGGCCGCCTTCCTGAACCATTTCAGCCCGGAGTCCCGCAAGCTGCCGGGCGGCAGCGGAATCGACGTGAAGGAGAACTTCCTGCAGATCTGGAACATCCTTCTCCCTCTCTACAGGTCCTTCCGTTCCGTCCTTGAAGGGAAGGGCAAGGCCTACGAGGGCATGATCTACCGCAGCCTCGCCGACAGGGTCAGGACCGGTACGGCGGCGGATGTGATGGCCGAGTCATTCCCGGAGACGGAGCGCTTCGTGTTCGTAGGACTGAACGCCCTGAATGAGTGCGAGAAGACCGTTATGAAGAAAATGCGGGATGCCGGAATGGCCGAATTCTGCTGGGACTACTCCTCGACTATGGTCAAGGACCCGGACAACAAGAGTTCATTCTTTATGTCTTCCAATGTCCTCGAGTTCCCCCAGGCCTTCACCTTCGATCCGGAAGGGCTTGGCCGGCCGGCCTTCGAGGTCATCAGCGTCCCTTCATCGGTCGGGCAGGCCAAGCTCCTGCCTTCGATCCTGAAGGACGACTCCTACGCTGTCGTAATTCCCGACGAAAGCCTTTTGGTGCCTGTGCTGAATTCGATTCCGGCCTCCGTCAAGGACATCAACGTCACTATGGGATTCCCGATGAAGGACTGTTCCTTCTTCGATTTCCTTTCCACTGTCTTCTCGATGCAGATGCACCTGAGGCAGAAGGACGGCAGGACCCTGTTCTACCACAGTCAGGTCAGGTCGATACTCTCTTCCAGCATATTCAAGCACCTTGCGAAGAATGACCCGCAGATCTCCGAAACAGTGTCGGCAGTGTTCAAGGCGAGGAAATACTATGTTCCCGAAGAGGACCTGCGGAAGGGGGAACTGCTGGAACTCCTGTTCACGCCTGCCGTCACCGACCCCAAATCAAATGATGCCGGGCAGGTCAGGGAGCTCTGCGGCTATCTGAAAAGGCTGATTGCGGGAATAGCCCCGAAGCTCGCCGACGAGGGGCAGATGGCGATGGAACTGGAATTTGCCAAGGCGGCATATTCAGCTGTCGGCAGGCTGCAGGAAAAGGCTCCCGCCATCCTTCCGGCGACCTTCTTCAGGCTGCTGGGCCAGCTGCTCTCCCCGCTGTCGGTGCCTTTCAACGGCGAACCGCTCAAAGGTCTCCAGATTATGGGACCCCTTGAAACGAGGGCGCTTGATTTCCGCCACGTCGTCATACTTTCCGCCAACGAAGGCATGTTCCCGCGCCGGAGCGTCAGTTCCTCTTTCATACCGCCGGAGCTCCGCAAGGCCTTCTCCCTTCCGACCTATGAATATCAGGACGCCGTCTGGGCATATTACTTCTACAGGCTCATCCAGAGGGCGGAGACGGTGACAATGGTCTTCGACTCCCGAATGAGCGGACTCAAGGGCGGCGAGGAAAGCCGGTACATAAAGCAGATCGAGCTTCACTACAACTTGCCTGTCAGGCGCCTGTTCGCCGGCACAAGGACAGGCGGGGATATTTCCGACAAGCCTGTGGAGAAGACTCGCGAACACGTGGAGATTCTCAGGAAGGGAACCCTTTCCGCAACTGCCCTGAAGTGCTATCTCGACTGCCCGGCCATGTTCTACTACAAAAAGGTCAGGAACCTGAAAAGTACGCAAGAGGTCTCGGAAGACCTGGATGCCGGAATGCTCGGAAATGTCTTCCACAAGACGATGCAACAGCTTTATTCTCTGGAGAAGGTCACTGCCGCCTACCTCAGGACCGTCCTCGGGGACAGGACGGCTGTCAAGGCGATGGTCCGCGCGAAAATCCTTGCGGAGATGCAGGCCCTCGAAGTGAGCGGCAGGGACCTCGTCGTCGAGGAGGTGATCACCGAATATGTCCTCAAGACGCTTTCCAGGGACCTTGACCTTCTGGTTGAAGGCGGCTTTGACGCCTTTGAAATCATCGGCCTCGAGAAGGAATATGTCACAAAGATGGAAGGCTTCAATCTGATAGGATTCATCGACCGCATAGACAGTGTCCGCCCGGGCGAAATCCGTATCGTGGACTACAAGACCGGCCGGTTCACCGACAACGACATAAACATTGATGATGGCAATGCCGGAGACATCGCCGGCAAACTTTTCGGATTGGACAACAAGGGACGCCCTAAAATCGCTCTCCAGCTCTTCGTCTATGACTATCTGGTCTCCCATCGGGAAGAGTTCAGCAAGGCACGCATCGTCAATTCAATATATTCACCGTCGTCGCTTTTCCTCAACCCTGTCCTGGAAGTTCCTCTGAGCGATAAGTTTCTGTCCTATGCCGAAGATGGCGTCAGGGAACTCCTCCGCGAAATTTCCTCCACGGAGATTCGGGAGTGGAGGCGTACCGACGATACGGCGACCTGTTCTTATTGTGATTTCAGAATGATCTGCGGAAGATGATCAGGATTATGAAGGCATCGGCAGGGTCGGGAAAGACTTTCAACCTTGCCAGAACATATCTCAAACTTGCCCTCAGCAAGACTGACCGGTACGCCTACCGGCACATCCTTGCCGTTACCTTTACGAACAAGGCTACGGAAGAGATGAAGGAGAGGATTCTCAAGGAATTGTACGTGCTCGCAAGACGGACAGGAGAGTCTCCTTATCTGTCCGAACTGCTCTCTGATTTCGATTCAGTGGAGGAACTTCGTGACAGGGCGTCCCAGGCGCTCAGCGACATACTCCACGACTACAGTTCTTTCTCGATAAGCACCATCGACCGCTTTTTCCAGCATGCCTTGAAGGCTTTTGCAAGGGAGATAGGCCAGTTCGCCAACTACCAGGTGGAACTGGACAGGGAATCGCTTGTCTTCGAGAGCGTGGACCGGGTTCTGGATTCGCTGTCGGAAGAAAATCCCCGCCTGTTGAAATGGTTGACCGGATGCGTGATGGACGACCTGAAGAACGGCCTTAGATACAATCTTGAGAAGAGCCTGAAACAGATTGCAAAGAGTCTCAAATCCGAAGAACACCGGATTATGGTCGAGCAGTTCCGCATCGACGAGGAGAAGGAATATTCTGAAGAAAACCTTTCCCGCCTGAAAAGCGAGCTTCTCAAGACGGTGGAAGGATTCAAAAAAGAGGTGCACAGGCGTGCCGGAGCCCTGGTGGGCAAGTTTGGCGAGCATGGACTGTGCAACGATGATTTCAAGGGCAAGCGTTTGACCGGCATCTATGCCAATGCGGTTCCGGATTTGAAGAATGCCCCGGTTTTCCCCACCGCGACGGTTTACAGTTTCAGCAATGACTTCTCTGTCTGGTTCAAAAAGAATGACAGTGAAAAGTGGGCGTATCTGGAGGATGAACTCATGCCGCTGATGCGCAGCTACTGCGAATTGTTCACATCCTCCTTCGCGAAGGAGTATCTGACTGCCCAGGAAATCCTCAAAGACCTGGACGAACTCGCAATCACGATGGAACTCTACCGGGAGTTCAACCTTCTTCAGCAGGAGAAGAACGTGATGACTCTGGATGACTCAAATGTCAGGCTCCGGGACATCATAGACGGCTCGGATGCTCCTTTCATATATGAGAAGTTGGGTGTCCGCTACGACAATTTCCTGCTCGACGAGTTCCAGGACACGTCCAGAATCCAGTGGAACAATTTCCTCCCTTTGCTGAAGGAAAGCAACTCCAGAGGAAAGGACTGCCTGATTGTGGGGGATGTCAAGCAGAGCATCTACCGCTTCCGCGGCTCGGACTGGAATATGCTGGCCTGCGAAGTCCAGGATACCTTCCCGGACTGCACCGTCGATACTCTGGAGGGCAACTACAGAAGTCTCGGAAACATTGTCAGGTTCAACAACTCTTTCTTCCGCTATGCAGCCTCTGTGTTCGACGCCAAAATGGATGAATCCTGGGGACAGCTTCCGTTTGCGTCGATATATTCAGAGAAGGACTGCGTGCAGAGCGTGAAGGTGAACGGCCCTTCCGAAGGCTGCGTGACCGCCGTCTTCTGTGAAAAGGAAGATGAGAACGCCCGCGTTCTCGGGGCAGTCCGCGAGTTGCTTGACTCCGGAGCGCGTCCCTCAGACATCGCCATTCTCGTCAGGAGCAACGCATCCGGATCCGAAATCGCGGCTTACCTTATGGACAATGGACTGAAGGTCATTTCTGATGAATTCCTCTATCTGAAATCATCCTCCGTAGTCCGGCAGACAGTCTCCCTGATGTCCGCAACAGTCAATGAAGGTGATGAAATCGGAGCCTTCATAGCCAGGGAGATAGGCATTGACACAGGCGGAATCTCCTATCTCTCCCTGATCGATTTCTGCGAGGCGTTGCTCAGGGTGGTCCGGAAGTATGACAGCGAACGTTTCGATTCACAGACCATGTACATCCAGTCCTTCATGGACTATGTGCAGGACTTCGCCTCCGGGCAAGGCAATTCTCCCGACCTCTTCCTGCGCTTCTGGGCCGAGACCGACCCGAAAATCAGCTGTCCTTACGATCCTGACTCCGTCAAGGTGATGACCATCCACAAGTCGAAGGGTCTGGAGTTCCCTCACGTGATCATCCCTTATGTGGAAAAAATGAGCTTTTCCTCGACGGAAAAACGATGGTGCAGACCGGATGTGGCGGGCACCTCCCTGGAGGATGTCCTGACCGGAATCTACAACGTCACATTGCACATCCCGGAAAATGAAAGAAGCCTGTTCCGTTCCGATGCCGTCAGGGAGTTCCACCACCAGTATATGGACAGCATCAACATCTTCTACGTCGCCCTGACCCGAGCCTCCCGGACGCTTTCCATCGTGGCGCGGAAGCCCGGGGAGAAGCCCGCAAGGGATTCCAAGAATTTCTCCGAAGTCCTCTACGGGTACTTTGAAGACGAGCTCCCCGGAGCGGAGGATGGTGAAAACTCCACTGACACCTTCCGTCTTTTCCGCATCGGAGACCCTTCCGGCTGCGCCAGGACGGAGGATGACGGCGGTTCGGCCGGTGAGGAAATCGACCCCGGCTATCCTTCCATCCCTCTCAACTCCGGTCCGGAAGACAGGGACGGCGATGTCCGGGAAAGAGGCCGCCTGAAGTTCAGCGCCGACTCGATTGATTTCTTCACCGACGAGGCTACGGCCTCCAGGTCTTCCAGACTGAACGGGACGGTGATGCACTCCATCCTCTCCAAGGTCGTGCTACGTTCCGATCTCGGACAGGCCGTCCGTCAGGCTGTCCTGGCCGGCGACCTCGCTCAGGAGAGTCAGGACGAATGTTTCCGCAAGCTCAACGACGCCATTTCCTTCCATCCGGAATGGTTCGATTCCGTCTGCGGCAGGGTCCTGTCCGAAGTCCCGCTGATAGACACCGACGGGGAAATCTACAGGCCCGACCGGGTGATTGTCAACGGAGACGAGGTGACGGTGATAGACTACAAGTTCGGGGAGAAGAATCCCCGCTATCGCAGGCAGGTCGAAAAATATGCCGGCATATTCAGGCGCATGGGCTACCGCGAAGTCAGGTCTTACATTTGGTATGTGGCTTCCGACACTGTCGAATAATTTTGCTATATTTGTGAACTCTACAATCAACGTTTATGGATACTCCACGGAATGAAATAAAACTTCACTACAACACTGAGAGACAGACTCTCAGGATGCCGGAATATGGCAGGAACATATTCAAGATGGTCGAAAGCCTCCGCGCCATTCCCGACAAGGCGAAGAGGAGCGAACAGGCCCGCGCGATAGTCAAGGTGATGGAAACCCTGAATCCGCAGGTCCACTCCCAGGAGAACTACAGCCAGAAGCTCTGGGACCATCTGTATATGATTGCCGGCTATGACCTGGACATCGATTCTCCTTATCCGGCTCCGCTTCCGGAAGCGAAACAGGTGCCTCCGATGCCGATTGTCACCTACCGCTCTCCGGTAAAGGCCAACCATTACGGCCGCAACATCGAGAGCATCATCGACCTTATCGCCAGCGAACCGGAAGGCGAGGTCAAGACGGCCATGATCCGCTCCCTCGCAATCTATATGAGGCAGCAGTATCTTATCTGGAACAAGGACAGCGTGGCTGACGAGACAATCTTCGCCGACATCGAGAAACTCTCCGACTACCGTATCAAGGTGCCGGAAGGCCTGGTGCTTTCCAAAATCTCCAATGACACGAACTTCTCGCGTCCGGGGATGAGCATCAACGTGGGCGGCAGCGGAGGCAACCGCAAGAACAACAAGAGAGGCAACAGGATGAACAGAAAATGAAACTGTTTGGCTTTTGGCGCAATATCGATGAGGATGACCGGGTGAGACTGGTGAAGACGAGCGGGATAATCGCCGGTCTGTTCACCTTGTTCACCCTGCTGTCGATAGTGTCATACCTCTTCACCTGGAAGGCGGACCAGAGCCTTTTCGCGGCTCCGGTCGGGGACATCTCTGCCGAAGTCCGCAACCTGTGCGGCAAACTGGGCTTCAGATGGTCGGACTTCCTGGTTCGGCATTGCTTCGGCCTCGGCAGTTTCGCCCTGATAGTGATTCTTTTCGCGGTCTCCGTCAGGCTTCTTGCCGGGAGATGGCATTATTCGATGCTGAGGACCTTCCTTCTGACCCTTACGGGCACGATGGGGGCCTCGTTGATACTCGGCTATATTTCCTCTACCTTCGGTCTTGCCAATGCTTTCGGAGGCGGTTTGGGAGGCCGTTGCGGCGATTCGGTCATCGCTTGGCTCCGTTCCCTTTTCGGAGACGTGTTCACTCCTCTGCTTCTTTTGGCCCTCGTCATATTCTGGCTCTTCCTGGCCAGCAACCGTTTCACCCGCTGGTTCAACGGTCTCTGGAAAGCTGATTCCGGCGGCTCCGGCCGGGGGAAAAGGAAAAAGTCCGTGGAAGAAGAAGTCGAGGATGAGGGGGAAAGCACCGTCATCAGCGCCGAGAAGGTTCTCGAGCCTGTCGCCGTACTGCGTCCGGCCCCTGTGCCGGTCCCTGCAGTACCTCCCCGTCCTTCCGTTCAGAAACAGGAGGAGAAGCCTCGCCGGGAAGGCGGCGATTTCGAGATAGTCAAGGACAATGAGCTGAGCACCAAGGTGCAGCACGACCTGCCCCGGATCAATGTGAGGGACGAACTGCCATTGTTCCGAATGCCGTCCCTGGAACTCCTTGACGAATATGCCTCCCAGCGCCATGAGGTCTCGGAAGAGGAACTTCACCGGAACAACAACAAGATCCGGGCGACCCTCGCCAACTACAAGATACAGGTGAACGACGTCCAGGCGATAGTCGGCCAGACCGTCACCCTCTACAAGGTCTATCCTGCTCCGGGAGTCAAGATTTCCGAAATCAAGAAACTTCAGGAGGACATCGGAATGTACCTCCATGCCAGGGGTGTGCGGGTCGTGACCCTGACCGATTCTGTGGGGATTGAAGTCGCCAACGACTGTCCTTCAGTAGTCCCGATGAGGGCCGTGCTGAACAACAAGGCTTTCATCAACAGCAAGGCCGAGCTTCCGGTCGCCATCGGCTACACCATCCAGCAGAGCGTGAAGGTCTTTGACCTGGCAGATGCTCCGCATCTTCTCGTAGCGGGAGCGACCAAGCAGGGCAAGTCAGTGGGTCTCAATGCGATAGTGACCTCATTGCTGTACTCAAAGCATCCTTCCGAGCTGAAACTGGTGTTCATCGACCCGAAGATGGTCGAGTTCTCGGCATATTCAAGCCTGCTGCATCATTATCTCGCAGTCCTGCCGTGCAACGACGAGCAGGAAGAAGTCGAAAACTCCATCGTCAAGAAAGCAGACAAGGCCGAAAAGGTCCTGCGCTCTCTCTGCATAGAGATGGACCAGCGCTACGAACTCCTCAGCAAGGCCCTCGTGCCGAACATCAAGCTCTACAACGAAAAGTACAAGGACCGACGCCTGCTGCCTACCGAGGGACACCGTTTCCTCCCGTACATCGTGACTGTCATCGATGAATATGCCGACCTGACAATGTCGGTCGGAGGAGCGGGCGAAGCCAGGAACACCGCAAGGAGCATCACCACGTCCATCATACGTCTGGCCCAGAAGGGAAGGGCTGCGGGCATACACGTCATACTCGCGACCCAGAGGCCTTCCGCCGACGTTATCACCGGCCTCATCAAGACCAACTTCCCGACCAGAATCGCCTTCAGGGTGGTCTCCAGAATCGATTCCTCTGTCATTCTCGATTCCACCGGAGCCGAGAAGCTGATCGGCAAGGGAGATATGCTCTACTATGCCGGAGTCGAAATGGAAAGAGTCCAGTGCGCCTACATCAGCCCGGACGAGATACATTCCCTTACGAAATACATCTCTTCCCAGACCGGCTACAAGAAGAGCTACAACACTCCTTACTATCTCCCTGAAGTCCTCGACACCGCCGATGACGGGTCTGCAGGAGGCTCTGTTGACATGAACAACATCGACGAGCGTTTCGAGGAGGCCGCCCGCCTGGTGGTCCAGACCCAGAGAGGCTCCACATCCGACCTCCAGAGACGTCTCGGAATGGGTTACGCCAAGGCCGGCAGGGTGATGGACCAGCTTGAGTCAGCCGGCATTGTGGGCCATCAGGAAGGCTCCAAACCGAGGCAGGTCCTCGTCTCCACCCTTGAGGAACTCGAGACGATTCTTGCTTCCCTGAAAAAATGACGACACACGAATGGCACGTCTTGTGCTTCACTGTCCGGATTATGGGAACATTCAAACGAACAACAGCATTTCTGGCGCTTGCGGCTCTTGTCTCATCAGCCTCCTTGCCGCTTTCTGCGGCAGGCCAGGGCCTGGAGAACTTTTTCACCAAGGCCGCCTCTTCTCTGGTTTCTTTCGACTATTCCTTTGTCTGCCGGACGGCCGACGCCAAATTGACCGGGGACGGCAGCGTGCTGCTTCAGCAGGACTGTTTCCGCGTCAAGGGGAACGGACTTGAGCTGTTTTGCGACGGGCAGAGCCTCTGGACTGTCGATACATTCTCCGAGGAAGCCGTCATCGAGACTGTGGATTCCTCTTCCGATGCCTTGATGGCCAATCCGGCCCTGTTGATTACGGCGGCAGGGGAGTCCTTCACTCTCGTCTCCTCGTCAGCCGCCACATTCGCCGGCCAGGCTGCCGACAAGTCCGTCCTGAGCCCGAAAGAGGCGCCCGAATCATCTGCCGACATCTCCGCCCTGACCCTGTATTTCAAGAAAGACTCCATCATCCTCATCGGGGCCGAGGTCAAGATGAAGGACGGAACCGTCTCGACATTCACTCTCAAGAACTTCAAGTACTCGGACCGGCTGGAAAGCAAAGAGTCTTTCCGTCTGGACGAAAAGACTCTCGCTTCTTCCTATGTGGTCACCGACCTGCGGTGAATTTGATTCTTACTGTTTCCTGATACATCTGACGTTCGCCCGGAAGGAATCCTTGTTGCCCTTTCCGATCATCACATTGTTGTTCTCGACGTAGATGTAGCGGTAGAAGCCGTTGTCGCCTTCCTCGTCGGCAGTCCAGAGCGCGGCGTAGTCGTTGAGGCCTGCAAATCTGGCGGTGCCGTCCATGTCCGTGCAGTAGCCGGTCGGCATCACGCAGAGTCCTGTGGCATTGGTGATCTTTACCTGAGGCCAGAACTCCCACATACGGGTGTCATTGAACAGGGCGTTTACCATAAATGCTCCTGCAACGTCCAGGAAGTCCTCGTGCTCCTTGAAGTCTCCGTCCTTGTTCACCTTGCGGGCAAGTTCCACGAAATCGGCATCGGTAGGAAGGGCCCAGCCCTCAGGACAAGCCGTCTGTGCCTCGTTCCAGGTGTAGAACTTTCCGAAAATCATATCCATTATCGGGCTGTCCTCATAGGAGAGTCCGCTCCCTGAATATGCCAGATTCATCTTGAACCAACGCGGGAATTCCTTTGTGCAATAATACTGCCTTCCGTCCCTCTGGTCGGTATCCCTGTAGCTGTCCGTGGTCAGCTCTGCATCCTTGATGGTCGTGTTGAGTTCAGGGCTGACCACCTGGAAGGTGGCCTTGACACTGGACTGGTAGTAGCCGCTGGCGTAGCCGATGCAGGTGATGGTGTACTCTCCGAGTTCGTGCGGGATCTTGACGGTGATGCTTCCGTCACCCGTGCCTCCTTCCACCCTCGTGGTGTCCTTGTCGGAATTCCAGGTGTAGTAGTAATAGATGCCGACTGTCTCGGGATCCGTGATGCCGGTAGGAGTGAGTCTTATCTCCTCATCCCGCTCAAGAAAGGTGTTGACATTTTCGGTGAAGCGCAGGGTTCCTGTCATATAGTCGCTGAAGGTCGTTTCATCGTCACTTCCCTTGCAGGAAGCGAAAGCGGCTGCGAGAGCGGACACAAGCAGTAAGGTCCAGTTGAATTTCATTTTGTCTTGCATAGCGTACAAATATCGCATAAAATTCCCAAATACGGTAGCCTTTAATCAAAAACTGCTCCAAGATTGAGGAGAATCGCCGGCAAATGTGTAAATTGCATCTATGAACAGCTATTTTCCTACCATCCGGGCCCTCGCCGCAGCCCTCGTCTGCATATTCATTTCCGGCTGCACGCAGGCTCCTGAATATGCCCTGCTCCGCGGTTATGCCCAGGGCGGCGAATATTCAGTCAGGTACAGCCGCAAAGGCATCAGCGCCGACGAGGAGACTGTCCGCCACGCGGTCGATTCCATCCTCACCCTCGTCGATACGACCCTTTCCGGCTACAACAAGGCTTCCATCCTGAGCCGTTACAATGCCGGGGAGGAAGTCTGTTTCAACCCTCTCTTCCTTGATGTCTTCAAGCGCTGCAGGGACTACTACACCTTGACGGGAGGTGCTCTCGACGTAGCCGCAGGGCCGCTTTTCGACGCCTGGGGCTTCGGCTTCCGTAATTCCTCGCTGCCCTCTGCCGGGACGGTTGACAGCCTGAGGGCGGTCTGCGGGATGGACAAACTCCTGCCAGACCTGAGCCCGGTTTCGCCGGAGATCGAACCCGTCCTGAATTTCAACGCGGTCGCCCAGGGCTACACCTGCGACCTCGTGGCCGGCTACCTCCATTCGCTCGGAGTCCACGACCTGCTGGTGGACATCGGAGAAATCTATTGCGAAGGGGTGAACGCCAGGGGAAACTTCTGGAAAGTGGGCGTGGACAGGCCTGTGGACGGGAATATGACGCCGGGAGCCGACCTTGACGGAATATGGCAGGGCGACGGCGGAGGCTGCGGAATCGTGACCTCCGGCAACTACCGGAAATACTATGAAAAGGACGGGAAGAAATATTCCCACACGATAGACCCGAGGACCGGCTGTCCGGTCAGCCACTCACTCCTGAGCGCCACCATCGTCGCAGCCACTGCGGCCGATGCCGATGCCTACGCGACCTATTGTATGGTGATTGGACTGGAAGAGGCGAAAGCCTTCATCGCTTCCGCTCCGGGCATCGAGGGCTATCTCATCTACGACGAGGGCGGACAGATGAAGGAATGGGCCTCCGAGGGCTTCAATATTGTCTCTCCGGGACGTTGAACAGGCTGCAGGCCTCGCCGAGAGCGAGCGAATCCTCTATGGTGAATCCTCCGGACTTTGTGCGGCAGAGGGAATCCAGATGGGCTCCCGAACCGACGGCTTCGCCGAGGTCCCTTGCGAGGGCCCTGATGTAGGTTCCCTTGCTGCAGGCCACTCTTATCATTGCGTGCGGAAGCCCGAGGGCGGAATTGTCCTCCACGTTGATTCTCGGGTTCGGCCTGAGTTCCGGGTCTTCCCTGACGGCCTCGCAGGCCGGAATCCCGGAAGGGGAGAAGGACAGGAGTTCCAGGTCGTAGATGTTGATGGTCTGCCTGTTGAGCAGGTCTGCGGCCGAATGGTCGAAATCCTCCATCACGTCGGTCTTCGACTTGCCCGCCTCGATGTACTGCCGCCTGGCCAGTTCGTAGGCTCTCACTCCGTCTATCGACTTGGCGGAGAACAGGGGAGCGATCTGCTCCTGTTCGCCGATGAAACGCCCGAGAACGGCACGAAGGGCCTCCTCGCTGACACCGCCGGTGGGGTAAGTCCTGTCAAGCGGCTTTTCAAGGTCGTAGGAAGGGGTGGTGGCTCCGAAGGTGATTCCTGCGACATATTCCTTGCCCTCCTTCTGGAGCGTTTCGGCAAGTCTCGTGGCCTTCCCGATGCAGACGAGAAGTACTCCCGTTGCCAGGGGGTCGAGCGTTCCGGCGTGGCCCACCTTCAGGTTCTTTTTCTGGAAATGCTTGCAGGCCAGCCATTTGATTTTCCTGATGACATCGGCGGAAGTCCATCTGTAGGGTTTGTTGACAGGAATGACAAGCCCTTCCGGGAAGTCCTCCATACTGCCCGGAAGCGGCCTGCCTGAACAATTTCTGTCAGCAATGGCTGCCCTTATCTCCATAGCGTACTATCGGAGCGGAATCTTGTCGATTCTCTTCTGGTGGCGGCCTCCCTCATATTCAGTGGAAAGCCAGGTGTTGACTATGCGGGTGGCCATCGGGTAGGAGATGAACCTTGCAGGCATAGTCAGGACATTGGCGTTGTTGTGAGCCTTTGCCAGACGGGCGATTTCGCTCTTCCAGCAGAGGGCTGCGCGGACTCCCTGATGCTTGTTGAGAGTCATTGTGATGCCGTTGGCGGAGCCGCAGAGGGCGATTCCGAGATCGACCTCACCCTTGTCGATGGCGCTGCCGAGAGCGTGGGCGAAGTCAGGATAGTCGCAACTGTCGCTTGAATATGTTCCGAAATCTACAGTCTCGAAACCTTTCTTCTTCATAAGGGCAAGCAGCTTGTCCTTGTACTCGAATCCAGCGTGGTCGCTGGCGAAACCGATTTTCATAATCTCTATGTTTTTAGAATAACTTTTTCTTGCTGACCGTGGTGATGAACTCCTTCAGGTAGAAAGGCTCGAAATAGGCCACGTCCTCGAATTTTCCCGCCCTGAAGGCCTCCAGGGCCGGTACGAGCATCGCCGAGGCCTTCGGGCAGGTTTCGTGGAAGAAAGCCCTGCCGTCCGCTATGACCTCCCTGCATTTGCCCGCCCCGTCGCCGATGAACAGCACCGGACCTTCCGCAAGGATGCCGGAGAAGGTCTCTCCGTCCACTATGCTTGCTTCCGTCCTGGTCAACTGCCTGCCGCCGGTGTCGAATATTCCCGTGTAAACTTCCATCCTTCTGGCATCGACCATCGGCACAATGTGCCTGCATCCTTCAGGAAGAAGATTCTCTCCTATGGCCTGCCAGACCAGAGTGTCCAGAGTCCCTACGCCGACAAGCGGGATGCCGGCTCCGAAGCAGAGTCCTTTGGCGGTGGACACTCCCACCCTGAGACCGGTGTAGGATCCCGGACCCATGCTGACGGCCACCGCGTCGCAATCCGACACTTTCAGCCCTCCTTCGTCGAGAAGTTCCTTCACGAAGGGAGCTGTGACGGAGGCGTGCGCCCGCGCTTCCCGGCTGACTTTCTCGCGCACCACCCGCCCGTCCTCCACGAGTGCGGCGGAACAGAGCGCGGTCGAAGTCTCTATGAGAATCAATCTTTCCATTATCAGTTGAATATCAATTCTTTAATATAAGGGAACACCGTGTCGGCAACTGCCTTCACAGGCTCGTACAGGAGCGATTCGTCGAAGTACTTCTGAGGAATCAGCCCGACGGTCGAGTTCAGAGTGGCCAGAAGCAGGAAGACCAGCCCCAGGGCAAGCACGGCCTTGAGCAGGGCGAACACCGCCCCGAGCAGGCCGTTCACCCATCCCAGCATCACGAACTCCAGAACTTTCTCAATCATTCCGGCAAGCACGTTGAGGCCGAGCACGACGGCGACCAGTATCAGTGCGAAAGAGGCTACATGGACGACGGATCCGGGGATGTCGAAATATTCCGTAAGCCACTCTCCCACAGGGACTGAGAACTTGAAGGACAGCCATACTCCGAGCACGAGCGCCAGAAGTGACGCCGCCTGCGAGACGAACCCTTTGCTGACACCTTTGACCAGAGGGGGAACGCAGCAGACGAGTATGATTATGTCGATGATGTTCATTTATGTCAGTTTTTTGGACAAACCTGCGGAATTGACTATCTTTGCAAGATTAAAGGTGCGTCCCGCAGGTGCTGGTCACAGGATGCAAAATTAACAAAGAAATTATGACATTCAAAGAGTACAAAGGACTGGATTTGGTTTCTGTCGGGAACGATATTCTCGACAGGTGGAAAAAGAACCGCGCATTTGAGAAGTCGCTTGAGGTGAGGGAAGGCTGCCCTGAGTTCATATTCTTTGAAGGTCCGCCTTCAGCCAACGGAAAGCCGGGCATCCACCACGTGATGGCGCGCTCCATCAAGGATGCCGTCTGCCGCTACAAGACCCAGACCGGTTACAAGGTCGAGCGCCGTGCCGGCTGGGACACCCACGGCCTGCCTGTGGAACTCGGTGTCGAGAAGAAACTCGGAATCACCAAGGCCGACATCGGCCCGAAAATCGGTATCGCCGAGTACAACGACACCTGCCGCAGCGAGGTCATGAAGTACACCGAGGAATGGAGGAACATGACCGAGCGTGTCGGCTACTGGGTGGATATGGACGACCCTTACATCACCTACGACAACCGCTACATCGAGACCCTCTGGTTCCTTCTCAAGAAGATTTACGACAAGGGGCTCCTGTACAAGGGCTACACCATCCAGCCGTATTCTCCGACTGACGGAACGGGACTCAGTTCCCACGAACTCAACCAGCCGGGCTGCTACAAGGACGTCACCGACACCACCGTGACCTGCCAGTTCGAGGTCGTCGCAGACGATAATTCGGCGAAACTCTTCGGAGACGGGAATCTCCCTGTATATTTCCTCGCCTGGACGACCACCCCGTGGACGCTTCCGTCAAACACGGCTCTCTGCGTGGGCCCGTCCATCGACTATGTCAGAGTCCTCTCCTTCAATCCATACACCGGCAAGAAGGCAATCTATGTGCTTGCAAAGGCACTCGTGGGCGCCTGGTTCAATCCTAAGGGCGAAGATGCCCCGATGGAATACACTCCGGCAGACAAGGTGGTTCCTTACCGGGTTCTGGAAGGGGAGTTCAAGGGCGCAGACCTCGTCGGCATCAGATACCGCCAGCTCATCGGATGGTTCTCTCCGGTCGAAGGCGACGCATTCAGGGTCATCTCCGGTGACTATGTGACCACCGAGGACGGTACCGGCATCGTGCACATCGCTCCGACTTTCGGTGCGGACGACAAGAAGGTCGCCACGAATTTCGGCATCCCGGGCATTATGCCTGTGGACAGGGACGGCAATCCCCAGGCGCAGGTGGACCGCCAGGGCCGCTTCTGCAGGCTCGAGGACCTGGATCCTGAATATGTGGCCGCGCACGTCGATCCTTCATATTCAGAATACGCCGGCCGCTATGTCAAGAAAGGCTACAAAGGCTATTTCGAGCACAACGAGGCTCCGGACGAGCCCGCTCTCGACGTGGACCTCTGCATGATGCTCAAGGCTGACGGCAGGGCCTTCAAGATTCAGAAGCACGTTCACAACTACCCTCACAGCTGGCGCACCGACCTTCCGGTACTCTACTATCCTCTCGACTCCTGGTTCATCAAGGCGAGCGCCGTCAAGGACAGGATGGTCGATCTCAACAAGACCATCACCTGGAAGCCGGAATCCACCGGTACCGGGCGTTTCGGCCAGTGGCTCGAGAACATCCAGGACTGGAATCTCAGCCGCAGCCGCTTCTGGGGCACTCCGCTCCCTATCTGGCGCACCGATGACGGCAAGGAGGAAATCTGTATCGGAACCGTCGCCGAACTGTATTCGGAGATAGAAAAGGCCGTAGCAGCCGGGGTGATGGAGACCAATCCGCTCAAGGATCTCGGTTTCGACCCTGCTGACATGTCGAAGGAGAATTACGACAGGATCGACCTTCACAGGCCGTATGTTGACAACATATTCCTGGTCAGCCCTTCCGGGCGCAGGATGGTCCGCGAAAGCGACCTCATCGACGTATGGTTCGATTCCGGCGCGATGCCTTATGCCCAGGAGGGAATCCGCAACCTGGATTCCGACAAGTTCGGATGCACGGCCGACTTCATCGCCGAGGGAGTTGACCAGACCAGAGGCTGGTTCTACACCCTGCACGCCATCCACACGATGGTCAGCGACACTCCGGCCTACAGGACTGTGGTCTCCAACGGACTTGTCCTCGACAAGAACGGCAACAAGATGAGCAAGCGTCTGGGCAATGCGGTCGATCCGTTCGAGGAACTCGACAAGTACGGACCGGATGCCCTGAGATGGTATATGCTCACCAATGCCCAGCCGTGGGACAACCTCAAATTCGACGAGGCGGGAGTGGACGAAGTCAGGAGGAAATTCTTCGGGACACTCTACAACACATATTCATTCTTCGCCCTCTATGCCAATGTGGACGGCTTCGACCCGAAGGCGCCGAAGGTCGAGTATTCAAGGAGACCGGAAATCGACAGATGGATCATCTCGCTCCTGAACACCCTGAAGAAGAAAGTAGTCGCCGCCTACGAGGACTATGACATCACATCGGCAGGCCGCCTGATCCAGGATTTCGTCTGCGACAATGTCTCCAACTGGTACGTCCGTCTCAACAGGAAGCGTTTCTGGGGCGGAACGATGGACGAGGACAAGCTTTCCGCCTATCAGACCCTTTACGAGGTTCTGGTGGATGTCGCCGTGCTTTCAGCGCCTGTCGCTCCTTTCTATATGGACCGCCTCTACCTGGACCTCGTGCCTGACGGAAGCGAGTCTGTCCATTATGTGAATATGCCGGCTGCCGACGAGAGCGTCATCGACAGCGATCTCGAAGAAAGGATGGAACTGGCCCAGAAGGCGACCTCGATGGTGCTTGCCCTCCGCCGCAAAGTGTCCATCAAGGTACGCCAGCCGCTGCAGAAACTCATCATCCCTGTCATCTCCGACAAGGTCAGGGCACAGCTGGAACAGGTCAAGTCCCTCATCCTCGGCGAGGTCAATGTCAAGGAGGCCGAGTTCCTCTCCGACACGGCAGGAATCATCACCAAGAAAATCAAGCCGAACTTCAAGACTCTCGGCAAGACCTACGGCAAACAGATGAAGGAGATTGCGGCAGCTTTCGGCACTTTCGACCAGGCGACCATCTCCGCCATCCAGCTTGCAGAGGCTGCGGGCAGTGAATATGCCGTCGATCTCCCGTCCGGAAGCATCGTCCTCCGTCCGGGTGACTACGAAATCTCTTCAGAGGACATGCCGGGCTGGCTCGTCGCCAACGACGGCCCTCTGACTCTTGCGCTCGACATCCAGATTTCCGATGAACTCAGGAAGGAAGGAGTCGCCCGCGAGCTCATCAACAGGATCCAGAACCTCAGGAAAGACTGCGGTTTCGAGGTCACCGACAAAATCCGGACAGAAATCTGCTCCGAGCTGGCAGCGAAGACGGCGATAGATTCCGCCCTCGATGCCTTCGGTGACTATGTGGCCAACCAGACTCTGTCCGTTTCTGTCGAGTCCAAGCCGCTCGAAGAGGCCGGTTCCTCCGCATCAGTGATAGAATGGGAAGAAGGCACCGTCAAGGTGACCCTCTCAAGAGTATAATAAATCTAATCTTTTAACGTTATGGCAGATAATGATAAAACTACTGCTCCTGAAGGACCTCGCGTACGCTACAGCGATGAGGAACTCGAAGAATTCAGGACGATAATCAACGATATGCTTTCCAAGGCACGGAAGGAATATGACACCCTCCGCCGGGTAATTACTCACGGAGGCAGCAACGACATCGAGGACACTGCACCTTCATTCAAGACTGTCGAGGACGACGGTGCTTTCCAGCTCTCAAAGGAAGAGGCCGGACAGCTCGCCCAGAGGCAGTACAAGTTCATCCAGAACCTTGAGGCTGCCCTTGTCCGTATCGAGAACAAGACCTACGGCATCTGCCGGGTGACCGGTGAGCTCATCCCTAAGGAGAGGCTCCGTCTGGTCCCTCACGCCACACTTACTGTCAAGGCGAAGGAAATGCTTGCGGCTAAAGGGAAGAACTGATTTTTTGGGAAACCGATAAACTGGAAGAACTTGTGAAAGTATCAAAAGGCACCAAACTGTTTGCCCTTGGAGTTCTGCTAGTCGTCATCGACCAGGTCACGAAGATACTGGTCAAGACCAATATGCAGATCGGGGAACATTTCAATGTTATCGGCAACTGGTTCCAGATTTTCTTTATAGAAAATGAAGGAATGGCCTTCGGAATGAAATTCGGCGGATTGGCCGGAAAGTTCTGCCTGTCATTGTTCAGGATTCTTCTGTTCGGCCTGCTCTGCTGGTGGATTTCGTCGCTGGTCAGGAAATCGACGGCCCCTGACGGCAGCAAGGCTCTTCTGCCGGACGGGAAGACACCAGTAGTGCCCTGCGGAGTTATGGTCGGCCTCACCCTGATTGCCGCCGGAGCATTGGGCAACCTGATAGACTGTCTGTTCTACGGACTGATTTTCGACTATGCCCCCTTCATGTTCGGCAGAGTGGTCGATATGCTCTACTTCCCGCTCATCGACACTGTATGGCCATCCTGGATTCCTTTCATAGGAGGAGACCGCCTGCTGTTCTTTGCTCCGATATTCAATATCGCGGACAGCTGTGTCACGGTCGGCGCACTCTATCTGCTTATTTTCCAGTACTCTTTCTTTATGAGAGATGACGCTCCACGCAAGAAGGAGAAATGATTTTTTTGCGGAATTATTTGCATTAAACAAATTTAGTCCATATCTTTGCAATCCCTTCTCGAAGGGATAAATACTGGAGAGGTGGTAGAGTGGTCGATTACGGCAGTCTTGAAAACTGTTGAGCTGCGAGGCTCCGGGGGTTCGAATCCCTCCCTCTCCGCAAACAATTTGAAGCTCAGCGCAAAGCGCTGGGCTTTTTTCGTGCAAGGCCGTCAGGAGCTTGCTCCTGTAAGGGCTTGTGCGGAGAAAGTCCAAAGGCCGTAAGGCCGTGAGCTTCAAATTGTTTGCAAGGGCCCCTCCGGCAAGGAGGAAGGGATGTGGCGCACGAAGTGCGGCAAATCCCCCGGAGAGGGATGGATTCTCCCCGTCTATGTTTTGACTACCTTTTGTAGCCATTTCGCTGCCAAATTTTCTATGCAAATCGTAAACATCCCGATGCAGACCGTATGCATACCGGCTGGCCATTTTCGCTGCATACACCCCATTTCGGACCGTTGGGGATTCGAACCCAGCATTGATTATCAATGAGTTTGGCCGGGTGA
>JBJEJV010000019.1:0-69880 GCA_051878295.1 Candidatus Cryptobacteroides sp.
CTCAATCGGACTCCAAATCGCGCTTTACGCGACACGAAGTCCTGTAATATTAGTTCATATTGATTGTCAGGAGCAAAAATAGCCAATACAATGCCGCAGAACAGTCCGATTTTTCGGTAATATTGTACTATTTTTCCGAAAATGTCCATACATAGAGAAAAATTGTATAGCTTTATAGAAGTATTGACAAATCAGGAAAGATGGCTATTTCAAAAGACCTGTCCCGCAGCGGCAGGGACACCCTGCAGATGTCAAGCATCGACATTGACAAGACCGGCTGGATACACCAGTGGGGCGACGACATCATCATAGTGCATCAGCCCTGCTTCAAGTTCCAGCATCACGAACCCTACCGGATGAGGCAGACCATCACCATTATCTGCGACGAGGGCGAAGCCTCTGGTGCGGTCAATCTCAAGCCCTACCGTTTGCGGAAGAACTCCTTTCTGATAGTCCTGTCGGGGCACATAATGGAATCCTACGAGGTGAGTCCGGACTTCAAGGGCACCTACATATTCATGTCCGAAAAGTTCCTCTCGCATCTTGACATCGGCGACAGCTACAAGTTCTACGAGGCAGTCGAGAACGAACCCCTGCAGCAATTCGACGAGCAGACGGCGGAAGCCTTCCATTCCTATGTGGAGATGTCCCGCTCCCTGCTCGCCTTGAAGGACCGCAATCCCAACACCGGCGAGGCGGTCCGCCTGCTGACAAAGGTCTTTTTCCTGACGATGGGCTGGTTCCTCCACCACGACGCTGTCGGCAAAAGCAGCGGAACCCGGCACTCCGACGTGATGAAAAGCTTCGTGGCGCTCGTCAAACAGTACTACCGCGAGCACAGGGATGTGGAATTCTACGCGGGGAAAATGAATATGACGGCGAAATATATGTCCACCCTCGTCAAGAAGGCTTCGGGCAAATCCGCCCTCCAATGGATTGAAGACTATGTGATTCTGGATGCCAAGGCGCAGCTCTCCTCCTCGATGGACTCCATCCAGAAAATCTGCTACGACCTCAATTTCCCTTCCCAGTCCTTCTTTGGAAGGTATTTCAAAAGAGCCGTGGGGATGTCGCCGTCCGACTACCGCCGCTCGGTGAGACTGACTCCGGAACCCGAAGTCCCGGACACCATTAAATAAGAAACCATCTCCCGGAAGAGATGGCTTCATATTCATTGCCCGCGGGAATATTTTATCCGGAGCTTCCCTTTCTCGAGAACGAGCGAATCCTTGTCAGCCTTGACAATTCGCAGAGTGTCGCTGAAATCGCAGCTCTGGCGGTTGCCGATGCCGGTCCCCTGCAGAATCAGAGCGTCCTTCTCCACTTTCCAGGACTTGAACTCAAGCGTGGCGGTGTTGACTGATCTGGCGGCTCCGCCTTTCAAAAACTCAACTCCCTGACGGCCTTCCTGTCCTGGAATGGTTTCGGTCCAGATGCCGACGAGGTTTTTGGAAAAATCACGGGTGCAGGAACAGGACAAGGCTATCAGGGAGAGAGCCAGAAGCTCGGAAAGTTTCTTCATAATAAGATTCAAGTTATCCACTGCGCCTTTTTGCTGCAAAATACAGACCACAGACGCACCCGAGAGAAAGAATATTGCAGGGGAAGCGAAAGCGAACCTGATTTGGCGGATTGACAGGCACAAAGGCACGCACAGAAGCGCAGATTCGCAAATGTTTTGTATTTTTGTCGGGAACCGGATAAAGAAGCGGGAATATGTCTTCAGGCAATACAAACAGGACCAACAGGACGGGCAAAGCGAAAAAGGCGATTAAGTATTGCCTTGCCAGCCTCGTCGCCCTTTATATAGTGATTGTGGCGGTGGCGCCGGTGATTACAGTCAATCTGCTGAGCAACAAGCACGTAAACTACGCGAGAGTGTTCCGCGCGGAGGAAGCCGGGCTGCCTGATCCGGACACGCTGCGGCTCTATGCCGAAGACGGGACAATGATACACGCCCTCGAACTCCGTCCGGAAGAGGAGGTCAAAGGAGCGATTGTCTGTCTCACCGGAATCGAAAACCCCTCTGTGACCTATTTCTACGGGCACGCAAGGCTGTTCCGCGAACTCGGCCTGGTCACCCTGCTGCCGGAAGTGCGCGGACACGGGGAGAGCGGAGGCGACAGGATCTGCCTCGCCTACAATGAAGCGGCGGACGTGAAGGCCGTCACCGAATATGTCAAAAGCACCTACGGCGACATCCCTGCCATAGTGATGGGGCTTTCGATGGGAGGAGCCGTCGCCATCAGGTCCATCGGGAACAATGAAGACATCGATGCCCTCGTCAGCATTTCAGCCTTCTCGAGCGTGGAGGATGAAATCAGCGGCTTTTTCAGCCGGGTGATTTCCCGGCCTTTGGCCTGGCCTCTCCGCCTGCCGACTTCGCTCTGCTGCAGTCTGAAGTTCGGTGTCAATGCGTTCAAGGAGAGACCGCTCAAGGACATCTCCCGGCTCGACGGAAGGCCGGCCCTGATGATGCACAGCCGCGGCGACACTGAGGTGCCGTATTCCTGCTTCGAAAAACTGTACGCGAAAGCCATTCTTGCCACGGAGCGCCTGGAGACCTATGTCGTGGACGGAGACGAGCATTTCGTCTCTTCCTCCTTCGGAGTCCCGGAGAATGACCCGCCATATTACAACTGCCTGAAAGCCTTCCTCGAGAGCGTCATCGACCGCTGAACCCTCGCTTCCCCCTACCCTTTCCCTGCCTGACAGAGCGCACTCTCCGGCCCTGTCATATCATCCGTTTTGTCACATCCTGCGGCCCCGAATCCTGTAAACACTGTTCAGCATAACAGAAAAACTATTCAATTTGTACTGAATATCTCAAAAGGAGCTGCTAAGGTATCTTTTTTGTTTTTGTGTGCGACCGTGCGATAAGCATCTGGACGCACAAAGCATCGTATGCACTGAAGTACGAACAGCACGGAAGCACGGGAAGCATTGAATATGCCGAAAGGAATAAAGCATTGAAAAAAGCTAACGAATAAAGATTACCTACCGCAATGGGCAACAGGACATCCCAATACGAATTTACGATAGTGGTACCTGTATTCAACGAACAGGAGAGCCTGCCGGAACTGGAAAAAGCATTGAGCGGCTTTCTCCCGAAATGTACAAAAAAAGCGTGCGTGCTCTTTGTCAACGACGGGTCCTCCGACGGGAGCCTGAAAGGCATTCAGGAAATCTGCGGCCGCAACAAGGACTTCTGCTACATCAGTTTTGCCAAGAACGCCGGGCTGAGCGCCGCGATAAAGGCCGGAATCGACTACACGGAATCAAAGTATCTCGGCTATATGGATGCTGACCTTCAGACCACTCCGGAAGACTTCAATCTCCTCCTGGCCGACATCGACAGCTACAGTATGGTCATCGGCATCAGGGCCGAACGCAAGGACAGCTTCCACAAACGCGCCCAGTCCAAAATCGCCAACTCCTTCCGCCGTATGATGACAGGCGACGGAGCAGCCGACACGGGATGCCCGCTCAAAGTCCTCAGGACCGACGCCGCAAAACGCCTGCCTCTGTTCAAGGGTCTGCACCGCTTTCTGCCGGCGCTCATACTCCTCCAGGACGGAGGCTCCTACAAGCAGGTTCCGGTCAGGCATTTCCCGCGTCAGGCCGGCAAGTCAAAGTTCAGCCTCCTGAACCGGCTCTGGGGACCGTTTGCCGACTGCTTCGCCTACAGGTGGATGCGCACGAGATACATCAACTACACTGTTTCAGAGAACAACCTAAACTCATAACAGATGAACCCGACTCTCCCGTCATGGGTGATATTCGCCATCGGTTTCCTGGCGCAGATTTTCTTTACTGCAAGGACGCTGATCCAATGGATTAAAACCGAAAAAGCCAAGCACACCGAATCCCCCTCTTCGTATTGGGTGTTCAGCGTCCTCGGTGCCTGGACGATGCTCTTCTACGGAGTCCTGCGCGACGACTTCGCGATTATCCTCGGACAGTTCTTTTCCTATTATGTCTATTTGTGGAACCTCGGAGCCAAAGGAATATGGAAACGTCTCACCCGCTTCACAAGGCTGCTGCTCGCCGCGACTCCGATAATCGCGGTGATGCTTCTGCTGAGCGATGCCGAAGCCTTCTTCGACCATTTGTTCCGCAACAGCGAGATTCCTGTCGGACTCGTCCTCTTCGGCTCGGCCGGCCAGATCATATTCACATTGAGATTCGTTTACCAGTGGTACTATTCCAGGCAGCGCGGGGAATCCTCCCTTCCTTTGCCTTTCTGGCTCATCAGCCTGGCAGGCTCCGCAGTGATAATCGCCTACGGTATCTTCCGCAAGGACCCGGTGCTCATCCTCGGACAGTCATTCGGCTTCGTAGCCTACATCCGCAATGTCATAATCGCTATGAAAAACCCAGTCAAGGAGACTGCTCCCCGGGCCAAAGCGGCCCCTGGCGGGGGCAGTTTCATCACCCGGCATCCTGTGGCCACTGCATTGGCCTTTTCCGTCATCTGCCTGCTTCCAACGATGATGATGAGGGACTTCACCCCTTCCAACGAACTCCGTTACCTCAGCATAGCCGACGAAGCGATACGCGAAGGCCACATATTCGCATTCACCAACCACGGACTTGAATATGCCGACAAACCACCGCTCTACCTTTGGATAGTGATGCTCTGCCGGCTTCTCGCAGGCAAGCACAGTATGTTCCTGCTCTCCCTGTTCTCCCTCGTGCCGGCGCTCGTGACAACCTGGGTGATGGACAGGTGGACCCGCTTCGAGGACCCGCGCAAGCGCCTCGCCTCCGCCCTGATGCTTATGACCTCGGCCCTCTTTATGGGGATGAGCATATTCCTGAGGATGGATATGCTGATGGCGATGTTCATAGTCCTCGCCCTGTATTCATTCTATCTGATGTACAGCGGTGAGGGAAATTTCCGAAAGCAGAGCTACCTTCTGCCGCTCTGGATCTTCCTCGCCCTCTTCACCAAGGGGCCGGTCGGCCTGCTGATGCCGCCGCTCGTCATCATCTGCTTCCTTCTCCTGCGCGGGAAAGGCCGGGAAATCGGCCGTTACCTCGGTTTCAAGACCTGGGGCATCATCGCCGGCCTGAGCGCCGTCTGGCTTCTCGGGGTCTATCTGGACGGAGGCAAGTCCTACATCGAGAACCTGCTCTTCCACCAGACTTTCGGCCGGGCTGTCAACTCCTTCCACCATTCAGAGCCGTTCTGGTACTATCTCGTCTGCATCTGGTATGTGGTAGCTCCGTATTGCTTCGCAGCGATAGGCGCCCTCGGCGTTTCGCTTGCCGCCTTCTTCCGCAAAAAGCAGCTGTCCGACAAGGAAGTTCTCTTTTCCACAAGCGTAGTCGCCACCACCGTGATGCTTTCCTGCTTCAGCGGGAAACTGGCCATCTACATCGCTCCGGTGATACCTTTCCTGATCTATCTTTTCCCTCTTGTCGAACAGCGCACGGGCTGGAAGAAATGGATGGGACCGGCCCTGTATGTGCCTGCGGCCATTCTCGCCCTCGTGGGAGCGGCCCTTGCAGCCGTCGTCTGCTTCAGGCCGGCCCGGATTGTCGGACTCCTCGGGGACTATGCTTTCGCCCTGAGCGGTTTCACCCTTGCGGCAGCGCTGATTCTCACCGTCCTGTCGCTTGCGGGAATATGGATGATCGCCGGACGGAAACAATGGACAAAGGGAGTCGCCTGCATCGCCTCAGGCATTCTCCTGAGTGTCTTCTGCGGCTCGATGATGATGCCTCGAATCAATGACTTCGTAGGCTACGGCAAGCTCTGCAGCCATATTCCTCCGGACAACGAGATTGTCACCCTTCGCGTGCACAGACCGGAAAACACCGATGTCTATACGGGCCGTCAGGTGCAGGACTACGCCGACGACTTCGAGCGTTTCAGGAAAGAGCGGATCGACGAATATGACGGGAAGCCTTACAGCCTTCTTATCAGGGAGAAACGTGCATCGGAGCATCCGGAAATAATGGCCCTCATCGAAGCCAACGGCTCCGAAAAGGTCGGCGACTTCCTCGTGGTCAATGTCACCCGTATGCCCGAAACCCTGCCGGAATGAAGCCGGAGGGCGGAAGCCGGCGCGGGAAATGAGGGAATTCGGGAATAATTGACTATAATTGCCAAAAAGTACGAATATGAAAAGAATCCTCGCAGTCGCGGCCGTCGCCCTGGCCACAATGTTCTCCCTCGCCGCACAAGGCTATGTCCCATCGGAAGAAAACCTCCGCAACCGGAAGGAGTTCTCCGAAGCCCGTTTCGGCATATTCATACACTGGGGAATCTATTCGATGCTCGGGGACGGCGAATGGGCAATGCACAACCTCGGGCTGACGCTGGATGAATATTCCCACCTCGCCGCAGGCTTCAACCCTTCGCGCTTCGACGCCGGAGAGTGGGTGCGGCTGTTCAAGGACGCGGGAGCGAAATATGTCACCATCACCTCAAGGCACCACGACGGCTTCTCGATGTTCGCGACAAAGGCCTCGCCCTACAACATCGTGGACGCTACCCCCTTCAAACGGGATGTCCTGAAGGAACTCTCCGAGGCCTGCGCCGAAGAAGGCTTGAAACTCAATTTTTACTACTCGCATCTGGACTGGAGCAGGAACGACTACTACCCGAGGGGCAACACGGGAAAGGCCGCAGGCAGACCGGACGAAGGCGACTGGAAGAGCTATCTGAACTTCATGAACGCCCAGCTGACCGAACTCCTGAGCAATTACGGCCCGATAGGCTGCATCTGGTTCGACGGAGTATGGGACAAGCCGGGGTCCAGCCGCGAGGAACTTGAACAGATCTGGCAGCTCACGGAGCAGTACCGGCTCATCCATTCCATCCAGCCGGGAGTCCTGATCGGGAACAACCACCACCGCGGAGTGTTCGACGGGGAAGATATGCAGATGTTCGAGCGTGACCTTCCGGGACAGAACACCGCCGGCCACTCGGCCCTGTCGGTGGTCTCGGACAATCTTCCCCTGGAAACCTGCCAGACAATCAACAACAACTGGGGCTATCAGATTCGTGACAAGGCCTACAAGAGCGTCGATGAACTCATCCGCCTCCTTGTCAAGACGGCCTCCAACAATGCCAACCTGCTTCTGAACATCGGTCCGCGTCCGGACGGCACGATTCCGGAAGAGGCCGCCTCAAGGCTCAGGGAGATGGGCCGCTGGCTGGACAAGTACGGAGAAACAATCTACGGCACTTCCGGAGGCTGCGTCAAGGAACAGAGCTGGGGAGTCACGACGATGAAGGACAACCGTCTGTACGTCCACGTCCTCAATCCGTCGGAGACCATCTTCGTCCCGTTCAGCGGCAGCAAGCTCCTCAGCGCCGTCAGTTTTGAAGACGGGTCGAAGGTCAGATTCACACAGCTGCCGGAAGGAATCGTCCTGACCCTGCCGGAGCGCCCGGAGGGCCTGACCGACCAGATCATCACTCTTGCCTTCAAGCAGCTGTAAAACTGAGACGGAGGCTATTCGGCGTTTTCAAAACAATGCCGGGCGTAATTGATGCCCAGGGCATCGTAGCGCTCCGCCATATTCCCCAACCTTCCGACAAAGTCCCCGTAGTCGCGCGGCCCGGTTGACCAGGCGGCTTCGCTGAATGCGTCGAGCCTCGGCAGCAGCATATACTGCAGATGCGAAAACACCGGGACAAATTCAGTCCAGAGGCAGCACTCCAGCCCGATGACCTGATTCAGCTCCGAAGGCGTGTAATTCTCCTTCGGGTCAAGCGAATATGCCGTCTCGAGATTGAGATTCAGGTTCGCTCCCTTGTGGGCGTGAGGCTCCTTGTCGTGCTCGGCGCTCTGGTAATAGTCGAAATAGCAATAATATGCCGGGCAGAGAATGACCCTGTTGCCCTGTTCGAGGACAGGCCTTACCCTTTCCGGACCGTAGCGCATCATCACCGCGGCAGTGGAGGAGAGGCCGCCCTGGGCAATCTCGTCCCAGCCGATGATTTTCCGGCCTGCCGACCGGACGAAAGCCTCGACCCTTTTCATCGTGTAGCTCTGCAGCTGTTCAACCCCGCTGAGTCCTTCGTCCGCAATCCGCTTCTGGCAGTTCGGGCAGCTGCGCCATTCGTCTTTCAGGCATTCATCCCCGCCGAGATGGATGTATTCCGACGGGAAAAGCTCAAAGACCTCCGACAGTACATTCTCCAGGAACTCGAAGGTCGTCTCCTTGCCGGGACAGTACACGTCCTTGCAGACCTGCTGCTGACAGACCACCTGATAGCCCTCTCCCCTGCAGCCGAGCCAGGGATATGATGCGAGGGCGGCGGTGGAATGTCCCGGGACCTCGATTTCAGGGATTACGGTAATATACCGTTCAGCGGCATATTCGACAATCTCCCTTATCTGCTCCTGGGTGTAATAGCCGTCCACGGGAATCCCGTCCGGGATCCAGCCGTCAGGATTCCAGCCCGGCCAGGACAGGGTGTAGGGCCTGTAATTCCCGACACGGGTGAGTTCCGGGTACTTCTTGATTTCTATTCTCCAGCCCTGGTCGTCGGTCAGGTGCCAATGGAAGGTGTTGATTTTGTGCAGGGCAAGTAGGTCCAGCACGGTCTTGATTTCCTCGACAGTCCAGAAATGGCGGCTGCAGTCGAGCATCATCCCCCTGTAGTCGTAGGCTGGAGCGTCCTCGATGTGGACGCAAGGCAGCTCGGACTCCCCCAACTGCGAAATGGTCTGGCAGGCATAGAAGACTCCGGCGTCGCTGCCGGCGGTGACGGAAATCCCCTTCCGGGTAATGTCAAGAATGTAGGCCTCCCTTTTGAGGGCCGGAGAAATCGAGACTTCCATTTCGTCCCGGAAAGATTCGGAGCGGAGCTTGTAGCAGCCCTTGTCCGCGACCACGAGGGACGGCTGCGGAATGACGTTCACGAGGGCAAGCACACTTGCGAAAAGACAAGACAGGAATCCCATTACTCTACACGTTTGAAGTCCGAAGCCGGATGTTTGCAGACAGGGCAGATGAAATCTGCCGGGAGTTCTTCACCCTCGTAGATGTAACCGCAGACGGTGCAGATCCAGCCCTTGCTTTTGGCTTTGGCCGGAGCGGGCTTGATGTGGCTGTGGTAGTAGGCGTAGGTCGCGGAAGGAGCCTCGTCCGTCGTGAATGCGTCGGTCAGGTCGGCGATGAACATAATGTGGCTTCCCAGGTCCACCTCCTGCGCAACCTTCGCGCAAAGCACGGCGTTTACACCTTCTGTAATGTAGATCACTCCGTTGTCGAGGCGGTAGAACTCGATTCCGAGAGCCTTGTCAACATCCTTCCCGCTCTGGAAGCCCCAGTGCTTGAAAACTTCGAAAGAAGCCTGTTCAGACAGGACCGAAACATTGAAGAGACCTGTACGGTGAATCATTCCGCAGGTGTAGTTGTCCTTGTTGACGGTCACGGAAATCCGCAGGGGATCGTTAGTGACCTGGATGACTGTGTTGGTGATGCAGCCGTTGTCCTTGGAGCCTTCATTCGCCGTTACGACGAAAAGCCCGTAGGAGAGTTTGAACAACGCAGATTTGTCCATATAAAAACCTTGTTTGATATAAAACTTCCGTTCGGCTTGAAGCCGTATCAAATATAGGAATTTGTATGGACAAGTACAATGAGGTGCGGAGCGTTCCGCGGTCTATTTCAGCTCGACTCCCCCGAAGGCGGCCTTGCCGGTGATGAAAAGCGTCGGATTGCCGTTTTCAACCTGGAGGCGGCGGTCATCCGAGAGTCCGGCGAAGGAACAGTTGACCGAAGTCTTGACTGCGAAGCCTTCCGGCAGAAGAATCTCGATGCCTCCGAAGGCAAGTTCCAGCCTGAGTTCAGCATCCTCTTCGATGAGGGCATTCCTCAGGTCGATTTCCAAAGCGCCGAAAGCCATCTTCACGTCAAGTCCCTCGAACTTCTCACCGTCGAAGGCAATGCGCTGTTTCCCGAAACAGAACTCGTGTCTTTTCACCTCCTTGCCGGACAAGGAGACCGTCTTCATTTCGTGGACCCGGCTGCAACAGCAGCTGCGGGAGAAAATCATCTTCACTCCGATTCCGATCACCAGGACGGCGAGAGCGAACTGCCAGAAGTCCGACCAGGCAAGGATTCCCCTTGCACAAAGGAGCAGAAGCACTCCGATGCAGAGCCCTATCAGCGAACCGATACGGTCAGGACCGCCGACAAGGCCGAAAAAGCAGGGAATGATGACGAAGAATGCCCACCATCCGTCCAATGAGAAGTTGAATCCACAAACGCCTGCGAGATTGAGTATCCAAAGCAGGCCGGCGGCAACGAATGCCAGCCCCAATACGATTTTTAAAGCCTTTTTCATATTTCTGTCTTTTATGAATGATCTATTTGCCCGAGTCTCCTGAGTCCCTGCGGTGAGGGGTGATGTTTACGACCTGCTGCCCCGATTTGAGGAAGTGCATCATCGAAGTGAACTCGCAGGAAAGAATCTCGCTGATTTCGTCATCTGAATACGCCTCCGGATTCTGGGCGTTGATGACCGCAAGGCCGCAGGCCAAAGGCCAGATCTGCCTGAACAGAATCTTCACCTGCGAATCGTTCATCCCATATTCCTTTTCAATGTCGTCCAGGCACAGGTCAAGTTTTGCGATGTCCGACGAATATGTCGCATTCTTCCCGAGGAAGAGCATCCGGAAGAGGTTCTGTTCCCTGGTCGCGAAGCGGACTATGCGGATTCCGAGTTCCTTGAACGGTGGGTAATAGTCCAGGACATCGCCGACATATTCACTGAAAAGCGCCAGCGCAGCCTTCCTGACATCCTCCTTGACCTTGTCCATATTGGGATAGACGGTGAATATCGGGCTGACCGAACACTGGAGAACCTTCCCCAGCGCCCTCGCCGTCAAGGCCTCCTCCCCTTTCGTGCGGACTATCTGAAGTCCCGCTTCCGTAATCTTCTCCTTTGAGAAAAATGCTGTTCTTGGCATCGCTGAATCATTTTATAACGCCTGTTCTGTAACGTGCGTTTTAGAACAAGTGTTGCAAATATAGGAATATTCCTGAAAAACACAAAAAATACCGCAAACTTTTCTGCGACGGGAGAAGTTTGCGGCAGGTTTTCTTTCCGGGGAAGGCCGGAATCAAGTGTAGAGATACCTCCTGATGCTCATCTTCGGGGTCTTCTCGAAAGGTTCATCTACGAACTCCACTTTGGAGATGCGGCTGTAGGCCGGCAGGTGGCGGTTGACTGCATCCTGTATTTCGGAAGCGAAGACCCGGTCCGGAATGCGTCCGCAGAGGGCAGGATAGACGAGAGCCACGACACGCCCCTTGCGTTCGACGACAAGCGATTCCTCGACATCAGGCAGGTCGGAAAGGAGCTTCTCGATTTCCTCGGGATAGATGTTCTGCCCGGAAGCGGTAAGAATCATCGACTTCGCGCGTCCGCGTATGAATATGTTGCCGTCCGCATCCATAAGCCCGATGTCCCCCGTCCGGAACCAGCCGTCTGGAGTGAAAGCTGCTGCAGTCGCAGCCGGATTCTTGTAGTAGCCGATGGTCATATTCGCTCCCCTGACCTGTATTTCTCCAGGCACGGTCGCAGGATCGGATGAATCGATGCGCATTTCGTGGACAGCTTTGCCGCAGGAGCCGGGCACGAATTTTTCCCAGGTCTCCCAGCCCAGCAGAGGACAGGCTTCGGTCATTCCGTAGCCGACCATATACTGAAGGCGTATGTCGTGGAAACACTTTTCGACTTCCGGATTGAGAGCCGCTCCGCCCATTATGTACATCCGGACCTTGCCGCCGAAGGAAGCATTGACTTTCTTCCTCACGATGGAATAGACGAGCTTTCCGAGTCCCGGGACGCGGAGAAGCGTCTTGACCGCAGGCTTTTCGAGGACCGGCTTTATCGACTTGAAGTAGATTTTCTCCATCACGAGAGGAACCGTTATGACCATATAGGGTCTGACCTGCGACATCGCCTTGAGGAGTTTCGCAGGAGTCGGAGTTTTGCCGAGGAACCAGACCGTCACGCCGTCCACGTTGGGGTGGATGAACTCGATTGCAAGTCCGTACATGTGCGCGAGAGGCAGCATCGAGACAATGCTGTCTTCCGGAGTATTCGGGAAATGCACATTGCTGAATTCATCCGTGTCGGAAAGGGCGCCGTAGGTGAGCATCACGCCTTTCGGGTCGGAGGTTGTGCCGGAAGTATAGTTGATGATGGCGAGAGCGTCCTCGTTGCCGTCCGGATAATGCGCGTCCCCGGCCTTGAAGCCCGCAGGGAATCTTGCGTTGAACAGGTCCGAAATGTGTTCAGTGCCGCAGTCCGCTTCAGGATCGGAGCAATGGAGCAGGCTGAAATCCTTCACGTTCACCGCAGCCTTCAGCGAGGGCATCGCGGAGCTGTCGAGACTCTCCCAGACAGACTTGTCGGTAAAGAGCAGCACGCTGTCGGAATGATTGATGAGCATCTGCAGGGTCTCCGGAGGGAAGTCCGCCAGAATTGGCACGGCTACGGCCTCATAGGTGTTTACCGCCCAGAAAGAGACAGCCCATCTCGCACTGTTTCCTGCGCATATTGCCACCTTGTCGCCTTTGGCCACCCCGAGGATTTCAAAGAGCAGGTGCAGCTCTTCAATCTTCTTCGCCACTTCTCCATAGGTGAAGCATTCTCCGTCTATGTTGCACAGCGAAAGTTTTCCCCAGTGCCGGTTGGTGGTTTCTTCAAGCTTTTTCAGATAATGTTTCATTGGTCTTGGGATTTGATCGAGTTTGTGCTCTGTAAAGATACCCCAAAAGACCGCCGGCTGTCCCGGCAGGGGAAACAGGCAGTAATCAATGCGAAGAATTGAACAGTCCTGCGCTGCGGAAGGCGCTCGGAGACTTGCCTGTCCTTTTGCGGACGAAAGAGCCGAATGACGACTGGTTCGGAAAACCGAGGGAAGAGGCGATTTCCTTGACTGACTTGACGGAATAGCGCAATTCCTGCAGGGCTGCCCTCAGAGTGAAGGCGTTGATCCAGCCCAGAGGCGGAATGCTGCTGACCTGCGACACGACCCGGCTGAGATGCTTGGGGGAGACATTCATCCTTTCCGCCAAAGAGCCGACACTCAGGCATCTGCCGTTTTCCGCAGAGACAATCTTGAGGAAATTCATAAACAGATTGTAGCCGGGCCTCCTGTTGAAGTCCGCCAAGCGCCCCCGGGCATTGTATGCAATCACGTTGAGAATGCTGCAGATTGCATTCGTCAGGAGATTCTGCATCAGGAGACCGTCATAGTCGAGAAGTTCCTTCCCGGAGTTGCTTTTCAGCAGAGCGATGTACTGCTTCAGCAGCAGCCAGCCGCGGGAGGGCATATCCATCAGCGGATGCTCGCTTGCGAAAACCTTGAGTCTCCAGACATTGTCATCCACAAGAATATGGCGCATCAGGGTGTTGCGGGAAATGAGCACGAAACAGTACTCTGCGTCAGGGCTGTGGGAATATGATTCCAGAACACTGTCCACGCTCAGCAGGGCCATTTTCTGCGCCGGCACGGCTATTTCCGACATTTCCAGGTTCAGACGGACCTCTCCCCTTCCGCAGAACAGGGCACAATAATGGCTGAGTTTGAGGGGCAGTTCAATCGGCACCTCGCCTTCGGCTGACTCCCAAAGGATGAGTTCTCCGTCGGGAGAGACGAAGACGCTGGACTCTTTTGCAGCCCGGATCTGCTGAATCGACAATGAATCTGGCATATCTGCAAAAATACAATATTTCATTCATTTATCGATTGCGCCATTTCATTGATTGAATGGAACAGGCACAGCAGGAGTGTGGAGGGGGCTTCGGGAATGGACAAGCGCTCCACCTTGCGGATGCAAAGGAAAAGAAGAGGATGACCAGCACGCACTTCGTGCTTCGCCCGACCTGCGGCTGTATGGTCATCCTCCGTGTCTTACGATTGCAACAACTTGCAGGATTCTACTCAGCCGGAGTGAAATTCGAATAGTTCACCACTACAGTCTTGAATGTGTAAGCGGAGCTGTCCAATGTCTTTCCGCTTGCCGAGTACTGCTTCTTTTCGCCCGTAACGGCATCGATAAGGGTAAACTTGATTTCCTGGTCCGGGGTGGCGTCGGCGCTGCTGTAATAGAAAGCAAGTCCTTCCGGATCATACACGGCTCCGGTCATACCCGAGGAATTTGCAGTGCCGCTGCGTGCATTGGGACAAACTTGAAAGGAATAATCCCAGGAAAGGAGCAGAAGCCCCTTCGGTTCTGCGTAAGCATCCCCGATTTGCAATTGCAGTACAGTATTGTCCTGATTGGAAAGTACTGTGGAGTCATCTGTCTTGACCAATACTTTGAATTTGCAATCGCTTGTATTCCAAGTCGTGATAGAGGCAGTGACAACAGTTCCGTCAAATGTATAGGGAATATTGTCAGAAGAGATTACCTGATTGTAGTGATAGACATCTTGATAGTCCGTATGTTTGCTTTTGCTGTTGTGTGCGTAATACCATATAGCATTATTATAATACGTGGAAAGTGCATAACTTGACAGACTGTTGTTTGCTTCGTACAATGCAAAGAAAAATCCGCTTTCGCCCGGGCACAATGATTCAGCCTGATACTCTATGAACCATTTGGAACCGTCATAGATAAGGACCATGTCCGGGTCTGAGCGGAAACTTTCCCCGGTAGCCCCATCGTTCCACTTATCGAAGAAAAGATTGATTCGGTCACCTGAAGACCAGCCGGTCTTGACGGCCCTGGTTTCCAGACCGGGAGCAGCGACAGTTATGTTGATTTTGATTCCTTCTGCGGAACCATCAGGAATATCAGACTTGTTGCAAGATGCAAGGGCAGCCACCAGGGCGATTCCCGCAAGTAAAAATGTCTTCTTCATCTTTCAATCACATTTAAAAAGATTACCATTCTTCCTCACCATCGAAGCCGCTCCAGGGGTCGCCAATCGTGATACTGTCTGCTTCGGAGCCGCAGACCACGGACAGGGTCTCGAGCTCCATTGCCTCGCATTGAGGCGAGTCGTAGTTTCTGTTGCTTTTCATTGTTCGGGTGATATTTCTATTAGCCATAAGAAGCTGTTTTGAATCATTCACTCTTCATTATGTGCCTTTCCGGCCATTTCCTTCGGTTGATACGCGCAAAATTACAAAGAATATAAAGTCTGGACTTTGAAAAAAAGAACATAAAATTCGAATAATGTGACAAAACTCTCCTTTTTCATCCCGGAGCACCTCCCGGGCCGAAGGAAGCAGCGCCCATTCCTGAAAACCGGAGGGAGAAGGCAGGGCGTTACGGCCTCCGGACAGGGATGGAGCAATAGAGCCTGGACACTGTTGAAATAATCACGGAAAACTGATAAATTTGCAATCTGCCGGCAGGGCATCAGGTCCAGGACACTTATGCAGACAAATCCGAACGCAACCCGAAAGAAAACCAATTTAAACAAAAGATAAGATGAAAAGAATTGCATTGGCAGCAGCAGCGGCACTCATTCTCGCCGGCTGCGCACAGAAACAGGAAGAAGGCAGATGGACAGCCGAAAAAGCCGCGGCATGGTACGATGCCCAGGGCTGGATTGCAGGCTGCGACTACATTCCTGCCGACGCCATCAACCAAATCGAGATGTGGAGCGAAGCCACCTACAACCACGAGCTCATCGACAAGGAACTCGGCTGGGCCGAAGGTCTCGGATTCAAGACCCTCAGGGTTTACCTCAGCAGCGTCGTGTACGAGAACGACCCACAGGGACTGAAAGACAGGATGGACGACTTCCTCGGAATCTGCGAATCCCACTCCATCAGGCCTCTCTTCGTCTTCTTTGACGACTGCTGGAACCCAGAATCACAGTACGGTCCTCAGCCGGAGCCCCAGAGCGGAGTCCACAACTCAGGCTGGGTACAGGACCCTCCGGTACCTTCAAGAGAGGACACCCTCAGCCTTTTCCCGAAACTTGAAACCTATGTGAAGGATGTGCTCACGACCTTCGCCGACGACAGCAGAATCCTTCTCTGGGACCTCTACAACGAACCCGGCAACTCCTGGCATCAGGACAGCAGTCTCCCGCTCCTGAAGAACGTCTTCAAGTGGGGGCAGGAAGTCAGGCCGTCGCAGCCGCTTTCCGCAGGAATATGGCACAACGACCTCAAGACCCTGAACGAGTTCCAGCTGAACAACTCCGATGTCACGACCTACCACAACTACAACGGAGACCCTGAAAACCAGCAGAACGCCATCGACACGCTGAAGAGCTACGGCAGGCCTCTGATCTGCACTGAATATATGGCCAGAACGGCAGGATGCACCTTCCAGAAGGTTATGCCGATTCTCAAGGAGAACAATGTCGCAGCCATCAACTGGGGCTTCGTCTCAGGAAAGACCAACACGATTTTCGCCTGGAGCACCCCGCTCCCGGGCATCGACGAGCCTGAAGTCTGGTTCCACGACATCTTCCGCCAGGACGGCACTCCGTACAGCGAAGAGGAAATCGCACTGATTAAAGAACTGACCGGAGCCGCGCAATAGGAAGACTTGGCAGAGGAGGCTCAGAAGACGGCAATGGCGTGTCGGTCGGAAGGGCCTCCCCCTGCAAGAATCCTCCGGGAGCCCGGGAGCAATCTCTGAAGTTCATCCGCTTCGGGAGCATTGAGGACCCGCATCTTCAGCCGCCCGTCCGGGAATGGCTCCCGACGGACTTCGGCATATTCGCAGGCCAGCCTTGAATATACCACCCTCGAGACCATACCCATATTGTTGCGGACGTTGATTTCTATGCAAGGGGCAAGCTGTCCCCCGGCGGTGAAGAACATATCCACTCCGAGCACTCCCCGGTAACGCCCGAGAAAAGCACTTTCAAGATATTCTCCGACAAGGTCCCGCACCCGGAGAATATCTTTTTTTTCCGAATATGCAGACAGCAGTCCGAGGATGTGTCCGTTGGAGGCAAGAAGGTTGGCATTGTAGGCACAGCCCTCCGTCTCGAAGATGGCGAAGCCCTCGAAGATCAGTTCCTTTTCCGTCATCCGGAACTGCAGCGAGAAGTCAAGGGCGACCTTCTGCCGCCGCTCGACCATCAGGCTTCCCTGCCTGTCGATTACCTTGGCGCACCAGCCGCGGTCGCTCTCGGTCCAACTGTCCGGACGCACCTTGCGGATGCCCTTGCCGCTGCCTGACCAGGGAGCCTTCAGGATGCAGTCCCCATATTCATCGACAGTTGAGACAACTCTCCCCAAAGTGTTGATTTCCACCGGAGAGATGTCGCAGAGAAAAGAAGCCCCGCCGAGTCTTGAGAATACATATTCCTTGCACAAGAGGGCCTGACGCCTGTGCGAGAGTCCGCGGACCGTGTCGAGATAGTCTTCGGACGGAAGACTGAGAGGATCCGCCCCGCTCCGGAGCAGCCTGCCCCGGACAATCCTGTCCCAGCCCCAGACCTTGTGCGGGCTGACATCCGGAAGGACATATTCCATAATGGCGTTGCAGTCCTGCCCGAAACGGCGGGCCGATGCGGGAGGGACGAAAGTGTCGTTGCCGTTGGCAAGACACAGGTCGTGGTCGGGATTGAATATGTCCATAACGCTCAATGCAACAATGCCGGGATTTCCGTCTCAGGCCAGGATGTGCCGCCGTCCCGGCACGAGGGAGCAAGTCTCCGGGGCCTTACGAAAACTTCTGCGAATTTACGGAATACTGGAGGAAAATTTTTCACAAGCGCAGAATTTTGCTTGACAATTGCAGCTTCCCAAAGATTTCTTTCCATCCGCCTCGCGATGTCCCGGGAGCAGGTTTCCTGTGCCCGGATGGGCCGGAATGAAAAAATTCACTAAAAATGAACGATGTCAATTTCTATTAAAAAAGCAATTGCTATCTTTGCAAACAGCAACAGAATCAAACAACTACGACAGAATATGAAGAAATTGGCAATGTTTCTTGCAGGCGCGGCTGCCGTGACTGCCTGCAGCGGGAACCCTGAAGTGTTGGTTCTCTATTATTCACAGACCGGAACCACCCAGACCGTGGCCGAGGAAATCGGCAGACAGCTCGGGGCCGATGTGGTAAGGTTCGAGGTGACAGAAGCCTACGAGGGCACCTATGACGAGACAATCGCAAGATGCCTCGTAGAGAGGGAAGAGAACAAGCTGCCGGAGGTCAAGGACCTGGACATCAATCTCGATGACTATGACATCGTCTTCCTCGGCTCCCCTATCTGGTTCGGAGAGCCTGCAAGGCCTATGCTTGCCCTGATCTCCGCTCTTGGAGAAGAAGCCTTCGCAGGAAAGACCGTCGTTCCATTCGCGACCTTCGGCAGCGGGGGACTCGGCAACGCCGTGAAGGCATATTCAGAAGCCTTCCCGAAAGCGACTGTCGCCAAAGGCTACGGCGTGCGCACCGCGCGAATCGATGCCGCAGCGGAGGAAGTCTCCCGTTTCCTGATTCTTGAAGGTTACAAAGAGGGTGAAGCCGAGGCTTATCCGGATTATTCGGAAGCCCTGCCGGTGACTCCGGAAGAGGCCGGGATTTTCGACAAGGCCTGCTCCGGCTACAAATTCCCTCTCGGAACTCCGCTCAAGGCCGGTTCAAGGCCGACTCCTTCCGGAACTGACTATGTGTTCACTGCCGTCAGCACCGGTCCGGACGGCTCCGAAAGCCAGGCCACCATCTTCGTCACGCTCCCGGAAGGCGGCGAACCGTATTTCACCGAAGTCGTCCGCCAGTAGGGAGTCCCGAGGATAGCGATTCCGACTTCGCAGTAAACCAATCTTAGTATAATTCAGGTCCAGGCCGGAAGTGCCTGGGCCTGCGTCATCAAGCCCGGCAAGCGGGGCTTGCAAAGCTATCGGAGAGAATGAGAATCCGGACCCTGATCATTGTCAAGGTCCGGATTCTTATAAAGACTCCGATTCTGTCACAAGGCCTCCAGCAGGAAGCTGACAGGGCGGAAGCCGTCGTTGCAGCTGATCATGGCGCTGAAGGGATTCTTCATCCAGCCGTCGAAGAAATCGCCTTCGCCCCGGGCGAGGGCCTGCACGAACTCCTCAACGGATTTCCAGGCCTCAGGGCAGAAACCCTCCGGGCATTCACCTTCGGCACTGATCCAGACCTGTCCTTCACAGATGTCGCAGGTATGCTGGATGGGATTCTCGTACATCCTGACCAAGTCCTCGTGGAGGACCTTCCTGACAGCGGTGATTCTGACCTTGTGCATAAGCGCTTTCCTGACTCAGGTTCAGGACTGGGAGCGTCCGCTATCCTTGACAAGCACCCCGACGGCGGAAGTCAGAGCCTCGCGGCTGCAGAGGTCGGCCAGGTCGAAATGCAGCCTGAAACGCCATTTGTGGTTCGGGTCAGCAGGCTGGTTGACCCTCTCGGCATTGCGGTCGGCACGACGGAAGCCAGAGTCCAGAGCCACCCAGTCCTGAATCGGGAAGATGGCGAGCATCGACGGAGAAGCGAGGAACTCCCACAGCATATTCCTTACGGCCCACGGCTCAGGATCGTTCTCGCACTGCATCCTCAAGGTTTCCATATCGTGGCTCGATGTGGCACACACACTCAGTTCCTTCCACGGTCCTTCCGTCACAATGCCTCTCATCCTGAGCGAAAGAATCCTCTCGTGCTCCATCACACCCGGAACGCAATCCGGAACCATACCCAAATCCTCGCCGCAGGCAAGCATACCCGTAGCGCTCAGAAGTTCAGGTAGTTTCTTCTCGGCATTGCGCTTCCAGAAATCATCGTGGCGATGGTAGAAGAAGTCATTGTAGATACTGCCGAACCTGTCCTGCTGCCATCCCGGCAGGTTCTGCGACTGCGGAGTGATCAGAGGCTGGTACATTCCCGGATGGCGCGGGTCCTCGTGGAAGAGTCCCTCGAGCGGCAGCTGCGCGGAATGTATTTCTTCAACTGAATATGGCAGGGCGGGATTGAAGTGCCCGTCGAGGCCGGAGCGGCACTCTGCAGGAATCTCCCAGATTCTGAAGAATCCGAGAATATGGTCAATCCTGAAGGCGTCGAAATACTCAGCCATCTTCTTCAACCTGGATTTCCACCAGGCGTAGTCGTCCTTGGCCATTTCCTCCCAGTTGTAGGTCGGGAAGCCCCAGTTCTGGCCGTCCTTGCTGAAATAGTCCGGCGGAGCGCCGGCTGTGGAATCGAGATTGAACAGTTCGGGATGCCAGTAGGCGTCGGCGCTGTCGGAACTGACTCCGATAGGCAGGTCGCCCTTGAGCGAGATTCCCTTTGAGCGGGCATAGGCGGCTTCTGCGGAGAACTGCCTGTCCAGATGGTACTGCATCCAGTAGTAGTATTCCTTTTCAAGGGAATCCCTCTTCGCACAGAAGACGGCATATTCCTCGAGCCAGTACTCGTTCTCCCTGGCGAATTTCTTGTAGGCGGAACTTGACATATCCTTTGCGCCGTTTGCGAGGAAGGCCTTCCTGATGTACTTCATCTTGGCTTTGAAGACTGCCGGATAGTCGATTTCCGGAAGTTCGTTCAAGGCTTTCTGCTCCTTGCGGAAAGCTGCGGTCTCCTTGATTCCGATGCTCTGGAGATTAAGGTACAGGGGATGGAGGGCGAAGGAGGAAATAGGGCTGTAAGGGTAGGAGTCCTTCCACTCCCCTTTGCGGGTCGTGTCGTTCACCGGCAGGAGCTGGATGATGCACTGGCCTGTGCCGGCCGCCCAGTCGATGAGAGGGTGAAGGTCCGAGAACTCCCCTATTCCGAAATCAGCGGAGCTGCGCAGGGAGAAAACCGGAACTGCAGTACCGGCTCCGCGGAAATGCGGCCTGTCGAACTTCGCCGCCTGATGAGCGCGGGTGAAAGGACAGCCTTCGATCGGGCAATCCAGCCACTTGTCCTCAATCAGCTTTGCGCTCTTGGAGGAATGGTTCTGCCATTCGGTCCTCCAGATGAGTCCGTCGCGGATGACGACATAGTCATAGCTCTTCAGGTCGGCTGCGCGGCAGTCCTTGACCGTCACGCTCCACACGCCTCCGTCGTTCCAGGACATAGGGTACTTGCGGCCTCCGAGCCTGAGCGAGAGGCTTTCTCCCCATTCAGTCCAATATTGGATTTTGAATGTTACTTGCATGGTTCAAATGATATTGCGAATCCGCCTCCCGGAGCCATCCTTACAGATATGCTGCCGGTGGAGGAAACAGTTTGTTCAGTAATCGTGTAGGCCTGTGGCTTGGTCAGGTAGTGGGCGTCAGGCGCATCCGCATAGAGTTTCGCGGTGAAAGTGCCCTCCGGAAGGAAATCCAGAGGAATCTCGAACTCCCTGGCGTTCTCGTCGGTCACACCTCCGCAGAACCACTGGCCGCTGCCCTTCGCCTTGCGGGCGACGATGACATAGTCACCTGGCTCGGCACAAAGATAGCGACTTTCTTCCCAATCCACAGCGACATCCTTGATGAATTGGAAGGCATCCATGAAACGCGAATAGTGTTCAGGAGTGTCGGCGGCCATCTGAAGCGGGGAATACATCGTCAGATAGAGTCCGAGCTGGTTGGCAATCGTGGCGTTGACGTGGGAATCGTTGCCGCACCAGTCCTTGAGGTTCTGCTCGAATATGCCCGGAGTATAGTCCATAGGCCCGCCGTTGAGCCTGGTGAAAGGCAGGATGGTGGTATGCTTCGGCTGGATGCCTCCGAAGGCCTGGTACTCCGTGCCCATCGCGCTCTCGTTGCCGATGAGGTTAGGATAGGTCCTGCAGAGTCCGGTAGGACGCACGGCCTCGTGGGCATTGACCATAATGTGGTGGCGCGCCGCCTCGGTGACGGCATACAGATAGTGGTTGACCATCCACTGGCCGAAGTGGTACTCTCCGCGCGGCAGGATGTCCCCCACATAGCCTGACTTGACCGCATCGTAGCCATATTCATTCATAAGTGAATATGCCTGCTCGAGATGCCGCTCGTAGTTGCGGACGCTGCTGGAGGTCTCGTGGTGCATCACCAGACGGATTCCCTTGGAGTGTGCATAGTCGTTCAGGGCAGCCAGGTCGAAGTCCGGATAAGGGGTCACGAAGTCGAAGACATAGTCTTTGCTGCAGTTCGCCCAGTCCTCCCAGCCGATGTTCCAGCCTTCCACGAGAAGGGCGTCGAAACCGTGTTCGGCGGCAAAGTCGATGTATTTTCGGACATTCTCGTTGTTGGCGCTGTGCCTGCCGTGAGGCTCGGCTTCGGAATAGTCCAGCGTCCCGAGCTTCACTGAAGGGACGTCGGTGTAGGACCAGCTGCCGGCTCCGGCTATCATCTCCCACCAGACACCCATATACTTGACCGGATGAATCCAGCTGACATCCTCGATTGCGCAAGGCTCGTTGAGATTGAGGACGAGACGGCTGGCAAGCTGCTGTTCGGCGCTGCGTGCGACCTGGACGGTCCTCCACGGGCTCTTGCACGGGGTCTGGAGGTAGCCTTTCCAGCCCTGTGCGTCAGGAGTGAGGAAAGAGCGCAGGACGCGGGTCTTTCCGTTCACGAGCAGATGCATGCAAGGATAGTCCACAAGGGCCGCTTCGTGGATGTTGACGTAGTAGCCTTCGTCCCCCTTCATCTGGAGGGAGGTCTGCACTCCGCTCTTGCTGAAGAAAGTCTGGGAGTCGTTGATTCTCATATTGTTCATGAAGTTCGCCTCGATTTCGCTCAGGCGGCAGACTTCATATTCATACTCCTGGGTGTCGAAATCTCCCGGAATCCACCAGGCGGTGTAGTCGGAGGCCATTGCGAACTCCGTGAGTTCCTCCTTGATGACGAAATAGACAAGGTCGCCTCCGTCGGGAAATTCGTAGCGGAAGCCGAGTCCGTCGTCGAAGAGGCGGAAGCGGATGTCGAGCAGCCTGGAAGTCTCCTTCTGGACGAGATGGACAAGCAGTTCGTTGTAATGGTTGCGTATCGAGGATTCCTCGCCCCAGACAGGGTGCCAGGTTTCATCGAAACTGCAGGTGTCGATGCCGCTGAGGATGAAGTCCCTGTCGAAGTCGAAGCAAGGGCGTTCGTCGCTCTTGGGAAGGGCCGGATCGTCGAAATCTATCTTTCTGGCCTTCACCGTGCCCCTGAGTTCGAATCCGAGCCTGCCGGGCTTGAGAATCGGAGTGCCGTCGGCGGAGAGGCTGTAGCGGGGCACACCGTCGGCATCGAGAGTGAACTGCATCAGGAGGCTGCCGTCAGGGCTGGAAAGGGAATATTCCTCCACGATGGCTGCCGGCTTCCCGCTGCAGGAGACGAGAGCTCCGAGGAGAAGGAGGGCAGCTGCAAGATTGGCTGTTTTCATATATTTCAGGATTGAATCTTTACTTGAATTCCACTACGAGGCTGGTCTTGCCGGGAACAGTCATTCCTTCCGGAACGAACTTCTCCCCTGTCAGGACATTGCGACCCTCTCCCTTGAGAAGAGGCATTACCTCCGCATAGCTCTCCCACGGAAGGGCGCGCCCGGAAGGGTTGTTGTTGACGAATACGAAGACAGCTTCCG
The DNA here is from genome assembly GCA_051878295.1 of Candidatus Cryptobacteroides sp. Classification (GTDB taxonomy): domain Bacteria; phylum Bacteroidota; class Bacteroidia; order Bacteroidales; family UBA932; genus Cryptobacteroides. The sequence continues at coordinate 23,446 of JBJEJV010000019.1, forward strand.
AATCGGTGTAACGGAAGTAGGCGTAGGTGTTGTCGCGGCTGATGAAATGCCTGGTGTCGCCGTTGATGACCGCGTCGGAGGTCTTTCTCCACTGGAAGAGGGTGCTGAAGCAATCGTGCAATTCCTTCTGGAGCGGATTGCTCTCCCAGTCGAGCGGAAGTTCGACGCGCAGTCCTCCGTGCCCCTGTGAAAGGTCGCGGGAAGTGACCATCAGCTCGTCGCCTGCGAATATCTGAGGGAAGCCCCTGAGGGTCGCCATCAATGAATATACTATCTTCATCTTGGCAGGGTCCTTGCGGCAGATGTCGCCTATCCTGGCGGTGTCGTGGTTGCCCGGGAAGATCATCATATTCCGTACATCCGTGAAATAGAGGTCGTTGGCGATGGAGTCATAGACTTTGGTGATGCCCTCGTCCCAGCTCTCGGAATCCGAATTGATGCAGGATGCGATGGCGCTCATCAGACAGAAGTCCATAATTGAAGGGAGGTAGGAGTTGAAGCCGTCCTTGTTCGGGTTGTCCTTCTGCCAGTAGGCCACCTGAGGAACGTTGTTGCTCCAGACTTCGCCGACGATGTTGAGGTTCGGATACTCGTTCAGGACGCTCTTGTTCCACTCGGCCATCGGATACTTTTCATTGTAAGGATAGGTATCGACCCTGAGGCCGTCCAGTCCTGCCCATTCAATCCACCAGACAGCCCACTGCTTGAAGTACTGCAACAGATAAGGATTGTCCAGATTCATGTCCGGCATCGAGGTGTCGAACCAGCCGCCCAGCATGTTCTGGCGGTCAATCTCGGCGCAGTACGGATCGTTCTGGGCGGAGAAGGCGCAGTTGGAGTGGGTGTATTCAGGCCACTGGTGAATCCAGTCGTTGAACGGGAGGTCCTCCATCCACCAGTGGTGGGTGCCGCAGTGGTTGGTAACGATGTCCATTATGATTTTGATGCCTCTCTTGTGGGCCTCGGAGACCATCTCGCGGTACTTCCAGTTGCTTCCGAAACGCGGGTCGATGTTGTAGTAGTCCGAGCAGGCGTAGCCGTGATAGGAGGAGCGAGGTTCGTTGTCCTCGAGCAGAGGGGTGTTCCAGATGGCGGTCATTCCGAGCCCGGCGATGTAGTCGAGCTGGTCCTCGATTCCCTGGATGTCACCACCGTGACGGCCGAAGAAGGCCTGGTAGTCGGCCAGTTCTGCAGTACGGCAGGAATTGTCGTTGGAAGGGTCGCCGTTGACGAAACGGTCAGGCATTATCAGATAGATTGCATCCGCAGTCGTGAAACTCTCCCTGAGGGCGGAACCTTCCTCCCTTTGATTGAATGTGTAAGGGACGCAGAAGGATTCCCCGTCCTTTGAAAAACGGAGGCTGACGGTCCCCGGGGCGGCATCCGGTGCGATGGCGAAGTCCACGAATATGTAGTTCGGGCTTTCGGCCTGATGGACTTCCTTGATGCTGATGCCCTTGCCGCCTTCGAGGGCGAGCTCCCACTGCGAGATGTCCTGTCCCTGGACGAGAAGCTGCAGAGGGGTCTTCATACCTATCCACCAGCAAGGTGGCTCGACTCTGGAAACCAGGTCGGAGGAGGTGAGGATGTTCCAGCTCCAAGGTGCCTTGAGCTCTACGCTGACCTTGACCCAGTCGTCTCCGAGAGTCCTCCGGTAGCTGAATTCGGCGTCGCTGGCGGAGAGCAGTTCGAACTCGCTCTCTGTGCTGCGCAGGCACGGATGGTCGCGCCTGAGCGCGTTGAGGCTGCGGTAGAAGTCGGTGTAGGAGTTGGTCTTGTAGGACTCCAGATGGTCTTTCTCGAAGAAAGCGAAGCGTTTGTCATTGCCGATTTCCTGTCCGGTGTAGATCAGAGGCTGGCTCTGCGGAAGGGTCCAGCAGAGGACGCTCATAACCTGCCAGGCCTCTCCCATACGTTCGAACTCGGTACCTGCCCAGGAGTTCTCGTCGTGGTTGGAGGTGAAGCAGAGACGGTGGGCATCGGCGGGATATTCGCGGCTGTTCCACTCGAGGTAGGATGCGAGGGAGTCGGCACAGGCGCTTCCCCGGGCGATGTCATTCAGAAGGTGATGCAGTTTCCAGGAATATGAGGTGTTGAATCCGGCCTCGTGCAGCCACGGGGTCTCGCCTTCGGCGAGGAAGTAGAGCGGGCCATATTCATTGCGCAGGGCTGGAATCGTCTCCTCCCAGAAGTCCTGAGGCACGATGTAGGCCATGTCGCAGCGGAAGCCGTCCACTCCCCTGTCGAGCCAGAAACGCATGCAGTCCTGCATTTCGCGCCTCATGTCGGAGTTCTCGTAGTTGAGCTTTGCGATGTCGGTCCAGTCATATTCGACAATCGTGTTGCCGTTTTCGTCGCGGACGTACCAGTCGGCAGGCTTGCCTTCCACCCACGGATGGTCCGGGGATGTGTGGTTGGCCACCCAGTCGAGCAGCACTTTCAGTCCGAGGCCGTGGGCGGCTTCGACGAATTCGTCAAAGTCCTCCAGGGTTCCGAACTCCGGATTGATGTCACGGTAGTCCTTTATGGCATAGTACGAGCCGAGAGTCCCCTTCCTGCCTTTTTCTCCGATGGGATAGACAGGCATAAGCCAGACGATGTCCACGCCGGCATCCTTCAGGGTCGGAAGAATTTCCCTGGCGGCATCCAATGTGCCTTCAGGAGTAAGCTGGCGGGTGTTGAGTTCGTACACCACGCCTTCGGAGACATCGTTTCCGCCCGATGTTTCCGTCTGCCGGCCGCAGGAGATGGCTATGGCGGCCATGCACAGAAAGATAATGAGTCTTTTCATATTCTGCAGTATTTGTTTATGCTGGTTGTCTTTGCCTCAAAGAAATTGTTCGTGCCCTGTTCGAGCAGGCGGTACTCGCCGTGGTTGCCCCAGGGGGCGGGGCAGTCTTTAATGGCCGTGTCCTCGCCCGTGTCGTTGTCGATGTAGGGAGAAATCATCCCGTGCCACTTCCGGATTCTCGACGCTGCGGCCTCAGGGGTGAAAAGCTCTTCCGACCCGGAGCAGAGCTCCGTGAGAGTGGCTTTGTAATATTCCCTGTACTCATCAATCTGAAGAATCTTGTAAAGGAGAGGATTCCGCTCCGACACGCCCCATTCCAGCGGATTATGACGGCCTGCATCGGACTGGACCCCGCAGCCGGAGCTTGTTCCGAGAGTGTTGTCGTAGTCGTATGGGATGAAAAAGAAGCGGTAGAAGTTCCTGTCGGTCGAATCGAAATAGATGTAGTAGTTGTTGCTGTTGTTCCAGTAGTCGTCCCACATTCCGCAGGCCACGTTGACCGCATAGGTCCTGAGCAGGAGAGGAACGTCGCAGCGGCTGGAAATCCATTGCCTGAAGTCGTCGCCGGAACGGCTGCGGAGATTGTCGATGAAATTCTGGAGCTGGTTCCTGGCAGCCGCGAACTTGTCGGTGTTGGTCTTGAGTTCGTAGGTGTGTTCCACTCCGTCGTCGAGGTCCGGGCCCATATCCGCGTCGCGATCGCCCAAAGTAGCGCCGTAGCGGCATTTCCAGAGATTGCCCCCGGCGTTGCCGAAGTCCTCTTCCCTGTCCTCGACGAAATCATCGTCAACGGCCTCGATCATCGAATATATTCCATAATAGGCTTCGCTGCTGTCCCCTTCCACGTGGATGAAGAGACGGCAGTAGGATGCGCGGGAGGCAGTCCACACGCCCGCGCGGCGGAAAAGGTCGTAGCAGAAGATTTCCCGGCAATATGCCGGGTCATCCTTGAACCACTTCAGGATAATCTTCTTGACTCCCCGGATCTTGTGTTCCTTGTCCTTGACGTACTTGTGGACATTGAGGAGGAAATGGCAGTGCTGCCAGTCCGCCCCGTCCTTGACGTGCGGACGGCCGCTTCCGCTTTCAGGCCGCCGGCGGGAAGTGTTGCCCTTCAGACGTATTCCGGCATCGCCGATACTCTGGGAATCTTCCCCCTTGATGAACTTCACGCCGCACCTGACGTGTTCCGAATTGTCCGGATTGCGGTCATAATTCTCGAGAAGGGCATTCCATTCCTCCAGCGGAAATTCCAGATGAATTTCAGGAAGAGCCTCGATGTCGAAGACGTAGCCGGTCCCTTCAATCTGCGCTTCTTCCTCCCCTCCGGGCTGCTCCGGACCGGGTACGGGATCCTTCGAACAGCAGTGGAAGGACAGGAGCAGACAAAGCAGGATGCAAATCCGGGACAGACTCTTTCTCATCAGCCTACCAGTTTATGAATATCCTCCATTCGGACGCGCCCATCTGAAGGGCGGCGCTGTTTCCGCTGTAAGTCTCGCCGGAATCGAGGAGATTGGTCCAGGTCCCGGATGAAGGGAAGGCAACATCGATGGAGGCATCCTTCAGGTTGAAGTTGCCCACGAGGACGAAAGCCTTGTTCCCGCTGGTGATGCTGACAGTCTTGCCGTTGTTCCAGCTGCTGGTTCCGACCTTGAGGCTCACAGAGGCCGACTCCTTGAAGAACTCAGGATTGTCCTTGCGGAACTTGAGGATGCTGCGGTAGTCGTCGTGGAGGCGTTTGCGGTCCGCATTGTCGAGATATTCCCAATGCACAGGCTTGCGGCCTGTCCTGCCGCCCTCGTTGATACTGACATCGTAGCCGAGTTCCTGGAACTGCCAGAGCATCTTCGGTCCCGGGACGCAGAGAAGGAAAGCTCCGCAGAGGGATTCCCTCTGCATCCTCGCCTTGAGGCTGTTCTTGACAGAAGCGTCGCCCTCGGAAAGCGAAGCATAGGCTGTCCTTTCCTCGTCGTGGCTCTCGGAGTAAGCCACCAGGGAACCGAAAGGCATCGAACTTCCGGTCCAGAGACCGCCCAAGTCGCTGCCGGAGGCATTTCCCTTGGCCGCTTCACAGAAGGCATAGTTGAGATTCCTCCAGACCTTCATCCCCTCCTTTGCGAGGGCGTTTTCCTCGGAGGTCTCGCAGAAATGCTCGAGAATCACGACGGCATCGGGATTGACGGCCTTTATCGCAGAATTGTAGTCCTTGAGGATGTCGATTCTGCTCTGGTCGTAATTGGAGGCATCGCTTTCAGTGGATTTGCGGTTGGTGAATCCCTTTGTGAGGTCGAAGCGGAAGCCGTCAACCTTGTACTCGGTGAGGAGATACTCGAGACTCTCCTTGACGTGTGCGCGCACGATGCTGTTCTCGTGGTTCCAGTCGTGGAATACGCTGTAAGGATGCGGTGCGTCCACATTGAAGAATGGGTTGGAGGACGAAGTCTTGTTGGCGGAAGCATCCCACCAGAGCTTGGCGTAAGGATGCGCCCCGGTGGCCTGGTTATAGACCACGTCCACTATTACCGCAATGCCGCGTCCGTGGCACTCGTCGATGAATTGCTTGTACATCGACGGAGTCCCGTAAGCCTTGTCGAGGGCGAAATACGAACAAGGGTTGTAGCCCCAGGAATCGTTGCCGTCAAATTCCTGTATCGGCATCAGCTCGACGGCCCCCACGCCGAGGTCGCTCAGATAATCCAGCTTTTCGAGGGCACCGGCGAGATCAGAGCCGGAAGTGAAATCCCTCAGGTGAAGCTCGTAAATCACGAGGTCGTCCTTGTCCTTTATCCTGAACTCTTCATTCTTCCAGCTGTACTGCTCCGGCGAGACGCAGAATGCGCCGACGAGGCCGCTCGTACCTTCAGGATATTCCCGGAGGTCAGGGAAAGTGGTTGAAGAGATGTATTTGTCATTCGAAGGGTCGTACACGATTTCCGAATACGGGTCGTGCACCTTCTTGGAGCCGTCATCGTTTCCGAGATAGTACTGGAAAAGATATTCCCTGCCCTTTTCAGGTGAAGTGAAGGTGTACCACCACACTCCCCGGGCATCGTCACGCTTCATCGCATATTCCTTGCTGCGCTTGAAGCCGTTGAAATCTCCGATAAGATAGCACCAGTCGTGTCTCCGCTCCCTTGTGTCCTTGTCGTAAAGGACGAGGGTGACACTGCCGTCCGGATTGTAGTTGATTCCGTGCTTTGCGCCGGAAGGTGCGCTCTCGTTGACGACAGGATCAGGGACAAAGCTGTTCTTGCTGTCGTTGACCTGGACGAAGAGGTCCTCGGTCTGCTTTTTACCGTCGGCGCTGCGCACCACGACGCCGATTCTGGTGAGCGGGGTGTCCCCCGACCCGAAATATTCACGGATGCTCGGCTTGAGTTCGAGCTTCCAGAGGTTGGCTTCCTCCATAGGCTGCCAACGGCATTTGTCGATGTTCGTGTTCCAGTCTGCCTGGACGTACAGCCACTCGGTTTCGACAATTCCGATGTGGGCGTAAAGCGGGCTTGTGTAGCCGTAGAAAGTCGAGCCGGCTGCGGCCCGGTAATAAAGAGTGCAAGCATTGTCCGCATCAGGAAGCTCCTCAACGGTAAACAGGCCGGTCTTGCCCGCTCCTATCACCTCGTCGAGAGGTTCCTGGCTGACATTGACCGTGACCTTGAGGCATCCGGGAGCCGAAAATTCGATCTGGCCGCTCCGCGGCTGGGCACCGCAATCTCCTGCAGAAACCACCACCTCGCCGCCCGGAGCAGTTCCGGATGAGGGTGAAATGGTAAACCAGTCCCCTTGCTTGACTACGGCCGTCCACGTGTCAGCGTTCGTGGTGACAGTGAGAGTCTGGCTGGAAGCCGAGCGCGCGAACACTATAGTGGAAGGCTCTATCTTGAGCTGCTTTGCAGTCTGCATAGGGTCCTTCTCTCCACAGGAAACGGCAGAAAGGGAGAGGAATATGAATATGCCGAGAATACAGTGTCTGAATTTGTGCATCTTGCTACGGAATATAAAACAAGTGGCCGGATGGTCCCCAGTCGTTCCCCAGATTCCCCGACCTTTGCGGGAAAACGGGCAACTGCATTGACTAAAGGGACTGTCCGGCCACTTCCATTATGCGGATTAAGTTAGATTATTGAAGAACAGCCGTACCGGCGTTGAAGTCGAGAACGACGGTCTGGCCTGCTGAGGCGCTCACCCTCTCCTGGTCAGGACCGGTACCGCGATAGGCGATCTGTCCGTCGAAGAAGATGAACTCACGGGTCCACCAGTCAGTCGTGGCGATTTCGGATGCTACGTACATACGGATTTCGCCGTCACCTGAAAGCTGGCACTTGAGAGTATTGCCGTCAGCGGTGAAGAGGGCGTTCTCCATATTGGAATCCCAGCCGCCGAAGCAGGAACCGATACCATAGACACGGGCAGGCTCGACGTGGAGGAGGCTCCTCTTGAGATCGATGTGGACAAGATAGATGCCATCCTCGGCAACGGCACAGTTGCCTCCGGAGAGGTTGTAGCCGTCGTTGGTGTCGAGTGCGTTGAACTCCTTGCCGTTCCAGGCCTTGTCAGGGCAGAACTTGAAGCCCTTGTTTGCGGTGAAGTACCTTACGGTCCAGAACTGGCCCTGAGCCTTGTCGTCCTGATTGTAAACAGGAACGAGATCCACGATGCCGCTGCTGCTCCAATCCCAGTTTCCGAATTCCTCACCGATCATGTACAATGCCTCAGGGAACTCAACTGCCTCAACGGTGACTTCTTTGGTCGCTGCATTGAAGGTGACCTTGTAGTCGCCGTCAGCAGGAAGTTTGATGTCTGAACCCGGCTGTACTGCGGTGAACGGAGTACCAGGGGTGACGACGAAATCACTTGACGGAGCGCCATAGGTGTTGGTGTCAGCCCAGGAATAGTCGTAACGGATCTTGAAGCCACCGCTGATGGTGACGACAGGACTTGTCCAGACATCACCGTCCTGGCTCATCACAACGTCGGTTGACCAGGAATCACCGTTGATCATTCCGATGAGGGAATAGACGCTGAGGTGCTTGGCAACGGTTATTGTCTGGTTGGCATAATCCAAGGTAATGTCATAGGAGCCGGACTCCGGAATCTGAATGTTCTTTCCGCCGCACTCGAAGGCCTTGCCGAGCTCAGGCAGGTAAACGCCATAAGGATTGCTTTCATCGACAGTGGAGGTGGAATTCTCCTCAGGTCCACCATAGCTGATATCCCAGGCATAGTTGGCTACAAGTTTGAACTCTGCACCTGCAGCAAACTCATAGTCGCGAAGTACCCAGATGTCATTGGAGAGAGATGAGAGCGTGGTGCTTTCGTCCGTAGGAGTCCATCCGTTGAAAGTACCGGCAAGACTCCAGACGGATGGCTTGTCCGGTTCAGGAGCGGCCTCAGGAAGACCCGGTTCAGGCTGTCCGTACATGGAAGCGCTGATGGAATACTCCAACTTGTTGAGATCAAAGTAAACGCGGTAGCTTCCGGCAGCAAGAGGAATGTTGTTGCCTCCGGTGACGATACCCTCTCCGTTGTCACCCCAGTTGGTGTCCCAGCCGGAGTCGAGACGGAACTTGAATTCGGTGTCGGCAGCAGTCTCCACATCGACATAGAACCTGTTGTAGCCAGGGTTGTATTCCATTTCGATGTCATTGTTCCAATCCCCGCCGAAACCGATGAGACCCATCAGGTCGAAGCCATATTCCTTCGTGAGGGTAAGCGTGCCCTTGTCGAATGAGAAGAGGTAGAATCTCTTGCTGTAACAGGTAATGTTGCCGTTGCTGCCGTCCACGAGGGTGACAGACTTGGCTTCTGCTCCAGGAGTCTCGTCCATACCCCAGTTCTCCTTGTCCCAGCTCGGACCTCCGGTCAGTTTGAAACCGTTGGCAGCCTTTCCGCCGAAGTCAACGACTCCGCTGTAGGTGTTGCCGTCCTTCTTGTAGTTGAACAGGTGCTGGAGAGTAGGATCTGTGTGGCCCCAGTTGCAGTAGTCACCGATGACATAGATATATCCGTAGGTGTCCTTGTCGCTGACGAGCATATTGAAAGGAATGAATACTCCCTTTGCGACATTGGAGACGAGTTCCGTGCCGAGGACGGCCGTGTTCTGGTCGTTGGACATATCGGAACGGAGTCGGAAATAGAGTGTGCACTCCTCATCAGGAGCAGCGCCGAGATTGAGGATGAAGGAATTCAGAGCCTTCTGGGTCATGGTTGCAGTGCCTTTGCCGAAGGTAGCGGCGATAACCTCTGAATCCGAGAAATCCGAATTGGCGGATGCATAGAGAGTGTAGCGCACAGCGCACTTGATGCCGTAGTCGGCCTCTTTGAAATTAAGGACGACATCTTCTCCATCCACAGCGAGAGTCGTGGAGGCAGCATCACTGAGGACAGGAGCAGTGGCATTGGCAGGTTCGTAGCAGACCAGTGTGTCCCTTTGGTCAACACAGCCCGCTGCAAGAAGTCCTGCTGCAAGAATGCTTAAGCCAAATTTTATTATTCTATTCATATTATTTCAGTTTAAGAGCATGGTTTGGACTGTTAGTAACCAGGGTTCTGCTTCAGATTTGTGTTCACGCTCAGGTCTGAAGCGACAAGAGGGAATATCTTGAGGTGGTCTGAAAGCTGTGAGCTTCCGTTCTCTACACCACCCTTGTAAACCCACGGGAAGTCGGAAGAGGTGAACTTGCCGTAGCGGATGAGGTCAACCCTTCTGTGGCCCTCCCACATAAACTCACGGGCCCTCTCCTCGAGAATCCAGTCGGTCGTGATGACGGCAGGAGTGGTCGTGGAGACACCGGCACGGGTGCGCAGGGTGTTGACATAGCCCTTTGCAAGTCCGTCGGTGACTGTACCGTTGTTCAGACGTGCGTCTGCCTCGGCATAGTTGAGATACATTTCGGCAAGACGGAAGACAGGCATGTCGGTAGAACTGAGCTTCCAGTTGCCTTCGGTAGATTCATCCTGTGCGTAGGAGCCGTCAGAGTTGAGACCTGACCATTTCCAGCAGAGCCAACCGGTGGCCTGTGAAGAAGGTGAGAAGGTCTCGGCGCAGCCGATGTTTGTGAAGAAGGCCCTCTGGTCGGAAGTCTCCCTGTTGTAGCCGAAGACATTGTCGGAGTTGTTCCACTCGACATCCTGGAGGTTGAAGTACTTGACATAGTCGGCAGGTACGTGGTAACCGGCCCAGTTCTCGCCGTTGACTTTCGGGAAGCCGAATTCACCTCCGATGGCGACGTTGGCCTCTTCGTTGAGGGAAGCGGAAGTCAGCGTAGTGCTGCCGCCCCAGCTCTGCGAGTGAACCCTGTCATAAGCGACTGCGAATATGAATTCTTCTTCAGCAGCACCGCTTTCGCTGTTGTCCTGACGGAAAAGGTCGGTGTAAGGAGTATGGATTGAATAACCCATGTCGATGACCTTCTTGGAAGCGGTCTTGCAGTCCTCCCATCTCGGAGTTCCGGTGTAAACCTCGGCATTGAGGTACATACGGCTCAGGAGAGCCCAGCAGCTGCCTTTCGTAGGCCTCGGATAAGGGACTGCGCCCTTTGCCGGCATTGCGCTGGCATCAGAAACCAGGTCGAGGAGTTCGGCCTCAAGCCAGGCGAAAAGATCCGCTCTCTGAATCTGGGAAGGGTTTTCGCCACCGATGTTCTCCGGCATCGGGAAAGGAGGGTTGCCGAATTCATCCAGGAGGACATAGAAGAACATGGCCCTGTGGAAACGGGCTTCGGCCCTGTAGCCGGCGATGGTGGAGAGGAGTTTCTCCTGACCGCGGGCCTTGACCTTATCCTCTTCTGTCTGGATAAGATACTCATTGACGAGGGCGATTGCCTTCACGGCACGGGTGTACACTGCGACGCAGGCGTCGTTGGTTGAGGACCAGGAATTGTTCTGGAGCTCGGAAAGATAGGAATCTCCCCAAACGCACTTGAGCGCATCGCAGGTCATTTCATTGAGGTTGAGCCACTGCCTGAGGAACTCGGACTGACCGGAATCTGAGAATCCGAGGTCATTCTTTCCCGCCTCTTCCTGGCCGACGAGCATATAGTAGCCGTTGATGTAGGCAAGGGCGTTGAGATAGCTGGACTCATTCTCATAGGCGTTGTCGGCCGTGAAATCGGTTTCATTCAGCGGCGTGGTGTTCAGGTCTCCAAGGCAGGAGCAGAACAGCAGAGCGCAGGAAAGTGCCAGTATTATTTTGTTTGCAAGTTTCATTGTTTATTCCTCCTCTTGATTAGAAAGTGATGTTGAGTCGGAGAGTGTAGAGACGTGGACGAGGGTAGATTTCAGTGTCAACACCGTCATCGTCGGTAATCTCCGGATCAAGTCCTGAGTATTTGGTGAATGTGCAGACATTCTGAACTGAACCTGCTACGCGGATTCTGAGATTGTTCTTGAAATCGAAGGTGTAGCCGAGGTTGATGTCGTCGATCTTGAAGAATGATGCGTCCTCGATGAAGAGGTCGGAGAACTTCTGGGCCTCTGTGTTGGCTGAGTTCCAGCCAGGGAGGAGCCAGGTTGCGCTGAGGTTGCCGATGTAACCCTTGGTGTAGTCGTCGCTGTAGGAAGTTGCATATCCCATCGCATTCTTGTTGATGAGTTCTGCGCCGAGGGAGCCGTGTCCGTTGATACCGAAATCCCAGTTCTTCCAGTTCAACTGCGTGCTGAATCCGAAGTATGCCCACGGAGTAGGGCTGCAGTTGGTGACATAGCGGTCGTCAGCATTGATGACGCCGTCGGAGTTGCGGTCCACGAGGGCGTTCTGGATGGCGTTGCCTTCACTGTCGTAAACCTGCTGGTAGAGATAGTAGGTGAAAGGAGCGTAACCGGCCTTGTGAACTGAGGTGAAGCCGATGTTGCTACCCATTGACTTGCCCTTCTCGACACCCTTGAAGTCTTCGTCGCTGTTGGTGAGCTTGGTGATCCTGACATCCTGGAAGGTGATGTTTCCGCCGATTTCCCAGCTCAGGTCCTTGGTCTGGACAGGGATGAAGTTGGCTGAAAGCTCGATACCCTTGTTGGTCATCGTACCGATGTTGGAAATCAGTTCCTTTCCGAAGTTGGAACCAAGAGGAATGGAAATGTTGTTCAGGAGGTCGTAGGTGCTGCGGTAATATGCCTCGACGGTACCTGTGATCCTTTCGTCAAGGAATCCGAAGTCCAGAGCGACGTTGTAGGTCTCGGTGGTCTCCCACTTGATGTTCGGATTGTAGGCGAGAGGAGAAAGTACAGGATAGCTGCCGTTGGCGCCGCTGAGCATAGGGTACTGCATCGTGATGGATGCGCTCTGGTAGTAGCGGGCGATGTAAGGATAGTAGTCGTCGCCGATGTCCTGCTGGCCGGTGCGGCCCCATCCCAGACGGAGCTTGAGGGTTGACAGGTCATCGAAGCCCTTCATCCAGCTTTCATTGGCAATGTTCCAGGCGAAGGCGGCTGAAGGGAAGAAACCCCAGCGGTTGGAAGGAGAGAAACGGCTGGAAGCATCACCTCTGGCAGTGAAAGTGAAGAGGTAACGGGAATCATAGCCGTAGTTGAACCTGCCGAAGAAGGAAATCAGGTAGTACTCCCTTGCATCGTTCGGGGCGATGAAATACTCACGGTCGCGGTCGGTGTTGTAGTACTGGGAACTGTCGTAGCTGACATAGTTGTGCTGCCAGGAGTAACCTGCCATTGCATTCACATTGTGCTTTCCGAAAGTTTCGGTGTAGTCCAGATAAGCCTCGAGGAGAGTGTTCTTGTTCTGGTTCTTGTAGGTCTCATAGAGGTCCGGAGTGGTTCTCATCGCACAGATTGAACCGAGAGTGTTGTACTTGGTTCCGTTGGTCTCGGAGATGTCGAGACCGAGGTTGACGTTGGCCCTGAGAGCTTCGAAACCGTGCACCTTGTAGTCGAGCTGGATGTTGCCGAGAGCCCTGTAGGTGTCGCCGTAGTTGACATAGTCATAGGTTGAAGAAAGAGGGTTCACGCTTGCCATAGTGTTGGCTGAGCCTGCTGAAAGCCAGTTCCAGTAGCCGTTGCTGACCTGTGACTTGTCGATGTTGCCGGCTGCGTCGGTGAAGTAAACCGGCTTGGTAGGGTCGAAGGTAAGGGCGCTTCCTACAGGATTGTTGGCCCAGTTGGTCTTCTGATAGACTCCCTTCGCATTGACGTTCAATGACAGATGTCCGTCGAGGAACTTCGGAGAGAGGCTGACGTCGAGGTTGCTCCTCTGGTTGTCACCCACCTTGATGGTAGCCTGGTCGAGATTGTAGCCTACGCTGACGCGGAAAGGGAACTTGCCGCCTGAATAGAGGCTCACGTTGTGGTCGGTGTTGATTCCGACACGGTAGATGAGGCTCTGCCAGTCAGTGTTGTAGAGAGTTCCGTCCACACCGAGCAGATGGGCTGAATCAGGACGGTACTCCTGGATGTAGGCTGCGAAGGTCTCGCCGTCCATCATCTTGATGACGTCCTTGTTCTGCTTTGCGGAAACGCTTCCGCTGTAGCTGACGTGGAGTCCGTTGCCGGTACCCTTCTTGGTGGTGATGATGATCACACCGTTGGAAGCCCTGGAACCGTAGATTGCGGTTGCGGAAGCATCCTTGAGCACTGAATATGACTCAATGTCGTTAGGATTGATGGTTGCAAGAGGGTCTCCCATTCCTGCACCGCCTTCCTTCGTGACAGGCACACCGTCGATGACGATGAGAGGGTCGTTGGAAGCCGTAAGGGATGCGGCTCCGCGGATACGGATGGTTGAAGAAGCACCAGGCTGGCCGTTTGCAGGAGTGATGTTCAGACCTGAAACCTTTCCGAGAAGCAGCGAGCTTGGAGAAGTGACCGCACCGCGGTTGACGGTTTCCGCACGGATCGATGTGACGGAACCGGTCATGTCACTTTTCTTCACGGTACCGTAACCGATGACGACACTCTCTTCAAGGAACTTGGTGTCCTCTTCGAGAACGATGGTCGCCGGCATCTGGGATGCAGTGAAAGACAGGGTGGTATATCCGACACAGCTGACTTCTACGACAGCATCTTTCGAAGATACCTTCAGGATGAAATTACCGTCCAGGTCAGTAGAGACACCGTTGCTGGTGCCTGCCTCCAATACGGTAGCCCCCACAACGGGTCCGATCTGGTCAATAACCACACCCTTGACTTCATATCCGTTTTGGGCGGACACATTAGCGGCCATTGCCAATGAAGCAAGGGCAATCGCTAAAAGAGTAAGGAATCTATTCATTGATTTAGAGGTTAATAATTATTGTGTAGCTTGTTTGTGTTCCTTGACGGGAATCACCGCCACGCTGCCCAGCAGCAGGAGAACTCCTGCCAGGACGAGCATTGCGGCCTGTGAATTGCCGAGCATCTTGAGGACGGCTCCTCCGAGTGCTGCGGCGACAATCTGCGGCAGGCAGATGGTACAGTTGAAAAGGCCCAGATAGCTGCCCAGATGCTCACCCGAAAGAGAATTGGTCAGAAGGGTGAAAGGCACTGCGAGCATGGCGGCCCAGGCGGCTCCTATCAGCAGATAAGAAGCCAGCAGGACGTACTTGTCGTGTATGAATATGACGGAGATGAATCCCACGGCTCCGATGACAAGGCTCAGGGCATAGGCTAACTTGAGCGACTTGAACTTCGGAATGACGATGGCCCAGAGGATGGAGCCGATGGCCTGGACGGCGAAAAGAACGCCGACCCAGTTGCCAGCGGCCTGGTAGCCGTCGCTTGCAGGGTCGGTGGTGTTCCAGCAGTTTGCCGCCACGGCGCCGTTGGTGTAGGTCCACATATACATAAAGGCAGCCCAGCAGAAGAACTGGACGAGTCCGACGGTCCAGAAAGTACGCGGAGCGTGGACGAGAAGTTTCAGCAGACCCGGTTCATCCTTCTTTCCGGCCTCCTGCTTTTCGAGGTCGATGCCGTGGAATTCGGCATATTCCTTAGGAGGCATCTCCTTGACCTTGACGAAGGTGTAGAGGACGCAGAGAATCAGGATGGCGGCTCCGCAGTAGAAGCTCCAGATGACGGAAGGCGGAATCATTCCCTTCGGAGCGGTGTTGGCGATTCCGATCCAGGTGAAGAAGATCGGGAAAAGATAGCCCACCAGGCTTCCGGCGTTGCACAGGAGGGACTGGATTGAATATGCCTGGGCCTTCTGCTCTTCGCCCACCATATCGCTAACCATCATCTTGAAAGGCTGCATTGCGACATTGATGGATGTGTCTAGGAATATCAGGGAGAACAGGCCGAACCACATCGCCCCGTTGAGACCGAGGAAGAGCCTGCTGGAGAAATTGAGGCTTCCGGCGTTCGGGAGGAAGGCCATCACGATGACTGCGGCCATCGCCCCGATCAGGAGATACGGCTTCCTGCGGCCCATACGGCACCAGGTACGGTCCGACCACTTTCCGATCAGGGGCTGGACGATCATTCCCATCAGGGGAGGGAGAATCCAGAAGAAGCTGAGCTGATGAGGGTCGGCTCCCAGAGTAGCGAAAATTCGGCTGATATTGGCGCTTTGCAGTGAATATGCAATCTGCACTCCGAAGAAGCCGAAGCTCAGATTCCACATCTGGGCAAAAGACAATTTTTGCTGTCGGTTGGTCATTGCGGTTTTAGCGTTTTAGTAGTGGCTTTATCCTGCACAATTCAAAATGTGCATCAGCAAAAATAAATAAACCTAATTTAAATAAAAACGTTTTTCGGATGAATGGTTGAAAATTCAGGATGAACGGTAGGATATAAGAGAAAAAAATCCTATCTTCAACGTGCCGAACCGGCAGTACCGGAGCGCCAAAGACACGACAGACCGATGACCAATTCCAAGAACTCCCTCATTATCCACGGCTTCGCCCTGATGCACGCGGCGGTTTCCCTTGCCTGCCAGGCTTCGGGGATAGCCGACGACCTGATGCTGACCCTTCTGACAATGTTTATGGTGGTCATCCTCTGCCTCCGCCTGAAGACCGGGACAGTCTTCATCCTCATCGCGGCCATCATCGTCAACATCGTCGGCTTCCTGCTCGGAATGGGTTTCGCGAAACTCTTTTCCCTTATGCCGCTCGAGCGGCTGGTCGTACATCCCCTGTCAACGCTGGTCGCCACCGAAATCATCGGCTGGTGCACTGTCTGGACCGTACGTCTCATAAAGCCCGAAGACTCCTCCGACAGCACCTCCGCCTACGGCCTGAGATGGCTGCTGGTGGCCTTCGTCATCGTGATAATCTGCCGCCTTGCCATCCTCTACATCAACAAGGACACGGTGCCGAAGTGCCTCTTCTTCGAGATTCTCTTCAACTATTTCTTCACCTGTCTGGCCATCGTGGGTGTGAGTGAATATGCAATCCGCTACAGGATCAAGGCGGAGAAGGCAAGGGAGGAGACGGAACTCGCCCACTACCGTTACCTCAGGCTCAAACAGCAGGTCAATCCGCACTTCCTGTTCAACTCCCTCAACGTGCTGGACTGCATGATCCAGGAACAGTCCACCAAGGAAGCCAGCGAATTCACCGGAAAACTGGCGGAAATCTACCGCTACATGCTGCGGCACGAAGACCAGAATCTGGTCCGCCTGCGCGATGAACTGGCTCTGGTCGAAGACTATGTGAGCCTGCTGAAGGTCAGGTTCACCGAAGGGCTGGTCGTCAATTTCGACATCCCCGAGGAGGCCCTCAACCGGAGTGTGGTGCCCTGCTCCCTGCAGCTTCTGATAGAGAATGCTACCAAGCACAACATGGTCGGCGCGGCCTCCCCTCTCAAGGTGGAAATCAGCGTCCGGGATGACAGCTTAACGATAAGCAACAACATACAGCCCCGAATTTCAGACGTATCTTCGACAGGACTTGGCCTGAAATATCTGCGCCGGCAGTATTCCGACATCTGCGGCCGCGAAATAGAGATACTCTCAGAAGGAGGGTGCTACACAGTCAAACTTCCATTAGTATGAAAGCGCTCGTAGTTGAAGACGAACAGATGGCGAGAGCCAGGCTGACCAGAATGCTTGAAACCGATTTCCCTTCGCTGGAGGTGGTCGGCCAGACCGATTCGATAACAGGCACGCTGGAGTTTCTCCGCCTCAACGGGGACCCGGACATCATATTTATGGATGTGGAGCTTTCCGACGGGGACTGCTTCGAGATATTCCGCCAGAGGGATGTCTCCTCCAAGGTCATAATGACCACTGCCTACGATTCCTACGCCGTGAAGGCTTTCGAGACGGGAAGCATCGACTACCTGCTCAAGCCCATCAGCACTTCAGGTCTGCAGAGGGCCATTGGGCGCTGCATAGCCTATCTGAAAGCGGACGGGATGGCGGAAACCCGGACGGGAAAGGCCGCCAGAGGGATTTCTTCAGAGGCTTCACAGGATCCGGGCAAGGATGCGAAGCCTTCGGACGCAGGCCGGATTATGGATGCGGTGCAGGGTGCGAAGAAATGGAAGAAGAGGATGCTGGTCAGGGTCGGAGAACATTACGTTCCCCTGCTGATGGAGGAAATCACTTTCTTCTTCTCCGAGGACAAGTACAACTATGTCTATCTGCAGGGAGGAAAACGCTACCTGCTGGATCTCACGATGGACAAGATAAGCGAGGGACTCGACCCTGAGTCCTTCTTCCGGATTTCGAGAGGCTGCATCGTCAGGCGCGAAACGGTCAGGAAGGCAGACCGCTACCCGAACGGGAGGCTCAAGCTGGAGCTCAGTGTGAGCGCTCCGGAAGACCTCTTCGTCTCCCGGGCCAGGGTGGACGATTTCCTGCACTGGCTTGAATAGTGGAAGTTTCCGCCCCGGGACGGGGAGCATCAGGAAAAAGGGAGTGATGAATACGGCATATTCAGAAAAGACAGGGACATCCGGGGGGCTGAGCATCCGCAGGTCCACCGAAGAGGACATCCCGAGGATGATGGAGATTTTCGCCGCCGCCAGGGATTTCATGAGGCGTACCGGCAATCCCGACCAGTGGTCCGAAGACTATCCGGACCGGGCTATGTTGCTTGCGGACATCGCGGAGGGCAGCAGCCACCTCGTCCTGAAGGACGGGAAGACCGTGGCGACTTTCGTCCTGCGCGGGGGCATCGACCCTACCTACCTTGAAATCCGCGGCGGCTGGCTGGACGAAAGGCCCTACGGCACCATCCACAGGATAGCCGGCGACGGGACGGTCAGGGGAATCCTGCATCTTGCCGTCGGATACGCCCTTGAAAGTTTTCCGACCGTCAGAATCGACACGCACAGGGACAACAGGGTAATGCGGAACGCCTTGGCGAAGGAAGGCTTCAGGTACTGCGGCATCATCAACTGCTGGAACGGGGACGAGAGGCTCGCTTTCCAGTTGCCTTGAAGCATTCCGGACACTGCGCGCCTGCCCGAAAGCCACTTCACCTGCCGTTCCTGCCGGGCGGGACAAAACTATCTCAAGAATGGGAGAAGAATCAGGTCGGCCGGAAGCCAGTTCACAGACTCCAGTTCATCCGGAGCGAGCCACTTTGCGGCTTCGTGTTCCTTGAGTTTCAGATTGCCGGACAAGATGCTGCACCAGTAGCAGTGCATGGTAAGGTGAAAAGACGGATAGTCATAATCGATTGTGGTGATGAATGCGTCAACGCTGATTTCAGTGTCAAGTTCCTCCATAATCTCGCGCCTGAGAGCCTGCTCCAAAGTCTCGCCCGGCTCGGCCTTGCCCCCTGGCAGCTCCCACCAGTCCTTGAATTCGCCATAGCCGCGCTGGGTAGCGAAAATCTCTCCTTGGGAATTGCGGATTACCGCTGCAACTACTGTGATAGTTTTCATAACGGATGCAAAGATAAGCATTCCGAACGAATAAGAACAGGACATTTCATTATGAAAGTCAGCTCCGGAAGGAAGCGCCTTCAGGACTTCGGAATATTCTCCCCAGCCCAGACAGAGTCGTCTCCAGGGCCAGGGTGGACGATTTCCTCCAGTGGCTCGAATAAGCTCCGTCCGCGGGATCATCCGTCCCATCAGTATTTCCGGATCCTGTCAGGCAGGCTTACAAGATATTCACAGTCACTGAATATGCAGACATAGCCAAGGCCTCCCTTCACATTGCTCGGAAAAGGATACTGGTCGGTCAGATAGGTCGAACTGGCATCGCTCATCTCGAACTGGGCCGCATTCAGGTAATTGAAAGTGTCGCGGTCCATCGAGCTCAGGCGGACGACAATGTCACATTTCATGCAGAATTCATCGCCCCCGGTAATCGGCAGGCTGATCAGGTCATAGAAGACTCCATTTTGCACAAGGAGAGTCAGTTCACATTCCCCGTCACGGAAATCCTTATCGGAGAAGATGTTGAGGTTATTGGCAAAATAATTTGTTTCAGACTGGTCGTCCCCTTTGGACAGTGAAAGGCCGTTGTTGAGTAGAGGCTCCATCCAATTCGAGAAACGTACATTGCCCGTACTTGAAAGAACCGGTGTACCCACCTCCTCAGGTTTGAATTCAGAGTACTCGCCGATATCGGTCAGGATGGTTTTGCTTCTTCTCATCATCTTGATCCTGTACCAGTTGTCTTTGCCTTTGATGTCGTGGACTTTGGTACGAATCCTGGGATAGTCGTACACCTTGTCTTTGCCTGGAAGAAGCACGGAAACGGTATCAATCAAAGCGGAAGTGATTATGGGCGGCTGCGGAGCCGTTGCAACGGCTTCCGCCCTGAAGCCTTCCGTAGTGGATGCCACCAGGCGGACCTTGTCCCCCGGCCTTATGCTGGCCTCGAAAGAAACACCTTTGTTCCTGCCGTCAATCACCTCAAGGCTGCCAGTGCTCCGGAGGGTGTCGTTGACATAGCATTCAAGACTGCAATCCTCCACGGGAAGTACCTCATCTATGGTGCCATAACTGACAAAAGCCCGTTGCAAGGTGTCGCCTGTAGTGAGCATTGCGTTCAGGATAAGCGACTTGCCATTGTCATCAAGTCTTATCCTCTCTTCACAGGAGGAAAATGCCGCCACGGCAGCACAGACGGAGAGCAAAAGGAATATGCCGAAGTGTTTCATGATCTAGAAATTGAATGTGTAACTGAAGTAAGGCAGGAATGTCAGGAAAGAGCGTATGCTCAGGCAGGTGTGGTAAACTCCGGAAGAATCCGTGCTGTCGTAGTCAACGACCACCCAGTTGGGATTCCGGGCATTGTAAAGGTTGTAGATACCCACAGTCCAGACTCTCTCGCCGTGTTTCCTCTCTTTCCGGATATTCACGGACAGGTCCAGCCTGTGCGAAGGTGGAAGGCGATAGTTGTTCCGGGACGGGAAGTGCCACATCTCCATGGTCCAGAAGCCTTCCTTCTGGTAGGCGTCCGGAACAATGATTTCGGTCATCTTTTCAGGCGCGGTCATGCAGTTGCCGGAAT
Source organism: Candidatus Cryptobacteroides sp. (assembly GCA_051878295.1). Lineage (GTDB taxonomy): Bacteria > Bacteroidota > Bacteroidia > Bacteroidales > UBA932 > Cryptobacteroides. Next base: position 43,584 of record JBJEJV010000019.1, read on the forward strand.
TGAACACCCAGAGGGCTCCGAGATCCACCCGTTCATTGAACCTGTGGGAGAAACTGGCAGTGATGCTGTGCCTCCTGTCGTACTGGAAAGGGAACCATCTGCCGTTGTTGATGCTTCCGTCCGGGAAAATCCTCTCGCTGCGGGAAAGAGTGTAGGATAGGGAGCCGGTAGTCTTGCCGAAGGTCTTGCCCAGATATAATTCAACTCCGTAAGAACGGCCTCTGCCCATCGCCACATTGTCCTCCCATCCGTTCTTGCCCTGAAGGGCAAGTTTGCCGTCGATGTAGTCGATGACATTGTCCAGCCGCTTCCAATAGCCTTCGGCAGAGAAAACCCAGTCCTTGAGGCCGGTGTAGCAGGCCCCGGCGGAAACAATGTCGGAAATTTCAGGTTTCAGGTTGCGTGTGACCGGGACCCACAAATCCGAAGGAAGGCTGAGGCTTCCGGAAGAAAGCTGATGCATATACTGGCTCATCCTGGAATATGCCGCCTTCAGTGACACGCTTTCGGAAACCATCCAGTTCACGGATGCCCGGGGCTGGATGTCCAGCGTCCCCTTTCCCTGGACCAGGAATCCGGTGAGCCGCAGCCCGGCTTCAACCGTGAACCTGTCGGAAAGGCTTGTCAGGCCGGAAACGAACAAGGATGCCTCGTGACCGTCCGTCCTGGTGCCGTCATAGGTGTTCACCGGCTGATCCGGAATCGTCACGGCCGATTTCTCCGGGAGGAAACGGTGGAAGACGTATTCTGCACCGAAGTTCAACTTCGAGGAACCAGGAAGGTTACAGTCGAAGGAGTCCCTGAACAGCAGGTCGTGGATGCCCGATGAATAATCGAACGTGCGGTCGCCATTCTCCAGGAAGAGATCCATGCCATAGGCATTCCAGGCAACGAGAGCCTCGGACAGGAGATTGTTTGTGAATATGTGGGAGTGCCTCAGGGCTGCAACAGTGTTGCCATAGGCAGTCCTGATGTCATATTCGGAAGTCTGGTTGAACTCGACGCCGTCCGCCCCTGTCACTTTGCGCGTTTCCACTTCGTCGTAGCGGAATCTGTCTTTCCCGTTGTAGATGCTCAGGGAAAGGAGATCCCTGTCCGAGAACCTGTGGCTGAGTTTGCCGTTGAGATCATAGAACAGGTAATTGATCTTGTTCTTGCTGAGCGCCATCACCGGGGCCAGGAGAAAAGTGTGCATCGCCCTGGCACTTGCAGAGAAGGTAGTCTTCCCGTTGCCCAACGGACCTTCCAGGTGCAGTTTATCAGAGAGCAGGCCGACAGAGACACAGCCTTTTAGCTCATTGGAGTTGCCGTCATTCGTCCTGACATCGATCACACTGGAGACTCTTCCACCGTACTTGGCCGGAAAGGCACCGGTATAGACTGTCACCTTCTTGACCGCTTCAGGAGTGAAGGCGGAAAAGAGCCCGAACATATGGCTTACATTGTAGATGGGCACACCATCCAGCATGATGAGATTCTCATCGGGACCGCCTCCGCGCACGTATATTCCCGAAAAGCCTTCCATTCCGGACTGGATGCCGGGCAGGAGCTGGAGAGTCTTGAGTACATCGGCTTCGCCGAGGACTACCGGAGAAGACTTGATCATTTCCGGCGAGACAATCCTCGAACCAGGTCTTGCAGAATGGAGTCCCGCTTCACTGAAAGCGGTGATTCCCGCCTTGCGGATTGTCAGGTTGGGATTGAACAGGACATTTATGACCGTGTCCTTAGTGGCTGTGACTTCAACAATCTTCTCATCGTAGCCGACATGGCTGAAATGGATCCGGTTCGTTCCGGAGGGAACCCGGAGCGAATAGTAGCCATATTCATTGGTGACAGTGCCGTCCGTCCCGTTGAATACAGCCGCTCCGATGAGGGTTTCGCCGGAAGTCCTGTCTTTAACATATCCGCTTACCGTGACAGATGGATTCTTTAGCCGGGAAGCCGCTTTGGGGTCGCGAGCTTTCAGGACGATGTATTTTCCATCGACTATCCAACTCACTTCGGTGCCAGCCAGGAGGGATTCAAGATTCTCCTGAAGGGACTTGTCCGGAGCGAAACTGGATTCACAGCCGCCTTGGAGGAAGTTTTCAATGTTGGCATCATAGACCAGCTGGACCTCGAAATGGGAAGCGACGACCGAGAGTTGTTCCTTCAGTGTGTGCGCAGGTAACAGCATCAAGGCAGTCACAAGGGTTGCTATCAGTTTCATCATCTTTCCTCCGGCTTGATTTCAATGTCCAGTGCTATTCCGATGATTCTTATAATCTCGTCCAGGCTGCTTGCTGTAAAGGTTCCGGTGAGGGATGCGGATGTGTCGGAGGCTTCCAGGACGGTTCCGTAGCATCGTTCCAGATCCTTCAGGACAAGACCGACCGGAGCGTCTTCATAGACAAAGCGGCCGTCAGACCAGGCTTTCGGATTGAGGACTCCTGTGCCTGTCTGGACGGGCACTTCCTGATGGCTGTCAAGACAGGCGTGCATTCCGCCGGTCAGACGGATCCCCTCTTCAGGGTTTGCAGCACCGGAGAAAAGGACCTCGCCATCAAAGACATCGACTTCCACAAGGCCATCGTGGTAATCAATCTGGAATTCTGTTCCAAGATCCCTCACCAGGGCTTTCCCCGCAGAAACAGCAAAAGGGCGGGCGCTGTCGTGGATGACAGTGAATACAGCCTTCCCCTCCAGGCTTACCCGGCGCTCAGTCTTGAAGGACTTCCTGTCAAAGGAAATAGAAGATCCGCATGCCAGCATTACTTCCGTGCCTTCCGGGAGGACGATCGAGGCATTCCTGTCCGTGGCGGCATATTCGACAAGCCGCGGTCCCGAGGTCAGGATGGGGATGAAAATCGCGAGGACGACGGCTGCTGCGGCTGCCAGCCAAGCCATTGTCCTTGAATATTTCCAGGTGCGTTGTGCAGTTTGGTTCCCGACGGCTGAGATGTACCTCCGGAAGCCGGCTTCCGGATCAAAGGCTCCCGCACGATAGATGGAGATGACCTTTTCGACGATTCTGTTGCTGTTCTGCATTTTCCATGTGTTTCTGCCTAAATGACGGGAAACATCAGGAAAAGTACCATCAGGAGATCAGTTTTTTCTGAATATCTGAGCGATTTCAGGGCGCGGCTCATCTGGTTCTTGACTGTCTGGATCGAAATGCCGAGAGCGTCAGCGATTTCCGAATATGCCATCCCGTCCCTCTTGCACATCAGAAGGATCTGCCTTTGGCGGGGCGGAAGGGCTTCCAGCCGCTCCCAAACCCTGGCCTCCTCGAAAGAATCTTCGGCATATTCATTGTCAAGAGTGTCGAAATCCGGGCTCAGGTGGACTTCGGTCCCGCGTGCGCGGAGAAGGTCGATGCAACGGTTCCTTGCTGCGGAATAGAGGTAGGCGCGTGCGTTGCCGATCCGGGGCCTGCCGTCCGAGGCTTTCTCGAGAAAGGCCGAGAAACAGTCCTGGACAATATCCTCCGAGGCTTCATAGTCTTTTGTGTACTTGAAAGAGTACAGGCACAGGGGGCGGTACAACTTATGGTAAAGACTTGATATTTCCTTGACAGTCATTCCGGATTGGATTTGGATGCAAAGTTAGCAAAGAGATTCCGGTTTCGGAAAGATTTCATCTACCTTGGAATTGTTCAAAATTATACATATTTTTGGGGATAAATTCCATAAGAAAACATCTAAATCAACAAACATCATTATGGCAACAAAGTATTCAGGCACCCAGACCGAGAAAAATCTGGAAACGGCTTTCGCCGGTGAGTCACAGGCTCGCAACAAATACACCTATTTCGCATCACGCGCAAAGAAAGAAGGCTTCGAGCAGATTGCAGCCCTCTTCCTTGAAACTGCAGAGAACGAGAAAGAGCACGCAAAGCTCTGGTTCAAGGAGCTGAACGGAATCGGTGACACTGCACAGAACCTTGCAGCAGCAGCCGAAGGCGAGAACTACGAATGGACCGATATGTACGACGGTTTCGCCAAGACAGCCGACGAGGAAGGCTTCCCGGAGCTTGCTGCCAAGTTCCGCGGTGTCGCAGCCATCGAGAAGCGTCACGAGGAGCGTTACCGCGCACTTCTGAAGAATGTCGAGACCGCAGAGGTCTTCAAGAGGTCCGAGGTGAAGGTTTGGGAGTGCCGCAACTGCGGTCACATCGTAGTGGGCACCGCCGCTCCGGAAATCTGCCCGGTCTGCGCTCATCCTAAGGCCTACTTCGAACTCCACAAGGAGAACTTCTAGTACACCGGTACAGTGAAAATCAGACGAGGCTGACCAAAAAGCCTGTCATGTCGAGCGAAGCACGAAGTTCGCAGTTGGGTTGTCTGTTGGACATCTATTGGTCCAGAAGATTTCCCTATGAGCTTCGCCAAGTCGAAATGACACGTGGAGGGCTTTTTGGCCAGCATCTGTTTTGTCCGCCGCTTTCCCGGTCCTGGGGCAGGCCGGGCAGAAAGGCCGGGCAGGAGGGCGGAGACCGACTCCTGTCACCGGGCAAATTTTCCTGCTGCGGTACTTTAATATTAAATTATTTGCAATATTTGCAGGTATGAAAAGAATTTTGATCGTGAGTTTTATCGGATGTATTATGAGCCTTATCGGCTGCAATGCGCAGGGCGGACAGCACAAGGACGGGCAGGGCAAAGGCTTCAAGACCGTCGGAGTCGAAGAATTCGCCGCTGCCGTCGCGGACAGTGCCGTAGCCGTACTTGACGTGCGCACTGCGGATGAATATGCCGCCGGACACATCGGCAGGGCAATAAACATAGACGTTCTGGAGGAGGGCTTCCTCGCAAAGGTCCTCGACACGGTTCCTGAAGGCCGGACCGTCGCCCTGTACTGCAGGAGCGGCAACCGCAGCAAGAAGGCCGCCTCGATGCTCTCCGGGAAATATGAGGTCATCGAACTCGGCAGCGGCTACAACGGCTGGATTGCCGGAAAGAAGAAGGAGGACTGAGTCCCCCGCCGGAGCAATGCAAGATATTCAATCACCTTATAAATAAAAAGAAGAATTATGGCAAAGTACGTATGCGATGTATGTGGCTGGACTTATGACCCGGAAGTTGGATACCCTGATGGAGGAATCGCTCCGGGTACAGCGTGGGAGGATGTTCCAGAGGATTTCGAATGCCCTCTCTGCGGTGTCGGGAAGGACCAGTTCATAGCAGGATAAGCAGTACGGAAGTATTCCCGGACAGATGACACAGGTATTGATTTGCGCCGCAGGACTGGCCCTTGCTACAATCATAGGCACAATCCTCGGCTTCTTCATCAAGGAACTTCCCCACAAATGGAACGATGCCGTCCTCGGCTACTGCGCCGGGATAATGCTCGCGGCATCGACGATAGGACTGATTGTGCCGGCTGCAGAATCTGCCGGCCTCGGCAAATGGTGGCTGATTCTCATCGGCGTGATTGCCGGAGTCCTCTTCCTCAATCTCCTCGACCTCGTCACTCCGCATCTCCACAAGATTACCGGTCTGGACATCGAGGAACACAAGCACAACGCATCCCTGAACAATGTCCTGCTCTTCGTGATGGCGATAGCCCTTCACAAACTGCCGGAAGGCATTGCTGCGGGCGTAGGCTTCAATTCCGCCGAGACATCCGATGCCTGGGCGGTGACTTTCGGAATCGCGCTCCAGAATATTCCCGAAGGAATGGTTGTGATTGCTCCCCTGCTCATCGCAGGTGTCAGCAAGACAAGGACTTTCCTGATTTCCCTCGCCATCGCGATGCTTGAGGTCGTCGGGGTGCTTATAGGCTACGGAATCGGAGCGATTTCCGAGATTCTGCTGCCGGTAATGCTGGCGATGGCAGGCGGAGCGATGCTCTATGTCGTCAGCGACGAAATGATACCCGAGACCCACTCGCACGGGTATCAGAAGACTGCGACATATTCATTGATACTGGGCTTCGTGACCCTCGTCTTTCTTGAGATGGGCGTGTAGGCGCGGCTACTCTCCGCTGTCGAAAAGGCCCGTGGAAAGATAGCGCTCGCCGGTGTCCGGAAGCAGCGCCACAATCAACTTGCCGGCATTCCGTGGAAGGCGGGACTGTTCCGCTGCGGCGTGGAAGGCCGCTCCTGAAGAGATTCCCACCAGCAGCCCCTTCTCTTTTGAAAGGAAACGCATCGCCGCAAAGGCCTCCTCGTCTGTGACTTTCACGACCCCGTCAACAGCGGCGGCATCGTAGGTCGCCGGGACGAAGCCGGCTCCAATTCCCTGTATGCCATGCTTTCCCGGAGCACCTCCGGAAAGGACAGGAGAGGACGCAGGCTCGACGGCAAGCACTTCCACGGAGGGATTGTACCTTTTCAGAGCGCGTCCGACACCGCTGACAGTACCCCCGGTACCGACTCCGGCAATGAATATGCCGACCTCCCCTTCCGTGTCCTGCCAGATTTCAACTGCGCTTGTCCTTTCGTGGGCCGCAGGATTGGCCGGATTGGTGAACTGGCCGAGAATGACGGCACCCGGGATGTTGTCCCTCAATTCCTCCGCCTTGGCTATCGCTCCTTTCATCCCCTCTGCGCCGGGTGTCAGGACAAGCTCCGCCCCGAAGGCCTTCAGCAGAGTCCGGCGCTCCCGGCTCATAGTGTCGGGCATTGTCAGGATGGTTCTGTAGCCCTTTGCCACGCCCACCCAGGCAAGCCCGACACCGGTGTTCCCGCTGGTAGGCTCTATGATTGTCGCGCCGGGCTTGAGGATGCCCGTGGATTCGGCATCCTCGATCATGGCCAGGGCGATTCTGTCCTTGACACTTCCGCCGGGATTGAACTTTTCCAGTTTGACGGCGATCCTGGCCTTCTGGCCTTCAATCCCGCTTATCTCAAGCATCGGAGTTCCACCGACAAGCTCGGTCAGGTTCTTGTAAATCATTTCAGTTATTATTGTTTATGCTCGTTTATACGCGGCCCGGCTCAAATGGCGTCGAAGGCCGCCTCCAGGTCGTCAATTATGTCGTCGATGTGTTCCACACCTATTGAAAGACGGATTGTGGTCGGAGTAATGTGCTGGGCTTCAAGTTCCTCTGGACTCATCTGGGAATGGGTCGTGGTGTAAGGGTGAATGACCAGGGACTTGACATCCGCCACATTGGCGAGCAGGGAGAATATCTTGAGACTGTCGATGAATCTCCAGGCATCTTCCTGGGTGCCGTTGATTTCAAAAGTGAATATCGAGCCGGCTCCTTTCGGGAAGTACTTCAGGTAGAGTCCGTGATCCGGATGCGATTCGAGGGCCGGATGGCTTACGGACTTGACCTTCGGATGCTTGCTGAGGTAAGAGACGACTTTCAGGGCATTCTCAACGTGTCTTTCCATACGCAGAGGAAGGGACTCGACACCCTGAAGGAGAATCCAGGCGTTGAACGGGGAAATGGTGGCTCCGGTGTCACGCAGGATGACCGCCCTTATTCTGGTCACGAAGGCAGCCTCTCCGGCCACGTCTGCGAAAACTGCCCCGTGATAGGAAGGGTCTGGGGCGGCCAGGCCCGGATAGCGTTCCGCATTCTTCTTCCAGTCGAACTTTCCGCTGTCAACTATCACTCCTCCGAGGGAGGAGCCGTGCCCTCCGATGAATTTGGTGGCGCTGTGGACGACCACATCGACTCCGTGTTCGATAGGGCGGACCAGCAGAGGCGCGAAAGTGTTGTCCACGATGAAGACTATTCCGTGCCTGTGGGCGACTTCGGCGATGGCGTCAAAGTCGGTGACATCGGAATTCGGATTGCCGAGAGTCTCGGCGTAAATCACCTTGGTGTTAGGGCGGATGGCTTTCTCGAGAGCCTCGAGGTCGTTGATTTTGACGATGGTGTTGGAAATGCCCTGCGTGGCGAGGGTGTGGGTTATAAGATTGAAGGAGCCTCCGTAGAGATTGTCAGCTGCCACGATGTGGTCTCCTGCCCTCAGCACATTCTCAAGGGCATAGGTGACCGCTGCCGCTCCGCTTGCTACAGCCAGCGCGGCGACTCCCCCTTCGAGGGCTGCTATTCTCTTCTCGAAAACATCCTGTGTGGAATTGGTCAGCCTGCCGTAGATGTTGCCTGCGTCGCGCAGTCCGAAACGGTCGGCGGCATGCTGTGAATTCCTGAATACATAGGATGTGGTCTGATAGATAGGAACTGCCCTTGAATCGGTAGCCGGGTCTGCGGTTTCCTGTCCCACGTGGAGAGCAAGTGTCTCCGGATGCAATTTCTTCGTTGCCATAATTGTTCGTTTTTGTTTTGTGCAAAGGTAGATTTCGCGGCAGTTCATTCCAAGAAACCTTTGCAATTTAAGAAAATATCGCTAAAATTGCATCATATTCAAGAAAAATATTCCAAAATCAACAAGATTACCCCGCCATGGCAGAATCATTCAGGCTTGACAACAAGGACACGGAGATCCTACGCGCGCTCCAGCACAACGCAAGACTGTCCAACAAGGAACTTGCGGCCAAAGTCAACCTTTCCACGACTCCGACCTTCGAAAGGGTCAAGCGTCTGGAAAGACTGGGATTCATAAAGGAATATGCCGCCATCCTCGACGAGACCAAACTGAACAAGGGCTTCGCCGTGTTCTGCAGCATCAAGCTCCGGAGGCTGAACAGCGACCTCGCCAACGCCTTTACGGAAATGGTCAAGCAGATTCCGGAGGTGACCGAGTGCTACAACATCTCGGGCAGTTTCGACTATATGCTGCGGATACAGGTCCCGGACATGCATTCCTACCAGCAGCTGCTCCTGAACGTCATCGGGCGTCACGAGAACATCAGCTCAATGGAAAGCACATTCGTGATGGAAGAAATCAAACATGAATACGGCGTGGGAGTCTGAGACATATTCGCAGATTGCGTCGGCGATGAGTCCGTGGCCCTTTTCGTTGGGGTGTATGCCGTCTTCACAAAGGTAGTCGCGGTAATCGAGCCTCGACAGGAAGGTGGAAGTGATGTCTATGACCGGAGCGGCGACCGCAGCTCCTATTTTGAAGAGCTGGAGATTGTAGAGTTCGTGCCAGGAGGAAATCGTCTCCACTGTGCCTCCGAGCCATTTCAGGATGCAGGATTTCTGCCGCTTGTCCATTCCGCGGGTGAAATGCCGGAAATAGCGCTCCGGGTCGAGCGGCGGAAGCGAGAGCAGGACCGGTTTCGAGCCCAGGCGCGAGACATCTCCTATAAGCCTGCGGTACTTGCTGCAGAAAGTTTTCGGATCGTTCTTCGGGAAATGTTCGGCATCAGGGGAATTGGCGATTTCGGACCATACATAGTCGCAGTCGTTGCCGCCATATTCAAGAAGGGTGACATCGGCCTCCCTGACCGCCTCCCGGTGGCGGTTCATCATCTTTTCCCCGCAATCGACGGTACTGCCGAACTTGCCGTAGTTGAGGACGTCGATACCGAGCCTCTTTCCGCAGAGACTCGTGAAATTATTCTCCAGAAATGTGTACTTCACATTGTCATTGTCGGTCGTTTCCTTGTCGATGACAACTCCCCTGAGAACGGAGTCACCGAATGCAACAATTCTTTTCATAGCGTCTGTCATAGAGTTTGCGTTCGTTTTCGGAAGCAAAAGTAGAAAGCAGCCCGGGGACGGGGAAAAGAATGACATCTGTGACAAGCAAATGTGACGGAACAAGGCAGATTGTGACAGAAACAGCGGAATTTGTGACAAAATTTTGGATAGGATGCGATTTGTCACTACTTTTGATGTGACTAAACAAGTGACGAAGATGAACGATATTCCAAGAGTGTTCCACAAGTTTTCGAGCCAGGTCTGGTACCTCACAATCATCCCGGTATTCTTCTTCGCATTCGTGCTTCTCTACACGCCGGGCTGGTCAGAGGGCTTCCTTGACGCCGGAAGGGGCATCCGCGCCTTCAACGTGACGATGTGTATGTGCATCATCCTCGGCTGCCTTGCGATTTCAAGGGTCTCCTTCTATTTCATCTGGAGGAAAAGAAGTCTCTCGCTGATAACATATTCGGCCTTCTGCGTTGGAGAAGTCGTGGTGATGTCCCTTTTCTGCGGACTCTATATGTGGCTGATGCTGCACAGGACGATACCTTACCTGAGCGCAGTAGGGAAGATGATGGAAATCTGCGCCTCCACGCTGATATATCCCTATCTGACAATCACGATGGCCCTGTACCTGAGCGACAAGACGGAAAGGACTGACGAGATTCCGAAGGACACTCTGGTACGCTTTCCGGACAGCCAGCAGAGGATGAAACTGGTGATAGCCTCCTCCGCAATCCTCTACATTGAAGCGGACGAGAACTATGTGAGAATCCACTACCTCGAATCGGGAGTGGAGAAGGAGTTCCTACTGAGAAATTCGATGAAGAAAATCGACGAGCTGGTAAGCCGCTACGGACTGCTGCGCTGCCACCGTTCCTTCCTGATAAACCCTGCCCACGTCAAGATGCTGAAGAAAGGCAAGGAAGGAGTCCTGCAGGCGGAGCTGGACGAATGCCCGAAACCGGTGCCCGTGTCGAAAAGGTATTACGACAATCTCGCCTCCCTTCTCTGACAAAGGCGGGCCGTTCCCCGAGAGAGGCTTACTCTTCTTCTTCCGGAAGGAGGACGTTGATGATGGCGTTGTCCAGTTCATTGCGCCCGACCGCACCGAGGTGCATCTGGGGCTTGCCTTCCAACGGGATGAACAGCAGGGCAGGAATAGACCTGATTCCGAACAGGGCGGCGAGTGTCTTCTCGTTGTCAACATCCACCTTGTAGAAATCGACCTTGCCGTCATATTTCCTGGCAAGTTCCTCGAAGACTGGGGCAGTGGCCTTGCACGGGCCGCACCAGACGGCATAGAAGTCGATTATGGCAGGGCGTTTGCCCTTGAACTTCCAGACTGAGGGATTGTCCTCGTAGTCCATTATTGAGGTCTTGAATCCCTCTGCGGTGAGTTCCTTGACGTACACTTTCTTTTCCTCCCTGGCGGATTTAGAATTATCCTGGGCGCTCCCCTTGCCGGCTGAAGCTCCCGCAAGCGGCAGCAAGAGGGACAGGATGGCGACAAACAATGTTTTCGTTCTCATGGCGCGATGCTTCTTTTTACAAAGATACACATTTATTTCGAGAGGGAAAATCACGGATTTGCAGCGATTTTGAGTATATTTGCTGTCCCAAACAAATAGATGTCATGAGAATTACAACAACAGCGGCTCTTGCAATCCTGTCATCAATGGCCGTAATTTCCTGCGCAAACGGCAGCAGCCAAACAACCCAATCAGAAGAAATGAAATCAAAAGTACTTGTAGTAGTGGACGTCCAGAGGGATTTCTTCGATCCTTCAGGCTCATTGTATGTAGGAGGCAGCGAAGTGCTTCCGGAGAAAATCGCCCGAATCGCCGCAGACTATGATGCCGTCATATTCACACTTGACTGGCATCCTGCAGACCACTGTTCTTTCGCAGCGAACGGCGGACAGTGGCCGTCCCACTGCGTAGCCTACACCCAGGGCGCCGGTATCGCTGACGAGTTCGCGCCTGTCCTTGCCTCCGGAAAGGCAAGGCTGTTTCTCAAGGGACAGGAGCAGGACAAGGAACAGTACGGAGCATTCGAGGACCTGGCTCCGGATAGCGTTGAATATTCCTGGCTCAGCAATGCGGATTCCGTCGATGTCTGCGGAATCGCCGGTGACTACTGCGTGAAGGAAAGCACGGCGAACATCCTCAAGATAGTCTCCCCGGAGAAAGTCAGCGTCATTATGGACTGCGTCAGAAGCATTGACGGAGGAGAGGCCCTCGAGGCATTCATCCAGGAAAAAGGCATCGCAAAGAAGTAAGGGATTTTGGGACGCCTCAAATCATTCCTCCGGAGAAAGGACATTGAATTCTCTTTCAGAAGGTACGGCCTTGATGCCATGTCTGCAATGGCTCAGGGTCTCTTCTGTACCCTGCTCATCGGTACGATTCTGAACACGGTGGGCGCACAGTTCCACATAGGCTGCCTGACAAGGGAGCTGGTGCAGATTTCCGGGAAGGGCTATTCTGTAGGCTCCCTGGCCCAGGCGATGGCGGGCCCGGCGATGGCCATCGGCATAGGAGCCGCGCTCAAGGCTCCGATAATGGTGCTACTGACTCTCGCCCCGGTCGGTTATGCGGCCAACGCTCTCGGCGGTGCAGGAGGCCCTTTTGCAGTCTATGCAGTGGCCATCATCGCCTCGGAAGCCGGCAAGGCGGTCAGCAAGGAGACTAAGATCGACCTGCTCGCGACTCCTTTCGTGACCCTGTCGGCCGGAGTCCTCGCGGCTCTTCTCATAGCCTCCCCTGTGGGCAAGGCTGCCAGCGGTTTGGGGAACATCATAATGTGGGCTACAGAGCTTCATCCGTTCATTATGGGCATCCTTGTGGCAGCCCTGGTGGGAATGGCCCTGACGCTCCCGATTTCATCAGCGGCAATCTGCGCCGGACTCGGCCTGACCGGTCTGGCAGGCGGGGCGGCCGTGGCAGGCTGCTGCGCCCAGATGGTGGGATTCGCCGTGATGAGTTTCAAGGAAAACGGCTGGGGAGGCCTCGTCAGCCAGGGCATCGGAACGAGCATGCTCCAGATGGGCAATATTCTCAAGAATCCGAGAATATGGATTCCTCCGACAGTAACCGGAATGATCACCGGGCCGGTAGCCACCTGCATATTCGGTCTGGAAATGAACGGGGCGGCAGTGAATTCGGGTATGGGCACCTGCGGCCTTTGCGGGCCTATCGGAGTCTGGACCGGCTGGACGGCCCCGACCGCATTCGACTGGACAGGTCTGATTCTCGTGTGCTTCGTACTTCCGGCAATAATCTGCCCGGCTCTCGCATTCATCCTCAGGAAGATGAACTGGATAAAGCCGGCCGATCTGAAAATCTGATGCTGCGGGTGCGGCCTACTCGTTGAGATATTGGTCAATAGTGAAGGCTTTAGGCCGGGCCATGCTCTCCGTGTAAATTCTTCCCTCGTCGTCGGTGACTTTGATTTCCAGAGTGCTGGAAGCATCCTGCGCGACTACCTGAAAGATGTGATTTGAAACCGAGGCCTTGAAAGAGAAGCCGGTCGAGCCTGAGCTGTACCTCTTTGCGTGATAGGCTATCAGGTACAGAGGATCGTAGGTGGAGAGTTTGGTCACAGTCAGAGGCTTGCCGTTTTCGGAGACCTCAACCTTCCAGTTGTCGTTGTAGTCCCAGACATTGATGAGCACCTTGTTGGACTTGTCAGGAGCATTATAGCCGCCGCAGGATTTGACATCGGCGAGGAAATCGTCGGCCTTGCTCTGGCTGGTCAGGTAATTCTCGGCCGTCATCTCGATGCAGTTCCTGTCGTAGCTTCTGAACTGATAGGAATCATCCTTCCCGATTGTCTTGAAATAGGAATCGTGCTGCGTGCCTTTCACATCCATTATCCTGTAGCCGGCAGGCGCGCCGTCCTGGGCCAGATTCAGGCCCGGAGTGTAATATCCGGTCCACCACCAGGCCGCACAGACCGCTCCGTTGTTGAACTCCTTGACCTTGCCGGTCTTGGAATCCATTACTGAATAGAGCTTGTGGGTGTGGCCGGAGACGAAGGTCACATCGGTGAATCCGGCGAAACAGTCCGTCAGGGCAGTAGAATTGCTGAGCGCATTGGCCCCGCTTTCCCGGAAGACCGGTGCGTGGAGAGTGACGACCACCGGCGTGGATTTGCTGACATTCTTCAGGTCGAGCTTCAGCCAGTTGAGGTCGTCGGAGACGACTGTCTCATTGTAAGTCCTGTAGTCTCCGTTCGTCTGGGAGGCTATCGCATTGGTGCACTCGATGTTGTCCAGAACCACATAGTGAATCTTGCCGATGTTGAAGGAATAGTAGTTCGGGCAGATTTCCTCCTTGTACCGCAGGGCTGTGTCCCAATCGCCGACGGCATTCATGTCGTGGTCGTGGTTGCCGATGGTATGGAAGACCTGAAGGCCCTTTATGACGTTGGCATCAGCCAGATACTGGTCGAAGCAATAGTTCCTGGAATACCAGTAGCAGTCCCAGGTCATGTCCCCGAGGGTCATTGCATAGATTTTGTCGCCAGAATTGGCGGCCACATAGCTGTTGACCTCCCTTGTGAAGACGGAGAACTGGGTCCGGTCATTCTGCTTTCCGCCGGCCAGATGGATGTCGCCGAAGAAGAGCATCGTGTGATTGGTCTGGTCTCCGGCCTCATAGAGTTCGAAATCCCGTCTCTCGACCTTGGTCACGTCGTCGCTTACAGTCTGGTAGAACTGCGGAAGGATGCCGTCGCAGGAGACCTCGTAACCGCTCGGGATGGAGATGAAGACATAAGGGTTCTTCTTGTCGGACTTGATTTGATAGACTCCGTCGGAATCGGTGACGGAAACGGAATAACCGTCGGAGACAGCCACTCCGGCAATTCCCTGCTGTCCGCAGCGGACCTGTCCGTAGATGTTTGAACCGGAAGACGGACTCACCCCGTCATCTTTGACCATATTGTACTGGACCTGGTCGATCAGTTTGCTCTCCCCTCCTCTCTTGATGCAGAAATCGTATTTGCCGCTCTCGAAACCGGCACCGATGAAAAAGGAGAAAGAGTCCTCGGTCAGGTTCCTGACCGGATATTCAAAGTCCCTCCCGCCGGAAGTGGAACGCAGCAGGACGAAGTCCGTACTGAGGGGCCCCTTGCCTTTGAGGAAAGTCGAGACGATTTCCGTGCCTTCCTGCACATCGATAGGACCGCGTCGCACCCTGATGTCGAAATCCATCGACGGAGCGCTGCCGTTGCAGGATGCAAGGGCGAGCGGGAGTATCAGGAACAGGTAGAACAGTATCCTTTTTTTCATATTCAGCGTGTATTGTTTCAATGAATGATTTGAGTGTTGCTTGGCATAACAAATATAATTGATTATGCGGAAGAATGAAAGTGAATATGCCGACGTCCGCACAGAAAAGTAAAAAGGAAGGGTGGCGGGAGTTTCAGGTCTCCCCCACCCTTCCTTTCAGGTCCTAAAATATGCTATTTCGTAATCAGGATGTTGTCCAGATGGTAGCGGTGCGCGCCTGAAACCCTCCAGTTGTAAGTACCGGTTGACGGATCGTAGCAATCCGTGTACACGATGTTGATGGAGGTGTCCGGGCCTGCGCCGAGAATCTTGAGACTTGCGTGAGTCCAGCCCATCTTCGCATAGACATTCTCCTCGTACGGCTGGTCGGTGCTCAGAGGGTCGCTGTACTTCCTGCCGTTCTCGAACTGGCCGTCGCCGGTGATTACGACTGTGAGAGTTACAGGATCGACCTTCGCAGAGCCCTGGACGTGACGGCACCAGTCAAATTCAAGATTGATGTCGGCATTTTCAGTCATAGGAAGGGACTTAATCTTGAGCGAGGTGTGGTAGCTGGTCTTGCCGAACTTCAGGTAGGTGTCCTGAGGATAGATGACCTTGTCGGCTGCATTCATATCCTCATAGCCTGCTTCGGCAAAGGCGGCCGGGAATTCGCTCTTGAACGGCTCGGTAGTGTAGATGTTCGGAGCGTTGGCGGAACTTGCCGATGCATATTCCGTGTCGGAATAGCCTGTGACGGCATCACCGATAGGTTTGGAATTGGCAGCGTTGTAGGAGTCGATCATCCCCTTGAGCCAGCTGAAATCATCCTTGAAGAGGACTTCGGTCTTGGTCACCTTGATGTTGTCGAGGTAGTAGCGGTAATAGCCGCTGACAGCGAAGTTCGCAGAGCCTGATGAGACGCAGACCTCAGGGAGGATCATCAGCTTCGTAGAGGTGCTGACACCGTGGAGCGGCAGGCTGACATTAGTCCAGAAATGCTCGCCGGTCTGCTGGTTGTTGCTGAGCGGATCGCTCATCTTGGTACCGTTGTCGAAGGTTCCGTCTCCATCGATCAGGACGACAAGGGTGACTGCATCGACAGCTCCGGTGCCTCCGAAGTGGCTTGCCCAGTCGAAGCTGAGGGTGGCCTCCGTTGCAGTTCCGAGCTCGGCGAATGGATTGAACTGGAGTCCGGTCTGGTTGCTTCCCTTGCAGAACTTGAGGTAGGCGTCCTGAGGATAGATGACCTTGGCTGAAGGATTCAGGTCGGTGTAGCCGGCATTAGCGAGGGCGGCCGGGAACTTGTCCTTGAATACGTCGGCCGTGTAGGCATTCGGAGCATTGGCGCTCGAACGGGACTTGACATCCGCATAGTCTCCGTAGATGAAGTCTCCGATGTGGCCGGCACTCAGTCCGAGGGCGTTGTATTCGGTAATCATCGGCCTGAGCCACTCGAAGTCATCCTCGAAGATGACGCTCGGATCCTTTGCAGGAGCTGCGTCCTGGACGACCGTAAGGACTGTCTCCACTCCCTTCTCTTCGATGGCGAAGATGACGTGACCGGTACGGGAGGCTGTCTTGTCCTCATTTTCGGCTACGGCGACAATCTCCTGGCTCATCTCCACAAGAGTCTTTGTAGATGGAGCCACCGTAATCCAAGGCACATCGGAAGTGATTGTGTAAGGATGGGTTGACTGAACAGAAACGACTATCTGGGTCTCCCTGTAGCCGACCTCGGCCTTGTTCTTGTCGATAGAGACGAAAGGATTGAGATCCTGGCCGGCAGCGCTCTGGATGACCGGAACGGTCTTCTTTCCGTCGGCGGAGTAGATGGTGATGCTTGACTGACGCAGGCTTGAAATGACGGAAGGCTCGCAGGTCACGAGAATCTCGACGCTCTCGCCGGCTGCGCCTTCGGTCTTGTCAATGGTGAACCAGTCGGCATTGGCCACAGCCGTGAAGTCGTAGTCGGAAGTGACCGTGAGGGTCAACGGGCCGTCAGGAGTGCCTTCGAATGCGAGATAGTCAGGCGAAGTGACAATGTTGGCCATCACAGGATCGGTGTCAGGCCTGTCAACTCCGTCACCTTCTTCGACAATGCTGATGGTAGGCCAGAACTCCACGCCTGCCTCGGTCACGTCGGTGACAGAAAGCCTTCCGGTACCTCCGTTGCGGGCGGCGAGCTTGCCTGAGCCGTTGGCCTGCCAGTTGGCCATACAGCGGAACCTGAACTGGCAGCGGTCATTGTTGTGGTTGAACTTGACGGTACGGTCCACGGTAATGTTGGTTGAGCCGTCGGACTCCATCTTGTGGGTGTAGGTGATGGTCTCGCCAGGCTCGTCGGTGGTCTCGTAATCGCCTGCAATCTTCCAGTTGTCACCGTCCTTGTACTCCAGCTGCCAGAACTTGTGGTTGGTTGCGGAGACTCTCGACTGGAAGACGATTCTGACCTTGGATCCGGCCTTGATGCCGCCGGTTCCGGTGAAGAGCCAGTAGTCTCCCGGCCAGGTGCCGGTGATACGAGGGTTGTCGCCGCTGACGTCGCGGGCGAACTTGTTGTTGCCGTTCATCACAGGCTGCATCAGAGGCTCTCCGTCATCTCCGAGGACAGGATTGCCGTTCTCATCCTTGACCTGCTCGCTGGCCGGTTCGTAGGAGATGATTCCCAGGCCCTGGATGGCTTCTATCTGGTTGGTTTCGGCAAATGACTGCGTGGTGTAGTTGAGCAGGCCTGAAGCCTTCGCGCCAGAACCGATAGCCCACTTGACCGGGTAAGGGATGATGCTCTCGTCGATGCCTCCGTCACCTTCCACGGCCACGAGGACGATGGAAGGGACTTTGCTGACGGAACCGATGTAATAGCCGGTGAGGGCTGTCTTGTGCAGATTGACCTTGTCGAGGGCGTCGGACTGGTCCTTGGTAGGATTGGAGACTGCCACCCTTGAACTCTGGTCCGGAATACGCATCGTCCCGTTCACGTTGGAACCTTCCACCTTGATGAAGACCGGTCCCTCGATCTGAGGCAGGGCCTCGTCCGCATTCGCGGTGATGTCAAGCGGCTCAGGATAGTCGGCTGTCCCGGAGGAAAGCAGCGTGCATTCGTCGAGGACGAAAGAAGCAAAGCCTCCGAAGGTGGTCTTGTTGCCGTTGATGGTCACACGGTCGCCTGCGGCGATGTCGGCCTTGCCCTCCACATAGACTGCGGAAGCCCCGTCAGAGAGCACGAAGCCCTTTGAGGAGATTGCCATTACCGAAGACTCGAGAATCTTGGCAGGCTCTCCGTCTTCGATTCCTGCAAGTTCGGAAACCGTGAGCTCGAGCGAACCCAGGTAGCGGTCTCCGTTCTGATTGATGGAAATATGTCCGACGACATCCTTCAGACGTCCGCGGAAATACACGTCAGTCGAGCGCGGCCTGTTGAGCACGCCGCCGGTCAGGTTGTCTTCAACCGATATGGAAATCTCGGTGTTGCCCCTTCCGGAAGAAGGAGTGACCTTGATCCAGTCGGCATCGGGAGCGTCCATGACCCAATCACCGTCAGCATAGACCCAAGTGGTCTGCGGCTCGGCGCCCTGCCCGGCAAAAGTGAGCAGGGTCTCTTCCGTAAGTACAGAGTTGGCAGGAGAATCCACCTCAGCCTCCTTGCATCCGGAGAATGCCAGGGCGGAAGCTGCCAGGGCGAGTACGGAGAGTTTGAATATATTGATCAGTTTCATTGTTGTGATATTCAGAGATTAATACTTGAGTCCGTCATTCCATCCCGGGTTCTGGGTCAGATTCGGGTTGAGCTGTCGTTCCTCGATAGGAATCGGATAGAGATAGTCCCTTTCTTCATTGAATATGTGGTCGATTCCCTGCTGGTTGTCAACATAGCCGTAGCTGCCTTCGCTGAGAATCACACCGGTCTTGTCACCGATCTTCAGGAGCTGCATGGTCTTGTCAGCAGGTTTTTCACCTTCGTAGAGCCAGACATCAGGCTTGCCGTCACCGGTGAGGTCATACTGTCCCGGGCCCGGGAAATACTGGCCGTACATCACCTGGTCGATGCACTTTCCTTCCTTCCACCTCATCAGGTCATCCCAGCGCTTGCCTTCCTGCGCGAGTTCGATGCTTCTTTCGCGGCGGAGTTCGAGCAGGATGCCGACATTGGAGGAATTGTGGAGAATCGGGTTGCCGTAGCCATATTCAGCGCTGAGCAGATACGGGTCCGGAGATGCCAGGGCGTCCGCGAGGACCATGTCAGGCATTCCCACGCGCTTGCGCAGAAGGTTGACGGACCTGTCGAGGTCATCCTGGGTGATGGTTCCGAGTTCGGCCTTGGCCTCGGCATAGATCAGATAGATTTCGCCGAGACGGTAGATCGGCAGGTCGTTGTAGGACTTGTCCACGCGGTCAACTTCCGGAAGAGTACAGTCCATCACGAACTTGACGAGCTGGAAACCGGTCACGCTGCTGCCGAAATCTGGAGCGAGGACCTCGGTGCCTCCGATTCTGGTGTAGCCCGGAGTCCTGGTCAGGCAGGCCAGACGAGGGTCCCTGTCGCTGACTTCTTCGATGAACTGCATCGTCTCCCAGCCGGCCTTGTCGGTGAAACGGCTTCCGTCCTTCATCAGGAAGCTGTCCACGAACTTCTTGGTAAGTCCCGGAGCGCCCTGGGTGGACATCGTGGCGAATGCAGTGGTGTTGTTCTTGCGCTGGACGGTACGGTCGAACTGCATAGCGAGAATCATCTCGTCCGGATCGGCGTTCTCCTCGGCGAAGAGCATCAGGTAGTCGTCCTTGAGAGCGTAAGGTCCGGCCATAATCTCTTCGGCGGCCTGCGCTGCAAGATTGAAATAATCCTCGGCGCTGTGGCCAGGGAGATTCAGGCTGTGATACCTGCGGTAAGATCCCTCATAGAGGCAGAACTGGGCCTTGAGCGCGAGGGCCGCATACTTGTTGACACGGTAAAGCGACTTTGCGGAAGGCAGGGAGGCGATGGCCTCGTCGATGTCCTCGAGCATATGGGTCATTATGACCTCGCGGGAGTCGCGTGCGGCATACAGCCCTTCATCGTCGCTGGCGAAGGAACTGCCGACCCACGGAACGTCTCCGAATCTCTTCACTTTCTCGAAATAGAAGAAGGCACGGAAGAACTTGGCCAGGCCGGCATATTCGGCCCTTACGGCCTCGTCCGGGCATTTGTCGATGTTGCCGAGAAGATCGTTGATTCTCCTGAGCATGGTCCAGGTCCAGCCGCCTCCGGTGGAAGGAACGGTACGGACGTTGCCGCCGCGCAGTTCGCTGGAGAGGTTCAGGTTGATGAAGTGGTCGCTCTGGCTCTCGTAGAAGGAATCGTTGAACTGTGCATAGAATGCGTTCGAGAACATCATCAGGTCGGTCTCGGTCTTGAAATACGAATCCGGGCTGATGGTCGATTCAGGAGTCTTGTTGAGGAAGTCGCCATCACAGGAGGCGAAACAAAGCAGGGCTGCCGGAAGTAAGATTGCAAATATCTTTTTCATTGTCTTGTCCTCCATTATCAGAATGTGATGTCAATACCGAACATATAGGTCTTCTGCCAAGGATAGGCGTAGTGGTCACGGGCATTGGCAGAACTTGAATCCCTGGTGTAGGCTGATTCAGGATCGAGATACTTTGTGACCTTCGTCAGAGGAGACCAGTAGCAGAGGTTTTCTCCGGAGAAGAACACGCGGATGTTCTCCACGCGGATCTTCCTGGTAAGGCTCTGCGGAATGGTGTAACCCACGGTGAGGTTCTTGAATCTGAGGTAGCGGAGGTTCTGCAGGTAACGGCTGTTGACCTTGCTGAGTTCACCTCCGGTTGAGGAATATGCACGAGGCCTCGGGAAATAGGCGTCCGGATGCTCCTCCGACCAGCACATCTTCGTGTAGAAGTCGCGAGGGATGAAGGAGACGTAGGAATAGCTGTACGGACCCCAGAATGCGTAGTTCATTCCGGCCGGATACCAGTAGTGGTTTCCGGTTCCCTGGAAGAAGGCGCTGAAGTCGAATCCGAGCCAGTCGAAGGAGAGGGTGACACCATACTGGAGACTTGCGAGGCTGTTCCCGAGAATCTTCCTGTCACCAGGGTCGTCGAGAGTGCCGGCTCCGAGCGAGAGCTTGCCGTCGCACTCGTGTCCGATGACGATCTTCTGTCCGTTCTCGTCGAGGACGTAATTGCCGTCCTCATCCTTCTGATAGACAGGAGTCGTAGGGAGGTCCACATAGCGGAGGTCACCAGCGAGCACGCCGCCGGTCATACGGCCGGTGATGTAGGACTCGATGTCGCAGACTTCGGAATTGTACCACTTCGCTTCCTCGTCAGACTCGAACAGGCCGTCCACCACGAAGCCCCAGATGTCACCGATTCTCTGGCCGACATAGTAGTCGTTGATTCGGTTGGTAGGGTTGTTGGCGTACCTTGTGACATAGGTGGCATAATCGCTGAGGGTACCGGTGATTCCGTAGTTGAACGGATGTCCGGCAAGCTGGAATTCATCCTTCCAGGAGAGTGAAAGTTCGTAACCCTTGGTGGAAAGGTCGGCGGAGTTGGTCTGAGGGGCATCTGCACCATAGACTCCCGGGAGCTTGATACCGTCCACGAGCATATTGATGGTGTTCCTGACGTAAACGTCGGCGGTGAGCTGGAGCCTGTTCTTCAACATTCCGAGGTCCAGGCCGAGGTCATACTGGTTAGCCGTCTCCCAGGTGAGGGATGAGCTGACAGGAGCGGAGAGCGAGGCGTATTTGGAATTGGTGGTGCCTTCGCCGAAGTTGTAGGAATAGTGGCCGCTGGTGTTGAACTCATAGAAGGAAACCTTCTGGAGATAGGCGTAGTCAGAAACCTCCTGATTGCCGAGGCTTCCGAAGGAGAGACGCAGCTTGAGGTTGTTGACGACCGGCTTCGCAGAGGCGAAGAACGGTTCTTCAGAAATACGCCAGCCTGCGGAAGCTGAAGGGAAGAAGCCCCATCTCTGTCCCGGTGCGAAGCGGGAAGTTCCGTCATAGCGGGCTGAAGTCTCGAAGAGATAGCGACCCTTGTAGTCGTAATTGACACGGGCGAAGAAACCGAGGAGGGAGAATGCAGTCTGACCGCCGCTGACGGAGGAGACGATGGCTCCGGTCTCATCCGGACCTACGAGATTGAGGTCGTTCAGCTCGGTGCTGAGCAGGTTCTGGCCGGAGGCCTTGACGGTCTTCCTGTGGTAGGTCTCGAGGTTCATGCCCGCAGTGACAGTAAGATGATGGGCATCCTTGTAAGTGTCCTCATAGGTACCGAAGACATTGCTGGAGAGGCGGTTGTAGGTAGCCGTGGTCTCGGTAAGCTGATTGGTGCCCGCTCCTGTGGTGTAAGACTCGAGTTCCGAGTCCGGATACCTTCTCCAGGACATCGGATAGGTGCGCGCCATGTCGCGGTTCTGATAGAGCCTGTAGGTGGCGTTGGCGGTGAAAGAAAGCTGTTTGATCGGCTGATAGACCAGCTGGGTCATATTCGAGAAGTCGGACCTTGTCTGGTTGTTCTTGTCGATTCCGTCTCCGAATATGATATGACGGCCGTTGGCCACATTGTAGCTGCCTCCGGCGATCATCGGCGTGCCATAGACCCAGGAACCGTCAGGGTTCTTCAGAGGGAAGCTGGCGAGGGCGTGGCGGGAAGCGTAGGCGAAGGAATCCTGGACGTCACCGGCTCCGACCCAGTCGTAGGTGGACTGATAGAAAGCGGTGTTGTTCGTCATCTTCAGGTGCTTGTTGATGTTGAAATCGAGCTTCGCCCTGAGATTGTACTTCTGGTAAATGTCCGGATTGACCTTCACGACACCGACCTGCCTGTCATAACTGCCGGAGATGTAATACTTCACATCCTTGTTTCCGCCGCTGATTGAGAGCTGGTGCTGGGTGGTCGGATGCTGGTCATTGTAGAGCTCGTGGTACCAGTCGGTGTTGCAGTAATAAACCCACTGCCTGCGGCCGTTGCGGAAATCCTCCACAATCCACGGACGCTCCGGATTCTCGGTCTTGTCGTTGATACGGGCGAGGAGCTGGGCCATGTCGTAGTCGGTGTAGGCCGTGTAGTTCTTTCCTGCATCGGAAGACCAGAACTTGTCCACGGTGTAGGCTGACCAGTAGCCGCGGGTCTCGTAATCTGTGGAGGTGGTAGGCTCCTCCCATCCGAAACGTCCGCTGTACTTGACGGTGGCCTTGCCGCTCTTGTCAGCACCGGACTTGGTGGTGACGAGGATTACTCCGAAGGAGCCTCGTGCTCCATAGACGGCGGCGGCTGATGCGTCCTTGATGACTGAGATGGACTCGACATCGTTCGGATTGACCCTGTTGAGGTCGCCAGGAACACCGTCGATGAGGATGAGAGGCTCGGCCTGGCTGGTGAGGTCCTGGGAAATCGAGGCGATACCTCTGATGTTGAGCGTTCCTGTAGAACCCGGATTACCGCTCGTGGTAGAGATATTCAAGCCTGCGACAGCACCCTGGAGCATGGTCGAAAGGTTGTGCGAGGACCTGTTCTCGAGGGATTTGGACTCGACGGACGAAACTGCTCCGGTCAGGTTCACCTTCTTCTGTGTACCGTAACCTACGACAATCGTCTCATCGAGAAGCATCGTATCCTCTTCGACAACGACATTGATGCTGCTCTTCGAAGCAGGGACAACGACCTCCTTGTCCACATACCCGAGGGCCGTAAAGGTCAGTTTCACCTCAGATGAAGGCACGGTAATGGCGAAATAACCGTTTTCATCTGTGATGACACCGTTGGACGTGCCGGTCACCATCACGGCCAGTCCGATGACCGGCTGGCCTCCGGTGTCCTGCACCTTGCCGCTCACGGTCCTGTTCTGTGCGGACAGCGTCAGGGAAGACGCCAGTGCCAGAAAAAAGACTGCGAGGGTCCTGATGATTCTGGGATTCATAATGATTGGGTTTTATAAAAAGTTAGTTGTTATGAATTGTTTATGAATATTGGTTCTGACTGGAATCAGGTCAGGGGCGAAGCCCGGCCGACGGCTTTTCAAGAATAAAAAAATAATCGGATTCTGGCAGTATTCAGCTTACAAAACAAACTTTATAAATCGTTGTACAAATATAATCCAATATAAAGAATCGACAAAGGAAAAACCATTAAATTTATGTCACGATTTGATTAACTCGGATTTCGCAGAAGACCGGAGGGCAGACGGCAATCGCCCGCCCCGGCGGAGATAAGGATTTCGGCACATTTCTTCCATTCTTCTCAATAAAATGCTAACTTGCAGGCCGCGGCCCGGTTCCTCCCGGGGAGGGCTGCATTCCGACAACAAACAGAAAAGAAACAGAATGATGAAAAGGACAGTCATTTCGGCCGTGGCATTGGCCGTCGCAGGAACTCTTTGCGCACAAGTGCCAGAATTCGTCAAGTGTGACAGATACTACGACAACAACCAGCGCATCGAATTCCAGCTGCCGGACATCGAAGGTTTCGTCACCCTGACCTCGGACCTGCATATTCACACAGTATTCTCCGACGGAGCGGTCTGGCCGGCCACAAGGGTGGAAGAGGCCTGGATGGACGGACTTGACGTAATCGCCATCACCGACCACATAGAGTACCGTCCCTACAAGAATTATCTGAACGGCGACCTGAACGAGTCCTACAGAATCGCGGCTGCGGCAGCCGGACGGAACGGAGTCCTTGTCATCCAGGGAGCCGAAATCACGAGGTCGAAGCCTTTCGGACACATGAACGCCCTCTTCATCGAAGACGCCTGCAAACTGGAGGTCGAGAACGAGCTGGACGCCCTTGACGCGGCCCTTGCCCAGGGCGCCGTCATCCAGTGGAACCATCCGGGATGGCCGGACGACCTCTGCACGATGTATCCTCTGCACGAGAAACTGATTGCGGAAGGCAAGATACACCTCGTGGAAGTCCACAACTACGACGAATGTTATCCTATTTCCTATGACTGGATCGGGAAGTACGGCATCGGCGCGGCCGCCAACTCGGACGTTCACGAACCTATTCGCGTGTTGAGCGAGAACTCGCACAAAAGGCCCGTCACCCTCATATTCGCAAAGGAGAAAAGCCTCGAAAGCGTGAAGGAAGCCCTCCTCGAGCGCAGGACCCTCGCATTCTTCGATGACGAACTCGCCGGAGACGAGAACCTGCTCCGCAGCTTTGTCGGAGCCTGCCTCGAGATGAAGAGCGCCGACGGCACCGTCACCATCACCAACAGGAGCGAGATTCCTTTCAAAGTCAGCGCAAGCCCTGAAAGCGAAGTCCTGGATCTGCCGGCCTTCAGCACCATCCGGATGAACACCTCCCTGCTGACGGTCCACAACTGCCACTGCGGTTCTACCACTCCCCTGACACTGAAGGCGGATTGAGAAAGCGGGAAGAGGACAAATGAATATGCCAAGACGGTCCCGGGGGATTCCCTCCGGGGCCGATTGTTTTGCAATAACGCGGGGATGTGTTATCTTTGCAGCGCAAACAGCAAGGGTCCGGCCTCTGACAAAGTCCGGCCCTGTGTTCTTGAAACCACGTTAAAAACAAGAAAAAATGTCAGTCAAAGAAGAATCACAGCGCATGACGCTGTCGGTGACTTTCGTCATCCTCGCCTCCGTCTTCACGGTGTGCCTCATCACTTCCAACATCTTCGTACCAAGGACTTGGAAACTCTGGTCGCTGCCCCTGCAGCTGTCGGGAGCCGTCGTCATATTCCCGATTTCTTACATAGTCAATGACATCCTCACCGAAGTCTATGGCTACCGCAAAGCCCAGCTGGTCATCTGGATAGGTCTGGGCCTTAGCGTCTTCGTGGCCCTGATGTCACAGCTCGTGACAATGCTCCCGGACCCGATTTACCCGGAGAACATCGCCGTTGCGGAAAGTTTCAACTCCCTCTTCCGCCTGGTTCCACGTTCGACCATAGCCTCGCTGCTCGCTTTCGTCGTGGGCTCCAACATCAACGCCCTTGTAATGAGCAAGATGAAGATTGCCAGCAAGGGCAGGAGATTCGGATTCAGGGCAATTCTCTCCACGATAGCCGGAGAACTGACCGACTCGCTTATCTTCTTCCCGATTGTATTCATCGGCACGATGCCCCTGAAGGCTGTCTTCTCGATTGTCCTGACACAGGTTGCCGCCAAGACCCTCTACGAGATTCTCATCCTGCCCGTCACTTCATTCGCGGTCAGGAAAGTGAAGAAAATCGAAGGCATCGACACCTACGACACGGGAATATCCTACAACCCGTTCAAACTCAGCTGACCAAAAGTCCTTGATGTCTTTCGGACCAGGCGCAGCGCCCCCTACCTGACACCTGGAGCAGGCCGGAGAATCAAACCAAAAAGCCTGTCATATCGAGCGAAGCACGAAGTGCCACTGCACCAAGCCTGTCATATCGAGCGAAGCACAAAGTGCCACTGCCACAAGCCTGTCAT
Organism: Candidatus Cryptobacteroides sp.; assembly: GCA_051878295.1. Classification (GTDB taxonomy): domain Bacteria; phylum Bacteroidota; class Bacteroidia; order Bacteroidales; family UBA932; genus Cryptobacteroides. The sequence continues at coordinate 69,792 of JBJEJV010000019.1, forward strand.
ATCGAGCGAAGCGCGAAGTGCGGAGTCGAGATATCTATTGAACTAACCCCTGCCGGGGAGCCTCAGTGCCTGAGTGCATAGTGCCAGAA
>JBJEJV010000020.1:0-4387 GCA_051878295.1 Candidatus Cryptobacteroides sp.
ACCTCGCCCAGTGGACGGACCTTGTCATTTCGGATACCAAGGCAAGTGAACTCGGCCTGCACGCCGGCGACGTGCTTTATAGTCGTGGTCAGGACGGGGTAAACAATCAGTGTTATGTGGCGGCAATATTCAAACACTATCCTTCCAACAGCGACCTTGGAGCGATAGACTGCTTTGTCAACATCGGCGATAAACTCATTGATGACTTCAGTGAATGGAGTTACCCGTATTTTGTCAAACTGCATTCCAAAGACGATAAGGAAGCCTTTGAAAAACAGGCATTTGACTATATAATAAAAACATTCTTGGATATTTCGGACGCTGAAGGGGAGGAAATGACGGACGAAGAGCTGGAAGAGGCCGAATCCAGACTCAGAATCAAACTCTTCCCGCTTGAGGACATTTATTTCGAGAAAACACTCACCAGCCCGGGTATAAGCGGAAGCAAGACTACGACATACACCCTCCTCGCCATAGCCATCCTGGTGATTGTAATCGCATTCATCAATTTCATCAATTTCTTCTTCGCCCTCGTTCCCGTTCGGCTGCGTTCCGTCAATACGAAAAAGATTCTGGGCGCATCCCGAAGAAGGCTTGTGACGGGGATTGTATGTGAATCGGTGGTGATGATTGCCGTTGCCCTCGCCCTGGCTGCCGGTGCCGTCAAGCTGTTCTGCGGCAGCACCCTGGCCTCACTGATTCCTTGCAGTGCATTGTTCTCGAAGAACATAGGTGTTGCGGTCTGCACTGCCATCGGAGGGCTTGTCCTTGCTGTAGTGTCCTCGCTCTATCCGGCCTTGTACATCACTTCATTCTCACCGGCCTTCGCCCTCAAAGGCAGTTTCGGTACGGCATCCAAAGGCAAGGCATTCCGCACAGGTCTGATTGGCTTCCAGTTCATCGTCTCCATAGTGCTGATTATCTGCTCCAGCTTCGTAACCCTGCAGAGGCAGTATATGCTCAATTATGATATGGGCTTTGACCGCAGCCAGCTGCTTCAGGTCTATACTTCATCGAAGGTCGCCGACTTGAGAAGGAGAGCATCATCTGCCCTGAAAGACAATCCTGGGATAAAGGATGTCACCTTTGCGAGCGGAGACCTGGTATCAAACAACAAGATGGGCTGGGGAAGACAGTTCAAAGGAGAACAGTGCATCTTCTCCTGCTATCCTGTTCAATGGAATTTCTTGGATTTCATGGGGATAGACATTGTTGAGGGGCGTGATTTCACTGAGTCTGACGAGATGTGCGAGAACGGTGTCTTTATCTTCAACGAGGCAGCACGGGACAAATACGGACTGACCTTGGAGGACAAGATGATGGGGCATCAGGGAGAGACCGACATAGTTGGAATATGCAGGAATTTCAACTACAAATCGCTGTCGAAAAGTGTGGAACCGTTTGCCCTCTACATTTTCGGCAAACACTCCTGGAGAGAATTGAATACGCTCTATATCCGGACTCAGCCGGGGGCTGACATCCCTGTCCTGATTGACTGGATAAAGACCCGGCTCCACGAATTGGACCCTTCAGTCTCAAAGGATGAAATTGATGTTTCCTTCTTTGACAGCAGGCTTGACTCTGAATATGGAAAAGAAAGGAGGACATCGCGTATCATACTGCTTTTCACCATATTGGCTATAGCCATATCCCTGATGGGAGTCTTCGGACTGGTGATGTTCGAGGCTGAATACAGGCGGAAGGAGATAGGAATCAGGCGCGTGAACGGAGCGACGGTGAACGACATCCTCAGGATGTTCAATGCCAAGTTCGTGAAGATTGTGCTCGTTTGTTTCGTCATTGCCGCTCCGGTCGGGTGGTTCATAACGGATTGCTATCTGAAGAACTTCGCCTACAGGATGCCGATGCACTGGTGGGTCTTCGCCCTCGCCCTGCTTGCCGTCCTGCTCGTCACAGTCACTGTCGTGACTCTCCGCAGCCTTTCAGCAACGCTTGCCGACCCGGTTGTGTCAATCAAAACGGAATAATGCCAAAATTTGCTTATATTTGAAATCCATCTGATATGAAGAAAGGAAAAATACTGGTGGTAGATGACAATCAGGGCATACGCAATGCCCTGAAGATACTCCTTTCCGCTCATTTTCAACAGGTGGAACTGCTCCCTTCCCCTAAGACCTTGCTCAGCACCCTCGAGTCATTCCGGCCGGACGTGGTCCTGCTGGATATGAACTTCTCAGCCGGCATCAACACCGGCAACGAGGGCCTTTTCTGGACCGGGGAAATCCGCAAGGAGCATCCGGACATCCAGGTCGTGCTGTTTACTGCCTATGCCGACATCGCCCTGGCTGTCGAGGGGATGAAGAGGGGAGCCTTCGACTTCATCGTCAAGCCTTGGGACAATGCCAAGCTGCTCTCCACCTTGGAGGCTGCGTACTGGGCGCGCCAGAAAGGGAAAGGGGCTTCGCGGACGTCTGAATATTCAGACATGTACTGGGGGAGCAGTCCCGCGATGGCGGGAATCCTCCGTGCAGTGGAGAAGATTGCGCCGACTGACGCTACCGTGCTGATTACCGGCGAGAACGGAACCGGAAAGGATGTTCTCGCCCGCGAAATCCACCTTCGGAGCGCGCGCAAGGACGGACCTATGGTCTGCGTGGATGCCGGAGCCATCACGGAGACACTTTTCGAAAGCGAACTCTTCGGTCATGTAAAAGGGGCTTTCACCGATGCCCGAACCGACCACATCGGCAAGTTTGAACAGGCCGAGGGAGGCACGCTTTTCCTCGACGAAATCGGCAACATTCCCCTCCATCTCCAGGCCAAGCTGCTCCGGGTGTTGCAGGACCGCACAGTGACCCGGGTCGGCTCGGAGAAAGCCTTTCCTGTGGACATACGCCTTGTCTGTGCCACGAATATGGATCTGGAGAAGATGGTCGGGGAAGGACGCTTCCGTGAAGATCTCTACTACCGCATCAACACGATGCACATCAGCCTGCCGCCGCTTCGGGAAAGGCCGGAGGATGTGATACCGCTCGCGGAGAGGTTCCTTGGCATATTCGCGGAACAATACCGCCGTCAGGCTTCCTGCATCTCTCCTGATGCCGCTGAACTTCTGAAGTCCCACTCCTGGAGCGGGAATATCAGGGAACTCCGGAACACAATGGAGAAAGCTGTGATCCTGTCCGAGGGGACTTGCCTGCGGGCGGAGGATTTCTCCCTTGAGCGCAAGCCGATTCCTGACGCTCCACGGCAGACACTCGACGAGGCTGAGGAAAAGACCATCCGGGATGCAATGGCAAGATGCAAGGGCAACCTTACCCTTGTCGCCAGGCAACTGGGGATAAGCCGTCCAACCCTGTACAGCAAACTCAAAAAATACGACATCTGATGCCGCTATGGGCGATAATAACACTTGCGCTCTCTGCCGTCCTCCTGACGGCGGTCATCACTGCAGTGCTTGTACGCAACAGGGACAGGAAGAAACTTGAATATATGCTCGATGCTTTCGAGGACGGGGAATATAATTTCCGTTTCACCGACGACGGCAAATTCAACAGGGCTCTGAACCGCATCAAATGGATTGTGGAGCGTCGCCGTCAGCAGAACGAGCAGGAATCGTGGACCAAGCTCATCCGTGTGCTGACTCACGAGATAATGAACACTGTCAGCCCAATCGCCTCGCTCAGCGAGGCCTTGTGCCATGGCCTGGACAAGGACGGAGACCGTCAGGATGTCGATTTGAAAGCCGGGCTGGAGACCATTTCCTCTTCCTCGAAAGATTTGATCCGTTTCGTGGAGTCCTACCGGGAACTGGCAGGGGTCGCGAGGCCTGTCAGGAAAGCCCTGAGAGTCGATGACCTGGTCCGCAAAGCAATCGGCCTGACCGCTGAGCAGTGTGCTTCGGCCGGAGCAAGTTGCAGCTACACTGCGGAGTCCGGGGACATCCTTGTCTATGCCGATGAATCCCAGATCAGCCGCATCCTGATAAACCTCATCAAGAATGCTCTTCAGGCCGGTGCGAGGAACATAATGATTTCCGCCGGCATCAGCAAGTCTGAAGAAATCCTGATCAAGGTGTCGAATGACGGCGTTCCCATCAGCCCGGATTCCAGGGACCAGATATTCATTCCTTTCTTTACCACCAAGCCCGACGGTTCCGGAATAGGACTCAGCCTCTCGCGCCAGATAATGCGAGCCCACAACGGCCTTCTGGACCTTAGCAGAAGCGACTTGGAGCGCACCGAATTCACCCTTATATTCCGTTAGGGATAATTTTGCTATGTTTTTGCTTGAACCTTATCTTGTCTTACACTCTTATAGCATTAACATTCAATAAGTTAAAGACAAAAGTTCAGATAAGGGTTTTTTATGCTTATTGAACTAACCCCTGCCGGGGAGCCTCAGTGCCTGAGTGCATAGTGCCAGA
>JBJEJV010000021.1:0-167748 GCA_051878295.1 Candidatus Cryptobacteroides sp.
TGTATAACTTTACACCTGATGGTGCTGTTGCACTGTCAAATTGAATTCGGCTATTACAGATTTTCGCTTTCCAGACAAACTAACCGAATTGGATATATGGCACACTAAGATAACAGGAGGGAGTCTATTAAATATTTCATTACCAAAGTCCTTGAAGCGTTTAGATTTGCTGTTTTCCAATATAGTTGACTGTCAGGGATTGCCACCAGAATTGAATAGACTCGGTTTGTCATACTGCAGGAATCTGACATCATTGAATGGTCTTGAAACAGTCGCCGATCAATTGACCTATCTGGAACTGGACCATTGTCGAAAACTTGAGGACTATTCTTCTTTGGAGGATTGTGTCAATCTACAAAGGCTATTGGTTCTTTACTGTACAAAGTTTCAGAATCTATCATTCACGAAAGAAATGAAAAAACTGGATTTCTTTTCATTCTACGGAACTGAAGTGATAGACAATGACCTATCCCTACTTTTGGAAATTCCGGCGGTATCTTTCAAGAATAAAAAAGAATACAATTACTCTTTCAGGGATTTCAAATTAGTAAAGAAGTAATTTCAAGGCAAAAACCGGTGATATTGTTAAGACGGGAGTCAGTGGCGACTCACGGATTAATATTCAACCATCAAGCACTTCACCTGCCTTATGAAAAACAAGCCCGCCATACTGTTCCTGCTGCCAGTCCTCCTGCTCCTGACCGGAAGCAGCCTGAAAGCGAGTTCGACGGACAGGGCGACCTCGACCCTGGCAACGTACACCTGGCTCGCAGACGGGACGAAGTACTCCTCCGAGCGCCCGGACGGCAGCGGCTACGTGTACAAGGGCGAGCTCATCTTCAGGACGGACCCTGACGGAGGGCTCAGCCTTGACTGCGTGCTGACGACCGGCGGACGGATAGTTGCCGAAAGGGATGCAGCAGGGGCTTTGACCGGCTACGCCGTCCGTCACCACATCAGGGACCACCTCGGCAGCGTCAGGGCCGTCACCGATGCTACGACCGGAGAAGTGCTCGAGACCTCGGACTACCTCCCGTTCGGCACCCGTTGGGCCATGACCGGAGGCAGCCAGGACGCCGCCTCCACCCTCACCGACCCGTCCAACCGCTGGCGCTACTCCGGCAAGGAAGAGCAGCAGGCCCTCAGCCCCGACCTCTCCCTCCTCGACTACGGCGCCCGAATGTACGACCCTCTCCTCGCCCGCTGGCTCACCCCGGACCCCTTCGCGGAGAAATACCTGCAATGGAGCCCGTACGGCTACTGTGTCGGGAATCCGATACGCATGACTGATGACGGCGGACTGGACATTGTCCTGACCGGTAGGGAGTCCTCCAGTGTCACCATAAAGACAGACCTTCTTGACATGTCATTCAATGTCTCTGGTCTGGGAATCAATTGGGGCGGTAACTACACGTTTGAAGGAGACAATGTACTGAGTGCTGCGCTCGACATCGCCGGATATTTCGATCCTACTGGAATAGCGGATGGAGCCAATGCGACTCTGCTTGCATCCCAAGGTCATTATTTGGGTGCACTGCAAAGTGCCGCCGGTGCATTAGTTCCGTATATAGGTGACTTGGCAAAAGCTCCAAGACTTGGTCGCAGCATTGAAACTCTTTCTGCCGCGGTAAATCTCGGAAAAGCAGAAACTAGAGTTGTTGAAAACGTTGTCACTTTTAGAAAATTTACCCAGGGCAATTTCAGGGAGAACCTCTCAAGGATGACCGGAGTGAATCCTAGTGGCATGGAAGCACACCATACGATACCCGTAAAATTTGAAAAAGAAATGACTGATTTGGGAGTAAACGTACATGACCCCAAATATGGAGCATGGTTACCAAAAGATAAACATAGGAAGACAGCCCATGAGTATAATAAGAGATGGGAATCATTATTTGATAAAAAGAATCTGTCTATTAAAGATGTAGAACAATTTGCAAAGGATCTTATGAAAGAGTTATATGGCAAGGAATAATGAACAAGAATTATACAAATTTCACCCGCTAAACGGTTGTGCGAACTTTCATGCATTGCCGGACATAGTGGAGAACGCTGTCAGTGAAGGGAGACTCGAGGATGCCCGTGCTTACTGGGATAATTTACGTAATTACGGCGATTTGTCGCAGTACGAATTACCGATAGTATTTAGACAGTGCACGTGTTTTGGATCCAAAATCCATGAAATCAATCCAACCAATGGTGTCAGTTATCCAATAGTATCAGACAGGGTCATTTCTATACTTGAGAATAACGGGATCACTGGATGGAAGATGTATCCAATCATCCTTTATGACAAGTACGGCAACCGCCTGGACGGCTACAACGGTTTTTATGTTGATGTTATGGATGGTAAGGACTTGTCCTTTGAATTGCCAAAATACAAGTATGATAAATCAACCGAAAACTGGAAATGTATTCTGGTGAAAAGGGGCTGGCTTGACATCACAAATTGGGATGGAAGGGATTTTACACGTGCAGAAAGAGCCACCATTGTCACCGAAAGAGTAGTGAATCTGTTCAAGAAAGAGAAAGTAACGGGAATCAACTTCATGAAATATTCGAAGGAGTATGACATCATCTGTTCGAAATGAAAGACATCCTTGCCGGACAGGGCCTGAGGATTCGTCAGTCAATTCCGTTTTGTTCTTGAGCGGCGGACGGATAGTTGCCGAAAGGGATGCCGCAGGGGCTTTGACCGGCTACGCCGTCCGTCACCACATCAGGGACCACCTCGGCAGCGTCAGGGCCGTCACCGATGCTACGACCGGAGAAGTGCTCGAGACCTCGGACTACCTCCCGTTCGGCACCCGCTGGGCCATGACCGGAGGGGCGGATGCCACCCTCACCGACCCGTCCAACCGCTGGCGCTACTCCGGCAAATAGCAGCGCCAATTGGAGCACCAATCGCATCACCACTTCCAGCCTCTGCCAATGACAAACAAATTTTGAGGCCCATGGTAATTTTGCACCATGATTGTTTCACTTGCTAAAAAGGATTAGTAAATTTGTAGGAATGTATCTCCAAGACCGATGAACAGAAAACTTACATCTACTTTGCTTCTGGCCGTTTCCCTGCTGCTGCCTGCTTGCGGGGGACGCAATTCCGGGAAGTCAGCGCCTGCACCCCAAGGGTCGCGTGAGTTTCCGTCCGCCGGTCCTGTGCCTTCGGTGATAACCGACCCGAAGGAATCCTACGAGTACAAGGTAAAGAATTTCTGGAGTAATTTCCTTGACCCCTCTACATCCCTTCTGTGCGATTCCACGTATGTCAACGGAGTTCCGGACACGGATGTCGAAAGCGCCATCGGGATGTATGTGACCCTGCTCGGAAAGTCACCGGACAAGGCCTTTGCCGTTTCATCGATTGAATCTTTCTTCGGCGAAGTGGAAAAGTACCAGATGGCCAACCCGTCTTCGAATGTTTACAAGTACATGGAAAAGACGGTCGCCAAGTACCTCTACGACCCGAATTCCCCGGTCCGCGACGAGGACCTGTACCTTCCTTATGTAAAAGGCCTTGCCGGTTCGACGCTGACAGACCCCGGGATGGTCCCGGCATATTCCTATGACGCATCGATGTGCGCTCTGAACCGCTATGGCACTCCAGCCGCAGATTTCGAGTTCACGGACCTTGAGGGCCGAAGGCATACCCTGTACGGGGTCAAGGCAGAAAACGTGCTGCTTTTCTTCTCCAATCCGGGCTGCCCTGCCTGCGGCGAAATCGTGGATGCGCTCTGCTCTGACGGGACGATTGCCTCGATGGTCGGTTCAGGAAGCCTCGCAGTCATCAACATCTACATCGATTCGGAACTGGACAAGTGGAGGGAATATGTCTCCGCCTACCCGAAGCAGTGGATCAGCGGCTACGACCACACCGGGACAATCCGTTCCGACGTGACCTACAATGTACGGGCAATCCCTTCCCTCTATCTGCTCGACTCCGGGAAGAAGGTGGTGCTGAAGGATGCTCCGGTCGAGAGGGTTGTCGACCATCTTCACGGAATCAAACAAAAATAATCAGATATGGACATCAGAAAGGAATTGTGGGGGACTGCCCCCGACGGGAAGGAGATTTTCCTCTACACGATGAAGAACGCCAGCGGTGCGTTTGTCCGCCTTTGCAGCATCGGAGCCGGAATCGTCAGCATCTGCGTTCCGGACAGGGACGGAAAGATTGCTGACGTAGTGCTGGGCTATCCTGATCCGCAATCCTATTTCGCTGACGGCCCTTGCGCCGGCAAATGTCCGGGCCGCTATGCCAACAGGATTGCCAAGGGGCGTTTCACCCTTGACGGCAAGGACTATGAACTGCCGGTGAACAATGGTCCGAACCACCTTCACGGGGGGCCTGAAGGTTTCCAGAACAAGGTCTGGGACAGCCGCATCGAGGGAGATGCCGTGGAGTTCATGTATTTCTCGGAAGACGGAGAGGCCGGCTACCCCGGCAATCTGAAAGTCGTGGCGCATTACGAATGGAGCGAGGACAATGCCCTCGAACTTACTTTCACTGCGCAGAGTGACGCCAGAACCGTCCTCAACCTGACCAACCACGCCTACTTCAACCTCAACGGAGAAGGCAACGGCAACATCCTTGACCATCAGCTGAAGCTCAATGCTTCGGTCTATCTTCCTACGGACGACACTCTGATTCCTTTGGGAGAACCTGATCCCGTTGCACTCACGCCGATGGATTTCCTTGATTTCCACAGGATAGGGGAGCGCATCAAGGAGGACTTTCCTGCCCTCAACTACGGCAAGGGCTACGACAACTGCTTCATGATCGACGGCTATGAACCGGGCCAGATCCAGACCGCTGCCACTCTCTACTCGGAATTGAGCGGCCGCCAGCTGGAGGTGCTGACCACCCAGCCGGCCGTCCAGATCTACTCCGGCAACTGGCTCTCCGGCTGCCCTGTGGCAAAATGCGGCAGAAGCTACTTCGACTATGATGGTGTGGCCATCGAGTGCCAGCACTGTCCGGACTCCCCGAACAAGCCTGACTATCCGACCACGGTCCTCGAACCGGGCGAGACTTTCCAGGAGGCAATCATCTGGGCATTCACGACAAGATAATCCGCAATCATGAAACAGTATCTCGACATACTTCGTGACATCCTCGACAACGGCACGGTCAAGACAGACCGCACCGGAGTCGGCACGAAGAGCATATTCGGCACACAGAGCCGCTACGACCTGAGCGAGGGTTTCCCTCTGCTGACCACAAAGAAGGTGTTTACCAGGGGAATCATCGAGGAACTTCTCTGGTTCCTTTCCGGGGACACCAACAAGAAGACTCTCCAGGAGAAGAATGTCCACATCTGGGACGCCTGGGGCGATGACGAGACCGGTGAGCTCGGGCCGGTTTACGGCCACCAGTGGAGAGCCTGGGATGACTACAGTGGAGGTCATATTGACCAGATAGCCCAGGCGGTGGACCTGATAAAGAACCATCCGGATTCGCGTCGCATCCTTGTCAATGCCTGGAATGTCGCCCAGGTGGACAGGATGGCCCTCCCTCCGTGCCACTGCCTCTTCCAGTTCTATGTGGCCGACGGAAAACTGTCCTGCCAGCTCTACCAGAGAAGCGCCGACATCTTCCTTGGGGTGCCTTTCAACATCGCATCCTATGCCCTGCTGACAATGATGATGGCTCAGGTCTGCTCCCTCGAGCCCGGAGTCTTCATCCACACCACCGGCGACACCCATCTCTACCTGAACCACATCGAGCAGGCGGAGCTCCAGCTTTCGCGTGAGCCGAGGCCGCTTCCGGTGATGAAGATCAACCCGGACGTGAAGGATATTTTCTCCTTCCGGATCGAGGATTTCACCCTCGAAGGCTATGACCCGCATCCGGCAATCAAGGCGCCTGTGGCCGTCTGAGTCAATGAATATGGAAAAGATGAATATGGAAAAATGCATTATCGTGGCGATAGCCGACAACAGGGCCATCGGAAAGGGCAATGCCCTGCTGTGGCATATTGCCGAAGACATGAAGTATTTCAGGCAGAAAACCACAGGCTGCCCTGTCGTGATGGGCTATATGACCTTCCTGTCGATTGGCGGCAAGCCTCTCCCTAAAAGGGACAATGTGGTGATTTCGATTTTCCCGTGGCCGGACAAGCCCGGGGGAATCAAGGTCGTGTCCAGTCTGGATGAGGCCTATGAACTGATAGGAAAGGACCACGAAGGGGAAGAGGGACAGATTTTCGTGATGGGAGGAGGCGAGACCTACAGGCAGGCTCTTCCGACTGCCGACAAACTGTACATCACCCACGTGCATACGGACATCGAAGATGCGGACACCTTCTTCCCGGTGATTGATCCGGACATCTGGGAGGTCGAATCCACGACTCCGGAAGCCACCGATCCGGAAACGGGCTACTCTTACGAATTCACCGTTTACCGTCGCCGCAGCTGAACCATCGAAACGAACCTGACAAGATCATTCCCCCCCCTGAATATGGAAAAACGAGAAATCTTCGGCGGAAGAGCTGCCGTCATAATGGCCATGGCCGGTTCCGCCATCGGTCTGGGCAACATCTGGCGTTTCCCGTACATGGCCGGCCAGTACGGCGGTGCCGCCTTCATCCTGATTTATATTCTCTGCTCCTTCATCCTCGCACTGCCGATTTTCCTGTCGGAAGGGCTCATCGGCAGAAGGACTCATTCCAATGCCATCGGAGCGATGAAGACCCTTGCCCCGAAGTCCTTCTGGACCTCCCTGGGCTATCTTTCAGTCATCACCCCGATGGTGATAGTGTCCTATTACGCCATCGTGGGCGGCTGGTCCGTCGAGTATTTCATCAAATCATTCTCCCTCTCCTTCGGAGACTTCGTCCCCGAAGGCTGGACCGTGTTGGTCTATACGACGGTCTTCCTCGGCATTTCCTGCCTTATCGTCGCCCTGGGAGTCAAGTCCGGCATCGAGAAGTTCAGCAAGTTCTCGATACCTCTGCTCTTCGTGCTGATTGTGGTTATCCTTGCATATTCATTGACTATGCCGGGGGCGGAAAAGGGCGTGGAGTACCTCCTGAAGCCGGATTTCTCGAAAGTGAACGGAAAGACCTTCGCCTTCGCCCTGGGCCAGAGCTTCTACTCGCTCTCCTTGGGGATGGGAATCATCATCACATATTCCTCCTACATCCACAAGGATGAGAATCTTGTCGTGTCCGGAGCCGGGACCGCCCTTGCGGACCTGCTGTTCGCCATTCTCGCCGGTTTCGCCATCATTCCGGCAGTGTTTTCCGCCGGAATCGAGCCGAGCGCCGGTCCGGGGCTCATCTTCCAGACCCTTCCTTTTGTCTTCGGCAGCATGGGCGAGGCGCATGCCTGGATCGGCATAGTCATTTCCGCCCTCTTCTTCCTGACCGTCACGGTGGCCGCGATGACTTCCTCGGTCTCCCTGATCGAGGTCGGGGTCGCCTACCTGATTGAAGAGAAGCACCTCAGGAGGGGCTGGGCCTGCCTGCTGGTCTTCCTGGCCGTCTGGGCGCTGGGCCTGGTAAGCGTGTTCTCGGGCAGGGCATTCGGAATGATTGATGCCTTCTCGTCCAACATCCTGCTCACTGTGGGAGCCCTTCTCGCCGTCCTTTTCGTGGGCTGGAAGATGAAGAAGGAAGACGTCCGTGACGAAATCACCAACGGCGGCAAGGTCAATACCCGTATCTATCCGGCAGTGTACTTCCTTATCCGGTACATCGCCCCCCTGGCCGTCCTGACAATCTTCATATCCAATTTCGTACTATGAGCGCCAGGAGAGAGCATTTCGGCAGCAGGACTGCCGTCATCATGGCCATGGCCGGTTCCGCCATCGGCCTGGGCAACATCTGGAGATTCCCTTACATCGTGGGCGAATATGGCGGGGCGGCTTTCGTGCTTGCCTTCATCGTCTGCAGCATATTCATTTCCATCCCCATCCTGCTGTGCGAGTCGGTGATAGGCCGTCGCTCCCATCAGAACACCTTCGGGGCGATGGAGACTCTCGCTCCGGGCTCCGGTTGGAAATGGCTCGGCCTTCTGACCGTCATCACCCCGATTATCATCGTGTCCTACTACAGCGTGGTCGGAGGCTGGTCGATTGCCTATCTGTTCAAGGCTCTGACTTTCCAGTTCAGGCCGGAGGACGCTCAGAACGTCACCGGAATCTTCGGCCGCTTCGTCTCTTCCGTCTGGCCTCCGCTCCTGTGCCATTTCCTTTTCATAGGAATATGCTGCCTGATTGTCTTTCTCGGGGTCAAGAAGGGCATCGAGAAGTTCAGCAAGACCACAATGCCGGTCCTCTTTGTCCTGATAGTCCTGATTGCGGTATATTCCCTGACGCTCCCGGGTTCGGGAGAGGGCGTGAAGTACCTTATGGCTCCGGATTTCTCCAAACTGACTCCGAAGGCCTGGGCGGCGGCCCTGGGACAGAGTTTCTTCTCCCTTTCCCTCGGTGTCGGGACGATGCTGACATATTCCTCCTACGTCTCCCGGAATGAAGACCTTGTCGTGTCCGGTGCGGGGACAGCCCTGTCCGACCTGGGCTTCGCGATTCTTGCGGGCTTCGCGATAATGCCCGCCGTCTTTGCCGGGGGAATCAAGCCGGGCGCAGGTCCGGGACTGGTTTTCGAGACGCTGCCTTACATATTCGCAAAAATGGGTGACAGCGCTCCCGTCGCCAGCGCCGCCGTTGCTATTCTGTTCTTTCTCACCATCCTTGTGGCCGCCTTGTCCTCCGCGATTTCAATGGTCGAGGTAGGTGTGGCCTACCTCAGCGAGGAAAAGGGCATTTCGAGGGGTAAGGCCACTTTGGGAATATTCCTGTTCGCCTGCGTGCTCGGACTGTTCTGCTCCCTTTCCTTCGGGCCTCTCTCGTCTTTCCGCCTCTTCGGCAACAGTCTGTTCGATTTCTGCGACAAGCTCTGCTCCAACTACCTGATGGTACTTGGCGCCCTGCTGTTCGCGTTGTTCGCAGGATGGAAGATGAAGAAGGAGGATTTCCTTGACGAACTGTCCAATTCGGGCTCCATCAAGGGCAGGGGAGTGCTCAATGCGGCCATCTACTACCTGATCAAGTTCATCGCGCCGCTTGCGATTCTGCTGATTTTCGTGCTCGGCCTCGTCGGCTGATTTCAAAGCCCGAGCACTTTCTTGATGACAAGGCCGTTCTTGAGAAGCCCGGCGTACTCCTCGACATTCCTGAGCATGGCCGAATAGTCTTCCTCGGAGACGGCATCGACAGCTGCGTCGATGTCTCCGATGGATTTGACCACCAGCCCCACTCCGCGTTCCCGGATGACATCGCCCACGAAGCTGCCTTCCGGAGCGATCAGAGGCATCCCGGCGCACAGGTACATCGAAGCCTTGTGAGGGGAATTGAAGCGGAGGTATTCTCCGAGGAAGCCGCTCAGCCTGTCAGCAGTCTCTCCGTCCCAGATCAGGCCCCAGCTCCCTTCAACTCCCGAAAGGTCATCCGGATTGAAGGCGCCTTTGTAGATGAAGCCCTGTTCGCGGAGGTCTTCCGTGTAACCCATTCCGTAGAGCAGGAATCTGCACTTTCCCGGAGCGATGCTGTCCATTTTGTGCAGGAAAGCGCTCTTGGGCAGGAAACCGGCGAAACAGATGTCGTGGCTGAGCGTCCTTCTGCCGGTGAACGGTGTCCTCACCTTGTAGTCGAACAGACCGTTGAGGAGGACCTGGGCCTTCAGGTCCGTCCCTTCCCTGACCCTTCTTTCCATTTCCGGAGATTGGAGGACTACCCTGTCGAACACGTTGAGATAGTACACGTCCGAAGTGGCCTTGTTCTCAAGGAAACGGATGGAATTGATGTCGAAAGAGATTGCTGTCAGGCGGATGTTCCTGCGGCGGTAAAGCGGTCTGAGAATCGCGAACATCGTGCGCAGGGTGGGATGGAACAAACAGTCCGAATAGACGAAGAACACCTCCGAATTCTTCTTGAAACTGAAGGCCAGCTTGAGGAAGGTTCCCGGAATGGAACAAATCCTCAGCGGGCGGGGTTTGTTGAGGTAGTTGGTATAGACGGGTTTGCAACCGAATTCCTCGAGAAAGTCATAGAGGTCGTCAACTACTTTTGAGCCGGCGCAGTATTCTTTCTTGGATTTGCTGAAAGAAATGGAGTACAGCATGGAGCAAGTTTAAATCAGTGTATGGGTGAAACTCTACCAAATATAGCAAAAAAATGAGTATATTGCAGAATTGTATGTAACAGACCAATTCACTTACAGATATGCGCAAATACCTTTTTCTCCCATTGTTGATTGCAGGATTTGTTTCCTGTGCCCCGAAGCAGGAAACTGCGGCTCCCGGACGTATGGACCGCAGCCGTTTGAACATCGGAACCTACATCCTCAATCCTTATGCACGGACCGAGGCCCACATCAGGGACATCGCCGACTGCGGCATCGATTTCGTGGTCTGCATGCAGAATGACAGGGAAGCTCTCGACCTGTTTGAAAAATACGGAATCGGAGCCATTGTCTCGGGAGTCGTCCCGGGCTGGTGGGGCGGTGACGGAAGCAACGCCGGCCAGCTCTGCACAAGCAACCCGATGGAAAAATATTCGGAGGCTGCCGCCCTTTGGGAAGACCATCCTGCCGTCTGGGGCATCGACATCGGAGATGAACCTTCCGCACTGGATTTTCCTTACTACGGCCGGGTGTTTGAAAAAGTCGATTCCCTCTTCCCTGAGCAGTTCCCATATCTGAACCTCTATCCGAACTACGCCTCCGTTGCGGTCAACAACGCGGAGCAGACGGTCAACCAGCTCGGGACGGAGACTTACAAGGAGCACATCGCCGAATATGTGAAGAATGTCCCTTCAGACTACATCTGCTATGATTTCTATGTCTATTCCTGCGATGTTCCCCACGCCTATGACAACCTGCGCATCGTCTCCGACGCCTGCAGGGAGAGCGGCCGCAGCATGTGGATCGTGCTCCAGGTCAACTCTCTCGACCCGGACGTCTGGACAAGCGTGGACAGACTCCGCTTCCAGGCCTGGACGGCAATGGCTTTCGGAGCAGAGAACATCATCTGGGCCTGTTACACCGCCGGCTGGTGGAGCAATCAGGTGCTTGACGAGAACGGTGAGAAGACCGAGCAGTACGACAAGCTCAAGATCGTCAACGGGGAAATCCGGATTCTTGCCGAGCCTTATATGAAGTACCGCACCGTCGCCACAACCTTTGTGGGCTTCGAGGGTACCGCCTGGCTGGAGGGTCTGGACGAGCAGAGTGTTCCTGAACTCAATGACGGCACTTTCCAGAATCTCCGTTTTGAAGACGGAGCGGCTCTCGTGGCCGGCTCGATGGTCCCGAGGTGTGAAAAGTGTGACTCGAAGGCAGTGTTCGTCTGTGCTGCAGACGACCCTTACGATGAGGCCAAGACCTCACACGTCCTCCGCTTCAGGACTGATGCCGGGAAGGTCACCGCGACCGGTGCAGAAGGCAGCATCCCGGTTCAGAGGGACTCCGAAGGCTATTTCTCCATCCCTATGACTTCCAACACCGGAGTTCTCATCGAGGCCCGTTAACGTTATCTGACATGGATTTCAAGACAGTTTTCAAAAAATACTATGTCTATCTGCTGGCAGTGGCGGTCTTTGCCGTTGCGGCGATTATCTACTGCAATCCGGCGATGAGCGGGAAGGTGCTTGCTGCCCACGACTACAATACTTGGGTGGGAGCGTCCCACGAACTGACCGAACATGCCTCGGAGAACGGGGAAGGCTCCTGGTGGACGAACTCGATGTTCTGCGGAATGCCCGCCTATCAGATTGGAGGCGGAGCCGAATACAAGGCCACCCGTTACAAGGCCCCCCTCAACAATATTCTCCACAAGTGCATCTACAACCCTGTCTGGGCGGTATTTTTCTACTTTGTCTGCTTCTTCATACTGTTGCTGGCCTTCGGCCTGTCTCCGTGGACAAGCCTTCTGGGTGCCCTGATCACCGGCCTGTCGTCGTATTTCATAGTGGTGATAACGGCGGGCCACAACACAAAAATCGCCGCAATCGCCCTGACGGCAGTGGTGCTCGCGGGCTACAAACTCATATTCGACAGGAAGTACATCATCGGCGCCCTTCTGGTGATGGTCTTCGTCGCTTCGGGTTACACCCTGCACCCTCAGATGTTCTATTATTACTGTCTGATGATGGGGCTCCTGTGGTTTGCCGAGCTTTGGAAGCACATCAAGGAACACAAACTTAAAACGCTGGCCGTCTCGACAGCCGTCTTTCTCCTCGCCTTCGGGGTGGGCATAGGGACAGGAATGTCCAATTTCTTCACGAACATCGAATATATGAAGGAATCCACCCGCGGCGGTTCGGATCTCGCTCCTTATCTGACGGAGGCCGCCTCGGAAGGACAGGAGGCAGGAACATCTTCCGGAAACGGCAAGGGCCTTGACTATGAATATGCAACCCAGTGGAGCTACGGAATAGACGAGACCCTGACCCTGATGATTCCCGGCTTCAAGGGCAGCTCGTCAACCTATCGCCTGCCGGACAACTCCCGCCTTGTCAAGGAGATGAGAAGGCACCACTGCACTCAGGAGTCCATCGCCCAGACACAGAAGTCCTTGCCGCTGTACTGGGGTCCGCAGCCGATGACCCAGGGCAGCGTCTATGTGGGAGCCATAGTCTGCTTCCTCTTCGTCCTCGGACTCTTCATCGTCAAGGGACCTTACAAATGGATGCTGCTCCTCTGCACTGTCTTCTCCATCCTGCTCTCCTGGGGCAGCAACCTTCCGTGGCTCACGAAATTCTTCTTCAACTACTTCCCGCTGTACAACAAGTTCAGAGCCGTATCCTCGGTGCTCATCGTAGCCGAGATAACGATGCCTGTCCTGGCCCTGATGGCCCTGGAGAGAGTCGTCAGCGGCAAGGTGGAAAAGAAGGACCTTGTCAGGCCGCTTCTGATTTCGGCAGCTCTCACCGCGGGCATCTGCCTGTTCTTCCTTGTTTTCGGCGGCATCATCTATGACTTCAAGTCGGTCAACGACGCAAATAGCATCAGGGTCAATACCGCCTGGTTCATGGACGCTGTCTATGCCCAGAGAAAGGCCCTGTTCAATTCCGACTGCCTGCGCTCCCTTCTGCTGATTCTTGTATCCGCCGGAATCCTGTGGTGCTATGCCAAGGACAAGGTGAAGGCAGTCCCGGCCGCAGTGGCAGTCTGCCTCCTCTGTGTCGGAGACCTCTGGAGCATAGACCGCCGCTTCCTTTCAGATGCCGATTTCGTAAGACCTACAAGGGCTTCGTCCACCTTCAAGATGGAGCCTTACGAGGAAATGATTCTGAAGGATCCGTCCTTGAACTTCAGGGTGATGAACCTGACGGTCCCTACCTTCAGCGACTCGAGGACAAGCTACTACCTCAAATCTGTCGGAGGCTACAGCGCTGCCAAGCTGAGCCGTTACGCCGACCTCATCGAACACGACCTGAAGCCTATGCACATGCCTGTGCTGAATATGCTCAACACCAAGTATTTCCTTTTCAAGCACGAAGGCTCTGATTCGGTGTTTGTCTCCTTCAACCGCGACGCAATGGGCAACGCCTGGTGGGTGAGGGACATCAAGGTCGCCGACAACCCGATGGAGGAAATAGAATCCCTGATGGATGTCGATTTGAGAAGAACGGCAGTGGTCGGGAAAGACTATTCGGAAATGGCGCCGGCCACGATTGTGCCGACCACCGGTTCGAGCGTGAGACTCTTGAAGGCCGAGCCGAACTATCTTGAATATGTCACCGACTCCCGTCAAGACGGCGTGGTGGTCTTTTCCGAGATATTCTATCCTCACGGATGGCAGGCCCGCATCGACGGCAAACCGGCACAGCACTATCGTGCCGACTATGTCCTGAGGGCGATGAATGTGCCTGCGGGAAAACACGGCATCACCTTCACTTTCGACCCTCCGGCAGTTAAGAAGGGAGATGCGATAGCCCTGGTCTTCATAATCATCATGTACGCTTCCATCGTGGCGGCCGCAGGCTATGGAATATTCACTCTTTTGCGTTCGTCCAAAAGGAAGGGCAGCCAGGCATGAAGGAATATGACTATCTGATTGTAGGTTCCGGCCTCTTCGGTTCGTCCTTCGCCCGGAGGGCGACCGATGCCGGCCGTAAATGCCTGGTGATTGAAAAACGCCCCCACACCGGCGGCAACATCAGATGCGAGTCGGTGGAAGGCATCAATGTCCACGCCTACGGTCCCCACATATTCCACACCTCTGACCGGGAGGTCTGGGATTTCGTGAACTCCGTAGTACCCTTCAGGAATTTCATCAATTCCCCGGTGGCCGACTACAAGGGACAGCTCTACAACCTTCCTTTCAACATGAACACCTTCAACCGGATTTGGGGCGTGAAGACACCTGCCGAGGCTAAGGCCAAGATCGACGCCCAGAAGGAAGAGGCCCTTCAGGCAATGCGGAAAGAAGGGGCTACCGAGCCCCGGAACCTTGAGGAACAGGCGCTGCTGCTTGTAGGAAGGGACATCTACGAGCTGCTGATCAAAGGCTACACCGAGAAGCAGTGGGGAAGACCCTGCACGGAACTTCCCGCCTTCATCATCCGCCGGCTCCCTGTGCGTTTCGTGTTTGACAACAACTATTTCAACGACATCTGGCAGGGAGTGCCCGTTGGAGGTTACAACCGTCTTACCGACGGGCTTCTGGAAGGCTCCGACGTAATCACCGGGACAGATTTCTTCGCAGACCGGGCCAAATGGGAAGGCCTGGCCCGCAAGATTGTCTTCACGGGGAGGATTGACGAATATTTCGGCTTCCGCTTCGGCTCTCTCCAGTACCGCACCCTCCGTTTCGAGACCGAGGTCCTGGACACGCCGAACAGCCAGGGTTCCGCCATCGTAAACTACACGGGGAAGGAGGTTCCTTACACCAGAATCATCGAGCACAAGCATTTCGAGTGCTCCGGTCAGGAGGTCTATGACAACCCGAGGACGGTGATTACCAGGGAATATTCCGACGAGTGGACCGAGGGCCGAGAGCCCTTCTACCCTGTGAACGACGACAGGAACAATGCCCTCTTCGCACGCTACAAGGCTCTTGCGGATGCCCTTCCGGACGTGATTTTCGGCGGCCGTCTCGCCGAGTACAGGTATTACGACATGGCTCCCCTCGTACGGAGAGTGCTTGACATAGAGATAATTTGAGTGTTATGGCTGTCAAGATCAGCATAATAGTACCGGTCTTCAAAGTCGAGAAGTACATCCGCAGATGTGCGGATAGTCTTTTCGGGCAGACATTCCGCGACCTTGAAATCATATTCGTTGATGATTGCAGTCCTGACGGCTCCGTCCGGGTCATCCGGGAAGTTCTGGAGAGTTTCCCGCAGAGGAAAGAGCAGGTGAAGATTGTCCGTCTGGAGCAGAACGGAGGGGTGGACAATGCGAGGAGGCAAGGCTGTTTCGCTTCCTCGGGGGATTATGTGATGTTCGTGGACAGCGATGACTTTCTTGAGACTCAGGCGGTGGAGAAGCTGATGGCGAAGGCTTTGGAGACAGGTGCGGATATGACTGCCTGTCGCCGTAGATTGGTCTTTGCAGACGGCAGGTCTGAACTTTCTCCTCTGCGGGATGATGCCTCTGACCGCGACCGCTACCTCAGGAACATGGTCAGCATGAACGGGAACAGTGCCTCTCCAAACTTGACAAACAAACTGTTCAGGGCAGATCTTCTCAAACGGATTGAGGTTCTTCCTGCCGGCACCATCGCCGAGGATTGGTTGATCTGTGTTCAGGCCGCCCACAAGGCCGACAGAATCGCTTTCCTGGATGAACCTCTGTACAACTACACCATCAGGGAAGATTCCGCAACCCATGGCTCCACCATCGATGATTACCGAAGGGTAGCCAGGGAAGACAAGGCCAACATCGACCTTGTATCGGCTATCTTGAGTCCAAGGGCCTTGCAGCGGACTTTCGGCACGAAATTGATACCCGCAAGTTCATTGCGAAGGGTTCGTTCCAGAGATTCTGCGATGATCCCGTCTTTCACAAGGAATGGAAGGATTGCTACAAGGAAATCAACGGCAGGATTCTTTTCAACCCCTGTCTTTCTTGGTATAACCGCAAGACGTTCATTCTCTGTTGGTTACGTTTGACTTCAAAGTATTATTCAATGACAGGGGCAGTCAGAAGGCTGCTTGGAAAGACTGAAAGCCATGCATTATAAGGTTAGCGTTATAATCCCTGTGTACAATGCTTGCAGGTTCATCCCCCGTTGCGTTGACTCTCTTATGAGGCAAACCTTGAGGGAGGTAGAGTATATCTTTGTCGAGGACTGTTCTACAGATGGAAGCTATGAGGTTCTCCTGAAAGCACTGGAGGCTTATCCCGAAAGAAAGGCTGACGTGAAAATCCTCAGGCACGGGAAGAATATGGGGGTTTCCGTATCCCGTAATGACGGGAATGCAGCGGCAGCTGGGGACTTCCTGATCCATTGCGACAGTGATGACTGGGTCGATGTGACTATGTATGAGAAGATGTACGACAAGGTCATCGCTGAGGACGCGGATATCTGCATCTGTGATTATTACAATGTTTCAGAGAGCGATTCGGTCCGGATGCATCCGGAAATCGGCTGTTCGCAGGAACACCGGAAAGTCGTCAAAGACTATCTGACCTGGGTCTGGAACCCTTTGTGGAACTTGCTGGTTTCGCGCCGTACTTACGAAAAAAGTGGAGTTACAATCCCTGAAGGCATTAACTTTACAGAAGACTTCTATCTTAGCGCCCACCTGTTCATGGCTGCCCGGAGGGTCACTGCAGTGGATGAACCCTTATATTACTACAATCTTGTGAATCCGGCATCCATAATGCATACCTACAACCAGGAGACCATGAAACAGGAACTCAGATGCTATGAGAGCCTGATCGGGAGCATGAAGGAGAAAGGAGTGTATGGGTACTATTGCAAGATCATGCAGCGGAGGATTGTCAAGGCTGTAGCCTCACTTGTATTGGCAAACAGGTTCGAGGAGTTCAGAAGCCTGCATCCCGAGTCACACAGGTACATTCTTTCCACTCCTTCAACCTACCTTGAACCCAAAGTGAAGATAATGCTCCTGCTGGCTGCCCTGCATCTGGATTTCATCTGCCGTTGGGACAACCGTCGCCACGGAAGGTACTGAGTTCCACACGATTTCATCAGCCCTTTCCTCTTCGCAAGGGACCAGAGGACCTTTCTCAGCAGGACAAAGACTTTTGGATGCTTCAGGGAAAGCCTTGAGGCGAATGAAAGTAAAGGAAAGGCAATGGCTTCACGAATCTGGTCGAAGCAGAAGGCTATGTGTATGGTATTGTCCATAGTATTGAGGGGGTGGTGACCGTCTCAATACTCTTTGTCAAGGAGACGGAACTTTTTTGCCGTACTCCACACCAGTTTTCTGAAGAAGCGGAAAACACGGGGATGGCGTTGGCCCAGCCTTACCGCAAGGGTAATCAAAGGCAAGGCAACAACTTCGGCGAGGGCATAGTCAGAGTCTTGTATGGCAGGGAACTTTACATACATCTGCATTTCGTACCTGGACTTCTGCAGCGGGATGTCTTTCCAAGGGGATGCCGCTTTGTATTCAAGCCACTCCGAGGCGAGCGGGAAGCCTTCCTGCCAAGGTTTCCGGTCTGTGATGAAATGCATGATGACCGGTTGTTCCAAAGCCTCATGGATTTCATCAGCATACTTTTCTTTTGCCACTTTCCAGTCCTGCTCGGGGGTCAGGGCAAAAGTACTCTGACAATTGTACTTGAAATGCAGGCGCTTTATCCTGTGTCCGATCAGGACGTTCACTGCATCCTGGTCCATGAATAAATAGGAATGTGTCCGGGATTGCTGCAGGCAAATTGCGCCGAGTCCTTCCTTTCTCCAGCATCCGAGGTTGAAAACCATCACTCCGCAGTTGAAATATGGCTGGGACAACGGAGTTCCGATTCTGTTGTGAAGCGTGACGTCATCAGCCAAGCGGTCGCATGCGATGGCGGCCGGTTCATCCGGTGCAAGTTCTGTTTCCCACAAGGGGCGCAGGGAGCCCAAAGCGATGAGGTCTCCATCCAGATAGATGACTTTCGTTACTTCGGGCGGAAGTACATCCGGCAGGAGGAAACGGTAGTAAGTACATTTGCTGATGTAGGTATCGGCATAGGAGTAAGCCCCTTTGATGCTTGATGGGTCAATCACATGGAACACTATCTTCTTCCCCTGTGAGGCAACCATTCCCTCCATCTGCTCTTTCGCCTCATCTGTCACATCTTGTGAGACCAAAGCATGAAAGCACACGGGCTCCGGAGTGTTTGCACATATTGAACACATTGCCACACCCGTTGGCATGACATAACCTTGATCGAAGCAGAAGGCGATGTGAATCTCATTATCCATAGGGCTAAACAAGATGTGCGGTTCTTGAGCGTCCCAACCAGGTCAACCTGATGCCCTGAAGAAACCGGAAAGGCTTGCGGAAGACATCCGGGTAGATGATGTAGCAGGAAGGGTCATCAGTCTTTATTGTCCAGTTGTAGCGTTTCTGGAAATGGGCATAGAGTGTCGGTTCCACGTGGCGCCTGTATTTGCTGTCATAGTAGATGCGGTACAGGTTCCTGTCCTTGTACACGAAGGTCAGGCATCTCCTGTCTTGATTGAATTCGGACTTGAAATGACGGCATCTGGACTGGACCCTGATGTCATCGATGCAGGATTCGCAGTGGAAGACCCTTTCCGGGTAGAAAGTGTCCCAGACGGTGCTGCATCCGCCGAAATATTCATCGAAGCAGCAGTTCTCCGCTTTGCTGAAGGCTTCTTCGAAGGTAAGGAAACCTTTATGGTGCCGCTTGAATAAAGAGTTGCAGAATTCGCAGTTGCGGTACATTGTGAGATGACCCCATCCGGAAATCATATCGTAGCTGTCCAGGACATCTTCAGTAATGTAATCACGAATCCTTCCGTACACCACGTCGATGTCTCCGAAGCCCCAGAAATCGTATCCCTCCAGAAAGTCTGCATAGAGGGCACCATAAGCCGGCCTGAAATCACAGAGCTTGTACGCCGCCGGGATGCTGACCTTCATGCCAAGGACCTTTTCAAAACGTTCCTTTTCCTGTTCCAGGGTAGTCTTGATGACCTTGAGGTTGGGCGCTTCCCTGACATCCTGGTCCGTGATGAACAGGAAGTCCACATTCCGGTTGTCAAGGGCGGAGTTGTACCAGAAAGGGAAAGTGTCCGGCAGGGTGCCGAAATAAGGGATGATTATCAGGATGGAATTCATGACCTAACAGATTTCAGCCGTGATGTTATTGTGATAATGGGACACATATCCGCCCCAGCTGCGCTGCCATGCGGAGTATTCTTTCTTTTCATCCGAATCGATGTACTTCACCTCAATCGGCATTGCACGGTCGATCTGGTCGAAGTTGGTGGTAACCGAGCTGAATTCTTTCATACCCATCTCAATCTTGACTATGTAGGTACCTTTGGTGAGGAAGTGGTCCCGGATATGTAACCTGACCTCGTACTCCTCCCTGTCGGACGGGACATCATACATTTCCGTAACATACTGTTCGATTGCCCTGTTCTCGGTGTCAAGGAAGAAGACAGAATAGCAGCAGGATTTCACATAGGATGCGTTGCGTCTGATTTTCAGGATGAAATCAAGGTCTTCGTCAGTAGCGATTGCGTTGGGATTGTTGAGAATCCTCATTTCCAGAAATTCGATTTCGCGCGCGACCCAGGATGCGTGGTCCTTGGGGCCAAACACCACGACGCTGTTTTTTTCGATGTCGTTGCAACCGATGTATCGGTCCACACATTCCTCTGCCGTGCCCATGTAGCTGATTATTCCGTTGTTGAGGAGAATGCCCTTCTTGCAGAGATTCTTTATGGAAGCCATGTTGTGGCTCACGAAGAGGACAGTCCTTCCGTCTCCCCTGCTGATGTCGTGAATCTTTCCGAGCGCTTTCTTCTGGAACTCGGCATCGCCTACGGCGAGAACCTCGTCCACCACCAGGATTTCCGGTTCAAGGAAAGCCGCGACAGCAAAGCCCAGACGGACGGTCATTCCGCTCGAGAAGCGCTTGACCGGGGTGTCGAGGTATCTTTCCACACCGGCGAAATCCACAATCTCATCCAGTTTGGCGCTGATTTCGTTGGTCCTCATGCCCATAATGCTTCCATTCATATAGATGTTCTCCCTTGCCGTCATCTCCGGATGGAAGCCGGTGCCCACTTCGAGGAGGCTTGCGATTCTTCCGTTCACCCCGATTTTCCCGACTGTAGGGGCTGTGATGTGGCTCAGAAGTTTGAGCATGGTGCTCTTGCCGCTGCCGTTGCGCCCTATGATTCCGACGATGTCCCCTTTGCTGATTTTGAAGGAGATGTCCTTCAGCGCCCAGACATATTCACTTCTGCCCTTCTTCTCCCTGTCGTTGATTTCCCCCACAAGCAGATACGGGTCCTCCTGACGCAGGACCGTTGTCTTCAGCCAACGGTTGAGGTCATGCGCCAGAGTACCGGTCCCGATTCTTCCGAGGCGGTACTGTTTCCCGACATTTTCGAATTCTATGGCGATATCTGATTTCATCCTGTACTGTCTGGTTGGAAACTGGTTTTAGACTGTGTCCATGAAATTCTTTTCAGTCTTGTTGAATACGATGACCGACGCGAACAGCATTACGGCGAGGACGGCAAATGAATATGCCAGGCCGCCTGCGCTGAAAGTTCCGACCCCCAGACAGCCGTATTTGAAAAGCTCGAACAGAGGGGAAAGCGGATTGAGGTTCATCAGCCAGCGGTAGCTCTCCGGGGCGAAGGAAAGCGGGTAGATCACCGGCGTGGCGTACATCAGAAGCTGTATTCCGAACTGCACGACGTACTGAAGGTCCCTGTACTTGACAGTCCAGGCCGAAAAGAACAGCCCGGCGGCCATCGCCAGCAGACCTGTCGCGATTATCACCAGAGGGCACAGCAGGAAAGCCGTCGTCATCGAGAAGGCCAGTCCCTGGGCTATGACGTAATAGAGATAGACGGCCAGGAAGAGGAGGAACTGGATCAAGAAGCGGATCAGATTGCTGGTGCAGGAGGCGAGAGGCACGACCAGTCTCGGAAAATAGACCTTTCCGAAAATGTGCGAATTTGTGGCGAACACATTGCTGCAGGCGATGAATGTCTGGCTGAAATAGTTCCAGAGCGCGATGCCTGCCAGATAGAATAGGGGCTGGGGGATGCCGTCGGTCGGAATCTTCGCCAGTCCTCCGAAGACGAACATATACATCAGGGTCGTGAGGACAGGCTGGATGATGTACCAGAGCGGTCCGAAGATGGTCTGTTTGTAATAGGTGACGATGTCACGCTTGATATACATGACATAGAGGTCCTTGTAGTTCCAAAGGCCTTTGAGGTCAAGATTGAGCAGTCTGTTCTTCGGGCGGATTATTTGTTCGTAGTCGGATTCCTTCATCTGCGGGCAAACATGTTCGCCAAAGATAAGAAAAAGGCAAATCAATGAAAAACCTTTGCGAATATCTTTTTGACTGCGGTGTCCAGGAAGCGGCTGAAACTCTCGAGTCCGGCAGGAAGCCTTGAGTGATGTTTGTGAAAGTAGCGGACTGCGTCAATGCGCAGAATCTTGTTCTCCGGGAACAGCCTGACCGGCTCCATCCCGAACTCCCGCACCGCCTCCCCGAGCCTGCCGTCCAGCACGGCGAAAGCCTCCGGGTCGAAATCCTCACGGGGAATGTCCATCAGGTGTGTCTTTTCGAGGAGCCTGATACGGTTCCGGAAATATTGTTTGAAAAAGGCCTGTTTCTCTGCGCTCAGGCTTCCGCTGCGGGCGTTCCGGTAGAAATCCAGCATGTCGAAGGTCATCTTCTCCAGTTGGGGAAGGCTCTTCCTGATTACGGCCGGATCCATCGTCTGGCCCTCCCTGCCCAGGTTGTAGCGGTACACTACAAGGTCGTGGAAGACGATGCTCTCCGCACGGAACAGGGGATAGGATGCCCACTGGGTGTCGGTGTAGGAGATGCCTTCGCTCTGACGGTAGCCCTGCTCCCGGAGCATCTCCGTCCTGTAGGCGAGCGAGTGCATCAGGAAGAAACGGATGTACCCGTCCCCGAGAACCTTGTCCAGGCTGTAGATTCTTCCGTAGGTGTAAGGCTTCCGGCCATAGACATTGTAGCGTATGGTTTCGCCGCGTCCGTCCTTCCCGACGGAGAGGAAATGTGTCACCGAGACGTCCGCTTTTCCTCCGAGGCCGGCCAGCGCCCCGACATATTCCTTGAGCGCGGCAGGGTCGAAGCGGTCGTCCGCGTCAAGGATTTTGACATATTCACCGCAGGCCAGAGGCAGGGCCGCATTGATGGTCGAGCCGTAGTTGCCGTTGGCCTTGTCGATGAGACGGATGCTCCCGGGATGGGCATTGACGTAGGAATATGCCACTTCGCGCGACGCGTCGGTGCTGCCGTCATTGACCACGAGCACGTCCAGGCTGTCCAGCACCGCCGACTCCACGAGCGAATCCAGGCACTGCGGAAGCAGGGAGGCCAGGTTGTAGGTGGGGACTATTATCGAAAGGACCTTTTCCATCTTGCGCTTCTGTCAGATTACGGAGCGGTTCAGCCGTTTCATATAGAGGCGGATGAAAGGAATCGCCAGATGAGGAACGGAGGTGAGCGCAAAGTCGAGGATTCGGAATATTGCGCTCCTTCTGAGGTACCTGTTCTTCCTGTAGTCAGGAACCGTTTCGAGAAGTTCTGCCCGAATGTCCTCCAGCACGGAAGTCTTTGCCGTCCGGTTGGTCGAGATGTAGTCGAAGACCGCCATCAGGTAGCCCTTCTTGAAGTAGATGAAATCGATTTCCTCCTTGTCCGCTTCGTACCATCCCTGGTCCCGGAGAACCCGCATTGTCTCGCCCAGAGCGGACAGTTTGTAGAGGTAGCGCTTGCCGTCGGAGCTTCCGGAGAGGGACTCCGGCTTCCTGATGTACTTGTAGAGGCTTAGGTCAACGGTAGAGATTCTCCTGCAGCAGATCAGGGCGCAGCAGAGCATCGCGGTGTCCTCGGAACTTCTCCCGTCCGGGAAATGAATCCGGTTCACCTCGAACAGTTCTCTCCGGTAGATGAAGGTGGTGAAATAGGAGATGTAGTTGTGGAGGAAGAAACGCCGCTTCTCCCCGGAAAACTCCCCGTCGGGGATCTGAGGATTCCTGCGGGTCCCGCTCAGCCGCCCCGTGCTGTCTATGACATCCAGATTGCAGCAGCACAGGTCGCTCCTGTTCTTTTCGGCGGATTCCACCAGCAGTTCGCAGAACCGGGGGTCGATTTCGTCGTCGCTGTCCACGAAAGCGAGATAGTCTCCCGTGGCGGAGTCGATTCCCAGATTCCTGGCGATGCCCGGTCCGCTGTTGCCCGGGGTCTGGATAATCCTGAACTGAATCGGACCGGAATAGCCGCCGATGACCTTGCGGGCTATCCCGATGGCGTCATCGGTGCCGTGGTCATCGACGATTATCACTTCCAGATTCTGGAAAGTCTGGCCTATGACACAGTCGAGGTACCTCCGGATTTCTCCGGAGGAATTGTGTACGGGTGTTATGATGGAGACCCTGGGCATCTCCCTTATCGTGAAATGACTGCCACCCAGCCGCCTCCCGGTGCCATATGGATTCCGACCTTGCCGTCAGCAGGCACTTCTGCGGACACTTTCTTGTAGTCCTTTGCAATCCTGTCCGCATTGACTCCGTCCTGGAAGACGGTCATCCGGCCGCCTCCGGTGAAGCCCAGATCCAGTTCGAGGTCCCTCGCATTCCAGTCCGTCAATGCTCCGACGTACCACTTGTCCCCCTTGCGGCGGGCGATGGCGACATATTCGCCGATTTCTCCGCAGAGAGGCACCGTCTCGTCCCAGGTGGTCGGGAATGCTGCGATGAAGCCGGTGCATTCCGGTTCCGCCATATAGGCCGAAGGCGAGTCGCACATCATTGTCAGCGGAGCTTCGAATATGACATATTCAGCGAGCTGGCGGCAGCGGGTGCCCTGGCTCATCGGCTCTGAATTGCAAGGGAAGTAGTTGCGTTTGGTCGCATTGCGCATCGCTCCCTGGGTGTAGTCCATCGGGCCGGCCATCATCCTGATGAATGGAATCGTCACATCGTAGGTGACCTGGTCCGTCGTCGCAGGAATCCATTTCACCTGCTCGAGTCCGTGGACGCCTTCAAAGTTCAGCACGTTGGGATAGGTCCTGGTGAGGCCGGCCGGCTTGAATGCTCCGTGGAAGTCGATGACCAGATGATACTTGGCTCCGATTCCGGCGCATTTCTCGTAGAAGTCCACCACTTCCTGGTCGTCCCTGTTCATGAAGTCGATCTTGAAGCCCTTGATGCCCATTTCGGAATAGTGCTTGAAGATTCCTTCGATGTCCTTGTCAACTGCCTTGTAGCCTGCCCAGAGGATGAGGCCGACATTCTTCGATTCCGCATAGGCGGCAAGTTCCTCGAGATTGATTTCCGGGACTATCTGCATCAGGTCGGTCTTTTTGTTGACGGCCCAGCCTTCGTCGAGAATGACATATTCGATGGCGTTTGCCGATGCGAAGTCTATGTAATATTTATAGGTGTCGTTGTTGACTCCGGACTTGAAGTCCACTCCCGAGATGTTCCAGTTGTTCCACCAGTCCCAGGCAACCTTTCCGGGCTTGATCCAGCTCCAGTCGGTCTCCGGGTCGGCCGGCGTCGCAAGGTTCCAGACGACGTCCATGTCCGCAAGGTCTATCGCACGCGGGACGATGCCGATGATTCTCCACGGGAATTTCTGGCCGGCTTCCGCTTCGGCAATGTAGTCGTGGCGGCTCCGGATGACCCCCTGAAGCATATTGTGGCCTCCGACGACGGTCTCTGCCGGAAGGGTTGCGTGCACTGCCTTGAGGGAGGTGCCGCCCACGGAGCTGAGGTACATTCCCGGATAATGGCGCAGGTCGGATTCGGTGATGATGACCTTGACTCCCTCTCCGGCATCGAATGCCACCGGAAGGAAGGCCAGCTGCTCACGATTCCATTCTGAAACGTCGGAGACGGTGTAGGTGTTCTCGAATGAGTTGTCCCACTGCTGTTCAAAAGTTCCCTTTGTCCTCACATATGGAATCCAGGCCTTGAAGTCTCCGGCAAAGTTGAACTCGGCCTGCTCTCCGGCCACTTTGAAGCCCTCCTTTCCGGAGTTTGAGACGAACCTGTAGGCGACGGCGTCGTCATAGGCCCTGAACTCGAGGGAGCAGTCCTTGTAGTCAACAGTCAGATAGTTGTAGATGTCGTCCACGGCTTCCTTCTTGTAAACGACGGTCGGGACGGCCCTGTCGGCCACGCTGCCGGACTTTGTCTTCCTGACCTTTCCCTGGCCGAACACGCGTCCGTCTTCGAGGGTCATCGAGATTCCTGAAGGGGCGAGAATCTCCTTTCCGTCGTAGCTGACTGAATATGTAACTCCTTCGGAAAGGTTGAGCGTGACGCGGATTTTTCCGTCAGGGGAGCTAAGATGGCAATCTTTCGGGGCCGCATTCAGGGAGAAGGGGACGAGCAGTGCTGCAAGAAGGGCAGCGGAAATGACTTTTGACTTCATATCTTCTTTTCCGGTTTTTGGTTAGTCTGTTCTGTAAAAGTAACACTTTTTTGTAACAATTCGTAATAACTTGAAATGAAACAACAGTTTTCCTGCGGGCCGCCTGCTTCGGGAGCGGATTCGGATGTCATTGTGTATTAAAACGATAAACCAAGAAATATGCTTTGGATATTGCAAAAAGATTTCTACTTTTGGCATCGATTACAGTTTGTAAGCAATAAACGAACACCGGATATGCCGTTACTTTCAGTCGCCATTATTTCCCTAATCGTCCTCGTGCTAAAGCCTCGCGGACTGAAAGGGCGTGTGTGAACGTAATCGGCCAGACATTTGACGAACCCCTTCTCAGTCCCCCGGAGAGAGAAGAGGTTTTTTTTATGAATATGAACAAATCCAATACAAGACAAACGCAGCGACATGAAGAATAAACTTCGCAGTTCAGTAACATTCGAAGGCAGGAGAATGGCCGGAGCCAGGGCGCTCTGGATGGCCAACGGCATGAAGCCGGAGATGGTCGGCAAGCCGGTCATCGCCATTGTCAATTCGTTCACCCAGTTCGTTCCGGGCCACACCCATCTGCACGAGGCCGGCCAGCTGGTGAAGAAAGAAATCGAGAAACTCGGCTGCTATGCCGCCGAATTCAACACGATTGCCGTGGATGACGGCATCGCGATGGGACACGACGGCATGCTGTATTCCCTTCCTTCGAGGGATGTCATCGCGGACAGCGTCGAGTATATGGTCAATGCCCACAAGGCCGACGCGATGGTCTGCATCAGCAACTGTGACAAGATCACTCCGGGAATGCTGATGGCGGCGATGCGCCTGAACATCCCGGCGGTCTTCGTTTCGGGAGGCCCGATGGAGGCCGGAGTTTCCGGCGGCGAAAAGCTGGACCTCATCGATGCGATGGTGCGCTCCGCCGATTCTTCAGTCAGCGACCGGGAAGTCGCGAGGGTTGAGGCTTCGGCCTGCCCTACCTGCGGAAGCTGTTCCGGGATGTTCACCGCCAACTCGATGAACTGCCTGACCGAGGCTGTCGGTCTGTCGCTTCCGGGCAACGGCACGGTCGTGGCCACCCACAGGAACCGCAAGGCCCTGATGCTCGAGGCCGCCCGTCTGATAGTGAAGAACGCCTACGCCTACTATGACAAAGGTGACACCAGCGTGCTTCCCCGCAGCATCGCGACCCGCAAGGCCTTCCTCAATGCGATGACCCTGGACATCGCAATGGGCGGATCCACCAACACTGTCCTCCATCTTCTGGCGGTGGCCCACGAGGCCGGAGTCAATTTCCGGATGTCCGACATCGACGAACTTTCAAGAAGGGTTCCCTGCATCTGCAAAGTTTCCCCGAACACCGCAAAATACCATATTCAGGATGTAAACAGGGCCGGAGGAATCATCTCCATCCTCAAGCAGCTTGCCGACGCCGGACTCGTGGATGTCTCAGCCAAGAGAGTTGACGGGATGACCCTGAGGACTGCCATCCGCAAATATGCCCTCGAAAGCGAATCCTGCCTGGACAAGGCCAAGAGGATTTATTCGAGCGCTCCGGCCGGAGTCCGTACCACGAAGCTCGGCGGCCAGTCCTGCTGCTACTCCGACTTCGACACCGACAGGCAGAACGGCTGTATCAGGGATGTGGCCCATGCCTACACCAAAGACGGCGGCCTGTCCGTGCTCAAGGGCAACATCGCCAGCGACGGCTGTGTCATCAAGACAGCGGGAGTTGACGAGTCCCTCTGGAAATTCTCCGGACCGGCCAAGGTCTTCCATTCCCAGGAGGCTGCCTGCGAAGGCATCCTCGACGGAAGCGTCATCAAAGGCGACGTGGTGGTCATCGTCTATGAAGGGCCGAAGGGAGGCCCGGGAATGCAGGAAATGCTCTATCCTACCTCCTACATCAAGTCGAGGCATCTGGGCAAGGAATGTGCGCTGATCACCGACGGCCGTTTCAGCGGAGGCACCTCCGGCCTGAGCATCGGCCACATCTCTCCGGAGGCTGCGGCGGGCGGCAACATCGGTCTCGTGCGCGACGGGGACATCATCGATATCGACATCCCGTCCCGTTCGATCAACGTGCGCCTTTCCGAGGCTGAGCTCGAGGGCAGGAGGAGGGAGGAACTCGCCAAGGGCGACAAGGCCTTCACTCCGGACCGCGACCGTCAGGTCTCCCAGAGTCTCAAGGCCTATGCCTCGATGGTCAGCTCCGCCGACAAGGGTGCGGTGAGGATTCTCAAATAACAGCTGCTTTCAGACAGAACACTTTAACAGATAGAACAAAAGAAATGAACGATTCTCCAAAGAAGATCACAGGTTCGGAAGCCCTCCTGGACGCTCTTGTTGCCGAAGGTGTCGATACCATCTTCGGCTATCCGGGAGGGGCGATAATGCCCGTCTATGACAAGCTGTATGACTATTCGGACCGGCTCCGGCATATTCTTGTCCGCCACGAGCAGGGTGCTGTCCACGCCGCCCAGGGCTATGCCAGGGCAAGCGGCAGACCCGGTGTCGTCCTCGTGACTTCCGGTCCCGGCGCCACAAATGTCATCACCGGCATCACCGATGCGATGATGGATTCAACCCCCGTTGTGGTTATAGCCGGCCAGGTCGCCGCTTCCGCGCTCGGCACGGATGCCTTCCAGGAGACGGACCTCATCGGTCTGACGATGGCCATCACCAAATGGAACTATCAGATCCGCCGCCCGGAGGATGTGGAATGGGCAGTCTCAAGAGCCTTCTACATCGCCTCCACGGGCAGGCCGGGTCCGGTGGTCCTGGATTTCACGAAGAACTCCCAGGTCGGCCTGACCGAATCCGCCTACAGAATCTGCACATCCATCGAGAGCTACAATCCCTGCCCTTCCTTCCCGGATGCGAAGATCGACGCCGCCGTGAAGCTCATCGACTCCGCTGAAAGGCCTTTCGTCGTGTTCGGCCAGGGTGTCATCCTCGGCAACGCCGAAAAGGAACTCGAGACCTTCCTGGACAAGGGAGGAATCCCTGCCGGCTCCACACTCCTCGGCCTGAGCGCCCTGCCTTCCGACAATCCTCACTTCAAGGGGATGATTGGTATGCACGGCAACATCGCCCCGAATGTCAAGACCAACGAGTGCGATGTCCTGATTGCCGTGGGAATGCGCTTTGACGACAGGGTCACCGGCACGGTGGACACCTATGCCCGTCAGGCGAAGATCATTCACATCGACATCGACGCTGCCGAAATCGGCAAGATCATCCCGGCCGCCGTGGGCATCCGCGGCGATGCGAAACAGGTGCTCGACGCCATCATCCGCAAGATGAAGCCTGCGTCCCACAAGGAATGGGAGGCCAGCTTCGACGAGCCTTTCAAAATTGAATATGAGAAAGTCATCAAGCCGGAAACCGCTCCGGACGGGGGCTGCATCAATATGGGCGAGGTCGTCAGGACCGTCGCCGAAGTCTCCGGTGGCGACGCCCTGATCATCACTGACGTGGGCCAGAACCAGATGATCGGCGCGAGATATTCAAAGTTCAACAGGACCAGAAGCCTCCTCACTTCGGGAGGACTGGGCACGATGGGCTTCGGCCTTCCGGCAGCCATCGGAGCCAAGGTGGCCGACCCGGGAAGGCAGGTGTGCCTCTTCGTCGGTGACGGAGGTCTGCAGATGAACATCCAGGAACTCGGTACAATCATGCAGGAGAAACTTGGAGTGAAGATCGTGCTGATGAACAACAACTGGCTGGGCAATGTGCGCCAGTGGCAGGAACTTTTCTTCAATGAGAGATATTCACAGACGAGGATGCTCAATCCCGACTATATGGCAGTCGCCTCCGCCTACGGCATCAAGTCCCGCATCGTGGACGACCGCGCCGAACTGGAGGATGCCGTGAGGGATATGCTTTCCGACGACGAGCCTTGTCTGCTTGAGGTCCGTGTGATAGAGGAAGAGATGGTGATGCCTATGGTTCCTCCGGGAAAGGGCATAGACCAGATTATGTTGAACAGAAATGAATGGTACGGGAATGGAAAACAATAAAGAAATCAAACTCTATACTGTGGTCATCTACACGCAGAACCAGACGGGTCTGCTCCAGCAGTTCACCAACATATTCACACGCCACAATCTTGACATCTGGAGTCTTTTCGCCTCCCCTTCCGAATTCAGGGGCTGCCACAAGCTGACAATCGAGACCCGCGGCGACGAGGCGAGAATCCGCCTCGCGGTGAAGCAGATAGAAAAGATAATCGAGGTCATGCGCTCCTTCTACTATTGTGACGAAGACCTTGTCGCCAGCATCGGGAAGAACAAGCTCGGCGCAGAATGAAACGATAACAAACAAATCAAAAACACTGATATTATGGCAAAGCTCAATTTCGGCGGCGTAGAAGAGACCGTCGTAACACGTGAAGAATTCACACTTGATCATGCTCGTGAGGTCCTCAAGGACGAAACCATCGCAGTCATCGGCTACGGTGTCCAGGGCCCGGGCCAGTCGCTCAACCTCAAGGACAACGGCTTCAACGTCATCGTCGGCCAGCGTCAGGGCAAGACCTTCGAGAAGGCAGTCGCCGACGGATGGGTGCCGGGCGAGACTCTCTTCGGAATCGAGGAAGCCTGCGAGAAGGCGTCCATCATTATGTGCCTCCTCTCGGATGCGGCTGTGATGAGCGTGTGGCCTACCATCAAGAAGCATCTCACTCCGGGCAAGGCTCTCTACTTCTCACACGGTTTCGCCATCACCTGGAACGACCGCACCGGCTGCGTTCCTCCGTCTGACATCGATGTGATAATGGTCGCTCCGAAGGGTTCCGGAACATCCCTCCGCACCATGTTCCTCGAAGGCCGCGGCCTCAACTCCTCCTACGCAATCTATCAGGATGTGACCGGAAAGGCTTACGACCGCACCATCGCCCTCGGTATCGGCATCGGTTCAGGCTACCTCTTCGAGACCACCTTCCAGCGTGAGGCCACTTCCGACCTGACCGGAGAGCGCGGATCCCTGATGGGAGCAATCCAGGGCCTTCTTCTTGCACAGTATGAGGTTCTCCGTGAGAACGGCCACTCTCCTTCCGAGGCCTTCAACGAGACCGTCGAGGAACTCACCCAGTCCCTTATGCCTCTGTTCGCCCAGAAGGGTATGGACTGGATGTATGCCAACTGCTCCACCACCGCACAGCGCGGCGCCCTCGACTGGATGGGTCCTTTCCACGATGCCATCAAGCCGGTCATGCAGAAGCTCTATGAATCAGTGAAGAGCGGTCACGAGGCCCAGATCAGCATCGATGCCAACAGCAAGCCGGACTATCGCGTCGGTCTCGAGGCCGAACTCAAGGCTCTCCGCGAAAGCGAGATGTGGCAGACGGCCGTGACAGTCAGAAAACTCCGCCCAGAGAACGACGACAAATAATGCTGCCCGCTCAGGTTTACATACTCGACACCACCCTGCGTGACGGGGAACAGACCGCCGGAGTCTCCTTCAACGGTGATGAGAAACTTGCCCTTGCCAAGCTTCTCCTTGAAGAATTGAAGGTCAACCGCATCGAGGTCTGCTCGGCCCGTGTCTCGGAAGGAGAGTTCCAGATGTTGTCCCGTCTTTGCTCCTGGGCCGCCACCAGAGGCCATCTGGATCAGGTCGAAGCTCTCGGTTTCGTTGACGGCGGAGCTTCCATCGACTGGATTTCCTCCGCAGGGGGCAAGGTCGTGAATCTCCTCGCCAAAGGTTCGCTCAGGCATCTTGAAGGACAGCTCGGAAAAACTCCGGAGC
Source organism: Candidatus Cryptobacteroides sp. (assembly GCA_051878295.1). Taxonomy (GTDB): domain Bacteria; phylum Bacteroidota; class Bacteroidia; order Bacteroidales; family UBA932; genus Cryptobacteroides. The sequence continues at coordinate 31,359 of JBJEJV010000021.1, forward strand.
AGCATTTGGCGGAAATCCGGGACTGCATCTCCAAGGCTGAGGACAGGGGGATGAGGGTCAACATCTATCTGGAAGACTGGTCCAACGGGATGATTTCATCTCCGGACTATGTCTTCTTTATGATGGACGGACTCAAGGATTCCGGAATAGAAAGATTCATGCTTCCGGACACCCTCGGCATCCTCAATCCTGCCAAGACCCGTGAGTTCTGCGCAAAGATGGTGGAAAAATATCCGCAGTGCCGCTTCGACTTCCACGCCCACAATGACTACGACCTCGCTGCGGCCAATGTCTTCGAGGCGGTCAGCGCCGGAATCAGCGGCATCCACACCACGGTCAACGGCCTCGGGGAAAGAGCCGGGAATATTCCTGTCTCCAGCGCCCTCGCAATCCTCAACGACCAGCTCCGCGTGCCGAACTCCCTTGACGAGGCATCCCTAACCCGCGTCTGCCACTATGTGGAGACCATTTCCGGGATTAGGATTCCGGCCAACAAGCCGGTCATCGGCGAGAATGTCTTCACCCAGACGGCAGGCATCCACGCCGACGGCGACAAAAAGGCGGGCCTCTACGAGAACGCCCTCATCCCGGAGCGTTTCGGAAGGGTCCGTGAATATGCCCTCGGCAAGAACAGCGGCAAGGCAAGCGTCCTGAAGAATCTCGAGAAGTTCGGCATCCACCTGACACCTGACCAGATGAAGAAGGTGACCGACCGTGTGGTCGAACTCGGGGACAAGAAGGAGAGCGTCACCGCGGAAGACCTTCCGTTCATCATCGCGGATGTCCTCAAGAGCGGGGTCTCCACCACCAGGGACAACATCCACGTGGTCAACTACAACCTTTCCCTGGCCTTCGGAATGCGTCCGGTCGCTTCCCTGAAGATCAACATCCACGGGCAGGACTATCAGGAAACCGCCTCCGGAGACGGTGTCTATGATGCTTTCATGAAGGCTCTGTGGAAGATCTACGACAGGCTCGGCAAGACACATCCCCGGCTTGTGGACTACCAGATCACCATTCCTCCGGGTGGAAAGACCGACGCCCTCGTCGCCGCCACCATCTCCTGGGACAACAACGGGCAGCTGCTCAAGACCAGAGGAATCGATTCCGATCAGAACGAGGCGGCCATCAAAGCCACCATCAAGATGCTCAATCTGATTGAGAACATAGAAATCAACGCGAAATAACAAATAGAAACATTTTTGAAGAATATGGCAGCATTGGATTGGTCAAATCTCTCTTTCAAGTACAGAAAGACTGATGCCATAATTGTCAGTTGCTACAAAGACGGACAATGGTCCCCTTTGGCAGCCACAAAGGATTTTGATTTTCACTTCAGCGCCTTCGCCGGAGTGTTCCACTATGCAAACGCCTGTTTCGAGGGTCTCAAGGCCTTCCGGGGTGTTGACGGAAAGGTTCGCCTCTTCCGCCCAGACGAGAATGCCAAAAGAATACGCCGCAGCGGAGGCCACCTCGATATGGCAGTCCCTTCCGAGGAAATGTTCATCGAGGCCTGCAGGATGTGTGTAAGGGAGAACATTGAATATCTCCCTCCTTACGGCTACGGTGCTTCGCTGTACATCCGTCCGGTGCTCATCGGAATCAATCCGCAGCTCGGCATAGCCTCTTCGACGGAGGTTCTCTTCGCCGTGATGTGTGCTCCCGTGGGCACATATTCAGGTGCAAAGATTCTTACTCCGGCAACCGCCGTCCTTGCAAGGAACTACGACCGCGCCGCGCCGAACGGGACCGGAGCGTTCAAGATTGCTGCGAACTACGCGACGTCGCTCCATCCGTACAACCTCGCCCACAGGCAGGGCTACGGTGAACTGCTGTTCCTCGATCCGGCCACCAAGACCAAAGTGGACGAGTTCGGTTCATCGAACTTCCTGGCCATCAAGGGCAACACCTATGTGACACCGCTTTCGGACTCCGTCCTTCCTTCGATTACCAACAAGACCTTGCAGGCCGTTGCAAGCGATTTCGGAATGACAGTCGAGAAGAGGGTGGTTCCGGTTGAGGAAATTGCCGAGTTCGACGAGGTCAATGCCTGCGGAACGGCGGTCGTGATTACCCCTGTCCGCTCGATTGACGACAAGCCGTCCCTCGAAAGCGCAGAGGTCACGAAGACCTACCATATTCCTTCAGGTGACGAATGCGGAAAGGTCAGCCGCAAGCTCTACGACCGCATCAGAGGCATCCAGGACGGTCTCGAGGAAGACACCCACGGCTGGTGCTTCGAGCTTTAGCGATTACTGTCCGTACATAATCTCCCCGCAGTCCTTTGCGACCGCGGGTTTTTTTTCATTCCGCAGTGCGCACTGCCCCTTATTGCCTGTCATTTCGACCAAGCGCAGCGCGCGGAGAAATCTTCCTGACCTATTTTCGGCCAATAGATATCTCGACTCCACACTCCGTGTTCCGCTCGATATGACAGTTTAGGGTTAGCGCATTACTTGCTCCGCTCGATATGACAGGTTATCTTGCTTGTCATTTCGACCAAGCGCAGCGCCCCTTAGCCTGTCATTTCGACCAAGCGCAGCGCGTGGAGAAATCTTCCTGACCTATTGCTGGTGAAAAGATATCTCGACTCCACACTTCGTGTTCCGCTCGATATGACAGTTTATCTTGCTTGTCATTTCGACCAAGCGCAGCGCGCGGAGAAATCTTCCTGACCTATTGCTGGTGAAAAGATATCTCGACTCCACACTCCGTGTTCCGCTCGATATGACAGGCTTGGGATCATTATACTTCGTGTTCCGCTCGATATGACAGGTTATCTTGCTTGTCATTTCGACCAAGCGCAGCGCGCGGAGAAATCTTCCTGACCTATTTTCGGCCAATAGATATCTCGACTCCACACTTCGTGTTCCGCTCGATATGACAGGCTTGGGATTATTATACTCCGTGTTCCGCTCGATATGACAGGATAAGGGTCAGCGCACTACCGGCTCCGCTCGATATGACAGTTTGAGGGCAGGCTCCAGGCTGGGCTCTTGAGGTTCTGAGAGGCCTCTTCGAGCCTCTTTCCCTTTTCCGGGTAGTGCGATTCGGTTCTGCCCGTGAAAATCACCTGCGCACTGAATGTGCCCTGGAGTGGCGTAGAATGTGGGTTGGTGTTGCAGGTGGAACCCAAATGCCTCCACCTGCGCGCAGGAACCCTTCTGCAAGGGGTTGTAGTGGGGTTTGAGCGCGCAGGTGAATTTCACGAGATGGGTGGAGGCTTTAGTTGGACTGCCGGAATCCGGCCAGCCTCCCGGCCGGAAGCGGTTTTCCTGGTCGGAGTGGGCCTGACGCCGCGCGCCTGAGTCCGGAAATGGCAAAAAGGCTTCATTTTCGTGGAGTTATTGCTATTTTTGTCCCTATGAGACTATTCGACATACAGCACTTCTGCACACACGACGGACCGGGAATCAGGACGACCGTTTTCTTCAAGGGTTGTCCGCTCCGTTGCCGTTGGTGCCACAATCCGGAATCCCAGTCTCCTGACACTCAGGTATTTTTCAACAGTACCCGCTGTGTCGGGTGCGGGGCCTGCGGAGGAAATCATCACGACAATCCTCAAGTCTGTCTGTACGGCGGGATGGAAGCCTGCGGCTTTTCCGCTGCTGTCGATGAAGTGATGGAAGAGGTTCTCAGGGATGAATCCTACTACAGGCACTCAGGAGGCGGGATGACCCTTTCCGGAGGAGAGCCGATGGCCCAGGCGGATGAAGCTCTGGAACTGCTCTCAAAGGCCCGTTCCCTGGGAATCCACACGGCAATGGAGACTTCGGGATGCGGAAAGCTGGAGGACTATTTGAAGGCAGTTTCTTTCACCGACCTTTTCATCTGGGATGTCAAATTGATGGACCCGGAGCTCTACCGGCACTATACCGGAGGAAATCTGGAAACCACCCTGGGCAATCTGGACAGGGTAGCCTCGACCGGAGCGAGTCTTCTGCTCAGGGTCCTGTTCATCCCGGAAATCCACTCCGACGAACAAATCATCAGGGCGACGGAACAGCTGTTGGCGAAATATCCCGGGGCACGGAAGGAAGTCATTCCGTACCATCTTTTAGGCAACTCAAAGAGGCAGAAACTGGGGCTGAGGGAAATCCGCTTCAGGGAGCCTTCTCCGGAAGAGCTGGAAGCATTCAGAAGCCGTCTGATGAATCTGCAGGAGGAATCTGAACAGTAATCAATACTATTGGAGAGGACACGGGGAATCGATTTGTCAGCCTCCAGGAAGGATTTGGAAATCCGTGTTATGAAACTCCGGTTCGGAACGGGCTATCCCATTCTGCACAGGCACGGGAAGGTCTCTCTTTTCTATTATCCCGACAAGGAGGGATGGTGGACATACGGGGCTGTATGTCGATGTCAAGCACCGAGGGGGAAGGCATCGCTTCCGTCCTTCTTGATGCCTGTGACGGGATGGCAGGGCAGGACCGGATTCATATTCAGGTGGAGTCGGGCATATTGAGGAATGGCTGCCCTTTCGGACAAGCCTGTCCTAAACTATCTGCTGGGTGCGCTGGATGACCATATCCTGCCACTCCTTGCAGAGGGTGGTGAAACGGGCCGACCAGCCTGCCACCCTGACCGGCAGGTTGGGATAGCGCTCGGGATGCCTCTGGGCATCGACAAGCGTGGCTGAGTCCACTACGTCGATGTGCATATAGAATCCGCCCTTCTCCAGGAAGGTCTTCGCCATACCCACAAGAGCCTTGATGCCGTTCTCCCCCTTGACGCTCTGCGGGAGGATTTTCAGCTCCAGAGTAGCCCCGTTCGGGGACTTGGTGAAGTCCAGTTTGCAATAAGAATTGAGTGCGGCGGTAGGGCCTTTCCTGTCCGACCCCGGAGTAGGGGAACAGTTGGTTGCAAGAATATCCCCGCGCCTGCTTCCTTCCGCCATTGCCAGACGTTCCATCCTCCAGTCGATTTCCCTTCCGAAAGTGCTGATTCCGCACGGACGAAGGACTCCGGCCCTCTCCTTGATTTCTCCGACCAGGGCCGTGTAGTCATTGAAGACCCGGGACATCATCTCGTCGGCCTCCCTGTCGTCGTTGCCGTAGAAAGTGAAGCGGTTCTGAATCAGCCGCCTCAGGCCTTCATTGCCTTCCCAGTTGTTCTTGAGTATGCCGGTAAGTTCCCCGAGGCTGAGATACTTCTCCTCGAAAACCAGCTTCTTGATGACCAGAAGGCTGTTGGCCACATCGGAAACTCCGCCGTAGTGGATGCCGTTGACGGTATGGACAGGACCGCCGTTGTAGTAGCTCCGTCCCTTCTCGACACAGCCCTCTACGAAGAGGGAAACCAGGGCGCAAGGGGTCCGGGGGTCTTTCCAACTGCCGTCCAGCGCGTCCTGGCGGATCTTGATGTCGCCGGCGAGATTGTCCCTGAAACGGGCATAGAAACTCTCGAAATCCTTGTCTTCGGCCTTGTCGGGAAGTTCCGCAGTGAGGGTGTTGCTGAGCACCGGCACCATGTCGTTCGGCCAGTAGATGAAGGCCGTCTTGCCCGGGATGATGCACTCCCAGCAGCCGTCGTTGGTATATTCCCTGGCCTCTTCAAGCTTATAGCCGAAGCCGGTGAGGGCCTTGATGACCACGTTCTCGTTGTAGGCGGAGACGATTCCGCCGCCGTAGCGCTGCACTTCCGCAATCTTTCTGAACAGCTTTTCCGGAGTCTTGTCCCCGAGTCGCACCGCAATAGGGTAGTCGCTGATGTGCAGTTCCTCCACCACGTCAAGAATGAGATAGGTCAGCTCGTTGGTGACCTCCCTGCCGTCCCGGTCGATTCCTCCGAGGATGACATTCTGGTAGAACTGGGCGTCTCCGGAACCTCCGTAGATTCCTATCCATTCCGTACCCTTGACCCAGAAATGGGCAACGAGTTCGCGAGCTTCGTCGAGGGTGATGCGCCCGCTCTTCAAATCCTTTTCGAGGTAGCCTCCGAGCATCCTGTCAAGCCTTCCCAGGCCGGACCAGTTGCCCATCAGGCGCTGGAAGCAGTACAGGCTCCACATCATCTGGATTGCCTCCCGGAAGTCGGCAGGAGGGTTTTCCGGGACATTGCGGAGGATTCTGGCCTGCTCTGCATAGCGTCCGGCGTCCTCCGGGGAGGCACCTTCGATCATCCCTTCGAGGGCGGCGATGTAGCGGCTGTTCCATATTCCCGCAGCCTCGATGCACATCAGCATGCCCCGGAGCAGGTTCTCGCCTTCCTTGTCAAGCCCGCCCGCTGCAATCCTTGACTCCACTTCCTCCCTCAGGCCCTTGTAGCCCATCTTCAGGGCACGCTCGAAGCCCAGGGTGGTATGGCTTGTGGAGGACGTTTCCCCCATACACGGAATCTTGTGGAGGGCGGCTGGCAGGAGGGTCGCCGAACCGACCAGAAGCTCGCCCGGGAAGAAGCGCAGAGGGGCATTCTTCGCCACGCTGAGCGCGGCCCTGCCATAGCGGATCTGGGCGTCGAGACCTTCTTCGCCCGTCTCGCTGAAATCCCAGTCGGGATTCTTCAGTTCCCTTCCCCACTTGCCGGAAAAACCGATGTCCGCGAGCTCGTGAATATGCCGGCTCAACCTCTGCGGAGGTTTGGGCATGGCGTCGGAAAGCCACTTCGTGGAATACTCCGCGGCCTTGCCGGCTTCCGCCGTCGTTTCCGCACCGCTGAGCTTCACAGGCAGGGACGAGGCAATCACGAGGCCCGAAACCCCGGCGGTGGAACGCTTGATGAAACTCCTTCTTGAGATAGTGTCTTTGTGCGGTGTCATATTTCCGTGTGTCTTGAGTCTTGACAAGATATGAATTATTTTCCACAAATTGCTATATTTGTAATATTCACAAAGAACCTCCTCACGACATGGCGAAAGGCAAGATTCCAGAAGATACTCCCCTGATCCGGCAGTTCTTTTCTGTCAAGGCAGAGCACCCGGAAGCGGTTCTGCTCTACAGAGTCGGGGATTTCTATGAGTCATATTCATCCGATGCCGTGCTGATCAGCAAGGTTCTCGGAATCGTCCTGACTAAAAAGTCCAACGGCGACAAGGGCTACATCGAGATGGCCGGCTTTCCGCATCACGCCCTCGATGTCTATCTTCCGAAGCTCGTCCGCGCAGGCTACAAGGTGGCCGTCTGCGACCAGCTCGAAGACCCGAAGCTCACCAAGAAACTGGTAAAGCGCGGAGTCACCGAACTCGTCACTCCGGGAATCACCTTCAACGAACAGCTGCTCGACCAGAAGCAGAACAACTTCCTCGCCGGACTGACCTTCGAGGGGGAGCTCTGCGGAGCCGCCTTCCTCGATGTCTCCACCGGCACTTTCCAGATTGCCCAGGGTTCCCTCGACTATGTCGGGACTCTGCTTGCCTCCCTCGCTCCCAAAGAAATCGTCGTCCAGAGGGGCTGCGAGAAGGGCGTGAGGGAAAAATACGGTGACAATCTCTACATTTCCACCCTGGAGGAATGGGCCTTCGTCCAGGATGCGGCGCAGGAGAAGCTGAAGAAGCAGTTCGGAGTCAAGTCCCTCAAAGGATTCGCCGTGGACAGGTACCCTTTGGGAATATGCTCGGCCGGAGCCCTTCTTGTCTATCTGGAGCAGACCCGGCACACCGGACTCAGGAACATCTGTTCCCTTTCCAGGATAGACGGGGACAAGTTCGTCTGGATGGACAGGTTCACAATCCGCAACCTCGAAATCTTCGATTCCGCTGCCGGAGGTGAAGGTGTCTCCCTTGTCAGCGTCATCGACAAGTGTTCATCCCCGATGGGCTCCCGCCTGTTGAGGAACTGGCTCGCGATGCCGGTGATGGACATCCGGGAACTGAACTCCCGCTACGATGTAGTCGCCCATTTCCTTGAAGCGGAGGAGGACTTGAATTCCCTCCAGGAACAGATAGGAGGCATCGGCGACCTCGAGAGAATCATTTCGAGGGCTGCGACCGGCAAGATTATGCCCCGGGAGGTGATGCAGCTCGGACGCGGCCTGGCGCGGATGGAACCGATTTCCTCCCTCTGCGGCGGGCACGGCGTGGATGCGCTGGACACCCTCGTGGGCGGGATGAAGGACTGTACCGGACTTCTACACACCATCACTTCGACGATGGCCTCCGATCCCGCTGCCGCCATCGGCAAAGGTGAAGTCATCGCGAGGGGAGTCGATGCCGAGCTCGACGAATTGAGGAACATCTCCACCGGCGGCAAGGACTACCTCGCCACCCTCCAGCGCAGGGAATCCGAAAGGACCGGCATCAGTTCCCTGAAAATAGGCTACAACAACGTCTTCGGCTACTACATCGAAGTCCGCAATACCTTCCGCGACCTGGTGCCTCCGGAGTGGATCCGCAAGCAGACCCTCGTCAATGCCGAACGCTACATCACCGAGGAGCTCAAGGAATATGAGAACAAAATCCTCGGTGCAGAGGAACGGATCTACCTCCTCGAGACCAGAATCTACGGCGAACTCGTGGAGCAGATACAGAAGCAGATCGTCTCAATCCAGACCAACTGCCGTATCATCGCGCGTCTGGACACCCTCGCCGGTTTCGCCCAGCTTGCCCGGGAACGCAATTACTGCCGTCCGGAGATGTCCAGGGACCTCGTGCTCGACATCAAGGACGGACGCCACCCGGTGATCGAGACGCTTATGCCTCCGGGGGAGGAGTACGTCCCGAATGACGTCCATCTGGACGACAAGCACCAGCAGGTGATGATTCTGACCGGTCCGAACATGGCCGGAAAGTCCGCCCTGCTGCGCCAGACCGCCCTCATCGTCCTGCTCGCCCAGATCGGAAGCTACGTCCCCGCCTCCGGCGCGCACATCGGCTGCTTCGACAAGATATTCACGAGAGTGGGGGCTTCGGACAACATTTCCCGGGGAGAATCCACCTTCATGGTCGAGATGCTGGAGACTTCGATGATCCTGCACAACCTTTCGGCACGCTCCCTTGTCCTTCTGGACGAAATCGGCCGCGGCACCTCCACCTACGACGGAATGTCCATCGCACGCGCCATCGTGGAATACATCCACGAATATGGTCACGGGGCCAAGACCCTCTTCGCGACCCACTACCACGAACTCAACGACCTCGAAGAAATCTATCCGAGGGTCAAGAACTTCCACATCACTGTCAAGGAGGTGGGCACCCAGGTCATCTTCCTCCGCAAGCTGAAGGAAGGCGGCACGGCCCACAGCTTCGGAATCCACGTGGCCAGGATGGCAGGTATGCCGAGGGAGGTCATCGAGAGCGCCGAAGACACTCTCAAAGCCCTTGAAATGCACGATGCCCAGCATCTTGTCAGCGCCAGCACGGGCCGGATGCGCAAACCGGTCCAGACGAAGTCCGGCACCTTGGAGAGTGACGGCAGCCTCCAGCTTTCCTTCTTCCAGCTTGACGATCCGCTGCTCGAATCCCTGAGAGGCCAGCTCGCTGCGGCCGACCTGAACAATATGACTCCCCTGCAGGCTTTTGACCTGCTCCGCAAGATGAAGGAGGAACTCGGAATATGAAGTCCTTCATCGCCGCCCTCGCAATGGTCCTTTTCGGGGTCATCCTGCCCTGCCGTATTCTGCAGGCCCAGCCGCCACCCGGCCAGGCCGCCCGTCCTCCCGGCGGTCCGGGAGGGAACAAGAAGCCTCTCGCCATAATCTCCGGCACGGTGTATCTCTCCCAGGAAGATGAAAACCTTCCTGAGGAACCAGGTCCTGGAGTCGCCGTCACCGTAATCGGCAAGAGGGCGAGCACGGCCCGTCTGGACACCCTCTACGCCCAGACCGATGTCAACGGCCGCTTTACCGTGATGGGGCTTGCCCCGGGTGATGTCTTCATCCGTTTCACAATGCTCGGCTACGAGGAACAGTCCAAGGCGATGAAGCTCAGCCCCGGCCCCAACAAAGTGCTTGTCAACCTGAATGTCAGGAAAGAGACTCTGGATGCCGCCGTCAAGGAGGAATCCGTCAACACCGTCTCCGTCAAAGGGGACACGATAATCTTCCACGCTGCCGCCGTCAAGGTCAACAAGGGGGAGAATGCAATAGACATCCTCGAGCAGATGCCCGGTGTCGAGGTGACGACATCGAGCGTCACAGTCCTCGGGGAGACTGTCCAGAACGTGTACATCGACGGTGCCCTGCTGTTCGGCAACGCCCCGATGCGCGCCCTGACCGAACTGCCCGCAGAGGAAGTGATGACCATCAAGTCCTATGAGGAATATGCCAACAAGGACCCGCACCACAAAATCAGCAAGAACGAATCCCGTCAGAGGGTCCTGGACATCTCGACCAAAAGCAAGAGCAAGGGCTTCCTTTCGGTGAAAGCTCTCGCCGGAGCGGGCTTCGACACGGACACTTCTTTCCACAAGTTCCGCTATGCGACCGGTTTCCAGACGAATTATTCCTCCGAAACCTTGCAGGCCAACGTCACGGTCACTCTCAACAACATCAACGACAACACCATCAAGAGAAGGGCGGCCTCCTTCGGCAGTTCCAAAGGAGGCGGTTCGGCAGACCTGAGGGCGGCGGACATCGCCGTCAGCATCAACCGCAACTGGATGAGCCCCACCACCAGGAACTTCAAAACCGGCGGCCTGGGGGCATCATATTCCTACAGCGACCAGTACAATGTGAAGGAGTCCGTCAGCGAACTTGTGTACTTCCCGACGGAGAGCTATTCTTCGAGATCGACTGAGTCTTCCTCCTACAGCGCCACAGGCAACAGGAAGCACTCCTTCTCCCTCAACGGTTCCAAGGCCCTCCGGGACGGAATGCTCCGCGCCTCTCTGGACTACAACCTGTCTTCGGACGGGACCACCTCCCGCAGCAGGATGTTCAACTACCAGGACGAGCTTGACCCTCAGGGGACAGCCTCCTCCACCGTCAGCGACAGCCGGGCGCACAGTTTCTCCGCCGGCTTCTCCGCCAACAAGGGCTTTTTGAACAAGATTCGCTTCTCGGCCGGAGTCAATTACTCTGAAAGCAACTCGGACGGGCAGTCCACCAAGAGGGACACCACCACTTCGACCATCACAAACACCGTCCTCGACATCGGCACGGACGCCCTGTCAAGGTCCTTCAGCATCTCTCCGACCGTCCAATACGAGTTGTCGGACCGCTCTTCCATCAGCCTGGGCTATTCCTACAACGACTCCTACAGCCAGACGGAAAGGCTTGCCTTCGACATCACCGATCCTCAGATGCAGAAGGTGGATTCGGTCAATACCCAGCTCCGCACCAATGCCAACAACACCCACAATGCCGCACTCAACTTCGCGACAGCCTTCGGAGAAGACGGCTCCAAGGTCATTCTGAATGCCTCCCTGCGCTTCAACTCAATCGGGCTTGGCCGCAGCGATGCCTTTCCGGAGGAGGAGCCGGTATATTCAAGAAGGTTCAATTCCCTCTGTCCCGCCCTGTCCGTCGGCAACGACAGCCAGATCAACCGCTGGTCCTTTTCCTGGACCTCCTCCGATGCCGCCCCGTCAATCGAGCAGATGCGCCCGAAGATAAACAACACCAACCTGTACTCAGTGTCCGCCGGCAACCCGGACCTGAAACAGATGCACACGAATGCCTTCTTCCTCAAATACAGCACCATATTCGGCAAGGACGTCCGCTCTTCGATGACTGAATATGACGAGAACGACCTGATGGGCGGACGCGGCAGGGAACGCTACATCAACAGCAACTTCGTGACCTTCGAGGCCCGCGCCTCCTTCAATGTCAACAGGGACGTAATCGTCGGCAAGAAGACCTACTTCACGGAGGAAACCTATCTCCCTGAATATTCCTACACGATGCCCGCGCAATCGACCTTCTCCTCCTACGAGAATGCCGACGCTTCGTATTCGGCATCCCTGTCGCTCAATTCCGGCATCCCGGTCAATCCTATCAAGTGCATTCTCAATGTCGGCCTTTCGATGGGCTGGGATTCGAGTCCGAGCTACATCAATTCCGTCCTGACCACAGTCCGGAACTACCGCCCCGTCCTTTCCCTGGGCCTCCGGAGCAATATCTCCCGCAACCTGAGATTCAATCTCAACGGCAATTGCTCCTACGTCCATTCCGAGAACGGCAGCAACGGAGACACCGACTACTTCACCGAGTCCATCCGTGCCGGAATCGATGTCAACAACATCCTGAAAGTGCTCTATGCCGGGGCCAACTACACCAAGACCTTCATGCAGGGCATCCCGTACACCAGCATTTCAGACAATATCCTCGACCTGAGGGGAGGAGTCCGCTTCGGCCCGAGGAACAACTACGACCTGAGCCTCAATGTCCACGACCTCTTCAACCGGACTTCGGGCTTTTCCACATCAATGGCGGCCGACCACGTGACCAACAAATGGACACACAATTTCGGAAGGTACGTAATGTTCAGGTTCGTCGTGAATTTCACTTCCCTGAGGGGAGGCGCAAACGGACACATGCAACACTAAATGACCATGATTATCGGAATAGGAGAAACCGTTCTTGACATAGTCTTCAAGTGCGGACAGCCGAAATCGGCAGTACCCGGCGGATCGACTTTCAATTCGATGATTTCGCTCGGGAGGACGGCGGGGAAGCTTTTCCCCGAGGTCCCGCTCGTGATGGTGACCCGGGTGGGCAGGGATATGGTGGGCGACATCATTCTCTCCTTCATGCGGGAAAACAATGTCCGGACCGATGCCGTGGAGTGTCTGGAAGGAGTCCAGAGCACGGTTTCCATCGCGATGCTCGACGAGCGCAACGATGCACGCTACGAGTTCTTCAGGGACACCTCGGCCCCGGCCTTTGAATCCTGCGGAATCGAGTTCCATCCGGGGGACCTGGTCCTGTTCGGTTCCTTCTTCGCAATCAACAAGGGGACCCGGGAAGTCACCAGGGAACTGGTGACCCGCGCCCGGGCCGCCGGTGCCATCATCTACTACGACATCAACTTCCGCAGGAGCCACCTGCTGGACCTGCCTGCCACCAAGTCCTGCATCGAGGAGAATTGTGCGCTGAGCGACATCGTCCGCGGCTCTTCCGAGGACATTTCTTACATCTACGGCACGGAGGACGCCGCTCTGGTTTACCGGGACCACATTTCCTCCCTCTGCGGCACCTTCATCTGCACGAAGGGAGCCGGGCAGACCGAGGTGTTCTCGGACGGCAGGAGCTGCGTCTTCGATGTCGAGAAGATTCAGACCGTGTCCACGATAGGGGCGGGGGACAGTTTCAATGCCGGAATCCTCTTCGGCCTTTTGAAGGAAGGTTTCACCAAGGAGAAGGTGGCCCGCCTGGAGGCTGAAGACTGGGAGAAACTGGTTCCCGCAGCCGCAAAGTTCTCGGCCAACGTCTGCCGGAGCATGGACAATTATGTGGACCGTGATTTTCTTGAAAATGTGCTCTGAAACCTCAGTCAGCGATGCCAAGCGCGCCATCAGGGCCCGCATCAGGGCCGTCCGGGAATCTTCCGGGAGGCTTGACCCTTCGCCGATAGTCCGCAGCATCCTCGAGCTCGGAGAGTGGCAGCGGGCCTCCACTGTGCTGCTCTACCATCCGCTTCCGGGCGAGGTCGATCTGCGGGAGCTGCTGGAAGTGCCCGGGAAAAGGCTGGCCCTGCCCCTCGTCGCGGGCGGCGACCTGCTGGTCAAGGAATATGTCCCCGGAACTCTGGTGAGCGGCTATGCCGGCATCCTTGAGCCTCCCGCTTCCGCAGCCGACGTGCCCCTCTCCGAAATCTCTTTCGCGATAGTCCCGGGAGTGGCCTTCGATTCCGGCTGCCGCCGGCTCGGCCGGGGCCGTGGCTTCTATGACCGGCTCCTGAAGTCGCTGGACTGTCCGGTGGCCGGGGTGGCATATTCCTGGCAGATGGTGGAAACTGTCCCTGCCGATCCGTGGGACATCCGTCTCGATATGGTTCTGACCGACTCGGGGAACTACTTCGCCAGATAGTCCATACAGAAGAGGACCGTGCCTGCGGTCCATCCCATAAAGTCTCCCGGGGTGGCATATTCGGCGGCGGCATCGTTCCTGCCGCTTACGGCATTGTACTTCTCCCAAAGCACTCCGGTCTCTTTGAACATTGAGACGTTGCTGTCCAGATACTTCCTCGCAAGCCGCCGGGCATCCTTCCTGAAGCCGCAGCGGTCCATCCCCCGGATTGCCATATAGTTGACCGCGGCCCAGGCATTCGGGAAGGCCCACTGGTAGGTTATCCCGCAGGGGACATCCTCGCAGGCGGCGACTCCGTATTCCATTTCCAGCCGTCCGAGAGCCTTGCGCATCGCTCCGGCCTGCTTCTTTGTCATTATGCCGGCGTACATCAGGTTGAAGACGCCCCCGGACAGGACTTCGCTCCTGCAGCCGTTGACATAGTCATAGTCGTAGAACAGTCCGTCTTCGGGATTGAAGCAATATTCCTGGATGAGGGCCTTCCTCTTTTCGGCAAGAGCTTCCCACTCCCCGGCCCTTCCGTTGCCGAGTTCGTCGGAGAACCAGGCCATGTTCCGCTCGAAGATGTACAGCAGGGCGTTGAGGTCCACCGGATTGAAGTCCATGCAGCGCTGGCTGTACCTCGGGTTGAAGTCCCAGCCCGACTCGGCTTCCGCAAGCCAGTGGGCGCTTGCCCTCAGGGTGTCCTCCCGGGAAATCACGCTTTCGGACCTGTCGGTGCGCAGTCTGCCGGCAATCGCCCCGTAGAAACCAATCAGCTCCTCGTCAGTGGCGCAGTGGCCGTAGCGGTTGAGGCCGTTCGGAGCCAGGCGGCGGCTCATCCAGAAGCCGTATTCCTTTTCGAGGACGGGGTAGGCCGCCTCGAGCCATTCCCTGTCGGAGGTCCTTTCATAGACGCTCCTTGCCATCATGCTTGAATATGGCGGCTGCGAGCGGTTGAGCAGGGCCTTGTGCGTGCCGTTCGGCATATACCCGAACTTCTCCGTCATATAGAGGATGTTGTCCACGTTGTTCTTCGCCTGCCCGATGTCCCCCAGGATGAGCAGCCCCTCGTTGGTGAAGAAGGTGTCCCAGTAGTACATCTCCTGGAACATGCCCCGAATTGTCGGCACGCTGTATGAATATGGCAGGGCGATGACGTCCTGGTCATCCCTGTGCATCTCCCTGACGGTCTGCGGCATTCCGGAGGCGATGTGTTCGCGCAGGCCGGCCTCGTCCTGCGAAAGAGGGTTCCCGATGTTTCCGCAGCCTGCAAGTACCGCTGCGAGGGCCAATGTGAATAGGGTGTTGTTTCCTGACATATTCCTGATTTTTCCCAAAGATAGCAAAACTCTGCGGCATCCGGTATGTTGATAACTTTTTCGGCCGGCTGTCTTGGCGGGGCAAGGCTTTTTCGGTATCTTTGTCAAATAAGCTTTTGCCCCATGTCCTTCGTCCATCTTCACGTCCACACCCAGTACTCGATTCTTGACGGTCTCTCTTCCATCGACGGCCTTTTCAAAAGGGCCGAAGAACTCGGCATGCCCGCCCTGGCCATCACCGACCACGGCAATATGTACGGAGTCAAGGAGTTCTTCAAGTTCGCCGGGAAGCATGTGGACAAGGAAACCGGACGCTACAAGGTCAAGCCGATAATCGGCTGCGAGGTCTATGTCACGAGACACTACGACCATCACCTCAAGGACAACGACCATCGGGGCTACTACCACCTCATCCTCCTGGCCAAGAACTACGAAGGCTACAAGAATCTGATGAAGATTGTCTCCACGGCCCACACCGAGGGACTCTACTACGGCAAGCCGAGGGTGAGCCACCAGGTCATCGAGCAGTACCACGAGAACCTCGTCTGCAGTTCCGCCTGTCTGGCGGGCGAAATCCCGAGAGCCATTCTCGCCGGGGACCTCGATGCCGCCCGGGAGGCGATCAGATGGCACAAGAACCTTTTCGGGGATGACTACTATCTCGAAGTGATGCTCCACAAGACCGAGGTCCCGAGGCTGTCCCTCGACCTCTATGAGCAGCAGAAGAAGGTCAATGAGGAAATCTTCAACCTCTCCCTGGAGATGGGTGTGAAGGTCATCGCCACCAACGACGTCCATTTCGTGGACAAGGCGGACGGTCCGGCCCACGACCATCTGATCTGCCTGAACACCGGCAAGTACATCGACGAGGAAGACCGCCTCCACTACACCCAGCAGGAGTATCTGAAGAGCGAGGAGGAGATGCTGGCCCTCTTCCCGGACCACCCGGAAGTCCTTGCGAACACAATCGAGGTGGCCGACAAAATCAGCGAGTACCGCATCGACAGGGACCACGTCCTGCCGAAGTTCGAGATTGACAGTGAATTCCTTGCCGACATCGACACCTATCTTGAAAAGTACAGGGGCATCATCGACGAGGGCCGCTGCGACAAGAAAGGCAACTACAGGGGAGACGAGTTCTGCAAGTCCGTCGCCTTCCTCTGCCACCTGACCTATCAGGGTGCGAGGAAACGCTACGGCGACACCCTCAACGACGAGCAGGCCGAGAGGCTGGACTTCGAGCTGAAGACCATCACGAGGATGGGCTTCCCGGACTACTTCCTCATCGTCCAGGACTATATCGCCGCTTCCAGGGCCGCAGGGAGCATGGTCGGGCCGGGCCGAGGTTCCGCCGCCGGTTCCGCCGTGGCCTACTGCCTGGGAATCACAAACATCGACCCTATCCGCTACAATCTCCTGTTCGAGCGTTTCCTCAATCCGGACCGAATCTCGATGCCGGATATAGACGTCGATTTCGAGGACCTGCCCAAGGCCCACAAGTACGTCGAGGACACCTACGGCAAAGACCACGTTTCCCGCGTCATCACCTTCGGCACTATGTTGGCGAAGGGCGCGATCAAGGACGTGGCACGCGTCAACCGCCTGCCGCTTCCGGAATCCGAACGCCTCTCCAAACTTGTTCCCGACCGTCTTTCCGAGAAAGTGGAGAAGGAATATCCCTACAACCCCAAGTTCGACGAGCTAAGACCGGGCTTCAAGGCCTACGAGAAGCAGGTTGAAGTGGACGACCCGGACAATCCGGGATCCAAGGTGACGGTTTCCAAGTGGTTCCAGAAGGGTATGGAGGAGGTCGATGTGAAAATCACCCTGAAAAACTGCTACCGTCTCGTGCCCGAATTCATCGACGAGCTTCAGAACGGCAGCGAGGAAGTCAGGAACGTGCTCCATTTCGCCCAGAAACTCGAGGGCTGCATCCGCCAGGTGGGAATGCACGCCTGCGCCACCATCATCGGCAGGGGCAATCTGACCGACTACATCCCGATCTGCCTGTCAGTGGACAAGGAAACCGGCGAGAATGTCTGGACCTCCCAGTACGACGGCCACTACATCGAAGACGTCGGAATGCTGAAGATGGACTTCCTGGGGCTGAACACCCTGACCATCATCCACAACTGTCTCGATATGATTGAGAAGCGCTTCGGAACGAAAATCGACATCGAAGCCATCCCGATAGACGACAAGGAAACCTACGAGAACATCTACAGCCGGGGAGACACCAAGAGCGTATTCCAGTTCGAATCCCCGGGAATGATGAAGCACCTCCAGGCCCTCCATCCGGAGCGTTTCGAGGACCTGATTGCGATGAACGCCCTCTACCGGCCGGGCCCGATGGATTACATTCCTTCGTTCATCGCCAGGAAGCTCGGCAAGGAGCCTATCGAATATGACCTCCCGGAGATGGAGGAATATCTTGCCGAGACCTACGGCATCACGGTCTATCAGGAGCAGGTTATGCTTCTGAGCCGGAAACTTGCCGGCTTCACCAAAGGAGAGGCCGACAAGCTGCGCAAGGCGATGGGAAAGAAGCAGATCGCCGTGATGATGGAACTAAAGGAGAAGTTCATGGCCAACGGTGTGGCCAACGGCCATCCCGAGAAGATTCTGGACAAGATATGGAAGGACTGGGAGAAGTTCGCCCAGTACGCCTTCAACAAGTCCCACGCGACCTGCTATGCCTGGGTCTCCTACCAGACCGGCTGGCTCAAATGCCACTATCCGGCTGAATTTCAGGCCGCAAACCTCTCCTGCAACCTTTCCAACATGTCGGAGATCAAGGAAATCCTTGCGGACTGCAAGGCTCACAGGCTGAAAGTCCTCAATCCCGACGTCAACGAATCCGATGTGCAGTTCTCGGTCAATTCCGAAGGCAACATCCGCTTCGGCCTCAAGGGAATCCGCGGTTTCTCGACAAATGTCGCCGAATCCATCATCTCCTGCAGGGAGAGCGGCGGTCCTTTCTCCGACATCTTTGACTTCGTCGAGAGGATGGCGGGAAACATCAACAGGAAGGCCCTTGAATGTCTGGTGTACTCCGGCGGCTTCGACTCCTTCGGCTACGACCGCAAACAGTACTTCCTGCCTTGCCAGAACGGCAATCTGTTCATAGACGAGCTTGCCCGCTATGCCGCCCTCTACAGCCAGGATGCGGCCAATTCGGCCATAAGCCTGTTCGGCGAGGCCGAGGAACTGAAACCCGTCCGCCCGGAGATGCCTTCGATGATAGGGGAGGCGGACCCGCTCGAAATGCTGCAGAAGGAGAAGGAATATGTCGGGATGTACATCTCCTCCCATCCGCTGGACAAATATTCATTCGAAATCGAGCATTTCACCAACTGCGGCCTGAGCGACCTCCAGGACAGGATTAACGAGTGCGAAAGCCAAAAGAAGAAGATGAAGGTCTGTGTGGCGGGTCTTGTCACTTCGGTCGAAAACCGTGTCACGAAGGCGGGGAAGCCTTTCTCGAAGACCGTGCTGGAGGACTATGGCGGAACCTACGAGCTGGCGCTGTTCAGCTCCGACCACGAAAGGTTCATGAGCTATCTGGCCATTCACAACGAACTTTTCATCGAAGGCGAAATCGACGAGAAGTATTTCGTCAAGCCGGAGGAGAGGGCGCAGGGGAAGACGTCTCCATATTCATTTAAAGTCAGGAACATGTCCTTGCTCGGCAATGTCGCCGACCAGATGATTTCGGGGTTGGTGCTCCAGCTCGAGACGCCTCAGCTCGACAAGTCCCTGACCAAGAAACTGCTCTCCCTGATTGCTTCCAACAAGGGGAAGATTCCTCTGAAAATCAACGTGTACGACCCTCAGACCAAGTACAGGATAACTTTCCACTCGAAGAAGTACACGGTCGCCGTGACCTCCGAGTTCGTCAATTCCCTGAAACTGATGGGAATCAGATGCGATGTGGAATGTCGGAAATAGCGGCTCAGTCCGTGAGCGCCCCCGCGACGATGTTGGCGATTCTCGCCCTGAGGCTTCCCACGCTGCCCTTGTCGGTCGGGTGAACCCTGTGGGTGAGAATGATGACTGCAAGGTCGTTGTCCAGGTCCATCACAATCGAAGGCCCGGTGTAGCCGGTGTGCATGAATGAATTGTTCCGGCTGAGAAGGTCTCCCTTCAGTCCGGAATGCGAACTGCCGCAGTCCCAGCCGAGTGCCCGGCCGACCGAAGGGTCGTTCTCTTCCGGGACGGTGAACATGGTCCTGACCGTTGCCGGAGACAGAATCCTCTTTCCTCCTGTCGCGCCTCCGTTCATCAGGCAGGCGGCAATCCTGCACAAGTCCTCGGCATTGGAGAACACTCCGGCATTGCCGGAATTTCCGCTGTTGAGCAGCCGGGCGATGGGGTCGTGTACCGCAGCCACCAGCGGCAGTCCGTCTTCCTGCACTTCAGTCGGAGCGCAGAGCCCGGCGAGGAAGTCCGCATCCGGGGATGAAGGCCTGCCGTCGAGAGGGAAGTAGCAGGTGTGCGACAGCCCGAGGGCATTGAATATGTTTTCCTGCGCGTAGTCGCAGAGCCTTTCGCCCGTGACCTTCTGGAGAATGTTCTGCAGGGTGATGAAGTTCAGGCAGCTGTACATGAAGTCAGTGCCCGGCCGGAAGTTCCTTCCCGCCTCAGTGGCGATGACCCTCATCAGGGAATCCGGACAGTCCCCGCCGAAGCGTCCGAGCATATTCTTGACTGACAGGTAGGGGTCGATTCCGGAAGAATGGGTGAGGAGGTCCCTGACGGTGATTTCCACCTGTTCTCCCGTCTGCGGGTCGGTCCACGGCTTGAAATCCGGGATGTAGAGGGAAACCCTGTCCGTAAGCCGGACCTTCCCCTGCTCGACCAGCTGCATGAAGGAAAGGGTGGTCCCCACGCATTTGCTGCAGGAAGCCAGGTCGAACATCGTGTCCGTGGTCATCGGCTCCGCTTCCGGCACCGTGGACTTGTTGCCGTAGGCCTCGAGCCAGGCGATTTTCCCGTGCCTGACCACGGCGAGGACACCGCCGGGGATGGTGCCGTCCGAAACGGCATCCTCCATTGCCTCTCCGGCCGCCCGGAGCTTTGAAGAACTCAAACCTACGGATTCGGGCTTCACCCTCACGAGCTCACCAGGACCGGCATTCCGGATGGCGCATCCGCTCAGCAGGAGCATTCCTGCAAGGACTGTGGCGAAAAGTTTCATGGCAGCAGTGCAGGACTCAGAATATCAAGATTGCCGACACCGGATAGTGGTCGGAGATGAAGGTTCTCTTGTTGTAGGGTTTGGTGATGGTCCGGTACTCGGCGCAGCTGCTGAATCCGCTGAAGAAAATGTGGTCTATGATGGATTCCTTGTCTTTGCCCCAGCCGTTGAATGTGTTGTGCCTGTCGGTGTTGAAGGCCACCTCGCGGCTGTTCTTCATCTTCTTCTTGAGCCCGTCGAATTCCGGCCTGTCGCTTTCCATATTGAAATCTCCGGTGAGGACCATCGGATAGCCCTTCGGATTCATCTTTTCGATGTAATCCACAATCAGTGCGAGCCCGTTTTTCCTCGCCTCCCAGCCCACGTGGTCCAGATGGGTGTTGACATAGTAGAACTTGTTCCCGGTCTTCTTGTCTTTCATCAGGGCCCAGGTGGCGGTGCGCCTGCAGGCCGCGTCCCAGCCGATGGAAGGCTCGTCCGGAGTCTCGGACAGCCAGAAGGTCCCCCATTTCAACATAGAGACAGTCTTCTTGTTCCAGAATATGGCCATGATTTCGCCGGACTTCTTTCCGTCGTCGCGGGGCACACCCACTCCCTTGTAATCGACAAGAATCTCTTCCATGTACTTGAACTGCTCCGGGAGAGCTTCCTGAAGTCCGAATATGTCGGGTTTCTGGTCGTCTATCATCATCGCCGAGGCGGGATAGCGGTATTGCCAGGAATTGGTCCCGTCGTTGGCGCTTCCGACTCTGATGTTGTAGGAAATGACCTTCAGGCCCTTGTCCTTGTCGTTCTTGGCCTGAATTCCCGTCGGCACGACCGTCAATGCCGCAAGGAGGATGAGGATGTACTTTTTCATATTCACAAGCATAATACGCAAAAATAGAAATTAGCTCCCGAGTAAGCAAATATTGTTTTTTGTGCTATTTTTGTCCCCGTAAACAGTCTTTGCGCAAACACAAACAAACAACAAGCGATATGCCGGAAGGTACTTTCAGTGAATATGGTAAAATCGAAGCCCTCAGGCTTCTCTCCGAGGGCAGCGGCTTCGACTGCAACGGCAGGATTTCTTTCTCTCCCGCAGGCGGGAGCATCGTACACAACGCTTCGAGGGTCTTCATCGAAGGGATGGACTTCGACCTGGTCTATTTCCCTCTCAAGCATCTCGGCTACAAATGCGTCGTCGCCGTCACCGGTGAACTGTATGCCTCCCTTGCCCATCCGAGGCTGCTTTCAATCCGTCTGGGCATCTCCGCCAAGCTCGATTTCGCCCAGGTCAAGGAAATCTGGAGCGGAGCCGCGTCGGCGGCCAGGGAGCACGGTTATACTTCGGTCGATCTCGACCTGGTGCCTTCCCCGAACGGCCTGACCCTCAGTGTCAGCGCGACAGGAGAGGAACTCAAGCTGACCCACGGCAGAAGGCTGGCTCCCCGGAGCAAGGACCTGCTCTGCGTTTCAGGCAGCCTCGGTGCAGCCTATCTCGGCCAGCAGATTCTCGAAAGGGAAAAGCACAACTTCGAAAAGACCGGGGACAACAGCTACCAGCCCGACCTTGAAAAGTACAGGATGCTTGTGGGCAGCTACCTGAAACCGGAGCTGAACGCCTCGACCCTTCTGCATCTCGAGGATTCGGGAATATACCCTTCCTCCGGCTATCTCGTCTCCCACGGCCTTTCGGACGCGCTCAAACGGATTGTCCGCGACACCGGGCTCGGAGCCAAGGTGTACGCAGACAAGATTCCGTTCGAGGGCAACAGTTTCTCTTCGGGCCGTGAGATGGACATAGATCCCGTTTCGGCCGCGATGAACGGAGGGGACGACTTCCGTCTCCTGTTCATCGTACCTATCCTGTCGGCGGACAGGTTCCGCAGGGATTTCCAGACCTTCGACGTGATCGGGCATCTCGCCCGTCCGGAAGTCGGAGCCGTGCTGGTGACTCCCGACGGGGTCGAGCTCCCGGTGAAGGCCCAGGGCTGGAAAGAGGAGGAAGACTAAGGTCAGTCGTTGTTCATCTGGACGATGTCCACTTTTGACCTTTGGGAATCGCCTATCAGCCATTCCGAATAGTAGTCGGCCATACGCCAGAAGAAATATTCATTCATATCCCCGAAGCCGTGTCTCTGGCCCGGGAGAATCAGCATGTCGAAACGCTTGTTCGCCCTGATCAGCGCATCCACCACCCTGATGGTGTTGGCAGGATGCACGTTGTCGTCGATGTCGCCGTGGACGAGCATCAGATGCCCCTTGAGGTTCGAAGCTATTTCAGGATTGGTCTGGATCTGATAGACGAAGGAGGTGTCGGAGCCGTTGACCTTCTCCAGCACTCCGTGGTGCTGCTCGCTCCACCACCTGTTGTAGATGCTGTTGTCGTGGTTTCCGGCGCAGGAGACGGCGACTTTGAAGAAGTCGGGATATTTCAGGATTGCAGCGGTGCTCATAAAGCCTCCGCCCGAATGGCCGTGGATGCCCACCCTGTCGAGGTCTATGAATGAATGTCTCGCACCGAGCTGCTGGAGGGCATATTTCTGATCCTCCAGACCATAGTCGCGGAGATTCCCGTAGCCGTAGTTGTGGTACCACTTGGAGCGGTTCGGATGACCGCCGCGGTTGCCCACCGTGATGACGATGATTCCCAGCTGGGCGAGCCTGTCGGTGCGGGTGAAGTTCTTGCTCCAGGAGATGTTGTTGGCCTCCACCTGTGGTCCCGGATAGACATAGTCGCAGATCGGATAGACCTTCGTGGAATCGAAGTCGTAAGGTTTGTACATCGCTCCGTAGAGGTCGGTTATGCCGTCGGCGGCCTTGACCTTGAACCTTTCCGGGAATTTGTAGCCGGCCTCAAGCAGCAGGCTCAGGTCCGCAGTATGGAGGTCCATTATCCTCTTTCCCGAAGCCGAGAACAGAGCCACCGCCGGAGTGCAGTCAACCCTCGAGTAGTTGGCCACGAAGAATCTCGCGTCGTCGCTGCAGGTGGAGAGCACGTCCATGTCGTCCATATCCAGCTGGACCATCTCCCCGCCCTTAAGGGAAATCCTGAAGGTGTGCATCTGGTAAGGGTTCTCGTCCTTGTTCACTCCGCAGGCGCTGATGACGGCATAGCCCTCCTTCTCATTCACTCCGAGCACGTCCTCCACGTGGAAGGCGCCTTCGGTGAGGTTGCGGATCAGGGTGCCGTCGCTGCCGTAGAGGTACAGGTTGGCCCAGCCGTTGCGCTCGGACCAGTGGATCAGCTTCCTGCCGCCCTCGATGAACTGCGGGTCCCTGTATTCGACGTAGGTCCTTTCCCTCTCGGAAATGACGGTCCTGGTCGAGTCCGCTCCGAGATCCACGCGGCAGAGGTCGAGCCTCTTGAGGTCCCTGCTCTGGCGTACCAGATAGAAGCCCTTCTCGTCCCCGAGCCATTTCTCGGTCCTGTAGTCGAGGTATCTGTCCGCAGCGGTGCTCTTGGCAGTCAGGAGAGCCAGTTCCTGATCCTTGAAAGCCTCCGTCATCACATAGCCGGAGGTGGCGCCGTCGCCTGCCTCGTTGAGAGTGAATATATAAAGGTACCCCTTGGGGCTCGGCTCGCCCGGCATCTGGTACTTGTAGGTCTCAAGCGTCGGACGCTTTCCGCTCACCGAATTGATGACCCAGAGCTCCTCCAGGTTCCTCGTGTCCCATTTCATCGTGGCGAAATGCCTGGAGTCCGGAGACCAGACGAGTTCCCCCGGGCTGTGTCTCTTGGTGCTGTCGCTCTCGGTGTCCCCCTTGTAGTTGCCGTAGCCGTAGCCGAACTGGCGGATGCCGTCGGAGGTCAGCCTGTGCTCCACGATGGTCGAATCCTTCTCGTCCCTGGCCGCTTTCCGCAGGCTGGTCGAGTCCATCAGCCAGAGGTTGGAGCCTTTGGCATAGACTCCTACCCTGCCGTCCGGGGAGACGCTCGCCCAGTAAGGGTACTTGGGCTCTTCCTTGGCCACGGTGTCAAGCTGTCCGGAGACGATGTCATACTTGAAATATGTCGTGTCCCGGTCGTTCTTCAGTCCGGAGGCGACATTGAAGGTGAAGTACCTGTCCTCTTTGAGGCGGAGATCGTCGAGCTTGAGGTGCTGGGCGTCGAAAGGATACCTGACCTGCTCCGTTATCTGCATCGCCAGTTTCTCCAAGTCGAAGATTTCCGTCCTGGTGCCCTTCTCCGGGTCCACCAGGTAATACTTTCTGCCCTGCGAGTCCCTCCATTCGTACCAGAAGCGGTCCGAGTCCTTGAACCAGTTCGGGCTGATTCTCGTGGAGAAGACCATCTGGCCTACTTTCTTGGCTGAGAAACGTTCTGCGAGGGCGTAGTTGGCGCTGACGACTTTGTCCCTGTCTTCCGTGCCGTCCGACGGGACTCCGGCCCTGAGGCCGGCTGCAGCGGAGCCGAGCAGCAGGACGGCTGCCGCTGCGAGGAGGTGTCTTGTGTGGCTTGTCATATTTATGGAAAAATTTTGTCAAAGATTCGTTTGATGCAAAAATATGAAAAAGTCCCGAATATGCCGCCCCGGATGCCGGGAGATGGCTGCAGAAGTGAGGTTTTGGGGGTTATTTTATTGTAAATTAAAGAATTGTTCGTATATTTGCAGTCCCCAAAATGTTTGGGAAGAACATAAATAACAGAGTTACAAACATTTATGCCTACAATTCAACAGTTAGTTCGCAAAGGACGTGAGAGCATTGTTGCTCAGAGCAAGTCTCGCGCGTTGGATGCTTGTCCTCAGAAGAGGGGCGTATGTCTTCGTGTTTACACGACGACTCCCAAGAAGCCTAACTCAGCGATGAGAAAGGTCGCCAGGGTCCGCCTTACCAACTCCAAAGAGGTCAATGCTTACATCCCGGGAGAGGGCCACAACCTTCAGGAGCACTCAATCGTGCTCGTTCGTGGAGGTCGTGTTAAGGACCTTCCTGGTGTACGTTACCACATCCTTAGAGGAGCTTTGGACACCGCAGGCGTTGAGGGAAGGACCCAGTCCCGTTCTCTCTACGGCGCCAAGAGGCCGAAGAAATCTAAGTAGTCCGGTTTTATTCACCTTTAATTTCTACTCACAATGAGAAAATCGAAGCCTAAAAAGAGGATTCTACTTCCTGATCCTAAGTTCCACGACATTGAGGTTACTCGTTTCGTGAACAATCTTATGTTGCAGGGGAAGAAGAGTATCGCGTATTCAATTTTTTACGATGCCATTGATTTGGTAGGCGAGAAGATGAAGGATTCTGACAAGGCTCCTCTGGATATCTGGAGGAAAGCACTCGAAAACGTAACCCCTCAGATCGAGGTCAAGTCACGTCGTGTAGGTGGTGCAAACTTCCAGGTGCCTACAGAGTTGCGTCCGGAGAGGAAAGTTTCCCTCTCGATGAAGAACCTCATCGGCTACGCCCGCAAGCGTTCCGGCCACTCTATGGCAGAAAAACTTTGTGCAGAGATCGTTGCTGCCTACAACAACGAAGGCGGTGCATTCAAGAGAAAGGAAGACATGCACAAGATGGCTGAGGCAAACAAGGCCTTCGCTCATTTCCGCTTCTAATCTTTTTTGCAAATGGCAGCTAAAAGAGATCTACAGTACACAAGAAACATCGGCATCATGGCTCACATCGATGCCGGCAAGACCACCACTTCCGAGCGTATTCTGTTCTACACCGGCAAGACTCACAAGATCGGTGAGGTACACGATGGCGCAGCTACGATGGACTGGATGGTTCAGGAGCAGGAGCGAGGCATCACCATCACTTCTGCCGCTACTACTGCATTCTGGCACTATGAGGGCAAATCCTATCAGATCAACCTCATCGACACTCCGGGGCACGTTGACTTCACTGTGGAAGTCGAGCGTTCTCTCCGTGTCCTTGACGGTACCATCGCCACCTTCTGTGCAGTAGGCCGCGTACAGCCTCAGTCTGAGACCGTCTGGCGTCAGGCTGACAAGTACCGCGTTCCGAAAATTGCTTATGTCAACAAGATGGACCGTGTCGGTGCCGACTTCCTCGCCTGTGTCGAGGAGATGCACACCAAGCTCGGTGCAAATGCGGTTCCTATCTGTCTTCCTATCGGTTCCGAGGACAAGTTCCAGGGAATCATCGACCTCATCGCCAGGAAGGCCATCGTCTATGACAATAACTCCGAGGAACTCGTCAACTATCACATCACCGACATCCCTGAGGAGCTGAAGGGCGAGGCTGAGCTTTGGCGCGACAAACTCGTCGAGGCTGCTGCAGAGTGCGATGACGCTTTGATGGACAAGTTCTTCGAGGATTCCGAGTCGATTACCGACGAGGAGATCATCGCAGCTCTCCGCAAGGGTACGATTGCAATGCAGATTGTTCCTGCCTGCTGCGGTTCTTCCTTCAAGAACAAGGGCGTACAGTTCCTTCTCGACTCAGTGATGCGTTACCTCCCTTCTCCTCTGGACAAGGGCGCGGTAAAGGGTACCGATCCAAAGACCGGTGACGAAGAGTCCATCAATCCTTCGGCAGACGAGCCGTTCTGCGCACTCGTGTTCAAGATTGCCACCGACCCGTTCGTGGGCCGTCTTGCCTTCATGAGAGTCTATTCAGGCCGTGTGGATGCCGGTTCTTATGTACATAATGTCCGTACAGGCAAGAAGGAGAGAATCGCCCGTCTGTACCAGATGCACTCCAACCACCAGAACCCGATTGAGTTCGTGGAGGCCGGCGACATCTGCGCAGCAGTCGGATTCAAGGATCTCCGTACCGGTGACACCATCTGCAACGAGAACCATCCTATCGTTCTTGAGTCGATGGAATTCCCTGATCCGGTCATCGGTGTGGCTGTCGAGCCTAAGACCCAGAGCGATCTGGACAAGCTCGGCATCGCCCTGGGCAAGCTCGCCGAGGAAGACCCTACCTTCACAGTCAAGTCCGACCATGAGACCGGCCAGACCGTCATCTCAGGTATGGGTGAGCTTCACCTCGACATCATCGTGGACCGTCTCCGCCGTGAGTTCGGTGTGGAGATCAACCAGGGTGCGCCTCAGGTCAACTACAAGGAGGCCATCACCGGTACTGTACAGCACCGTGAGGTCTTCAAGAAGCAGACCGGCGGTCGCGGTAAGTTCGCGGACATCATCGTTGAAATCGGACCTTCCGATTCCGACAAGCCGGGTCTTCAGTTCGAGAACCAGGTCAAGGGTGGAAATATTCCTAAGGAATTCATCCCTTGCATCCAGAAGGGTTTCCAGACTGCAATGGCCAACGGTGTTCTCGCAGGCTACGAGGTTCAGTCGCTCAAGGTTACCGTCCTCGACGGTTCCTTCCACCCTGTGGACTCCGACCAGCTTTCATTCGAAATGGCTGCCCGCATGGCATTCCGTCACGCTTGTCCTAAGGCAAAACCGGTTCTTCTTGAGCCTATCATGAGCCTCGAGGTTGTGACCCCTGAGGATTATATGGGAGACATTGTCGGTGACCTCAACCGCCGCCGCGGACAGATCCAGGCTATGGACTCTACTCCTAACGGAGCAAGAATCGTCAAGGCCTTCGTTCCGCTTGCAGAGCAGTTCGGTTACGTGACCGTCCTCCGTACCCTTTCTTCAGGCCGTGCAACCAGCACAATGTCCTTCGACCACTATGCAGAAGTTCCTGCAGCCCTGGCCAAGGAGGTCATCGAGAAGAGCGGTTACAAGTTTGATGACGACGAGTAATTTTGTACAACGGATAATATTTTTTGATATGAGTCAAAGAATCAGAATAAAACTCAAATCATTCGATCATATGCTGGTGGACAAGTCCGCAGCAAAGATCGTTGACACAGTGAAGGCAACCGGAGCCAAGGTCAACGGCCCTATTCCTCTTCCTACCAACAAGAAGATCTTCACTGTAAACCGCTCGACCTTCGTCAACAAGAAGAGCCGCGAGCAGTTTGAGCTTGACGCCTATTGCAGGCTTCTTGACATCGACGACAGCAATGCAAAGACTGTCGATGCTCTCATGAAGCTCGAACTTCCTTCAGGTGTCGAAGTTGAGATCAAGGTCTGATGACGCGCTGATTCCGATCAGCCTGTCAGATTGAAATAATCCGGTCTTCGGGCCGGTAACCGGTCCCTTAGCTCAGTTGGTTAGAGCAACTGACTCATAATCAGTGGGTCACAGGATCATGCCCTGTAGGGACCACGCAGAAGAAGCCATCGTCGAATACGATGGCTTCTTCTGTGTGGTCCCTGGGGGACCTCCTATTCATTGGGGAAAGTATTCCCCAAACCCTTTCTGTCGCACAGCTCCGAAATGTCATCGTATTCGACAATGACTTTGCAGAGAAGCCATTGCACACGGGGTGGCTTTTTCTGTGTGGTCCCTGGGGGACTTCCTATTCATTGGGGAAAGTGTTCCCCAAACCCTTTCTGTCGCGCTGATTATTCTGTGCCGTTCTGGACGATTTTGGAGTGGGGAGGGACGTCGCGGGTCAGCCAGATGTTGCCGCCGATGATGCTGTCGTGGCCGATTGTGACCCTTCCGAGGATGGAGGTGTTTGAATATACCGTCACGTTGTCCTCAAGGATTGGATGTCTCGGCTTGTCAATCGGACGGCCTTCGCTGTCGTAGCTGAAATTCTTGGCGCCGAGGGTCACACCCTGATAGAGCATGCAGTGGTTTCCGATGATGCTCGTCGCTCCGACCACCACGCCCGTTCCGTGGTCGATGGCGAAATATTCACCGATGGTCGCCGCTGGGTGGATGTCGATTCCGGTCGCGCTGTGCGCCATCTCGGTGAGCATTCTCGGAATCCTCGGAACTCCGAGAAGGTAGAGGCTGTGGGCGACGCGGTAGTGCAGCATCACTGTCACGAGCGGATAGCACAGGATTACCTCTCCGACATCGGACACAGCCGGGTCGTTGTGCAGCACGGCCTCCACGTCGGTGTGGAGCAGCCTCCCGATTTCCGGAAGCGAGGCGACGAAACTGTCCGCGAGGCCTTTCCGGACTTCTCCGGTAGCCTCGATCTGGCTGTTGAGGATGTCCCTGACGGCCTCAGGCCCGTCCGTCCAGGACGGAACGGGAGAGTAGTCCGGGAATATCACATATTTCACAAGCTCCATCATTCTTGCGAGCTTCTCTATGCTTGGCGCTTTGTACATAGTTCTGGATTTCTGCCGTTTTCAAATCATCATACCCACGAGCCAGTTGGCAAGGAAGGCCATAAGCCAGGCCAGGACGAGGGAGTTCACGACTGTGAAAGCCGCCCATCCCCTTCCTATCTCCTTCCTGAGAGTCGAAATCGTCGCGACGCAAGGGAAGTACAGGAGGACGAAGAGCATGAAAGACCAGCTTGTGGCCGGTGTGAATATCTTCTCCTCCCTCAGCACTGTCGCCAGATTCCTGCCGTCCTCATCCCCTTCGCTGTGGTAGAGGATTCCCATAGTGCTGACGATGGCCTCTTTCGCCGGCAGTCCGGTGAGCAGGCTGACGTTCATCTTCCAGTCGAAGCCCAGCGGCTCCATCACGGGAGACACCGCCTTTCCTATCATTGCGAGATAGGACTCCTCTGGATTTGCTCCGTTGCCGGTCTTGTCCGCAGGGAAATATTCAAGGGCCCAGACAATCACCGAGGCCGCCAGAATCACGGTCGAGATTTTTTTCAGATAGTCGGAAACCCTCTCCCAGATGTGCATTCCCGTGTTTCTCCAGGTCGGCTTGCGGAAAGGAGGAAGAACGGAAACATAGTCCTCGTCCTGCATCCGGAACCATTTGGTCTGTTTCATCACGAAGGCGAAGAGGATGGAAAGGAATATCCCTATAGAATATAATCCTATCATCACGAGAGCCTTGTACTTCGCGAAGAATGCGGAGACGAAAAGCAGGTAAACCGGGAGCCTTGCGCTGCAGCTCATGAAGGGAATCATCAGCATCGTGAGCGTGCGGTCCCTGCGGTTTTCTATCTGCTTGGCGGCCATTATGGCGGGCACGTTGCAACCGAAGCCGATGAGCATCGGGATGAAGGAACGGCCGTGCAGCCCGACCAGGTGCATTATCTTGTCCATCAGGAAGGCCGCCCTGGCCATATAGCCCGAGTCCTCGAGCAGGGAAAGGAAGAAGAACAGGATTATGATGTTCGGGAGGAAGGACAGGACAGAGCCCACGCCCTGGATGATTCCGTCGGTGATCATGCTGGAGAACCATCCGGGGGCGAGAATGCCGTTGAGCCATCCGCACAGGGCGTTGACTCCCTCCTCTATCCATCCCTGGGGGTAGGCCCCGAGGGTGAAGGTGCACTGGAAGACCGCGAGCAGAATCACTATCAGCAGAGGGAAGCCCAACCATTTGCTGGTCAGGACGGCGTCCAGTTTCATCGCGAAACTGTGGTCGGAATCATCCCCGCCGTGGATTACGGTTTCCTGCAGGGCTCCGGCCACGAATCCGCGTCGGGCTTCTGCCACCAGGTTCTCGGACGGCTCGCCGAATTCCTTCTCCAGACCGTCGTGAACCTTTCCGGCCACCTTCAGTACCTCTTCCGAATTGGGAAGGGAGTTGATATAGGGCAGTATGTAGTCCTGATGCTCCAGAAGCCGGACGGCCACATAGCGCTCCGAAAAGTGCTGCCACTGTTCGTGCCCTTCGTGGATGACCTGGGAAATCTTTGAGATAGCCTCTTCCACATCCTGTCCGTAGGGTACGCTGACCTTCCGCTCGAAGGGCTCGCGGTAGCATTCCGCTATCTTGCCGAGCAGGGCAATTTCGCCCGCTCCGTCATCCTCGTCGCAGATGATGACCGGCATCCCGAGCATTCTCGAAAGCTGCTTGATGTCCAGAGAGTGGCCGGTGGCCGTGAACTTGCTGTAGTTCCGGATGTTGAGGATGACCTTGATGTCCATGTCGTTGAGCTTGGTCACCGGGTACAGGGTCTCCTCCAGGCGCATCGCATCCACCAGATGCAGGACTATGTCCGACGGGGTTTCGAGGATGGAGGAAATCTCCGGCATGATGTTGAACCGTATGGGAAAGCCGTCACAGGTAACGCTTCTCCCGCAGATGCCACTGTCTGCTCCGGTAACTGCCACTCTGATGCATTGAGTATCACCCTTTGATGCCATCAGAGGGCAACTGTGGCATTCTCCATTACAATTGAATGTCTTCATGTCCACTGGGTTTAGATGGGCAAAGATAATAAAAACAGTGATATCCTGCTTCACCTCCATACAAAAACATAGGCTTGCTTCACAGCAGGCCTATGCCGGAAGGACAGAAACAGTCCTTTCATAAGTTATGGTTCCGACAACCACCCCCTCATAGAATCTGCCGGAACCAAAGTGACGCGAACCAAATCATAACTGTAACCAAAGAATATGAGAAGAGGGGGACTTTTAAATCTCAACCACAGTGCAAAGTTATTCTTTCGCTTTTTAATTTGTAAAATGTTTTATTATTTTTGTTTCGATATCTATTATTGAAAAGACCAATAACCTGACACTATGGAATTGCGACAGTTGAGATACTTTGTAGAAGTAGCCCAGAGTCTCAGTTTCTCTGAGGCATCGAGAAAATTGTACATCACTCAGGGGACCATTTCCCAGCAGATACGTCAGTTGGAAGACGAACTGGGTTCCCAGCTATTTGACAGGACTTCCCAGAAGATAGTGCTTACGGAGGCCGGCATCGAGATGCTGCCGATGGCGAGCAAAATCATCGAGGATTCCGAAATATGCAAGGAGAAAGTCCGGAATCTCCGCAACACGGCGGCCGGGACACTCAATGTCGGTGCGACGAAATCTTTCTGCAAGATTGTCAATTCGACAATGTATTCCTTTATGAGGGAGCTTCCGGAGGTCAAGCTGACCGTCAGCTACAAGACCGCTTCCGAACTTCTCTACATGATACGCAGGAACGAAATCGATATGTCCGTGGCATTCAGGCCCGATGTCGAGTACGAGGACATCGTCACATATCCCCTGTTCAAGACCTTCCTCTGCGCGGTGATGCGCAAGGACCATCCGCTTGCCGACCGGGTCCGGGTCACCCTCTCCGACTTGAAGGACTTCGGCATCGTCATCCCGGGCAGGGGCAGTTCCCAGGGCTGCCACTTCGGGCGTTTTGCGGGGATTGACACCAGAAGGCTCAATGTCCGTGCGGAAATCAACGACCCGCACCTGCTTGTGGATTTGGCGCAGGCTTCCAACCTTGTCGCCATCATCACTCCGGTTTCGAGCTGGGACCGCCCGGGAATGGTGGCTATACCTCTTGAAGGCGGAAAATACCCGATGACCGGCAGCGTCCACTTCCTCAAGGACCGCCACCGGAAAAAGTCCGCTGAGCTGTTCATGTCCAAACTGATGGACGAGGCTGCAATATGCCGCTTTGAAAGAAATCTTCAGAAACAGTGAAAATCATTTCGTATTTCGACAAGAAAAGTGTAACTTGAGACCATAAAAGGATTACACTTATCATAACTAATAACGACATGAAAACATCTGAACTGATCAGCAGACTGCAGGCAGAGATGCAGGAAAAGGGTGACAAGGAGATTATCATCGCAGCCAACAAGCATAGTTACAAGGATGTAAAGCTCGTTACGAGGGAGGAAGTCACCACTCTTGCACTCTTCGACAAGGTAGCGGACTGAGTCGTCCGCGCTTCAAGACCTGCACGCCCTTGAGCCGTGGAATCCTGAAGGAAGTCCGCGGCTTTGTCTCCACAATGCTGCAATCGCAGCGGCTTGTGGACAGTGGTTTTCGTATGTCGTCTTTCAGCGGGGGAATCCCCTCAGCCGCCGTAGGTATGGGCGCTTCTTCCGCGGGCTGAAGGCAGGTAATTGACTCCCCACCAGCACATCTGCAGGCAGAAGAAAGACAGGACGAGCACCCATAGCGCCGCCTTGCCTTCCCTCGCGGAAGTGTGTCTCAAATGAATATAGCAGAGATAGCCCATCCAGGTCACAGCCGCCCAGGTCTCCTTCGGGTCCCAGGTCCAGCAGTCTCCCCAGGCCTCATTCGCCCAGAGGGCGCCCATCAACATTCCCAAAGTCATGAAGGACAGCCCGATGCAGACCAGGTTGTCGCAGATTGAATATTCATACGCGGAGGGCCTGCCCTTTTTGAGCAGCATCCACACGGCGAGGAGGGTTGCCGCGCCGAGCAGGGCATAGGCGAACATATACACAATCACGTGGGGTGCGAACCAGGGACTCTGGAGCGCCGGCATCAGGGTCTTGCTGTGGATTTCCGGCTTGAAGAGGTTGATCAGGGTGAAGACCGAGGACATCAGGGTCGAGAAGGAAAGAATCCACTTGTACTTCCATTTTGAATATACGAGGAGTCCGGCCACCGGCAGGAAGAAGGCATACCAGAGGCGGGTCTCCCCCATAGTCCTCAGCGGCGGCCTGTCCAGCGAGGCCCACAAGCCGAGGATGAAGGCGAAGTACAGGCATATTCCCGCAAGAGTCAGCCCCGAAGCGGCCGCCCTTCTGCCTTTCCACGCCGCGAAGGCGCCCGAAAGCTGAAACAGCAGGGCAGGGACCGCAAACCAGGCGAAAGAGTTCCAGCTTGTCATCTCTTTTCCTCCTTTCTTTTGCCGGAAGCCGTCAGGAAACTCGCGACGGCCCCGCCCATCAGCAGGAATATTCCGGTGAGCACCAGAGGCAGCCAGGGATTCTTCACCGCCCTCAGGGTGCTGGTGCTGCTCCATTCTCCCAGGACCGCGTCGTAGCCCTGCTGGTAGATTGTCCAGCCGTTCAGACGCATCGGCTTGTTTACTTCTATCGTCCCGTCGGCGGTCTTGCGGCCGGCCGAGACAGTGACTTCCGAGACAAATT
Organism: Candidatus Cryptobacteroides sp.; assembly: GCA_051878295.1. GTDB lineage: Bacteria > Bacteroidota > Bacteroidia > Bacteroidales > UBA932 > Cryptobacteroides. The sequence goes on from JBJEJV010000021.1 coordinate 65,527, forward strand.
TTTTAGGCTCGCGCGGAAGCATTGTGACTGCATCCTCTCCGCCCAGGTCCAGCGTGGCCGGAGGGAACAGGAAACTACCGCAGCTGACCCAGCCGCTGTAGCTTCCGGCCTTCCCGGACGCCTTCACTTCCATCGCGCAGCAGGCTCCGGGGTGCAGCCGGGCAATGTATTCCGGGGACTCATCCCCGCCGGGACCCGCATAGGGGATGTGCCTCAGCACCTCGATTTCCCAATCTCCGAGCCGCCCTTCCAGCATGCCGTTTTCCACCTGAAGCCTTCCGGAAGGGTCGTTTTCCAATGCGAGCACCGGAGGGTAGAGTTCCATCCTGAAAGAATGAAGGGTGACGGACACTTCCTGTCCTGCAGTTCCGCCCTCGCTCACGGTGATTTCCTCCCGGCGGATGTCAGGGCTCCCCAAGGTCCCGGCCACAAGGGCGATGAACAGGCCCAGATGGTTGAGGATGAACGGAATGTCCTTTGCCTTGAAGCGCGAGAGCCGGTTCAAGGTGGCCAGGCCGACGATGCTTGTCATCCAGAAATATGAAAGGATGAAGGGCCAGAAACTGAGCAGGTCCAGGCCCGTGAGACCCATAATGAAGGTGAGAATGGCACAGCAGGCTATGGCCGGAACAGCCGCTCCGCCGTGCATCATCCATTCTATCCAGTGGAAACGCTTCCTGAGAAGGAAGAGGCACATCAGGACGCAGAGATAGAGGGCGAGCACGATCAGGTTGACCGGGAAGCGCAGGAGGTTCCAGTCCATCGGGCCGCACAGCAGCCCGACCAGCCCTCCCAGCACCAGGATTCCCGCGCATACTGCGATGCCTTCTCTTATGTTCCACGGTCTTTTCCACATGATTGGAAGCAAATATAACCAATCTGCCCTGTATTTTTTATTATATTTGTAAGGTTTATCCCAATTGTAACAGAATATGACCGAAATCGGGAAAAGGGACTACGTCGTCCCCGACTTGAATGTCGAAGAACTTGACTGTGACGGGTATGTCCTTCAGAACAGCATCGAAGGCGCACCCGAAGATGATCCGTTTGTTTTCTGATTGCCGCAAGTTATGAAAAAGTCCCTTACTCTTCTCATGCTTGCCGCGCTCGCAAGCTTCGTCTCCTGCAAGGAAGAACCTGCCTTGCAGAATGAATATGTCCGCGTCACAGTCACTGCGGAAACGGCGGCCACCCGTGCCGTCCTGGGCGACAAGACCGCTTCTTCTTACCCGATTCTTTGGACATCCGGCTGCCAGGTCGGTTTCTACGCCGGTGACGGGCAGGCCGTCTGGGCCGCTCCTTCCACTTCCGGGGCGACCGCCACTTTCTCCGTCTCCCTTCCGGATGTGTCGGAAGGCAGCCTTGTCGCGCTCTCGCCGAAGAGTGCCGACGGAGTCGCCGGAGGTTTCACGGCATATTCGATTGTTTCTCCGTCCGTCGCCTGCATAATGCCAGCCGAACAGACTCCGACCTCATCTTCCTGCGACGAGTCAGCTCTGCTGCTTGCCGCGTCGATGGAGATTCCCTCCACCGGCATCCCGTCCGACATCGACCTGCATTTCGCGCCTGTGAATGCTTTCGGAAGGCTCGTCCTTTCCAATCTGCCGGCTGCGGACATCAAAAGCGTGACTCTCGGATTTCCGGTGGCCGTTGCCGGAACCGAGGTGGAATATTCAGTCGAAGACGGCAGCCTCTCGGGTGCAGGAGTCAAGACCCTGACCCTCCTGACAGACAATCTTACTCCCGATGCCGCCGGAGATTTCACCGTCTGGTTCGGCTGCGTCCCTGCCGCTATGGCTTCAGGGACCTTCACCGTCACCGTTGAGGACGGTGAAGGCAAGACATATTCGAAATCCATCGACCTTTCGGACTCCCGCGCGCTGGAACTTGTCGCCGGGCACGTCCGCCCCATCCTTGTTGATATGGAAGGAACTGCCGTGGAGACCCTCAGCGAGGTGGTTCTCTGGTCCGAGACCTGGACAGGAGGATCCAAGGACGAAACTCCTTCCGGCTATGGCTTTGAGGGTACGACCGTCTATGGGGGAGCTACGGTAGCATATTCACAGTCATCCACTGAAACCAAACTCTACAATGAGTCCCTGGCGGGCGGCACCTCTCCCGAACTGCTTCTGAAGAAAAACATAACGACTTGGACTGTCTCGGGCATCCCGACCGCGGGCGCCGCTTCGATGACGCTCACCCTCAAGGCGAACAAAACATATTTCACGGTTTCTTCTCCTACCTCCGGAATCAGCGTCACCGATGAAGGCTCCTTTACCTGGACCCTTGCTAATCCTTCTGACCTCGGGACATTCACTCTCGTTTTCACGACATCAGGCAGCGACAATGTCCGCCTTGACGACATCCTCCTTGTCGGCTTGGTAAGTTCCGGCGGAGCAGCCCCTGCGACTGCGGTCCACACGGAAGAGGCCACGGACGTGACGGCCAGCACCGCAGTCCTCAACGCATCCTTCTCGAATGCTTCCGCAGTTCCTGAATATGCCGGCTTCTACTGGGGGACCTCCGAAGCCTCGCTCGACGGAGACCGGAGCTACACAAGCAGTGTCATTAGCTCGACCGGAGGCACCTTCTCGGCCGTCCTGGACAATCTCACCGAGGGTGTGACCTATTATTACAAGGCCTACATCAAGGTTTACGAGGGTTCTGAATATGTCGAATATGTCAGCTCCGAAGTCAAATCCCTGCGGACCTCTTCCTCACAGGGCGCAGTTTCTGGCGACCAGTACGGATGGTTCGAACTTCCGCAGATGGACTACACAATCAGCGGCAGCTACAAGATAGGCACGGACAACACGGACAACTACTACGCCTACCATATGTGTGCCGGAGGCGAGACCGGACCGGACGGCAAGACCGCAAGGAACTACAGCCTCTGCTTCAGCGGCACCCATCACTGTCCGCTCTGGGTGGCAGCCCCGAGACACAGCATGTATGTGGGTTCGTCGGGCAGGAACGAAGCCTACACCGCAGACGGGGCGGTCCCTTCCGGCATCCAGTACAGTTCTACATCTACCATCGTCGGCTGCAGCAAGGGCCACATGCTCGGCTCGGCCGAAAGGACCTCTTCAGTGGCCACCAACAAGCAGGTATTCTACTACACGAACATAGCTCCACAGCTTTCGACCGGATTCAACACCGGTGGAGGCGGCTGGAATCTGCTCGAGGACTGGGTGGACACCAAGGTCTGCGCAGACACCCTCTACGAGGTTGTGGGCTGCTATTTCGACGAGTTCACCGACGGCTACGGCTACACCGTATCGCCTGAAAAGATTTCTTTCGGCGGCAGGACGGATGTCTCGATGCCGACAATGTTCTACTACGTCCTTCTCCGCACCAAGTCCGGAAACAGCGGCAAGTCCCTCAAGGACTGCAGCGCCGACGAGATGATGTGCGCAGCCTTCGTCAGGGCCCACACCAATTCCCTCAAGGGACAGGCACCGACAAGAAGCGAGATGATGTCCGTCTCCGATCTCGAGAAAGTGACCGGCTTCAATTATTTCGTCAATGTGCCGAATGCCCCGAAGACAGTCCTGAATCCTTCCGACTGGGGGCTGTAGAACCCTTGAAAGACAAAGAATCAAACAATAACCTGTATGAAGAAGTTTTTAATCATAGCAGCGCTTCCGTTGCTTTGCCTTGCTTCCTGCAAGAAATCCGTCAGTGCCTCCGTACCGGCACACATTGAAGACGGTGTGATAGTCCTTGAAACCCCGGCCAGGGAACCGGGACAGAAATCGGCTCTGGGTATGGCCTGCGAACCGATAGACACCGTGCGTGTAGGTTTTGTCGGCATAGGCGGCAGGGGAACCTGGGCCGTCCAGCGTTTCACCTGTCTGGAAAATGTGAAAGTCGTGGCTCTGTGCGACCTCGATTCTTCCCGGGTCGATGCCTGCAATGCCATCCTTGCTTCGGCCGGTCTTCCTCAGGCTCCGGGATTCGTGGGCGAAGAGGCCTACAAGCAGCTTTGCGAGACCGAGGGCATCGACCTTGTCTATATCTGCACCGACTGGCTCGACCACGTCCCTGTGGCAGTCTATGCGATGAACCACGGCAAGCATGCGGCCATCGAAGTTCCGGGAGCGATGAGCATCGACGAGTGCTGGCAGATTGTCAACACCAGCGAAAAGACCCGCCGCCACTGTATGATGCTTGAGAACTGCTGCTACGATTTCTTCGAGATGGCCGCCTTGAACATGGCCCAGCAGGGACTCTTCGGCGAGGTTTACCACGTCGAAGGAGCCTACATCCATTATCTTGCCGAAGACTGGGGCTTCAGCGAGCCGTGGAGAATAGACTACAACATGACCCACCGCGGAGACAATTATCCTACCCACGGCCTCGGCCCTGTCGCCCAGGTCCTGAATATTCACAGAGGAGACAAGTTCGACTGCCTGGTGGCTATGGACACTCCTTCCTACAACGGCAGGAAGGCCGCCAAGAGGTACCGCGACTCCGAGGAGTGCCTCGACGGGGACCACACCATCAGCCTCATCCGCACAGGCAAGGGCAAGTTGGTCGAGGTGCAGCACAATGTCTATGCTCCGCGTCCTTACACGAGGATGTACCAGCTGACCGGAACCGAAGGCTTCGTCAACAAGTATCCGTCGCCAGGCATCGCAGTCAAGGCCATCAACGGCCACGACTATGTTCCTTACCCTGTGATGGATTCCCTTCTGAATGCCTACAAGTTCGATTTCGTCAAGGAAATCGAAGAGAAGGCGAAGCAGGTAGGAGGCCATGGCGGAATGGATTTCATAATGGACTACAGGCTGATTTACTGCCTGCACAACGGCCTGCCGCTCGACCAGGATGTCTATGACGCCGCTGAATGGAGCGCCGTCCAGGAACTCAGCCGCATCTCGCTCGAAAACGGTTCGATGCCGGTGAGGTTCCCGGATTTCACCCGTGGAGACTGGAACGTCGTGGATGGTTTCCACTACGCTTTCAAGCAGTAAAACTTGTCCCCTGCACGGGATTTTGTTATCTTTGCACCCTATTTTTCTTTGCAACCAAATATGAAAATTCTGGTAATCAATTGCGGAAGTTCCTCGATCAAGTATCAGCTGCTTGATATGCGCAGCGAGAGCGACTACAGCCTTCTCGCCAAAGGAAACCTTGAGAAAATATCCCTTCCTGACAGCATGATCACTCACAAGCCTGTAGGAAAGGAACCGATGGTGAAAGTCACTCCGGTCAGCGACCACACTGAAGGTATGAAGGTCGTCCTCGATGCCCTCACCGACCCTGTTTGCGGAGTGATTTCCAGCTTCGACGAAATCGATGCCGTCGGTCACCGCATCGTCCAGGGAGCGGACTTTTTCAGCGGTCCTGCGCTCATCGACGAGGATGTGATGGAGAAGATTACAATCTGCTGCGACTATGCTCCTCTGCACAATCCGGCCCACATACTCGGTATCCGTGCGATGCAGGCAGTCCTTCCGGAGGTGCCTCAGGTTGCGGTCTTCGACACCGCATTCCATCAGACAATGTCCCCGGAAGTGTATATGTACGCCCTTCCTTACGAGTACTACGAGAAGTATCGCGTACGTCGTTACGGCGCCCACGGAACTTCCCACAAATATGTCAGCCAGAGGGCAATCCAGTTTGCCGGCCTGGATCCCGGGAACAGCAGGATCATCACCTGCCACATCGGCAACGGCAGTTCCGTCACCGCCGTCAAGAACGGCAAATGCTTCGACACTTCGATGGGCTTCACCCCTCTCGAGGGTATGATAATGGGCACCCGCTGCGGCAACATCGACGCGAGCCTCGTCCCTTATCTGATGAAGAAGGAGAATCTTTCTCCGGATGACGCCACTGCGATGATGAACAAGAAATCCGGTTTCCTGGGCCTTTCCGGCAAGACATCGGACATGCGTGATGTCCTCGGCTTCGCCGCCGAAGGAGACGAACGCAGCCAGCTCGTGGTCAACAAACTCATCCTCGACCTCACCAGGCTGGTCGGCCAGTACATCGCCGAGATGGGAGGCGTCGATCTCATCGTATTCACTGCCGGAATCGCCGAGAACAACCCGTGGCTTCCTGTCAACATCTGCGAACACTTCAAGTATATGGGCCTCAAGATGGCCTGGGAGATGGAGAACAAGAGCGGCGTCGCATTCTACAAGGAATGCCAGGCATCCGTCAAGGCCCATGCGGTCAGCGACGAAGCCTACATCTCCGCCCCGGATTCCGCCGTCAAGGTTGCGATGATTCCTACAAACGAGGAACTGATGATTGCAATCGACACGATGAATCTCACGAAGTAAACGTTAAGACCATACGTAACACGAAGATACTGACTGACCTTGTCTCAGTCAGTATCTTTTTTTTCAGGCAGCATATTGTTATATTTGTCAATATGGCAAATCTTTTCCGTACCTCCGCAATTCTCGCCGCCGCAGTCGCCCTGAACCTGCTGTGGCCGTCCTGCACGCCCGGAGCAGTGTCTTCCGGACCTCACCGTTATCAGAACCCTGCCGGTGACGAGTTCCCCGTCATGGCCTGGTTCACCCTCCACGGCCCGCACCTGGACACCTCCCATTTCGAGGCCCTTCGGGATGCCGGTTTCAACCTGGCTTTCTCCTTCCTTTCCGACCTGGAAGAAGTTGACCGGGTCCTTGAAGGCGCGAAGGGAAGCGGCGTCAAGCTCATCGTGAACTGCAAGGAACTCAGGGAAGATCCGGCTGGAACCGTGGCGCACCTGAAAGACAATCCTGACGTAGCCGGCTATTTCCTAAGGGACGAGCCCGGTGCCGATGACTTCGCATCGCTACACGAATGGGCGGAAAGCATACGCGGGATCGATGACACGAAACTGCTCTATCTGAATCTGCATCCGACCTATGCCCCCGCCTCCATGCTCCAGACCGACTCCTATGAGGAATATGTCAGCAGATTCTGCGACGAAGTTCCTCTGGGCTGGCTTTCCTTCGACCACTATCCTGTCCTCCAGGACAAGATCCGTCCCGATTACTACCGCAATCTCGAAGTCATCAGTTCCAATGCCGGGCGCAAGGGCATCCCTTTCTGGGCCTTTGTCCTTTCCACCGCCCACGGCCCCTATCCGGTCGCGACCTACGAATCGATGTGCATGCAGGCATATTCAAATCTCGCGTACGGGGCGCAGGGCATTGAATATTTCACCTTCCAGCCCGGCAAGGTCAATTCCGTCGTTTTCCACGACGCTCCCGTGGACAGCGCGGGCGCAAGAACCGAGGTCTTCTGCAAGGTGAAGAAAGTCAATGACGAAATCCACTCCCTTACACCGGTATTCCTCGGTGCCGAAGTAATCAATGTCGGCCACACGGGCGACCTTCCGGAAGGCACGGAGCAATTCATCGCTCTTCCCCGGCAGATTTCTGCTCTTGAATATGAAGGCGAAGGCTTCCTCGTCTCCCATCTGCGCAACGGCCGGAGCGAGTATCTCCTGCTCGTGAACCGCAGCCTGTCCGCATCGCAGAAGATTTCCCTGGACATCCTTTCGCCGAAAGTCAGCAGAATCCTCCCTTGCAGTGAGCCTGTCCGGCTTGGCAAAGGACTGCACGAGGACGTCCTCGAACCGGGAAACATGCTTCTCTACCGTTTGAAATAAACAATCCGTCTGTATGATTGGCACTGTGATGACTTTGCTTGCGGCTGCCCTTGCAGCTGCCGCTCCGGCTCCGGAGCCTGACGGGTCAATCGACCCTTTTGCCTGTTTTTCGCCTTATATGGGAACCGGAGCTTCCGGCTGTCTGGTCCCGGTAGCCTCGATGCCGTACGGAATGGTCGAGATGGCGGCGGACACCTACGACCTGGGCAACGGCTACAACTACGCCCACGACGGGATTCTCGGCTTCAGCCACCAGCACAAGTCCGGCTCGGGCGGAGGTTCCGACTATCTTGACATCCTTTTCCTTCCGGTGAAAGGGGAAGAGTGGGCCGGACGTGAAACCCTCGACTACAACTACAAGACTCCCTTCTCCCATGACAAGGAGTGGTGCGAACCGGGCTATTATGCCGTGGAACTGCCAGAGATGGGGGTCAAGGCCGAGCTTTCGGCAACTCCCCGTTGCGGAGTCCACAGATATTCATTCAATGACGATGTGCAGAAGGAGGCACTCGTGATCAACCTCGAGCACGGCAGCAGAAGCAACTGCACCATCATCCCCGAGGATTGGTTTGACACCGTCAAGGTCGCCTGTCTCGAAAAAGTCAACCGCCATACCGTCCGGGGCTACAGGATTTCCAACGGATGGTGTCCCGAGCAGCACGTCTATTTCTACGCCAGATTCTCCAAACCCATCGAGAGCATTGATTTCTATGATTCCTGCCAGAAGGTGGGTGAACCTGTCCGCAAGCTGGAAGGCCTGGATGTCCGTGCCATCCTCACCTTCGGAGGCAGGAAGGGAGAGCCTCTCGAAATCAGTGTCGGAATCTCCGCCGTGGACACGAAGGGTGCCCGGAAGAACTACCGTGCGGAGGCCAGGCACCGCAGTTTCGACCGGATACGGCAGAAAGCCCACGATGCCTGGGACAGGGAACTCTCCGCCCTGCAGATAAGCGGCACGGACGAGGAACATGCCAAGGTCCTCTACACCTGTTTCTACAATACCCATCTCTACCCTTGCCTTTACAGCGACGTTGACGGCCGTTTCCGCAGTTCCGACCGGAAAGTCCACAAAGGCAACTTCCGCTATTTTGCCGGTGTCCTCGGTCTCTGGGACACTTTCCGCGCCCAGTTCCCTCTCACGACCATTCTCCATCCGGACATCACCCTCGATGTGATGAAGACCTTCCAGGAACATTTCGACAACTGCGGCCAGCTGCCGATATGGACCCTTTCCGGCCAGGAGAATATGTGCATGATCGGCTACCATTCGATGCCGGTCATAGCTGACGCCTATGCCCAGGGAGTGCGCGGATTCGATGCGGAAAAGCTTCTCGAAGCGATGACCGTCTCCGCCAGCCGCGACACTTTCGGCTTCTTCCTCAGGTCGTTCCGCGGAGCCAAGGACTACCTTGACCTGAAATATGTCCCTTGCGACAAGGAAGTTTCCGCAGTTTCAAAGACTCTTGAATATGCCTACGACGACTGGTGCATCGCCCAGATGGCCCGAATGCTCGGCAACAAAGAGGTAGAAAAGGAATATCTCGAACACGCCGGGTGGTATGTCAATGTCTTCGACCCGAGAGTCAATTCCATGAGAGGCCGTACTTCCGACGGCGGCTGGCGCGAGCCTTTCGACCCGTTCCTTTCCAACCATTACCGGCCGAATGACGATTTCTGCGAGGGAACAGCCTGGCAGTGGAACTTCTTCGTGCCTCACGACGGAGCCGGCCTGATGAATCTGTTCGGCGGCAGGGATGCTTTCATCAGGAAACTGGACAGCCTCTTCGTGGTCAGCTCCGAACTGCACGGCGACAATCCCGCCGGAGACATCACCGGACTGCTCGGACAGTACGCCCACGGTAACGAGCCGAGCCACCACACCATCTATATGTACAACTATGCCGCCCAGCCTTGGAAAACCCAGCAGAGGATTACCCAGGTCGTGAACCGCTTCTACAATTCCGGCACTGCGGGAATATGCGGGGACGAGGACACCGGCCAGATGTCGGCCTGGTACGTCTTCTCTTCGATGGGTTTCTATCCGGTCACCCACGGAACCGGTCTGTACTTCATAGGTGTCCCCCAGCAGGAGCATCTTTCTCTCAGGCATGCCCACGGCACCTTGACGGTCGAGGCTCCGGGCTTCAGCCGTGAGAACTGCTATATCCAGAGTGCAACCCTCAACGGTGTTCCTTTCACGAAAAACTACCTGACCCATGCCGAGATATTCGAAGGCGATGCGACAATCAGTTATGTGATGGGCCCTGAACCGAACACTTCCTGGGGCTCTGCTCCCGCCGACCTTCCGCCATCAATGACCCCTGACGAGTAGAGCCTTGCCTTTGTGCAGTTGTTGCTGTTGCCTTTAAAAGGGTGACTCAAAAGTTCCTTATTTGTCATTTCGACCAAGCGGAGCGCGCGGAGAAATCTTCTGGACCGATCATAGATGTCATTTCGACCAAGTGAAGCGGTTTGCGGTGCTTACGTCAGCACGGGTAGGAGTAAATAGACCGCCGCAATCTTTGCATTTGAAACGCTGGTGGCTTGCTCGAACTCCCCATTTTATGACATTCAATGAACCACATTTAGGACATCTATTCCGCTTCCTTATTCTTCTCATATCAAAACTTTTATGAAACAACTTTCATAAAAGTAGATATAAGTGTCAATGTATCACCTTGTTAAATGGCATTTCACCAACCGCAAATGTCCATTATCCCGACTTCTATACAATACAAATGAAAGGGGGGTGACAATTTTTGTCACCCCCCTTTCGTAGTCCCGTAGGGATTCGAACCCTAGACCCACAGATTAGAAATCTGTTGCTCTATCCAGCTGAGCTACGGAACCATGCCCCGCGAATTTGTCGCGGACTGCAAATATACGCAAAATTCTTTGTTTTCAAAGGAATATCTGCGTACATCCTCAATTATTCTTGCGCCGTCTTGAACTTGTAGCGGAAGCGGAATCGACCGTCCGGAGCTGAATCTCCGTCTCTCATACAGGTCTGGATGTTGCCGTCGCCCGCTGCATTGTCAATCCATTTGAAATCGACAGTGAATTTGTACGGGTCGCCTATGCCGAGAGCCTCAAGCGGGACAGCAATCTCAATCTCGTTGCCCTTGACGCTGTAAGGGACCGTGCAGACCTTTTCCCAGGACCAGCCGCCGAGCGATTTCTCAAGAACAGCCTCGGTCTTTGAAGGAGTGGTCCTGTTGATGGCGAAGTCGAAGCCTTCCCAGGCGGTCTCGCCAGTCACGTGGAGGAACAGCTGCATCCACTGTGGGTCCGACGAATCGCTGATGTCAGAACCGGTCCTCATGTAGAAGTAGATGTTGCTGCCGTCATTCGTGACCTTGCCGAGCTGCAGGTCATTGCGGCCTGTGTCGTTGGTAAGAGTGCCGACGCTTCCCCATCCGTAATGGCTCCTGTGGGTTATGTCCCCCTTGTAGTCCGCATAGAGAGCCGCAACGTTCTCCCAGTCCGAGAACGAACCGTCGATGCCGATGTCATCCCGGGTGCTGAAGGTCGGAAGCTGGAGAGTCCCCTTGAACTTGCGGATGTAGTTGACCATCAGATAGTAATAATTGTCTCCGAAGTCGTCGGCAAGAGGCTCGATGTCGCGGCTGTACTCGTGGTTGTACTGGTCCACGAAATAGGTGTCGCCCTTCTGGACAAGGCCCTTGCCGAGGAAGTTGCATTCTCCGCCGTTGGCTTTCTGCCTCTGGGCGGTCCACTCGTTCCATCCCGTGAAGAACAGCATGGTAGGATTCAGCAACATAGCGTTGTCGAACATCGACTTGAAGAACACTCCCTTGCCGGAATTGAAGGTCGCCGGCTGTTTCTGGGACTTGGCATTGTAGCTTCTTCCGATGTTGGATGAGGGATGGGTGGCAGGAAGGACGCAGACGCATTCGTTCTTGCCGTTGTGCTTGCCCGGCTTCTGAGGGTACAGGCCGCCCCACGGCCATTTGTCTTCTCCGTCCCCGTACCAGGAATCTGCGCTGTCGCTGTTCCAGGTAAACCAGGATTGGCGGAACTCGAAGAAGTTCATCTGATCATAATTGCTGACAGCTGACTTGTCGGCGAGGATGAGAGGCTTGTCGAGCCAGTAGTACCAGAGATCCTGGTACAGCCCCTTGCTGTAGATTTCCGTGTAAAGATAATCCACCATCGTCCCGGCATTGGCGTTGACAAGGAAGGCGAACTGAGGCGTCGTGCTGCCTTCCGCGCGCATTTGTGTGTATTCCTCGCAGAGGGTCTTCACGACAGGCAGATAGTGGAAGCCGTTGGTGACATCGAAGAATATTGCATCGACGCCCGCATCGGTCAGCATCTGGGCATGTTTGCGGATGACCCACCTGTCATTGGCGACATAGTAGCCGAGCATCGGCTCGCCCCAATGGTGCATGACTCCGAAGCCGCCGTATTCCGGCTGTTTCGGATTGGCCGCAAGGAGTTTCTCGATGTCGTAGGGGCTCTTGGTGTCGGAGGCGGTAGGAGGCACGACATCGTTGTGGTTGGCACCTTGGTCATAGCCGTGACATCCGTGCCACAGGAAATAGAAGATGGCGACCTGCTTCTTCTTGTTCTTGTTGGCATCGGCGTAGCCTGAGTTGTCAGGGTCTATGGTGTTGCCCTGTCCGTCAATGGCTATCCAGGTGTAAGGGTTTACCTTTTCATTGACCGGATAGACTGCCCTGGTGTCTTTCTTCTCCTCTTCTTTCTCGGCGGGTTCTGCCGGCGTTTCCTGCTTGCAGGCGGGAGATAGAGTCATTGCCAACAACAAAGTGCAGCAGAGAATGCTTCGTTTCATAAGACGTGTATTGCTTAGTATTTCAGTGTCACATCAAGCCACTGGCCCGACAGGCCTTCGGTGTCAAGCACGAGGCAGCCGTCGGAAAGGACTGCGCCCTTGACCGTTTTCCCACCAGCCTTGACCGAAGCCTTTTTCGCTCCGGCCGGTACAGGAATATGTACGGTGGCCTTGCCTTCAACACGTACCCTGTACGTTGCGGCATTGCCTCCGACCTGGCCGAAAGTCAGATTGACCGGGGCGTCCGCGAAGACATATTCAATGCCGTCAATGCTCACCTTGTCGCACTGGCGTCCGTTGAAAGCGGTCAGCCTGCCTTCGGCGTCGGTGTTGAAGGACAGGGTCCTCTTTCCTGAATATGTCACACTGTGTCCGTTGACCTTGAGGTCCTTGAGGTCCAGCATGTCGGACGGCATAGGGTTCAGCTCGAGCATCCTCCTGTCGGTTTCCGGGTCTCTTGCGAATCCGCCTGTGCCCATCTCCCTGTGGGTGCGGTAGTGCTTCACGATGGAAGTGGCACCGTTCGGGAAACTTGAAGCGAAGCACTCCGTGGTCCTGGAGACGCAGACAGGGTTGTCGTTGACATCGAACTTGCCGCTTGAAGGGTAGCTTCCGAGGGCGTTGAGGATTTCGAAGAGGGTCCTGGTCTCGTAGCCGAGGCTCTGGCTCTGGTCGTCACGCGGACGGAATCCGAAGAAGCAGACCTGGCCCTTGCCGAGTTTCCTGACGGCTCCGACAGGCACTTTATTGATTGTGGCGACGATTTCGACATCATCCTCAGCCTTGGCAATCGGGTAGATGCGGTCCGGCATAAGGTCGGTGAGTATGGTCTGTACAGGCACATCCTTGAGGAGGCCGTTGAACTGTATCTGCTGGCCAACGGCCATTTCGCCCATATACTGGTCGAAAACGTAGCGGACACCGAACAGCTTCTGCCACTGTTCCGAGCAGTTTGACGCTTCGGAGTCAATCAGGGCAGGGGTGCTGAACCAGATGACGTTTCCGCCGGCCTTGGCGAACTCTTCCATCAGGTCGAGAAGACCCTTTTCAGGAAGAGGCTCGAACATCACGACAAGCGTGTTGTACTTCTTTGCGGCCACTTGCAGCATGCCGTCCTCGCCGACCGAGCCCATCTCCAAAAGCTTCTTTGCGGAAAGGTAGTTCGAGTAGCCGTACTGGGTCATCCAGTTGCCGAATCTTTCCTCGACGGCAATGGTGCTCATCGGATAGACGGTCAGGACTTCGATGTCGCGGTGCACGCGGCCGGTCAGGAGGCTCATAGCAGCGCCGGGAGATGCACCGAAGGCCTCGTTGAGGTCGTTCTTCCAGGCATTGGCCTCACCCGGAAGGCCCCAGGCTGCGGCATAGGCGTTAGGGTATCTGTTGATCACTCCTATCGAGGCTGCCATTGCGGCGCCGTAGTAGTCGCGGTCATACCATCCGCACTCCGCGAAGTCGTTGCCGGTAGGTTCAAGATATTCACCCCACTTGAAATAGTCGTAGCAGGCTGCCGCGGCCTGGTGGACGGTGTTGGCCCAGACGAAGTTGGAGGTATATTCATACTTCGCTCCGTATGGTTCGAGCTTCTCGGTGTCCCAGTCATCGATGGTAGGGCTCTCTGCCCAGGATGCGTGCGCTCCGGTCGGAAATTCCTTGTTGTAGAGCTTTTCGGCGTAGGCCTTTGCGTCCTTGAACAGATCGACGACCCCGTGGTTGAGCATCTTGTAGTAGCGGTCGCGGAGCAGATAGGTCTTGTGGATGTCCTCCGGAGTCTCGCCCATCACGTACTGCACGTTGCGGACGGCGCGGGTCGTACCGGTCTCGTAAGGGGCTCCATAGACGAAATAGAGCATATATTTCTGGTCGAAGTCCTGTCCGAACTTCTCCTTGTACTTCTTTGAGAAGGACGGGGTCAGGAAGCGGTGGTTGAGCTGTCCGGCCTCCTGGTGTGAGAAATATGCCCAGTCCTGCTGGATGTGCATCTCGTCGGAATAGAAGGCGTTGAGCCTGATGCCGTTGTTCTTGTACTTGTCCAGAAGGGAGTGCATGAACGGAGTCGCCTGCTCGGAGAAATAGTCCATCTCCGGGGTGTCATATTCAAGCAGGACCATCACGTGGTCGCAGTCCTTGAACTGCTCGCTTGCTTCGCTGTACACCCTGAGCCTTCTTGCCGGGAGTATCATGTCGGCAGGGGAATCGGTTTTGCCCTTGAGCCCGTAGCCACCCTCGAGATTTCCGAGGTCCACCGTGTCGGAAGCTTCGTAGAGCACGTTGTCAAGCTCGTGGATGTCCTCCGGGTTGACGGCGATCCTGCAGGACCCTCCGAGAACCTTCTGCTTGAAGGCGAAGGCCTTGACGTTCTTGAGACTGACGTTTACCTTGCCCTTGTTGTTGGTCCAGTTTATCTGTTCCCAGATGTCCACCGAGAACTTCCCGTCGGAGAGGTTTCTCCTGCCCACCTTGTAGGCCACCCATTTCCCGGTCTCGCCGGTGACGTTCCGGAATGCCGGTCCCAGCTCGAGAGGGCTGAGGAGGCTGAGCTGCAGGCCCTGGCCGTATTTCGCGGCGAAGTCGCTGATGAACTTGATGATGCTGACATATTCATCCTGGTCAGGGGTGAGGAGCCTGTCGGTCCCGGCCTGAGGACGGTATTGGCGGAAGAACTCGTCGAATGCAATGGTCAGTGTGGTGTGTCCGTGCTTCTTTCCGTCTTCACAGATTTCGCGGAGACTCATCTCGACGTGGTTGAATCCGGTCGAGATGTCGATTTTCCTGTCAGGGTCGAGAAGGTCCCTGAGCTGCTGGTCGCTTGTCAGGATGATGGTCCCGGCCGATGCCTGGACTGAAACGGAAAGGATTGCAAGGAAGCACAGGAGGGCTTTGCTGATTCTTTTCATGTTTTGTTTGGTTATTTGTGTGGTTGTTGCTGTTGGCATTTTTGTAAAAATACGAAATTACATCCTAAATTTGCATGTTTTTCGGGAGGAAAATGCCTTATGGAAACACAAATGGAAAAGAAATTCAATCTCGCCTTCAACATATTCCTCGTCTGCGGGATGTTCGT
This sequence comes from Candidatus Cryptobacteroides sp., assembly GCA_051878295.1. Lineage (GTDB taxonomy): Bacteria > Bacteroidota > Bacteroidia > Bacteroidales > UBA932 > Cryptobacteroides. Next base: position 81,022 of record JBJEJV010000021.1, read on the forward strand.
CGCTGTCGTTCTCACCACTGTCTTCAAACTGCGCCAGCCGGATGTCAAGGCTTTTATGCTGATTCTTGCCGGCTTCGGCTCCCTGATGGGAGTGGTCAACACCGTGATGTCGGCCAACGGACACATCCTGACCTTCGTCTTCGGTTTCCTCGACGTGCTGATAGGGACGCTCATCTATCTTGACAACGGAATATACGGAAACTTCGCCCTGCACGCCTTCTATTTCCTGCCTATGCAGGTGATAGGCTTCCGGCAGTGGAGGCGCAGGGGTGCCGGGGTCAGGAGCGGGGAAGGAGTGTCGAAGGTACGGGCCCGCCGCCTCGACAGCCGCCAGCGGCTCATCCTCGTCATCGGGATTGCCGCCCTGACGGCCGCGCTGTACGGCATACTCTTCGGCGTTGACAGCCTCGCGGCCGGCGGAAAAGGCGCGCAAATCCTTGACCGCAAGAAAATTTTTCTCGATTCCCTGGTGATGTCATTGAATATAGCGGGGCAGGTCCTGCTCTCCTTCGCCTTCGTCGAACAGTGGTATGTCTGGATATTCGTAAATGTCTCTTCCATTGTCCTTTGGTCGAATGCTATTGTCAATGGGTCGGGTTCGGGAAATGCGCCCGTGATGCTGTTCAAGTACGTTTTTTACCTTCTCAATTCCCTTAACGGATTGAGAATATGGCTGAAACTCAGCAGGACCGCAGCACCCTCCGATTTGGATAATTAGCTTTTTTTTATTTACTTTGCAAAGTTTCTCCGGAAAGAACCATGACCGGCGGACCAATGTTTACTTGGACTTACAAGTGTTAACTTAATAATAATATCATTACTATGACTGCAGAAGAAATTGTAAAGCAGGTCAAAGCTATCATTGTTGACAAGCTTGGCGTAGAAGAGTCAGAAGTTACCGAGACTGCAAACTTCACCAATGACCTTGGTGCAGATTCTCTCGACACCGTTGAACTTCTTATGGAGTTCGAAAGAGTGTTCGGTATCAAGATTCCGGATGAGGAGACCGCAACAATCGCTACCGTTCAGGACGCAATTGACAAGGTTTCTGCCAAACTCGCCGAAAAAGAGTAATCATATCCTAAGGAAAACAATCAAGAAGGTGGTCGTCAAAGCGGCCACCTTCTTAACGTATATAGCGTATCGGCTCCTGCCTGTTGTCTTCCTTATTTCTTCGGAATGGCGTAGCAGACTTTGAGCATAGGTCTCCTTCCCTGTGACTCCGGACCGTTGAGGACCGCGCAATAGTAGTGGTCCTTGTCCATTTCGGAGGAAGTCGTGGTGGTGGTGGCTGCCGAGGAGGCGTACTCGGCCATCATCAGATAGCTGTAGTAGCCGCTGTACATACTGCTGTAGCTGCCGTAGCCGTAACCACCGTAGCCGCCGTAGAGGGCGTTGTAGTAGGAGTAATATGCAAGCTGCTGGTAGTAGTCAGCCAGTTCGCTGGCATCCGCATTGTAGGTCGTGTTGGTAGCGTACCACATAATCAGGAACCAGACATCGTACCTTTGGAAGTCGGCATCCTCGTCCAGGCGGATGATCTGCTGGACGTGGTGGGTGAGGTCGGGAGCATATTCGCAGCGGGACCTGTCGATGTCGCCCTGGTTCTCGCTCGAGACGCTTGCGTCGGTCAGTCCTGCGTAGGTCACGCTGCTGTCCTGACGGATCTTGATGGTCGGGCTGAGGGTCAGAGGATACTTGAACATCGAGTCGTAATCCTCAGGGAAGGTGAACGGAAGCTCGATTGTGGCCTTGGTAATCAGGGTGGTCGAAGGGTCGCCTCCTTTCTTCGTGATTTCGTTGTTGATGAGGTCGCGGATGTGCTGCGAAGGAACCATAGGCTTGATTCCGCTGCCGCCTTCGATGAATATCCTGTCCTTCGCGTTCCCCAGATATTCGGAACTCTTCTCGTGGTAGTCCACGTTGAAGACGTACTGCGACGGAAGGATGTTGTTGTTCATCAGCGAGTCCAGATCGTGCATCTTCGTCGGGCTGAAGTAGAACATCAGGAGGGAATCCTTGCGCTCGCCCTCATATTCGCTGTTGAAGTACAGGACCGCGTAGTTGTCCGTCCTGGTCGCGTAGCCGTTGGAGGATTCCATTATGTCGAATTCGAACATATTGAAGCGGCCTCCGTTGCCAGATGGATCGTCGGTGGTGATGTAGATGCCCGGGAACTTCTTCGTGTAGGTGTCCAGATCCTCCAGGTCCTCCTGGGTGATGTCGAAGTATTTCTTGCCGTACTCTTCGGTGAACTCGAACACCAGGGAGTCCTTTCCGTTCACGATAGGCACGCCCTTGGTGATTCTCCGGCCGTTGTGCTGGATTTCGCTCTGGGAGAAGTCCTTGTAGTTGTCAACCGGCTTGGTTAGCTCGTACACGTTGACGTTCTGGAGAATCTGCGTCTGGCTCCTGTCGCTGACGGAAATCGAATCGCTGCCGCAGCGGAAGGTGAACTTGCTGAACTTCGGGTCCTTGCCGAAGTCGAAAGTGTCGAGGACGGGCACGAGGGTGACCACAGAGCCTCTCTTGGTCAGGCCGAATTCGTCGTCCCTGATCGAGCCGAAAGTGATTCTTTTCGACGAGAAGGCCACCAGGCTGTCAACAGGAAACATCCGGATGTCCTCGAGAGGAAGTTCGGCAGTGTAGATGTCGTATTTCTGGTTGGTGGCGAGCAGGTCTCCGCCCAAACGTTCATCGACGGTGACACAGGAAACCATTCCCAGGATCAGCGCCGCGGCTATGCAGATTTTCTTCATTGTTTACAACTGTTGGTAGAACTCGTCATATTCCCTGGCGTAAGTCCCGTTCTCCACCGATTCCCGGTTGAAGTCGAGCGTCGGAACGTCGAGACCCTTGCAGAACTCTACCAGTCCGGAATCGACTTCGGAGTCTCCGAATATCACGCCGTCAGAATACATTGCGGCCAACTTCGCAAGATTTGTGCCATCAGGGTTCTCCGGGAGGGGAACGTCGTCAGGGGATATGCCGCCGAAGAGTATGGACTCCTTGAAAGACGGGTCGAAACGCTCTTTGGCGATGTCGTTGTACAGGGTCGTCACGATCCTGCTGTCCGCGAAGATAGGGTCGGCTTTGTAGGCCTTCTTGAGGTAAAGCGGAATCAGGTTCGTAATCCATCCCTGGCAGTGGATGATGTCAGGCGCCCAGCGGAGTTTCTTGACCGTCTCGAGTACGCCCCTTGCGAAGAACACGGCCCTCTGGCCGTTGTCCTCGAAGAATTTGCCGTCGGTGTCGAAGGTCATCTGCTTGCGGCGGAAATAGTCTTCGTTGTCGATGAAATAGACCTGGATCCTGGCAGCGGCGATTGAAGCCACCTTGATGACGAGCTGCCTGTCCACATCGCCCACGATGATGTTCATCCCGGACAGCCTGATGACCTCGTGAAGCTGATTCTTCCTGTCATTTATACAACCGTATCGGGGCATGAACGCCCGGATTTCCTTCTTCTGTTCCTGAATCCCTTGAGGAAGGTACCTTCCGACCCTCGAGACTGGCGTCTCCGGGACGAAGGGCATTATTTCCGAATTGACGAAAAGTACTCTTTTGACAGGCTTCACCATATTATATTATTAACGATTCGCAAAAGTAAGAATTTTTTTTCATATTTCGATATTTCATTATCTTTGACTCCAATTTGGTGTATTATGCGAATATGGCTGCAGGGGAAAGCAAACTGATCAGAAGGAGACTCGTGGGAGCCTGGCTCTCCACAGTGGTGAGCATCAGCCTCGTGCTGTTCCTTGTAGGACTCGCGAGCCTTCTGCTCGTAAATGCCAAAGGCATCTCCGACTACTTCAAGGAGAACCTGCAGATTTCGGTGATGATGAAGACCGGTGTGGGCGAGGATGCGGCGGATGCCTTCCGTACCGTCATCGACTCCATCCCCGGCGTGAGGCAGACCACCCTGATTTCCGTGGAGCAGGGCGAGCGGGAGATGACCGAACTTCTCGGGGAGGATTTCCTCAACGTCTTCGAAGTGTCCCCGATTCCCGTCTCCATCGATGTCTCCCTGAAGGCCGACCACGTCTGGGCGGACAGCATTGACGTAATCCGCAACGAGATAATGGCCTCCCCTCTGGTGGACGAAATCGTGTACCAGCAGTCCCTTGTGGACAAGCTGAACACCAATCTCGGGAAAATATCGATGATTCTCGGAGTCTTCATCGCGCTCCTCCTGTTCATCTCCTTCGTCCTGATAAACAACACGATTCGCCTGAACGTCTTCTCCAAACGCTTCTCCATCCACACGATGAAGCTGGTCGGCGCGACCAAGTCGTTCATCCGGGGTCCCTTCCTCGTCCAGAGCGTGTTCCAGGGGATGTTCTCCGCCATCGTCGCAATCGCAATGCTCGTGGGGCTGCTGTTCTTTATCAGGAAGGAGTTCGTCCAGCTCTTCGAAATATTCAGTCTCGACCTGCTGCTCGTGGTGATGGGGATAGTCCTCGTGAGCGGCATCCTGATCTGCCTGACGAGCACCTATTTCGTCGTGGGCAAGCTCGTCTCGCTCTCCAAAGATGAACTTTACTGTTAGAATGAATATTTAGAATGAATATGCAGACAACGAATATGAAGAAACAGAATGACAACCCCCTGATGGCAACCACCCGAAAAGGACTGTGGATGCTCCTGATGGGCCTTGTGGTGATGATTTCAGGCTTCATCCTGATGATGGGAGGCGCTCCGGAGGACCCGGAAGTCTTCAACTGGTCCATCTTCGACTTCCGCAGGCTGGTCGCCGCTCCGACAGTGATCATCGTCGGGCTGGTGATAATGATTGTCGCCATAATGCACCGTCCTGCTTCCGATGACAAGGAGGAAGTGAAATGAATTGGCTGCAGGCGCTTCTCCTCGGTCTGGTCCAGGGGCTCACGGAATTCCTTCCGGTCAGTTCCAGCGGCCATCTGATGATTTTCCGGGAACTTCTCGGTGTCGATTCGGAGGGCTTTCTGGATTTCACGGTCGCAGTCCATTTCGCGACCGTGCTGAGCACGATAGTCGTTTTCCGCAAACCGATTCTGGACATCCTGAAAGGGCTCTTCAAGTTCCGTCTCAACGACCAGACGGACTATGCCCTCAAGATGCTCGTGTCGATGGTCCCCGTGGCCGTCGTCGGCCTTCTGCTGAAGGACAAGGTTGAAGCCCTGTTCGGGGATTCCCTTGCCGTAGTGGGAATATGCCTGCTTGTCACAGCCGCCCTCCTCTTCCTTTCAGACCTCTTCGGGAACCGTCAGCTTTCCGTCCCCGCCTCGGGCAGGGAGCACCGCAACGGGATTTCATATCTCCAGGCCTTCGTCGTGGGCTGCGCCCAGGCGATAGCCGTCGCCCCCGGCCTGTCCAGGTCCGGGACCACCATAGCCACCGGCCTTCTGACCGGTGTCCGCAGGGATGTGATGGCCCAGTTCTCCTTCCTGATGGTTCTCGTCCCGATTCTCGGCGAGCAGTGCCTCGACCTGCTGGACGTCGTCAGCGGTGAAGCCGCCTTCGGTGCCGGCGCCGGGACGCTCAGCATCCTTGTCGGCTCGGCCGCCGCCTTCCTTTCCGGACTCTTCGCCTGCAAGGCGATGGTGGCCCTGGTCCGCAAGGCCAGGCTCTCCTGGTTCGCCCTCTACTGCCTCGCCGCGGCGGTCCTGATATTCGCAATCGCTTAAACCTCTTCCCGACGGATGGCTGAAAGGACTCTCGTATATTTCGTTTCCGACGTTCATCTCGGGCTGGATGTGAATGATCCGAAAGCCCGCGAAAGGCGTTTCGTGGATTTCCTGGAGTCGATTCCCGCACAAAGGACCCTGGCCCTCTACCTGCTCGGCGACATCTGGGATTTCTGGTATGAGTACAGGGATGTCGTTCCGAAAGGCTATGTCCGGGTCTTCGCCGCCCTGCTGCACCTGATGGACGAAGGGGTCGAGGTCTTTTTCTTCAAGGGGAATCACGACATCTGGTGCTACAGCTATTTTTCCGAGCTGGGCATCAAGGTGCTCGAACAGCCTGTCACCGTCACTCACGGCGGCCGGAAGTTCTGCCTCGGCCACGGTGACGGCCTGGGCCCCGGCAACAGGGGCTACAAGCTGATGCGCTCAGCCTTCCACGGAAAGTTCCTCCAGCGCCTGTTCAGCACGCTGCATCCTTACATCGCCTTCCGTATCGGCTACGGCTGGTCACGGCGCAGCCGTCTGGGCAAGTCAAAGGAATATTCCTTCAAGGGGGAGGAAGAACCGCTCTGGAAGTTCGCTCTTGAATATGACCGGGTCTCCCACGTGGACTACTTCATATTCGGACATTATCACACGCCTGTGGACATGACCCTCCCATCGGGCGCGCGCTTCTTGATTCTCGACGACTGGGTCGCCCCTCAGTCTTCGAACTGGATTCTCTTCGACACGACCGCCGGATGCTCAGGCATCTCCCAGAAGATTGAATAGTAGAGGCTGTCGAACTCCCCGCTTTCCCATTTCTCCACGAGATATTCGGTCACCCGGTCCTCTCCCAGGGGATCGTAGGCGCTCTTGAGGTCGTTGCCGAAGATTTTGGCTATTCCCTGCCAGAAGCCGGCCGTGATTTTGTTCTTGTAGTCGCGGATGATCATATACGAGGATTTCCCGATTTCCCGGTCGATAAGTTTTATCAGGAGCTTGCCCTGGGAGATGGTCATATTCTTCAGCGGCTTCTCGTATATGTCGAACAGCTCCTTCTGCATCTGGTTGATGTACTTCTCCTTCTTGGCCCTCCGGAGGGAGTTCTCCGCGATGTGTGAGTCAACCTCCTGGGTCAGCTGCTTGGCCGCCAGCGCATAAGGATACACCTTGTTGAAATTGTACACCAGGCGGTAGTACTCCCTCAGGTTGCCCGTGTTCCTGCTGCCTTTCGGGAAAACCCAAATCGGGGCGATTGCGTCGTAATAGACGGTGTCGCCTTCTTCCAGACGGTAGCCCAGATAGTTGTTGCGCTCCCTTACCGGAGGGCGGTCCTTCTTGACACTTGTCTTTTCGCTGCGTTCCTTTTCCCTGTTGCGGCGCTGACGGGACGACGAAGCCTTCTCCTGGGCCGAGGTCATCCCTGCGGCGAGGAGGAGCGCAAGCACGGCGGCTGCCAATGAATATGCCGGTCCTTGTTTCATCATTGCAAAAGTACTAAAAACTATGAGAATAGCGTGCCGTTGAGTTAGCCCTTCGAAGCCGATGTCGAAACTGTGGCCGAAATTTTTTTCACCTTTTGTGTAAATAATTGAAATTGACGAATTTCACCTTTCAAAAATTGTGTCGAAAAATTGAAATATTTTTTCGATTTATGTTTGTTTTTCGTGTTTTTTTGCTAACTTTGCAATCCCCAAAACCAGGGGACATTGGCTTAAATTGTTGATAATCAGCTGGTTTTGGAAAAAATGGAGATTTATTAAAGTAATACAGCAATGTTACAACCAAAGAAAACTAAGTTCAGAAGAGAACAAAAGAACGTGATGAAGGGTATGGCCCAGAGAGGCAATCAGCTCGCGTTCGGTTCCTTCGGTCTCAAGACCCTCGAGAACTGCTGGATCACAGCGCAGCAGATTGAGTCTGCCCGTCAGGCTATTTCACGTTGCATGAACCGTGAGGGAAAGATTTGGATCAGGATATTCCCTGTCAAGCCTTTCACCGCGAAGCCTCTCGATACCCGTATGGGTAAGGGTAAGGGTGATCCTCAGGGTTTCGTCGCTCCTGTGACTCCGGGACGTATCCTCTTCGAGGCAGACGGAGTTTCCCTCGAAGTCGCAAAGGAAGCAATGCGTCTGGCATCCCACAAGCTTCCTATCGCCACCAAGTTTGTCGTCCGCAGGGATTATGTTGAATAATTAATGGAGAAATGAATATGAAAACAACTGAAATCCGCGAAATGTCCGTAGCAGATCTTCGTGACCGCATCCAGGTCGAGAAGAACAGGCTCGACGCAATGAGGCTCAATCACGCCATCTCTCCATTGGAGGACACATCAGAATTCAAGAAAGTCAGAAAGGATATCGCTCGCATGCTGACAATCCTCGCTGAAAAGGAAAATGAACAGAAATAATCATCAATCTTATGGAAAGAAATCTTCGTAAGGAAAGAATCGGCGTAGTTGTCAGCAACAAGATGGACAAGACCATCGTCGTTGCTTGCGAGACAAAGAAGGCTCACCCTCTCTACGGAAAGTTCATCAAGCAGACGACCAAGTTCGTCGCCGCTGACGAGAAGAACGAGTGCAGCGAGGGAGATACCGTACGCATCATGGAAACCCGTCCTCTGAGCAAGACCAAGAGGTGGAGATTAGTAGAAATCGTTGAAAAAGTCAAATAGTTATGATACAGCAGGAAACACGTTTACAGGTTGCCGACAACAGCGGTGCAAAGGAGGTCCTCTGCATCCGTGTTCTTGGCGGTACGCATCATAGGTATGCGACAGTTGGCGACCAGATCGTCGTTGCCATCAAGAGCGCAATCCCTGGCGGTGACGCCAAGAAGGGTACTGTCTCAAAGGCAGTCGTTGTCCGTACAAAGAAGGAAGTCCGCAGGCCGGACGGTTCCTACATCCGTTTCGACGACAACGCTTGTGTTCTTCTCAACGGTGCAGGCGAGCTTCGCGGAACACGTATCTTCGGCCCTGTGGCCAGAGAGCTTCGTGAGAATTATATGAAAATTGTATCACTGGCACCTGAGGTCCTTTAATCAAAGCGAGTCATGAAAAAGTTTAACATCAAGAAAGGGGACACAGTGATGGTCATCACCGGCAAGTATGCCAAGAAGACCGGCAAGGTTTTGAGTGTTCTGCCTAAGGAGGACCGTGTCGTGGTTGAAAACATGAACATGGTCAAGAAGCATACAAAGCCGAATGCAAAGCAGCCTCAGGGCGGCATCATCGCCCAGGAGGCACCTATTCACATCTCAAACGTACAGCTTATCGATCCTGTCAGCCAGCAGCGTACCCGCGTAGGATACAAGTTCGTCGATGGCAAGAAGATCCGTTACGCTAAGAAATCAGGAGAGGAGATCAAATAATTATGGCAAAGAAAGTCGCAACTCCAGTAGAAGTCCAGGCACTTCCTGCTGATTATGTACCTTCTCTCAAGAAGGTTTACAGGGAGGAGATCGTAGCTAAGCTAATGAAGCAGTTCTCCTATTCCACTGTCATGCAAGTTCCGAAGCTCGTCAAGATCACCATCAATGAAGGTATCGGCGATGCAACTGCCGACAAGAAGCTTGTCGAGGAAGCTGCAGAGGAACTCGCAAAGATTGTCGGCCAGAAAGCCGTTCTCACCACCTCCAAGAAGGACGTTTCCAACTTCCGTCTCCGCAAGGGCATGCCGATCGGCGTCAAAGTCACTCTGCGCGACGTGAAGATGTACGAGTTCCTCGAGAGGCTCATCCGCATCTCCCTCCCTCGAATCAGGGACTTCAACGGTATCGCCGAGAAGATGGACGGAAAGGGCAACTACACCCTCGGTCTCAAGGAGCAGATCATCTTCCCTGAGGTGGACATCGACAAGAACCCGAGAATCCACGGTATGGAGATCACATTCGTAACCACAGCCAAGACTGATGAAGAGGCACGTGCCCTCCTCGCAGCATTCGGTCTGCCATTCAAGAAACAAAACAACTAAGGAATATGGCAAAGGAATCAATGAAAGCTCGCGAAGTAAAACGCGCGAAACTGGTTGCCAAGTATGCTGCAAAGCGTCAGGCACTGAAGGAAGCAGGCGACTGGGCCGCTCTCGACAAGCTCCCTAAGAACGCTTCTCCTGTACGTCTGCACAACCGCTGCTCCCTTACCGGCCGTCCAAAGGGCTATATGAGGGCTTTCGGTCTCAGCAGAATCCAGTTCCGTGAGATGGCCAGCAATGGCCTGATCCCAGGCGTAAAGAAAGCCAGCTGGTAACATAACAGGTAAACATTTCATTTATTAACAATCGGATATCGGGCGCCCCGTGCGTCGGTTTCAAAAAACAACAAAAACAATGACTGATCCAATTGCAGATTTTCTTACAAGAATCCGTAATGCGTATCTCGCAGGAAAGAAGGTCGTCGAGATTCCTTCTTCCAAGATGAAGGTCGCAATCACCGAGATTCTTTGTGAAAAGGGTTACATCCTCAGCTACAAGGTGGTTGAAGGCTCCCCTTACAACACTATCAAGATCGCTCTCAAGTATCATCCGCAGACCAAGACCGCTGCCATCAAGGGCATCAAGCGCGTCTCAACTCCGGGTATGCGTGTCTATGCTGATGTAGAGAATATGCCTCGCGTCCTCAACGGACTCGGAATCGCCATCCTCTCGACATCGAAGGGCATCATCACCGACAAGGAGGCCAAGAACCTCAACGTCGGCGGCGAAGTTATCTGTTATGTATATTAATATTAAACGATAGAATAATGTCAAGAATTGGTAAATTGCCTGTAAGCCTTCCGGACAAGGTAAGCGTAGAGCTTCTTCCTGGCAACGTTTTGAAGGTTAAAGGACCTCTCGGTGAACTGAGCCAGAAGATCGATCCGGACATCAAAGTCACTGTAGAGGACAACGAAATCAAGTTTGAACGTCCTACCGACCAGCCGAGACACCGCTCGATGCACGGTCTCTACCGCGCCCTCGTGCAGAATATGGTCACCGGTGTTTCTACCGGTTACCAGACAAAGCAGGAGCTTGTCGGTGTAGGTTACCGTGTATCTCTTCAGGGCCAGATCCTGACTTTCTCTCTCGGTTATTCACACGATATCCAGCTTATGCTCGCACCTGAGGTCAAGGCTGAGGTTCCTGATGTGAAGAAGGGTGAGAATCCGGTGCTTATCCTCAAGAGCATCGACAAGCAGCTCCTCGGCGCTGTTGCAGCCAAGGTCCGCTCATTACGCAAGCCTGAACCTTACAAGGGCAAGGGTATCAAGTTCGCCGGTGAACAGCTTCGCCGCAAGGCTGGCAAGACTGCTGGTGCTAAATAATTAGGAGGACACAGATATGGCATTGAATAGAATAGAAAGAAGAAGAAGAATCCATTACCGCATCCGCAAGCATGTCAACGGTACTGCCCAGAGGCCGAGAATGGTTGTCTTCAGAAGCAACAAGCAGATCTATGTTCAGGTTGTTGACGACGAGAGGGGAGTAACCCTCGCAGCAGCAGCTTCAAACGACAAGGCTCTCGTTGCAGAGTGCAAGGGAAAGAACGGCATCGACGCCGCCGCAGTAGTCGGCAAGGCTATCGCAGCCCGCGCACAGGAGAAAGGAATCACCACAGTCTCTTTCGACCGTGGAGGTTATCTCTACCACGGTAGAGTTAAAAGTTTGGCTGACGCTGCCCGTGAAGGCGGTCTCATTTTCTAATTGAAAGACTATGGCAAATACAAATGTTAAAAGAGTAAAGACTTCTGATCTTGAATTGAAAGACAGACTGGTCGCCATCCAGAGGGTGACAAAGGTTACCAAGGGTGGTCGTCACTTCCGCTTTGCAGCCATTGTAGTAGTCGGTGACGAGAACGGCGTTGTTGGTTATGGTCTTGGTAAAGCCAATGAGGTAACTGCCGCAATTGCAAAGGGCGTTGAGGACGCCAAGAAGAACCTTGTGAGAGTTCCGGTGATCAACACCACCATCCCTCACGAGCAGGAAGCCAAGTTCGGCGGTTCCGTCGTCTTCATGAAGCCTGCTGCTCCAGGTACCGGTGTCAAGGCCGGTGGTGCTATGCGTGCCGTCTTCGAGTCTGTCGGCATTCAGAACGTGCTCGCAAAGTCCAAGGGTTCTTCAAACCCTCACAACCTTGTGAAGGCTACCGTATTGGCTCTTACCCAGATGAGGGATGCCTACACCGTTGCCGGTCTCCGCGGTATTCCTATGAGCAAAGTGTTTAACGGATAGGAGGAAAAGATATGGCAAAGCTTAGAATTACACAGGTTAGAAGCAAGAACGGATCCACCCAGAGGCAGATCGCCAATCTCAGGTCACTCGGAATCCGCAGGATTCACCAGACCGTCGAGGTTGAGAAGACTCCTATCACCGAGGGTCAGCTCGCTAAGATTCGTCATCTTGTTGAAGTTGAAGAATGCTAATTAGAGGAGGAACAAGAGATGAAATTGAATAATTTGAAGCCTGCAGAGGGACACAACCACAACTCAAAGCGTCTTGGCCGCGGCCAGGGCTCCGGCAGAGGCGGTACTTCAACCCGTGGTACCAAAGGTGCCCAGGCACGTGCCGGTTACGAACACAAGGTCGGTTTCGAGGGAGGTCAGATGCCTATCCAGAGACGTCTTCCTAAGTTCGGATTCAAGAATCCTACCCGCGTAGAGTACAAGGCAGTCAACGTTGCAGTTCTTGCAGCTCTCTCTGAAAAGATCGGAAAGACCGAGATTGGTCTTGAAGATATCAAACTCGCCGGTCTCGCCAGGTCCAAGGAACTTGTCAAGGTTCTTGGCAACGGAGACATCAACGTAGCTATCACCGTCACCGCCGATGCTTTCTCCGCATCCGCAGTCTCAAAGATCGAGGCAGCCGGTGGCAAGGCAATCGTAATCGGTGAATAAAGATGAAGAAGTTCATAGAAACAATCAAGAACATCTTCAAGATCGAGGAACTCCGCACGAGACTCGGTTACACGATGCTTCTCATTCTGGTTTACAGACTGGGATGCTTCGTCGTTCTTCCGGGTATCGACACCACGATGCTTGCACAGCTTCAGTCAAGCACCCAGGGCGGTCTCGTCGGTCTCCTGAACATGTTCTCCGGCGGTGCGTTCGGCAACGCTTCCATCTTCGCGCTGGGAGTGATGCCTTACATCTCTGCATCCATTGTGATCCAGCTTCTCGGCATGTTCGTGCCTTTCTTCAGGAAACTCCAGATGGATGGCGAGAGCGGCCGCAAGAAGATGAATCAGTACACCAGGTATCTCACTGTCCTCATCCTCTGCATCCAGGGACCGGCCTACATCGCCTCGATCCATTCACAGATCCCGGCTGCCGCATTCCTGGCTGAAACCCAGTTCGGATGGAGCAGATTCGCCTACAACCTTCTTGCCACCATCATCCTGATGGCCGGTTCGTTGTTCGTGATGTGGCTTGGTGAAAGAATTACTGACCGCGGTATCGGCAACGGTATCTCCCTGATCATCATGATCGGTATCGTCGCCCGTCTTCCGTTCGGCCTCATGACTGAAATCGGTACCAAGCTTTCCACCACCGCCACCGGCGGCCCGATGGCCCTTATCGCCGAGCTCATCATCTGGTTCTTCGTAATTGTCGCCACCATCGCACTTGTGCAGGCTGTCAGGAAGGTTCCTGTACAGTACGCCAAGAGAGTCGTGGGCAACAAGCAGTACGGCGGAGTGCGTCAGTATATTCCTCTGAAGATCAATGCCGCAGGCGTTATGCCTATCATCTTCGCCCAGGCATTGATGCTCTTCCCGCTCCTCTTCTCCAGATTCGATGCGACAAGAGGACTCGCAGCTACCCTGAGCAACTACACCGGATTCTGGTATAACCTCATATTCGGTTTGCTCGTCGTGCTTTTCACATATTTCTACACCGCCGTTACCGTCAACCCGACGATGATGGCCGAGGATATGAGAAAGAACGGCGGTTTCATCCCTGGTGTCAAGCCTGGAAAGCCTACGGTCAATTATCTTGACGACATTATGTCGAGAGTGACCCTTCCTGGTTCAATTTTCCTTGCTGTCATCGCCATTCTCCCTGCAATCGCAAGGATTCTCGGAGTCAGCGACGCATTCGCAGGTTTCTTCGGAGGTACTTCTCTCCTGATTCTTGTCGGTGTGGTTCTTGACACTCTCCAGCAGATTGAAAGTTATCTTCTGATGCGTCACTATGACGGTCTGATGAAGACCGGACGCCTCAGCGGACGTTCAGGCATGTAGTTTTTTGATGATTGAATGACGATGGTTAGACCTAAGACAGAGGAAGAAATCGAGCTTTTGCGCGAGAACGCCATCCTGGTTTCCAGGACGCTGGCAGAGGTCGGAAAGTGGGTTGCCCCTGGTGTGACAACTGCGAAGTTGAATGAGGTGGCCGAGACCTTTATCCGTGACAACGGCGCGATTCCGAGCTTCCTCGGGTACGAGGGTTTTCCCGCAGCGATCTGCGCGTCTGTGAATGATGTCGTCGTCCACGGTTTCCCGTCGGACTATGTCCTGAAGGAGGGCGACATATTCACTGCTGACATCGGAACGCTGTACAAGGGTTACAACGGTGATTCGGCCTACACTTTCCCTGTCGGGGAAGTGTCCGCCGAGACCCGTAAACTCCTTGAAGTCACAAAGGCTTCCCTTTACAAGGGCATCGAAGCCGCCGTGGCCGGGAACAGAGTCGGTGACATAGGACACGCGGTGCAATCTTATGTGGAGGAATATGGTTTCTCTGTGGTCCGTGAACTTGAAGGACACGGACTCGGCAAGTCGATGCACGAGGCTCCAGGCATCCCGAATTACGGACGTGCCGGTCACGGGACAAGGCTTGTTGACGGTATGGTCATCTGTATCGAACCGATGATCAACTCCGGAAGCAGAGGTGTCTATCTGGCCAGGAACGGCTGGGCTGTACACACTGCAGACCACAAGAAATCAGCACATTTCGAACTTACGGTTGTTGTCCGTCACGGAAAAGCTGAACAGCTGTCAACATTTGATTATATTGAAGGTACTGGTAAATTTTAAAGTGTTTTTTCAATGTCCAAGCAAGTCGCAATAGAGCAAGACGGTAGAGTGATCGAGACTCTTCCTAACGCAATGTTCAAGGTTGAACTCGAGAACGGCCATGTCCTTCTCTGCAACATCTCCGGAAAGATGAGGATGAATTTCATCCACATTCTCCTCGGGGACAAGGTTCGAGTTGAAATTTCACCTTATGATTTGACAAAGGGAAGAATATCTTTCAGGTACAAATAAAAATATTCACGATATGAAAGTCAAAACATCCATCAAGAAGCGCAGCGAGGATTGCAAGATCGTCAGACGCAAAGGCCGTCTCTATGTCATCTGCAAGAAGAACCCTAAGTTCAAGATGCGCCAAGGATAATATTCATTTGTAATAAAAACAAATAAAGATAAATTATGGCAAGAATAGCCGGTGTTGATTTACCGAACAACAAAAGAGGTGAGATTGGTCTTACCTACATTTACGGTATCGGCCGCAGCTCTTCAAGGAAAATCCTCGACAAGTGCGGTATCGATTACGACATCAAAGTCGGTGACTGGAACGACGAGCAGGTCGCTCTGATCCGTAACCTCATCAACGATGAGTACAAGATCGAGGGTGAGCTCCGTTCTTCCGTCCAGATGAACATCAAGCGACTGATGGATATCGGTTGCTACAGAGGAATCCGTCATCGTGTCGGCCTTCCTGTACGCGGTCAGAGCACCAAGAACAACGCCCGTACAAGAAAGGGTAAGAAGAAGACTGTTGCCAACAAGAAGAAGGCGACCAAGTAAAAATTGATGAATTATGGCAAAGAAAACAACAACATCTAAGAGAGTTGTCAAGGTTGAGGCTACGGGCCAGGCCCATATTTCATCAACCTTCAACAACGTCATCGTTTCCCTTACCAACAATCAGGGTCAGGTCATCAGCTGGTCATCAGCTGGAAAGAGCGGTTTCAGAGGCTCAAAGAAGAACACTCCTTACGCAGCCCAGGTTGCTGCCGAGGATGCTGCAAAGACTGCTTATGATGCAGGCCTGCGCAAGGTGAAGGTCTTCGTCAAGGGTCCGGGAGCAGGCCGCGAGTCCGCAATCAGAACCATCAACAACGCAGGTATCGTAGTTACCGAGATTGTTGACGTGACTCCGATGCCGCACAACGGATGTAGACCAAAGGGCCGTCGTAAAGTTTAATCATTTAATTCTGAATTACTATGGCAAGATATACAGGCCCAAGCACAAAGATCGCACGCAAGTTCGGCGAACCGATTTTCGGAAGCGACAAGGATTTCGAGAAGAGAAACTATCCTCCGGGACAGCACGGTCTCGCAGCAAAGCGCAAGAAGCAGCGTGAATATGGTGTACAGCTCAAGGAGAAGCAGAAGGTAAGATATATGTACGGCCTTCTCGAGAAGCAGTTCCACAACACCTATCTCAAGGCATCCCGCATGTCCGGACAGAAGGGTGAGAACCTCCTCTTCCTCCTCGAGTCAAGACTTGACAACATCGTTTACAGAATGGGTATCGCTCCTTCAAGAGCTGCAGCCCGTCAGCTCGTAAACCACTCTCACATCACCCTCAACGGTGCTGTCTGCAACATTCCTTCAGTTCAGGTCAAGCCTGGCGATGTAATCGCAGTCAGGGAGCGTTCCAAGAGCCTCGAGGTCATCACCAACAGTGTTGCTTCAGCAAACAAGTACTCCTGGATCGAGTTCGATCCAAAGGCTCTCTCCGGGAAGTTCCTCAACATTCCTGCAAGGGAGGATATTCCTGAGAACATCAACGAGCAGCTCATCGTCGATCTCTACTCCAAGTAATTTTTAACACCTAACAAGAAACAAAATGGCAATCTTAGCATTTCAGAAACCGGACAAGGTGATTATGCTCGAAGGCACCGATACCGTTGGCCGTTTCGAGTTCAGGCCGCTTGAGCCTGGCTACGGACAGACAATCGGCAATGCCCTCCGCCGCATTCTTCTCGCCTCTCTGGAAGGTTTTGCTATCAGTCAGATCAAGATTTCGGGCGTGGACCAGGAATTCGCCACCATCCCGGGCGTGATCGAAGGTATGCAGGACATCATCCTCAACCTCAAGCAGGTTAGGCTCAAGAGAATGGTTGAGACTCAGGACTCAGAGCAGGCAACTATTGTTGTCAGCGGCAAGAATGAGTTCACGGCTGAAGCCATCTCCAAGGGATTGTCTTCTTTCAAGGTGTTGAACCCTGAACAGCACATCTGTTCACTCGAACCGTCTGTTACTCTTGAACTCACTCTCACCATCACCAAGGGCCGCGGCTTCGTTCCGGCCGAGGAGATGAGAAGCGGTGAAACTCCAATCGGAACAATTCCGATTGATGCAGTTTACACTCCTATCAAGAAAGTCAACTGGAGTGTCGAGAACTGGCGTGTCGAGCAGAAGACCGACTACGAGAAGTTGAATCTTGAAATTGTCACCGACGGATCGATTTCTCCGAACATGGCACTTCAGGAAGCAGCCAACATCCTTATCTATCACTTCAAGCTGTTTACTGACGACAAGAACATCTCCATCGAGAATGCTGTCGAGTCCGACACCAAGGAGCTTGACGAGGAGAGCCTCAGGACAAGGCACCTCCTTCTCACCAAGCTTTCCGACATCGGTCTTTCCGTCAGAGCTTTCAACTGCTTGAAGGCAGCCGACATCGAGACCTTCGCAGACCTCGTTTCCTACTCAAGGAACGAACTCATGAAATTCAGGAACTTCGGCAAGAAGTCCCTGAACGAGATCGATGAGGTTGTCGAGAAGATGAAACTTCAGTTCGGCATGGATGTGAGAAAGTATAATATTGAACCAAAGAAAAAGAACGTATAAGACATGAGGCACAAGAAAGCAATAAATCATCTCGGTCGCAAGGATGGTCATCGCAAGGCGATGCTTGCCAACATGGCTTCTTCCCTGATCATGCACAAGAGGATCACCACTACAGTCGCAAAGGCCAAGGCCCTCAAGATGTATGTTGAACCGCTGATCACCAAGTCAAAGGAGGATACGACCCATTCTCGCAGAACCGTATTCAGCTACCTCAAGAACAAGGAGGCTGTCAAGGAACTTTTCGGCACCGTGGCTCCGAGAATCGCCGACCGTCCGGGAGGATACACCAGAGTACTCCACACCGGTTTCCGTCAGGGTGATGGCGCTGATATGGCACTTATCGAGCTTGTTGACTTCAACGAGGCTGCTCTTGCAAGCACCAAGAAGGAAGAGAAGAAGTCAACCCGCCGCAGCCGTGCAAAGAAGGCAGCCGAGGCTCCAGCAGCCCAGGCCCCTGTAGCTGAAGCACCTGCAGCCGAGGAACCGGCTCCTGAGGCACCTGCAGCAGAGTAATCAATTCTGAATATACAGACAAGCAGGAAGGCGACCGATATTGAAATCGGCCGCCTTCTTCGTCGTTTCTGTGTGAGTTTCAAGTCCGGCCATCCGCCTTGCCTTCAGTTCCGCCGGCCGGACATTGCGAGAGTTCCGTGCCTGTCTGAAATCCTACATCAGGTCGAGGCTGCGGAGGTACTCGACGCTCTTGGCTATACCCTCCAGCCTGCTGCGGCCCTGGCTCGGCTCGTCCTGCTCGACGCAGAGCCACTGGGAATTGCCGTCCATTGCGGCCTTGATGACGGCAGGGATGTCAACCTGGCCCTCGCCCAGAGGCCTGTACTCGAACCAGCCGCCCTCATCTTTCATGGAATTGTCGGTGGAGATGCCGATCAGGGCATAAGGAGCCGATGACAGCGTGCCCTCGAGCTTGTAGTCCTTCAGATGCACAACCGGAATGTTGCCGGCGTATCTTGCAAGATATTCAGCCGGGTCCTGGCCCGCATAGCTGACCCAGCAGACATCGATTTCGTTCTGGAGATTCGCCCTGTCATTGCTGCTGAACAGATAGTCGTAGCCGAGAGTGCCGTCGGAAATAGGGACGAACTCGAAATCGTGGTTGTGGTAGAGGAGCTGGAAACCGGCTTCGGCGATCTTGGCTCCAACCTCGCCGATTTTGGCGGCGGTGGCCTTGAACTGCTCCTCATTGATTCCCGGACGGGATGCCTCGTCCATATAAGGGAAGACGATGTACTGCACACCGAGGACGGTGTTTTCTTCGATGACCTTGTCCACATCGTCAATCATCTGCTGGAAAGGCACGTGGTTGGAGAATGGAATGAGTCCCAGTTCGGTGCACCATTTCTTCACCTGGACTACGGAATTGCCGTAGTACTCGCCGTAGAACTCCACACCGGCATAGCCCATCTCACGGACGGCCTTGAGGGTGCCGTAGAAGTCCTTTTCGAGATCTGTGCGGACGCTGTACAGCTGTACTCCCACAGGAAGTTTCTTCTGGAATGCGCAGCAATTGTCGCTACAGGTGGATTTGCAGTTGTTGTTGCAGCATCCGACTGCGAGGAGTGCTGCCGAGGCGATAGCAATCGCGTGGAGAATGATTCTTTTCATATTCAGTGATGATGTTTGTTCGGATTTTAGGATATTTTGCTGTATCTTGTCAAAGATACGACAAAACTTGAAATATGAGACTTTTTACTGCAGTTATCCTTGTTTGTTTTGGCGCACTGAGCGTTTCTGCCAAAATTGTTGATCCGAAAGTGCTGCTCGGGGAGAACCCGGGCGAAGCCTCCTTCTGCTGGAAAATGGACGACAGGCGTCCCGGAATCATCCAGGAGGCCTATTTGATAAAGGTGATGGATGCCGATGGAAACCAGGTATGGAACAGCGGCAGGGTTGTGTCTGTGACCTCCGTACACATACCTTACGAAGGGCCAGCCCTCAGGGGCGGAGAAAAGTACACCTGGAATGTGACTGTCTGGAACAACAAGGACAAGACTGCCTC
Source organism: Candidatus Cryptobacteroides sp. (assembly GCA_051878295.1). Taxonomy (GTDB): domain Bacteria; phylum Bacteroidota; class Bacteroidia; order Bacteroidales; family UBA932; genus Cryptobacteroides. Next base: position 100,532 of record JBJEJV010000021.1, read on the forward strand.
CATCAGCCCGACGACCGGCTGGATCAATCCGCTCGATGAAGGCCAGTGGGGCGGTGCGGAATGGATCGGCCTGCCCGGCGAGGGGAAGACCATTTCCGACGAGGAATCCCAGTATGACCTCCCGGCCCGCTATGTAAGACGTGAATTCTCCCTCGGCAGCCACGTCAAATCCGCCACCCTGTACGTCAGCGGTCTGGGCAACTCCTATTGCTACATCAACGGCAAGAGGGTCGGTGACGATGTATTCGGACCCCTGCCGACACTCTACGACGTCAGTGTGCCTTACCTGATGTATGATGTCACCGGCCTGCTCCGGGAAGGCGGCAACGCCATAGGCGCGGCCCTGGGCAACGGAAGGTACTTCGGCACCCGCAACGGCGACGACTACGGTATGAACACCCTCCGCTTCGGCTATCCCTGCCTTCTGGCGAAACTGCTCATCCGCTACGACGACGGCCGCGAGGAGACCATCGTCAGCGATTCCAGCTGGATGGCCACGGACAAGGGCCCTGTCATCAGGAACAATGAATATGACGGCGAGCACTACGACGCCTCCCTCGACCTGGGGGACTGGACCAGCGCGGGATATTCCTGCTCGGAAATATGGAGCCCCGCCGTCCTGATGCCGGCACCGAAAGGAAAGATGCGCGCGCAGTTCGCGCCGAGCATGGCCGTGCAGGACGAAATCATCCCGAAGGAGGTCCGCAGGACCGCCGACGGCAGAATCATAGTCGATCTGGGACAGAATGTCGCCGGCTGGCTGAGGGTACGCCTCAAGGGCCGCAAGGGCGAGAGGGTGACGGTGAGATATTCCGAGATACTGCGTCCCGACGACCCGGAACAGCTTTATGTCGCCAACCTCAGGCTCGCCCGCTGTATGGATGCCTACACTCCGGCTTCCGACGGCTGGTTCGAGTGGGAACCCCAGTTCGTCATCCACGGCTTCCGTTTTGCCGAAATCAGCGGAGCCGACCTTTCGGCGATGCCTGCGGCAAAGGATTTCGCGGGCATCGTGGCCTACGACGAGATGAAACCTACCGGAACCTTCTCCTGCTCCGACGAAATACTCAACCTGATGCACGAGAACACCTCCCGGGGACTTCGCGGCAACTACCGCGGAATGCCTACCGACTGCCCCCAGAGAGACGAGAGGATGGGCTGGCTGGGCGACCGTGCGACCGGCTGCTACGGCGAGGCCTTCATCTACGATGTCGAGAATCTCTACCGCAAGTGGTCTCTCGACATTGAGGAATCGATGCGTGAGGACGGCTGCATCTCCGACGTGAGCCCGCGCTACTGGACTCTCTACAACGAGGATGTCACCTGGCCGGCTGCCCTGTTCGGGGCGGTTGACATGCTCTGGAGGCAGTTCGGCAACGAGCAGGTGGTCCGGGACCGCTATGACGCGATGAAGAAATGGGTCGGATTCATCCTCGGCAAGAAGGTCGAGGACGGCATCGTCAAGGGCGACATCTACGGGGACTGGTGCCTGCCGCCGGAGTCCCTTGAACTCATCCACTCCAACGACCCTTCACGCAAGACGGACGGTGACCTGCTCGGAACTTCGGTGATGTACGACATCCTCCGCAAGATGCAGGACTTCGCCCTCGTCGCCGGACATCCCGAGGATGTCAGGGAATATGCCGACGCAGCCCTTGTCCTCAAGGAGGCCTACAACAGGCGCTTCTTCGACGGGGAAAACTCCTGCTACGCCAACAACACTGTCACGGCCAACATCATGTCCCTGCGTCTCGGGCTTGTTCCCGAGGGCCACGAGCAGGGTGTTGTGAAGAACATCGTGGACAAGACCGTCGGAGAGTGGAACAGCCACATCAGCGTGGGCCTGATGGGCGTGCAGCACCTTTTCCGCGGCCTTTCCGAATATGGCAACATCGACCTTGCCTGCACCATAGCCTCCAACGACACCTACCCTTCCTACGGCTATATGTTCCGCCGCGGAGCCACCACGATCTGGGAACTCTGGAACGGCGACACGGCCGATCCTGCGATGAATTCCCTGAATCATCTGATGCTGACCGGAGACTGCATCATCTGGATGTACGAGTTCCTCGGCGGCATCCGCAACGGGGGAGATGCGTTCAGAAAGATAGAGCTCAAGCCTTGTCCTCCTCAGCAGCTTTCTTCCGTGGATGTCTCCTACGACTCTCCTTACGGATTGATTGTCAGCCGCTGGAAGGTCGAGGACGGGGAGTTCTTCTGGCACGTGGAGATTCCTGCCAACACCACTGCAACTGCGACGGTCCCTGGCAGATTCACCTCTGACGGACAGGACCGCACTATGGAACTTGCTTCGGGAAGCTACGATTTCCGCTCTTCGGCGAAGTGACACCGGGAAGGACAATGGACAGCATTTGACGGACAGCAGATGGACCAGCCGCTTTTCATAGCAATTATTTTCGTCTCGAGTTTGGTCGCCAGCTTCATCCAGCGGGTGAGCGGTTTCGGCTTCGGGATATTCATAATGACCATCCTTCCCCTGGTGATGCCTTCCTACGGGGAGGCTACCGCCCTGTCCGGGCTTCTCGCGCTCGTCAATTCCCTGTTCATCTGCGTCAAGATGTGGAAGCATATTCCCTGGAAGAAACTGCTGCCAATCCTTGTGACCTTCATCGTCGTCTCCTTCTTCGCCATCAGGATGGTCGCCGGAATGGACGGACGGGTGCTCAAGCATATTCTTGGAGGCATCCTCATCGTGGTCAGCATCTATTTCTTCTTCATCAGCGAGAGAATCCGGGTGAAGCCTACGCTCACTGTCCAGCTGACGATGGGCACGGCCTCCGGACTGATGGGCGGCTTCTTCGCGATGCAGGGACCTCCCGCCGTCCTGTATTTCATCGCCTGCACCGATTCCAAGGAAGAGTATCTGGCGATAACCCAGGCCTTCTTCTTCATCGGGAACTCAATGATGACCCTCTTCCGTGCCGGCAACGGTTTCGTCACCGCGACGGTCGGTCTGTGCTGGCTCTGGGGAATAGTCGCCGTCTTTCTCGGGATGTGGCTGGGCGCGATGGTGTTCAGAAGAATCTCCCTCCCTTCCCTCCACAAGATAATCTATGCCTATATGGCCGTGAGCGGAGTGCTGGCCATCCTTGCATAGCCGGTTCCTGTTGTCTAACTTTGTCCCAACAAACACAAAACGATGAATAAAAGAATATTGTTTCTGACCATACTCGCAGCGGCCCTGTGCTCCTGCTCCGTGGAGGAAGGCTCCGTGGCGGACGTGATTCCCGCCCCGCTTTCCGTCGGACTCTCCGAAGGCACCTTCAGCCACAAGCCCTGGTCCGGCATCGACTACAAGGAAGACTCTTCCCTCGCCCCTGAATCCTACCGTCTGGAAGTCGGCAGCGAAGGGGTGCTGATCACCAGTTCGGACGAGGCGGGCCGTTTCTATGCCCGGCAGACTCTCGCAATGGCCGCCGGAGTGACCGAAGCTAAACTCGACCGCAGTTTCTGGAAAGTCGGCTTCTGCACCGTCGAGGACAGCCCGAGGTTCCCCTACAGGGGCATAATGATTGACGTTTCCCGCCACTTCTTGGGGAAGGACTTCATATTCAGACATCTGGATGCGATGGCGGCGCTCAAGCTGAACCGTCTCCACCTGCATCTTGTCGATTCCGAAGGATGGCGTTTCCCTTGCGAATCCCGCCCGGAGCTCAACCGCGTGGGCGCCTACAGGGACAAGGAGCCTGTTTTCGGGGGCTGGACTCACTGCGAACCCGGTACGAAGGGTGCCTACGGCGGTTTCTTTACCAAAAAGGACATCAAGGCCATCGTTGAATATGCCGAAGCCAGGCACATCACGGTCATCCCGGAAATCGAGATGCCCGGCCACAGCGCAGAGGTGCTGGCGGCCTGTCCGGAACTCAGATGCGACAGCCCCGTTCAGTCCGGGGACCTCTGTCCGGGCAAGGAGGAGACTTTCGAGCTGCTGTTCTCCGTTCTTGACGAGGTGATGGAACTTTTCCCGTCGGAGTACATCCACATCGGCGGCGACGAAGTCACCCACAAGAGCTGGGCCGATTGCAGCGACTGCAGGAGGCGTATGGAAGAAGAGGGGTTTGATTCTCCGAAGCAGCTGCAGGGCTATCTCCTGCGTAGGGTTGAGGAATATGTCAGGGCGAAAGGCCGCAAGGTCATTGGCTGGGATGAAATCCTGGGGGACAGCCTTTCCACCGAAGCCGTCGTGATGTCCTGGAGGGGTGTGGAGCCGGGCCTCGAGGCAGCCGCCTCGGGCCGCAAGGCCATAATGACCCCGGGCACCTTCTGCTATTTCGACACGGCCCAGGACTTCCCGGAGAAGGAAAGGCCGACCTTCGGCAACTATCTTCCGATAAACAAGGTGTATTCATTCGACCCTGCGGAGGGCGTTTCCGACCCGTCCCTGATTCTCGGAGTGCAGGCCAATCTCTGGACCGAGCTCGTCGATTCCGGCGACTATGCCGAGTACCTGCTCTGGCCTCGCGGCTTCGCTCTTGCCGAAGTGGCCTGGTCACAGCCTTCGGTCAAGGACAACGACGATTTCAGACGGAGGGCCTCCGCTTACGCAAAGGTGATGCAGGACCGCGGCTACGGGGTCTTCGACCTGGATTCCGAACTGGGGGAGAGGCTGGAAGCCGTATCTCCTCAGGAACACCTCGCCAAAGGAGCCAAAGTGTATATGTCAGACGGTGTGAAGTGGTCGCAATCCTACGCTGCCGGAGGCGAAGGCGCCCTGACGGACGGCCTCTGCGGCGGCTGGACCTACAAGGACGGCAAATGGCAGGGCTTCCTCTGCGATGTCTGCTTCATGATAGACCTTGAAGAAGCCAAACCGATCAGCAGCATATCCCTGATGTCGATGCAGAACAGGGTTCACGGAATCTACCTTCCGGAATCCCTCGAAATCTCCCTCTCCTATGACGGTTCGATGTTCGAGCAGGTGGGAGTCTTCCGCCCGAAATCAGACACCGAAGAAATCGGGGCGAAATTCTACAATTACAGCATTTCCTGCGGGGAACCTACTCCGGTCCGCTACATAGTCATCAATGCCAAGCGCGGTCCAAAGGGCGGTTTCATCTTCTTTGACGAGGTAATTGTCCGATAAGGCCCCCCTCGGGATGCGTATGTCGCTTTTTTTGAGTATATTTGGTAGTTGAACGGAATCTGTTTCCCGATGAAAAGAGTGCTTGTCATAACCTATTACTGGCCGCCGTCCGGCGGTTCCGGTGTGCAGAGGTGGGTGAAGTTCGCCAAGTACCTGCCTTCTGAAGGCTGGCAGCCCGTAATCTACACTCCCGAGAATCCGGAACTGACGGCTGTGGACCGGACGCTCGGCTCCGAGGTGCCTCCGGAGGCGGAGATTGTCAGGACCAGGATACACGAGCCCTACAATGCCTACCGCCGGATCATGGGGAAGAACAGTTCCACCGACCTCAAGACTCTCACCGATGCCGGAGCATCCGGGGACGAGGTCAATCCGATCAACGGACGGAAGAAGTCCTGGAAGCAGAAGATTTCCCTTTTCATCCGGGGCAATGTCTTCATTCCCGACCCGAGAGTGATGTGGGTGGGCCCTTCTGTCAGATTCCTCAGGAAATACCTTGAAAAGCATCCTGTGGATGCCATCGTGACCACCGGGCCGCCCCAGTCGATGCATCTGATAGGCCTGAAGCTCTCCCGGGCTACCGGCCTCCCGTGGGTTGCGGATTTCCGTGACCCCTGGACCGGGATTTTCTACTTCAAGCATCTCGGCCTGACTCCCCGGGCTGCGAAAAAGCACAGGGAGCTGGAGCAGCAGGTGCTGGACGGAGCCACCAGGATTGTGGCAGTCTCTCCTTTCGTCAAGGAGGACTTCGAGAAGGCCACCTCGACTCCTGTCGAGCTTGTCACCAACGGTTTCGACGAGTCCGATTTCAGGGAGGATGCGGAACCGTCCGGCTATTTCGACATCACCCACACCGGACTTTTCGCCTCCGACGGCAATCCGGAAATCCTGTGGAAGGTACTTGCCGACAAATGCAGTGCTGAGCCGGCCTTCAAAGACTCGCTCCGGCTGAGGCTCGTCGGGAAGACCGACAAGGCAGTGCTTGATTCCATCCGTGAAGCCGGGCTGGAAGGCAACCTTGTCGATCTGGGCTACCGTGACCACAAGACGGCCGTCTCAGAGCAGAGGAATGCCTCCCTGCTGATTCTCCCGTTGCGCAGGGAACCGGAGTACCGCTCCGTCCTCCCGGGCAAACTGTTCGAGTACCTCGCTTCCCGCAGGCCCGTTCTCGGCATCGGCCAGCCGGACGGGGCGATGGCCCAGATCATCAGCAGGACCGGTTCCGGAGTGGTCTATGACTGGGACCAGGAGAGGAAAATCCGTTCCTACATCGACTTCTGCTGGGAGGAATTCACCGAAGGGGAACTCCAGGACAATTCCTCCGACATCAGTGAATATACCAGAAGGGGGCTGACGCACCGCTACGCCTCGCTTCTCGAAGAGATAACTTCCGATAAGAAACAATCCGAATGACCAAGAAGATTCTGAAGAAAGCCGGCATCGTTGCCGGAATCGTGCTCCTGTTCCTCGTCATAGCATATTCATTTGTCCCGCAGGTTCTCGCCGGGAAGGTGGTGAACCAGACGGACATCACCGGGTATATGAGCATGTCCCACCAGACCGTCGAATGGAATGCCGCCCACAAGGGGCAGGAAACCCACTGGACGGATTCGATGTTCGGAGGTATGCCGACGACCTCGTTCCTGTCCTCGCACGAAGGGGACCTGACGCAGGGACTGTATTCATTGCTTCTCACGGGCAAGCGTCCCGCCACCTATCTTTTCATCTCTCTTCTCGGAGCCTTCCTGCTCCTGCTGTCGCTCGGGATTGACACGATTGTGGCCGTCGCCGGCGCGGTGGCGGTGACTTTCTGCTCCTACAACATCCAGATCATCCAGGTCGGGCACAACACCAAGATGCAGGCCCTGGCCTTCCTGCCGTGGGTGATGGCCTCCGTCATATTCACTTACAAGTCCATCCTGCGGAAAGGGAAGGGGTGGAAGTCCTGGATCCCCGTCACCGTTCTGGGCAGCGCCCTCTTCGGACTTGCGATGAGCCTTCAGGTCAAGGCCAACCATCAGCAGATTACATATTACCTGGCCATTCTGCTCGCCCTGTACGTGCTGACATATTTCATCTGGCTTGTCGTCTCTCCGCAGAGGCGCAAGTCCCTGGGACGTTTCTTCGCGGCCTCCGCCCTGCTTCTCGTGATGGGGCTGCTCGGAATAGGCACCAACGCCGTCAAGCTGGCTCCGCTCTATGAGTACACCGGGTACACGATGCGCGGCGGATCTGAACTGTCCTCCACGTCCGGTTCGGAAATCAATGAGAAGGGACTCCAGCTCGACTACGCGACAGCCTGGTCCTACGGCTGGGAGGAACTTCCGAATATGATGATTCCCAACTTCAACGGCGGATCGTCCACCGCTCGGGTCAATCCGGACAAGTCTTCGGTCGTGGCCGTGTGCAAGGAATACGGACTCCCGAATCCGGAGGCCATGGCGGAAAGCCTTCCGCTCTACTGGGGGTCCCAGCCGTTCACGGCGGGCCCGATGTATATGGGCGCCATCACCATATTCCTCTTCCTCCTCGGGCTCTTCATCTATGAGGGGAAGGAAAAATGGTGGCTGCTTGCGGCGACCCTTCTGGCCGTGGGCCTCGGGCTCGGCAGGAATTTTATGTGGCTGACCCGCCTCTTCTTCGACTATGTGCCGATGTACAACAAGTTCAGGACAGTGTCGATGATTCTTGTGCTCCTTCAGTTCACCCTGCCGCTTTTAGGTTTCCTGACTCTTGACCGGATTCTCAAAGGCGGTTTCCCGAAGAAGAAAATCCTGGCCGGAGGACTGGCCTCCCTTGTGCTGACGGCGGGATTCTGCCTGCTCGTCTTCTTTGTCCCTTCGATTGCCGGCGACTTCTGTTCGCCGTACGATTCCCAGATGCCTCAGGTCTTGCGCGAGGCCCTGGTTTCCGACAGGGTCTATTCCTTCTGTTCTGATGCCCTGAGATCCCTGTGCTTCATAGTAGCGGCTTTCCTGCTTCTGCTCTGGGCCTGTTCGGTGCCGAAGTCCGCTCCGGAATCCTACGAAAACGACCCTTCAATCGGCAGGGCGAGAAGAATCGAGGCGGTGGTCGGAATAGCTGTGCTCATCCTCGTCGATCTCTTCTCCGTCGGCCACAGGTATCTGGGCAACGAGGATTTCGTGTCAGCCCGCTCCTTCTACAATTCGTTCAAGAAAAGACCGGTGGACGAGTTGATTCTCTCGGATGAGAACTTGTCCTTCAGGGTCGTCGATTTGACCACCAATCCTTTCAACGACATGTTCAACGGCTATTTCCACAAGAATGTGGGAGGCTACAGCCCGGCCAAGCTCCAGCGTTACCAGGACCTTATCGACTACTATCTGACCGATGAAATCAACGCGGCAATCGATTCCATCAGCAGGGCCTCCACGATTTCCGATGCCCTGTCCCGGTTGCCGTCGAACGAGATTCTTTCGGCTCTCAACTGCAAGTACTACATTTTCAATTCCGAGACTCTCCCGCTTATGAACTACAATGCCTATGGCAACGCCTGGTTCGTGGATTCCGTCCTGCCGGCTTCCAGCCCGGACGAAGAGATTTCTTCCATCGGCGGGGTGAACCTGAGGGAGGTGGCCGTGATAGGCGATGATTTCCCGGCTTCCCGTGAGGCTGTGGCTTCGGCAGTCCTTTCGGCCGTCCCCGATGCCGCCGATTCGATAGGAATGACAAGCTATGCACCCGGCGAGCTGCATTACCGCTACTCTGTCGCTACTGACAGGCCGGCCGTGTTCAGCGAGATTTATTATCCGCAGGGTTGGGTGGCAGAGGTTGACGGCGAGCCTGTTGATATATTCAGATGTGACTGGATTCTCCGCGGCGTCCTGCTTCCGCAAGGCAGCCACGAACTCGTGATGAAGTTCTGTCCGGAAGTGTATTCAAAGGGAAAGACCGCTTCCGCCGCCTGCTCCTGGACTCTCCTGATTCTCGTCCTCCTGTCGCTGGCCGGAATCTTCACGGTCTCCCCTTGTAGCGGGAAGACTGACGGGCCTTCCCTCCGCGAGGATTGACACTCCCTTCAATTGACTGCGGGCCTGCTCCTTCCGGGCAGGCTTTTGCATTTTGTCCAGCAGGGGCCGCCCTCCTGACGGCAGGGCACAAAAAAAGCAGGAGAGCGCCTGCAAACACACACTAAACTGCAAACACTCTCCTGTTTTGTATGTTGAGCGGAACTTAGTCCTCTTCCTTGTCCTGAGCCTCGTACTCTGCAAGGAGCTTCGTCTGGACATCTCCCGGAACCGGCTGATAATCGGCAAATTCCATTGTGAATGTCGCAGAACCTGAAGTCAGGGAGCTCAACGTGGTGGAATACCTGTAGAGCTCTGCAAGCGGAACACGTGCTTTGAGGATGGAGAAGCCCTTGTCTGATCCGAGGTCACCCAGAATACCGCGACGGTTCTGGATGTCGGACATGACAGCACCCTGATATTCACCAGGAGTCATGACTTCAACATTGTAGATAGGCTCGAGAATCTTCGGGCCGGCGTTGCGGAAAGCCTCCTTGAACGCATTCCTACCTGCGATGATGAAGGCGATTTCCTTTGAGTCGACCGGATGCATCTTTCCGTCATAGACGAAGACGCGGATGTCTCGTGCGTAGGAACCGGTAAGAGGACCTTCGACCATACGCTCCTTGATTCCCTTGAGAATCGCAGGCATGAAGCCGAGGTCGATGGCGCCGCCGACAACACAGTTGTAGAACTCGAGTTTTCCACCCCATTCAAGATCGGTGACTTCGGAGGTCTTGACGTTGAGGATGGTCTCCTTGCCGTCAATCTTGAACTTGGTGTTGAGTTCTCCTTCTGCCGGGCAGACGAGAAGATGCACTTCACCGAACTGGCCTGCGCCGCCGGACTGTTTCTTGTGACGGTACTGGGCGGTGGCCACCTTGGTGATGGTCTCGCGGTAAGGAACCTTCGGGGCGAAGAGTTCCACCTGCACACCATATTCATTGGTAAGACGGGTCTTGACAATGTTGATGTGCTGCTCGCCGTTTCCTGAAAGAATGGTCTGGCGGAGTTCCTTCGAGTACTCGACGACTACGGTCGGGTCCTGTGAAGAAATCTTCTTGAGGGCGTCTCCGAGTTTCTGTTCGTCCTGCTGGACCTTGGCCTTGATGGCGCAGCGGTACTTGGCGGCAGGATAAACAATCTTCTCCTGGACGATGCCTGAACCCACAGCGGAAAGGGTTGTGTTGGACTTGCCGTTCTTGAGCTTCACGACGCATCCGAAATCACCGGCGCGGAGGGAGTCAACAGGCTCCTTCTTTGTTCCGGCAACCGCATAGATGGCTGAGAAGCGCTCTTTGTTGGATGTTTCCGGATCCTCGAGGTCCATGCCAGGGGTGATGACACCGGACATTACCTTGAAGTAGGAAACCTCACCGAGATGCGGCTCGAGCATATTCTTGTAAATGAAGAGGCTCGCCGGCTTGGTGTCGTCGACGTCAGGAGAGAGGGCGACGTTCTTGGTGAACTCGAGAAGTCTCTTGACACCGATGTCCTTCTTGGCTGAAACGCAGAATACAGGGGTTACCTTGCAGTCGCGGATGCCGAGAGAGAGTCCTTTGCGGATGTCATCCTCTGAGAGAGTACCTTCCTCGAAGAACTTCTCCATCAGGGAGTCGTCGAATTCGGCTGATTTCTCGATGAGCTCCTGACGGGTCATCTCGGCCTGGTCGGCGAATTCCGCAGGGATTTCGAGGTCTTCTCTCGTGCCGTTGGCATCCTTGAAGTGGTAGTACTTGTTGGTGAGCACGTCGATGAAGCCGTCAAAGCCTGCCCCGGTGGCTACAGGGAACTGGACAACTACCATCTTGCCGCCCAGTTCTTCCTTGAGGGCTGCGATGGTGGAGTCCCAGTCGGCCTTTTCGCCGTCGAGCTGGTTGACTGCCACGATGAGCGGAATCCTGTGCTTGTCGGCACTGCGGATCCAGCTGCTGGTACCTACCTCCACACCCTGCTGGGCGTTGACGACCAGGATACCGTTCTCACACACGCGGAAAGCGGAAATGGCGCCTCCGACAAAATCGTCAGAACCAGGGGCATCGATGATGTTGACTTTCTTTCCCATGAACTCGGCGTACAGAGGTGTCGCATAAATCGACCTCTGGTTCACCTTTTCCAGTTCATCGTTGTCAGAAACAGTGTTCTTGTCCTCCACCGAGCCCCTGCGGTCAATGACCTTGCCTTCGTACAGCATGGCTTCAGACAACGTGGTCTTTCCGGATTTGGAACTACCGAGAAGAACCACGTTTTTGATGTCTTTGTTTGAATACTCTTTCATTGGTATGACTGTTATTGATTATGAGTTCGTGCAATTGCCAATTATGGTACAATTGGCACAAAGGACAAAACTATAAAAAAAAAGAGCCAATAACAACAACCGGACATACAATTTTCACAACGGTTTAATAAGTTCCCTGCGGTAGAAGCTGACAATTTCATCTCCCGTGAAGCCCAATTCCTCTTTGAGCAAGTCTTCCAGCGGAGCGGGATCCAGTCCGAGAAGCGAGCATATTCCTGAATAATCGAGTGAGTTGTCCCGATAGGCGGCATCGATATTCATCGCGTGTTCGAACGCGGCATAGTCTTTTTCAGTCTTTTTCATAGCATTTGTTTTGTGCAAAGAAGGCGATACCCCGGACAATAAGCAAGTCTGACTTGGAGGACGGGATGGAAAACGGGCGATATTTTTATGTTTTTTAAAGTTTTTGTGTGTTTCTTAAAGTCAAACTTGGTTTTTGAAAGTCTGACTTGAAAGGGGTTGAGGGGACCAATGAATAACTTTGCCTTTGAAGGATGTCACACCAACTACTTTCAAGGGACCCGAAACGACTATGGACGAAGAAAAACAGATCAAGTTGAACATAAAGGCCACAAGGGAAAGGAAAGGCTACACCAGAAAGCAGATGGCGGAAAGGCTTAATCTCTCCGTGCAGGGCTACAGCAATCTGGAGACCGGACAGACCAGTCTGTTCACGAAATCTTTCAGGGCCTTCGCGGAAGAGACCGAGGTCCCTATCTGCGAGCTGGTCAGCGGCCTGTCATATTCGGAAATAGAAGGTCTTGCCGAGGAGAAGGAGCGCTACGCGCAGAGGCTGGCGCTGATGGAGAAGGGCTTCCGGCAGGAAATCGAAGAACTGCGGAAGGAAAACCGGAGGCTGAGGGAGAGCATCGGGAAGCTGGAAGACAGCATTAAAGACAAGGACTACATCATCGAAACCGGGAAGAAACTGATTTCCCGCTATGAGAAGGAAATCGAAAGACTCTCGGGAGGGAAAAAATGATTCCGGCGCGGGAAGTCTCTGCCGCGCTTTCTTGCACCACAACCAAAAGATAAGTAATTTTGTACGATGTCTGTCCCGCAAGCAAAAGGGACGGGACAGGGAAAGCCTATGTCGAAACAAAAGGAAATCAGCCTGCTTCCGTACCTGGAGGCCGGGCGGCTCGAGGCCGGGTGTGACGAGGCCGGGCGCGGTCCTCTGGCCGGTCCGGTGTACGCCGCCGCTGTCATCCTCCCTCCGGATTTCCGCCATCCCCTTCTCAACGACTCCAAGCAGATGAGCCGGAAAGACAGGGAAACGCTGCGGGAAGTCATCGAGCGGGAGGCCGTGGCCTGGGCGGTGGAGGCGGTCAGCCCCGGGGAAATAGACACCCTGAACATCCTGTGGGCTTCCGTCACAGGTATGCAGAGAGCCGTCGGGAAACTTTCTCCCGAGCCGGACTTCCTCCTCATCGACGGCAACAGGTTCCGTCCTTTCGGCAGGTACGGTTTCTCCAGTTACAGGACAGTGGTGCACGGCGATGCCACCTACGCCTCGATTGCCGCGGCCTCGGTACTGGCAAAGACCTACCGCGACGAGGAGATGGTCCGCCTCGCGGCCGCCTTCCCCGAATACGGCTGGGACCACAACTTCGGCTACCCGACCAGGGACCACATCGACGCCATCCGTGAATATGGCTACACGGTCCACCACAGGCGGTCCTTCCACCCGAAAGAGCTCGAACCGCTCTTGTTCTGAACGGACGGGAATGACGAATGCAAAAGAAACAAATGCGAATGAAAATGAATATGAAAAAACACATCTTTACAGCGGCCCTCGCCCTTCTGGCGGCCTTCTCCGCAAAGGCGGATGAGGGAATGTGGCTGCTTCCGCTTCTTCAGCAGCTCAATGCCGGCACGATGAAGGAGATGGGCTGCCGGATTTCCCCGGAAGAAATCTACAGTATCAACAATGCCTCGCTCAAGGACGCAATCGTGATGTTCGGAGGGGGCTGCACCGGCGAGATGATTTCCGACAAGGGCCTTCTCGTGACCAACCACCACTGCGGCTACAGCTACATCCAGAAGCTTTCCAGCGACGAGCACAACTATCTGGAGGACGGTTTCTGGGCAATGAACAACAAGGAGGAGATTCCCGCTCCGGGACTTACCGTGACCTTCCTCGTGAGCATGACCGATGTCACCGGCAAAGCCGATGACAAGGAGTCCGCCTCGGCTCTTGTAGAGGCCGCCGAGGCCGACAATCCGGGCTGCAGAGCCGTGGTCGAGAACTTCTACAATGACAATGTGCAGTATCTGCTCGTGTACAGGACCTACCGTGACGTCCGCTTCGTGGGCGCCCCGCCTGCATCCATAGGCAAGTTCGGAGGAGAGACCGACAACTGGATGTGGCCGCGCCACACCGGCGACTTCTCGATGTTCCGTGTCTATGCCGGCAAGGACAATATGCCTGCGGACTATTCCGAGGACAATGTGCCTTACAAGCCGGCCAAATCCCTCAAGATTTCCTTGAAGGGAGTGGACGAGGGCGATTTCACCTTCATCATGGGCTATCCCGGCAGCACCCAGAGGTTCCAGACCACGTCCCAGCTCAACCATATGCTCGACAAGCACAGTATTTCAATCGAAGCGAGGACGGTCCGTCAGAACATAATGTGGAAATGGATGGATTCGGATCCGTCCGTCAGGTTGAAATATGCCAACAAGTACGCAAGTTCTGCCAATGGCTGGAAGAAATGGATCGGACAGGAAAAGGCATTTGCCGACCTGGGCATCCTCGCGAAAGAGGAAGAAAAAGAGGCCGCTTTCATGAAATGGGCGGGCAAGAAGAAAGAAAGGACTGAAAAGTACGGGGACGCTCTCGAGCTGATTGACCAGGGTGTCAAGGCCATCGCCCAGGCTGAAAAGGATGCAGTCCTTCTTGCCGAGTCCATCCTGAACATCGAACTTATGGGCTTCCCGATTCACCTTAAAAGAGGCTTTCAGAATGGCATAGCGTCAGGCCTGGACACCACGGCGGCTCTGGACAGGGCAGTGAATCAGCTCGAAGCCAGGTACAATGACTATTACGAACCGCTGGACAGGGAGATGGCTTTGGCCATGCTGGAATTCTACCGCACCTATGCCCGGGAGGAAAACCATATCAGTTTAGGAGAGGACTTCGATGAAATGGACTTCCCTGCACTGGTTGAAGACTTGTACTCCACTTCAATATTCACATCCTTCGACAAATTGAAGGCCGCCGTCGCTGAAGAAGGCGCTTATCAGGCTGTGATGGCTGACAAGGCTGCCCTTCTGGCGGGAAGCGCCATGCTTGTATATTCCGGAATACTGACGAACATCGACATCGAAGAGGCCGGGAAGGCGGATACAGGCTCGAAGGCTTACACCGCCGGTCTTCTCGAATGGCAGAAGGGGAAGGCTTCTTATCCTGACGCAAACTTCACGATGAGGCTCACCTACGGAACCGTGAAGCCGTACTCGCCGAAGGACGGCCTTCTCTACAGGCATTACACCACGATTTACGGTGTAATCGAAAAGGAGGACCCGGACAACTATGAATTCAAGGTCCCTGCAAAACTGAAGGAGCTCTACCAGAACAAGGATTACGGAAAATATGCTATGGCGGACGGCAACCTGCCTTGCTGTTTCCTCACCAACAATGACATTACGGGAGGCAATTCAGGCAGCCCTGTCCTCAATGCCGACGGAAATCTTGTAGGCCTTGCCTTCGACGGCAACTGGGAGAGCATGTCGAGCGACATAATGTTCGAGCCGGATCTGCAGAGGTGCATCTGCGTGGACATCCGCTACGTCCTCTTCCTTATGGACAAGTTCGGAGGCGCAGGTTACCTGCTGAAGGAAATGGACATTGTAAAGTGATATTCAAATGACTGAACAGGAAATACTTGACGTTCTCACTGAGGTCGTCCATCCGGCCAAAGGGAACAGGAACATAATCGAATTGGGAATGGTAGGAGGGGTGGAAATCGACGCGGACAAGGTGACGGTCACCCTGGCCTTCCCGAAGAGACGCGATCCGCTTACCGAATATCTCACCGGCAGCACCCGCGCCACTGTCATCCGCCATTTCCCGGGTGTCTCCGTGGAGGTCAGGCAGGTCGTGGCGGAAGATGCGCCGAAGAAGAAGCCGGGGCTTGACCTGGGCTTCGAGGAAGTCGCCGCCGTGAAGCACATCATCGGAATCGCTTCCGGCAAGGGCGGCGTGGGCAAGTCAACGGTGGCGGTCAATCTGGCCGTGGCCCTGGCCCGTCTGGGCTACAAGGTCGGTCTTGCCGATGCCGACATCTATGGCCCTTCCGTCCCGATAATGACAGGTACCGAAGGTGAAATGCCTCTGGCCGAGCAGGCCGAAGACGGAAGGGAACTCATCCTTCCTGTCGAGAAATACGGCGTGAAATGGATGTCCATCGGCTATTTCGCCCAGCGTGAGCAGGCTTTCATCTGGAGGGGCCCGATGGCTTGCAATGCCCTCAAGCAGATGATTCTCCAAGTCCGTTGGGGCGAGCTGGACTATCTTCTCATCGACATGCCTCCGGGAACGGGCGACATCCACATCAGCCTGCTGAACGACATTCCGGTCGAGGGCGCCGTGATTGTGACCACGCCTCAGACCATTGCGCTTTCCGATGTGGAGAAGAGTGTCAACATGTTCCGGAACGAGCATATTTCCAAAAAGATTTTCGGACTTGTCGAGAATATGTCCTGGTTCACTCCTGCTGAGCTTCCGCAGAACAGGTACTACATCTTCGGCGAAGGCGGCGGCGCCGGCCTCGCCCGGAAATACGGGGTCGAGCTCCTCGGACAGATTCCTGTAGTGCAGAGCATCCGCGAGTGCGGCGATGCGGGCGAGCCTGCGGCTCTCTCTTCCCGTCCTGACGGAGTCGCCTTCCTGCAGCTGGCAGAGAAACTTGTCCAGGCGGCAGGTTAGCCCTTCCGTCAGGGCCGGTGAAGTTCTCCGCGCCCGGGAATATGCCGATGTGCACTGAAATGATTATCTTTACGGTTCACGACATTGTGAGAATGAGAATCTGAAATGAAACGCTCCGGAGTCTTCGTCTTTGTCCTCTCTGTCCTGCTGGTCCTGCTCGCGGCCTGGTACTTCTACCCTGCCGACGGGATAAGGCTGACAGACGGCGTCACGCTCCGTTTCAGTTCCTACCGGCAGTACCTTGCGAATCTCAATGAAAGCCCGACGGCCGACATCGACTCCGTCCTCCTGAGGGAGCAGCAGCGCCGGGCCCTTCTGGACAGCACCGGGGATTCCCTCTCGGTCTTCCTCGACTACCTCACCGGGGACCCCAACCGCATCCTGCTTCCGGGCGAGGACTACCGCTACTTCGATTCCCTCTTCGAGACCATCGACAGCGCCTCCGCCAAAGGGCGGACGGTCCGGATAATGCACTACGGCGATTCCCAGCTCGAGATGGACAGGATTTCCTCGGTACTCCGCCAGAATCTTCAGCAAAGGTTCGGAGGCTGCGGTCCCGGAATGGTCCCGCTCATCCAGAGAATCGCCTCATCCTCGGTTATCCTCTCACATTCCGGCTCGATGTCCCGCTACGCCAGAGTCACCGACTCGCTTGCCAGCCGGGACCCGAAGAAGAGATACGGCATAATGACCAGCTATGTCTCCGTCAGCAACGGCGGCCGGTTCTCCTTCAAGGAATCCCCGAGCCGGTTCTGCCAGCCTCTCGCCCGGAAAGTCAAGAAAGTCTCGATACTCAAGGCCGACAGGGGCGACCTCCCCTTTGAAATCACCCTTCAGGGCTATCCGGGCGACAGCCTCGTGGTCAGGACCGAAGAGAAGTCCGGGGACCTGTCGATGGTCAGCTGGGCCTTCCCTGACACCATTTCCTCCGCCACTTTCAGCCTCAGCGGCACGGGAGACGTGTACGGCGTAATGCTCGACGGCGATTCCGGAGTCACGGTGGACAACGTCGCGCTGCGCGGTTCATCCGGCAATATATTCACAGGCATCGATTCCCTCTATATGAGCAGGCTTTTCAGCATGGCCGGCCACGAGATGATCATCCTCGAATTCGGAGGCAACGCGATGCCGGGCATCTCCGGGAGGAGGAGCATATCCTCCTATATGAACGAACTCGAGAGACAGTTCGACTATTTCAGGGAGGTGGCCCCGGAAGCCTGTCTCCTGTTCGTGGGTCCGGCAGACATGGCCAAGCGGGTTGACGGGCAGATGGTCTCCTGGCCAATGCTCGACGAACTTGTGGATTCCCTCAAAGTCACCTGCCTGGACAAGGGGGTGGCTTTCTGGGACACTTTCGCGATGATGGGAGGCAAGGGCTCGATGGCGCAGTGGGTGAAGCATGACCCACCGCTGGCCGGACCCGACCATATTCATTTCACCACCAAAGGTTCCCAGGAAGTCGGTTCGGCCCTCTCGCGCTCCTTCCTTATGTTATATGACTTCTACCGCTTCAGGAAGACTCATCCTGAAGACCTTGTCAACGACTGCCTGGAAAGCATCCGCGACAGCCTTGACCTTTCCTGACCATGAAGACGTACATTCTCCGTTCCGCAAGCTCCCTTGTTCTGGCCCTCCTCTGCCTGTGGCCGCAGAGCCTTCTGCACGCGCAGACGGGGCTGCCGTACTATAAGGACAAGGGTGACACTGTCTTCTTCGACACCCTGCCGCCGTCGCTGAGCATCGGGGAGAAGTCCCGGAAGGAACTGCGCCAGTACAAGAAGCTGGTGGCCAATTTCGCCAAGGTCTATCCCTATTCGACGATAGCCAGGCAGCTCGTCGAGAATGCAGACAAGGCCTTTTCGGAAGGGAATATGACAAGGCGCCAGAAGGAAGCCTACGTCAATGCCCTCCAGCGCAGGATAATCTCATCCTACGAGCAGACTGCCCGGCAGATGACGATGAGCCAGGGGCAGCTCCTGATGAAACTCATCGACCGCGAGACGGGCAAATCCCCGCACGACCTCATCCGGGACTACAAGAGCGGAGTCGCCGCGGGATTCTGGCAGGGACTTGCAAGCCTGTTCGGAGTGGACATGAAGAAGCATTACGACAAGGACGGGAAGGACAGGGACGTGGAGTATCTGGTGACCTGCTGGGAGGATGGCTCCTTCCCCGAACTGTACTATTCCCTTTTCAATGAATATCCCGTCATCCCGGAGATACCCGACAAGATGAAGAAATACCTCTGACCGAACGATGAAGAAGTCATTGCTGACCGCCATATCCCTTCTGCTTCCTTTCCTGCTGATGTCCCAGCCGGCCTTCAAGGCTTTGCCTGAACTCGGCTTCGCTTCACTGGACAAGAACCACATCATCTTCGAGGGCGATTCCTCCGCCTTCGATTCCTTCTTCGCGAAACTCGATTCGGTCTGTCTGATGGGCGAGGGAAGGGTGAACATCCTCCATCTCGGAGGCTCCCACGTCCAGGGAGGGACGATGACAAGGCAGATCCGCAACGACCTCCTGTCGATGGGCAGGGATTTCGGCCAGACCGGCACCCCGGATGCCGGGCCGGGTTTCCTCTTCCCGTTCTCGGCAGCGAAGACCAACAATCCCTCGGGCTTCAAGACCCGGACGGAAGGAATATGGAAGGCCTCCAAGTGTGTCCAGAGGGAGCCTTCGGCCGTGCTCGGGCTGAGCGGTATGGCTATCAGCACCTCTGACCCCGGAGCCTCGGTGAAGATAGTCATGGTGCCCCGGCAGCCGGCGGATGATGACGTTCCGGCCCCTTTTGACAGGATGACCGTCCTGGGATATTCAAGCTCCGGAGACCTTGCGCCGATTGTCGTCGGGGAGTGCGGGGACACGCTTTCGGGTACTGCCGGCGATTCCTGCTGGGTCTTCCGCTTCACCCAGCCGCAGGACTCTGTAAGGATAGCCTTGAGCGGGACTTCGGGGGACTTCACGCTCACCGGCATATTCCTGGACAAGGCTTCTTCCCACGGGATTAGCGTCTCGGGAGTGGGTGTCAACGGCGCCGGGCTGCTGTCATATTCACGATGCACGGATTTCGAGAGGGACCTGGGCCTGGTCAAGCCGGACCTCGCAATTCTCGCAATCGGCATCAACGACGCGGTTTCGACCTCCTTCTCCGAAGAGGTGTTCAAGGAAAGGTACAAGGCTTTGATTGCCAGGCTGAGGTTTGTCAATCCGGACTGCGCCCTGCTCTTCGTGACCAACAATGACAGCTACAGACGCTCCCGAAAGAAGGGATATTATGTCAATCAGAACGGCCCCAGGGCACGTCAGGCCTTCCTTGAGCTCGGACGCGAGTGCGGCGGGGGAGTCTGGGACCAGTTTGAAATAATGGGCGGGCTCGAGTCGATGAAGAAATGGGAGTCGGCGGGGCTGGCCCGGAAGGACAAGGTGCATTTCACGGATGACGGGTACTGCCTGCTCGGGGATCTGCTGTACAATGCCTTGATGGAAAAATATGTGGAACATCTGAACAGGAACGGCCGATGACGGATTTCGCAAAAGTGGCGCTTGACTATCTGGAGAACCTTTTCGCATTCGATCAGGCTCATCCGCTTCTGTTTACCCAGAGCTACTTCTGGGCCTTCTTCGCTATTGTGCTCTGCTTCCTCTGCCTGTTCCGCAACAAGATTCTCCTGAGGAACGCCTTCCTGCTCCTGATGAGCCTGTTCTTCTACTACAAGACCAGCGGACTCTTCCTGCTCCTGCTCCTTGCGGTGATTCTGTCCGGCTATCTCATAGGACTCATCCTTCCGAAACTGCGGAGCAAGGGGTGGAAAGCCTTCTTCCTCTTCCTCGGAGTGGCCGTCAGCCTGTCCCTCCTCTGCTACTACAAGTACGCCTATTTCGTCACCGATGTCGTCAACAACCTCTTCGGCACGAACTTCGTCGTGCAGGACTGGATTGCTTCAGCGGGCAACACCCTCGCCGGCGCTCCGGTCTTCAGCGTCGATTCGATTTTCCTGCCAGTAGGGATCTCCTTCTTCATCTTCCAGGCAATCAGCTATATGGTGGATGTCCACAGGGGGAGAATCGAACCGGTCCGCAATGTCATCGACTTCGGCTTCTACATCAGCTTCTTCCCGCAGCTGGTCGCCGGCCCGATAGTGAGGGCTACTGACTTCATCCCGCAGATTCACAAGCCATTCTTCCTGACCAGGAAACACTTCGGCATCGCCGTCTTCTGGATTCTGAACGGTCTCGCGAAGAAACTCATCCTCAGCGACTATCTCGCCGTCAACCATTGCGACAGAGTGTTCGAGAATCCGCTGCTGTACTCCGGCTTCGAGAATCTTCTCGCCCTCTTCGGCTACTCCCTGCAGGTCTATGCCGACTTTTCGGGCTACACCGACATCGCCATCGGAGTGGCGATGCTGATGGGCTTCCATCTTCCAAAGAACTTCAATTCCCCTTACAAGGCGCGCAACCCGTCGGAGTTCTGGAAGAGGTGGCATATTTCCCTCTCCAAATGGCTTCAGGACTACCTTTATATTCCTCTTGGAGGCAACCGCAAGGGCACTTTCTGGTCCTATGCGATTCTCCTCGGAATCGGCTTCCTCGCTTCCGCCCTCGCCCGCAACTGGTGGGTCTTCGGTACGGTGATGGCCCTCACCGTGATCCTTGCGCTTCTGATAGCCTGCTGCAAAGGCCTCAGGAAAGAACTCGTCGCCGACATAAACAGGATGGACACGATGCTCTTGGGCGGACTCTGGCACGGGGCCAGCTGGAATTTCATGATCTGGGGCGGACTCAACGGACTCGGAATGTTGATTTACCGCTTCTGGCACCGGTGCAATGTCTATGTCCGGACCCTGCTCGTCTCCCTCGTCTGCCTGGCATTCTATCTCCTGAAGCGTTCCTTCCCGGCCGCGGTATTCAATCTCTTCTTCGTCTGGACGGCCGTCATCGCCTTCGGGGCCTGGGTGCATATGCTCTACCACAAGTGCGGTTTCAAGGCGGCGTTCAAGTGGCTGGACAACGCCTGGTCGGTGCTGATGACCTTCATATTCATAACCTTCACCCGCCTTTTCTTCCGCAGCGGGTCGAACCTCGAGCCGGCGCTTGCCAACGAGCAGGCGTGGAACACGGCAAAGAATATGGTGGAGCGCATCGGAGGCAGCTGGGACCTGAGCCTTGTCCCGCAGATGGCCTGGCATCACAGGAACGTGATAATCGTGTTCGTGGCGGGAATGCTGATCCACTGGCTACCGGACAGGTTCAAGCGCCGCTACAGGCTCTGGTTCGCCAGCATGCCGCTTCCGCTGATGGTGCTGGTCTGCGCCCTGGCAGTCTTCCTGATCTTCCAGTTCGTGGTCGCCGACCTTCAGTCCTTCATCTATTTCCAGTTCTGATTGCCCGGATGCGGGCCTGCGGGAGGTGTCATCTGGTCTCGATGACGGAAACGTTGCCTTCTCCGGCCTGTCGGATGGCCTGCATAAGATTTTCTGCCTCCTGGCCGTCATTGAAAGGTCCGACCCTGTAGATTATCGAGCCGTTCTCGACCGACTTCTGCAAATCCTTGTCCGTGTTGTCCTGGATGACGCTCACGGCCTGCTCGGCGAGGGACTGGCCGTTCTCGGGGAATATCTTCACGAAGAAGAGGCTCGTGATTTCAGACTCCATCTTGCGCGCCTCGGCCACTCCCACAGGCTTGCCGTCCTTGTAGGCGGTGATGATGGCGGTCCTGAATCCCCTGCCCTTGACCTTGTTGAGGTTTTCCAGTGCCGAAGCATAGTTGCGGAACAGGCCCACCGAACAGGTGTACTTTCCGGAAGGATTGAGCCTTTCGAAGACAGGGCTCAGCCCGTTGATGTCTGCCACTGTGGCCTTGCGTGACTGGGTGAATATCTGGATCTGATAGACAAGTCCCGCCGGGAGGTTGTTGTCTTCGGCGAAGCGGCCCTCGGGGAGTATCATGAATGAATAGTCGAACTTCCTGACAGGCTGCTCCATCTCCAGGGCGAACGAAGGGCCGTACTCATTCCTTGTAAAGGTGTAGCCCGAAGAGGCTCCTACCACTTCCTTGTCGGCCTGGGCCTGCAGTTTCCCCGCATCGAAGACCATCCCTTTCATCAGGAAATCCATCTCAATCTCCTGGAGCTTGCCCACAGCCTTCTTCAGGGCGTCGTTCAGCGCCGGAAGATGCAGTTCGCTCTCCAGAATGCTATCGGTCAGGGCGGCTTTCTCGTCGTCTGAAGCGCTGGCGAGCCTCGACCTCATTCCGTCCAGCCTGGCGGTGAACCTCGCGAGGGAATCCCTCATCGTGCGGACGGCTTTCAGCTGTTCGAGATAATGCTGCTGTTCGGGGGACTCCATTTCCTTGCCCGAGACGGCGGAATCGTTGTCTATCCGCGTAGGGTCGTCCTTCGGAACCAGGGAGGAGAGCGTGCGGAGTTCCTTGACTCCTCCGACGGATGTCCTCACCGGCATCACGTCATATTCAAGGACATAGATGCAGACGCTGTCTTTCCCGCACCCGCGGTCGGATGCGAATATGGTGTATTTCCCGTCTTCCGTGTTGATCAGCAGGAAGTCGTTGTAGGGCGATGAATATGGGAAGCCCATGTTCACGGGCACGCCCCAGTCGTTGGTGTCAGGATTCCATTCGGCCTGGTAAAGGTCGTAGCCGCCCATCCCGTACAGTCCGCTGGAAGCGAAGGTGAGAGTCTTGCCGTCGGCGGAAACCATCGGGAATATCTCGTCGGAATAACTGGTGATATGCTCGTTGATGAGTGTCGGGACCGTCCAGAGGGAGTCCTTGTGGATTGTCCGACAGATGTTCCGGATTCCCTGCTCGTCCGTGCAGGAATAATAGATTTCCTCCGCTCCGTCAGGATAGAACACCGGAGTCGGAATCCGGCCTGAAGCCGTCGAGTCGAGCTGGTTCGGGCTCTTTCTCCAGCTTTTGTTCGGGAGCGGGTAGAAGAGGAAGAAGTCCTTGAGCGGGAAGGTCTGTCTGGCGACGACGGTCGGGTCGGAGCAGTAATCCATCATATTCAGTCCGTTCTGGGCCATCATCAGCTGTTCTTCGATTCTGCCCAGGTCGCTCGAGTCCGCCACCTCAAGCGCTTTCCGGCACAGCTCTTCGGCTGTCTTGAAATCATAGGACAGCCTTGCGGAATCTGCGCCGGCGAGGAGTCTGTTCACTCTGATCTGGGCCCTTGAAGCCGGAGGACAAAAGACCATGGCAACGGCCATGGAGAATATGACGACATACCTGTATTTCATCCGTAATGGTGCATCTGTGCATCTGCAAATTTAAGAAATACTTGGCAGATAATTCATTTCTAAGAAAAAAATACTAAATTTGTACCCTTAATTTTGCGCTAAAGAAAACTATAAAATAAAAATCGATAAAAAATTAACGTATTATGCAAAGTAAAGGTTGGATCAGGCTTGTCGCAATCCTGTTGGCAATCGCTTCCATTTGGCAGCTTTCCTTCACGGCGGTGACATCCATCCAGGAAAAGAAGGCTGAAAAGTATGCGGAGAAGGCAGCGGTAGCCGCCCAGAATTCCGCAGAGTTCGCCAAGGTAGCAATCGAGGACCAGGCATATTATCTGGATTCCATCAGAAAGGATTGCAACAGGGTATTCATCGATTCCATCTCAAACCAGAAGGTTTTCCTTTGGAACACCTACAAGGAGTGCAAGACAAAGGAAATCAACCTCGGTCTTGACCTCAAGGGAGGTATGAACGTAATGCTGCAGGTGCAGCTTCAGGACCTTGTGAAGGCACTCGCCGGCAACAACACGGATCCGGAATTCCTCAAGGCTCTCTCCCTCGCCAAGGAGCGCAGCGTCAACTCAAGGGAGGATTTCATCACTCTCTTCGCCGCCGCCTGGAAGGAGGTCTCCGGAGGCAAGCGTCTCTCGCAGATTTTCGGAACCTATGAGATGAAGGACAGGATCAAGCCGGAATCAACTGACGCGGAGGTCATCTCCGTCATCCGTGCAGAGGCTGAAAGCGCTGTTTCGAACTCATTCAACGTTCTCCGCAACCGTATCGACCGTTTCGGTGTGACCCAGCCTTCGATCCAGAAGCTCGGCAACAGCGGACGCATCCTCGTCGAACTTCCTGGTGTCAAGGAACCTGAGCGTGTAAGAAAGCTTCTCCAGGGTACCGCATCCCTCGAGTTCTGGGAGACCTTCACTTATCAGGAGGTCGCCGGCTATCTCGCAGAGGCCAACTCCAAGCTTGCTGAGATTCTTTCCGATGTTGAAGAGAGCGAAGACGCTCCTGCAGAGGCTCCTGCAGACGTCCCTGCTGTTGATTCCGCAGATTCTCTTCTCAGCGCCGAGCTTGCAAATCAGGAGCAGACCGACAAGGAGTTCGAGGCATTCAAGAAGCTCAACCCTCTCTTCGCTGTCCTGACCCCTTCACAGGCAGGTGACGCCTGCATCGGTTTCGCCGCCGCAGTTGACACCGCCAAGGTCAACAAGTACCTCAAGATGCCTCAGATCGCCGAAATTTTCCCGGCTGAGTTCAGGGCAATGTGGACCGTACATCCTTCAGAGCGCCTCGCTGCCGACAACTACTACGAGCTTGTCGCCATCAAGGCCACCTCAAGGGACGGCAAGGCCAAGCTGGACGGCGGCGTTGTGACTGACGCCCGCACCGTCTATGAGCACGGCCAGAACGGCGAGCCTTCAGTTTCAATGAGCATGAACGCCGAAGGCGCCAACATCTGGGCACGCATGACCGGAGACAATGTCGGCAAGCAGATCGCCATCGTGCTCGACGGCATGGTATATTCCTATCCTATGGTCAACGGTGCTATCACCGGAGGAAACTCTTCCATCACGGGACACTTCACTCCTGATGAGGCCAACGACCTTGTCAATGTCCTCAAGTCAGGTAAGCTCCCTGCACCGGCCACCATCATCCAGGAGCAGGTCGTAGGTCCTTCACTGGGTGCGAGGTCCATCAAGGCAGGTATGATTTCATTCATCATCGCCTTCATCCTCGTCCTCATCTATATGATATTCTTCTATCAGGGCGCCGGTCTTGCCGCCGACCTGGCTCTCATCTGCAACGTGCTCTTCCTCTTCGGAGTCCTCGTTTCATTCGGAGCCGTCCTCACCCTTCCGGGTATCGCCGGTCTCGTCTTGACGATGGGTATGGCGGTGGATGCCAACGTGATTATCTACGAGCGCATCAAGGAGGAACTTGCCGCAGGCAAGGGACTGAGCAAGGCTGTGGCTGACGGTTACAAGAACGCATATTCAGCAATCATCGACGGTCAGGTAACCACCCTCCTCACCGGTATCGTTCTCTTCGTATTCGGTTCCGGCCCTGTCCAGGGCTTCGCCACCACCCTGATCATCGGTATCATCACTTCTGTTCTCACTTCAATCTTCATCACCAGACTCTACTTCGAGGGCCGTATCTCCAAGGGCAAGAAGATTTCCTTCGAGAACAAGCTTACAAAGAACTTCCTCAAGAACACCCACTTCGACTTCATCAAAGCCCGCAAGGTCACTTACATCGTGTCCGGTGTCCTGATTCTCATCTCTCTGGTTTCCATCTTCACCAAGGGATTCACCTACGGTGTCGATTTCACCGGCGGCCGTACCTATGTCGTACGTTTTGACCAGCCTGTGACCGCAGAGCAGGTACGCGAGGCTGCGATTGCCGAATTCGACGGAGCTGTCGAAGTCAAGCAGTTCGGTGGTGAAAGCCAGATGAAGATCACTACCCAGTACAAGAACGAGGACGAGTCCAGCGAGGTCGATGCAGAGGTTGAGGCAAAACTCTACAATGCCTTGATTCCTTTCTTCGAGGACAATACAATGTCGATTGACCAGTTCAAGTCAACCCTTGACAATCCTAACGGTATCATCTCTTCCGACAAGGTGGGTCCTACCATCGCGAACGACATCAAGCGTGACGCCATCATCGCCGTCATCCTCGCCCTCTTCGTGATCTTCGCCTACATCGCAGTCAGATTCAAGGGCTGGACCTGGGGACTCGGAGGTGTCGTTTCACTCGCACACACCGCCCTCATCGTCATCGGCTTCTTCTCACTGTTCTCCGGAATCCTTCCGTTCAACCTCGACGTTGACCAGACCTTCATCGCCGCAATCCTGACCATCATCGGTTATGCGATCAACGACAACGTGGTCATCTTCGACCGAATCCGCGAGTACAGGATGCTGCATCCGAATGCAGACCTCAAGGAGAACACCAACCTCGCGCTCAATGCAACATTGACCCGTACGGTGAACACCTCCGTCTCAACTCTTGTCACGATGCTTGCAATCGCAATCTTCGGCGGCGAGTCCATCAGAGGTCTTGCAGTAGCCCTCATCCTCGGTATCTGCATCGGTACCTATGCATCAATCTTCATCGGTACTCCGATAATGTACGATGCAACCGTCAGAAGCCAGGCAAAGGCTGCCGCCAAGGCTCCTGCAAAGGCCAAGAAGTCTTCAAAGAAGTAACATTTTGTTATTGACAATATCAATGGGGTGGCTTCGGCCACCCTTTTTTTTCATTGGAAACATGAAAGCATTATCCACAATCCTCCTGCTCGTACTCTCCAACATATTCATGACTTTCGCCTGGTACGGGCATCTGAAACTCCAGGAGATGAAGGTCTCCACGGGCTGGCCGCTCATTCTGGTGATTCTGTTTTCCTGGGGGCTGGCGTTTTTTGAATATTGCGCCCAGGTTCCAGCGAACCGTATCGGTTTTTCAGGGAACGGCGGCCCTTTCAGCCTTGTCCAACTCAAGGTCATCCAGGAGGTTGTCTCGCTTGTCGTTTTCAGCATAATCGTGACCGTCCTTTTCAGGGGAGAAGCTCTGCACTGGAATCATCTGGCCGCATTTGCCTGTCTGGTCCTGGCAGTATTCTTCGTATTCATGATGTGACGGCATCGCCCTTCCCGCTTCTTCCCGGGAACCGCCTGGACGATGAGACAAGTGGATATTCTTTCGAACAACAATAATTATTTATATTCAGATGACAGCACTTCTTGAATATGAGCTTGGTGGTGGAGTTCGCGCCTTCACCGCGGGCCGTGACGTTGAACTCCCCTGCGCGGTGGTACAGCCCCACCAGACACATTCGACCAATGTCGCTTATGTGAACAGGCCGGAGTTGACACGGGAGGAACTCGAAGGTGTGGATGCCCTTGTGACTGACCTTCCCGGAGTGGCCATAGGAGTCCGTACCGCCGACTGCATTCCCGTGCTCCTGTATGATCCGGTGCACAAGGCCGTAGGCGCGGCGCACAGCGGCTGGCGGGGGACTGTGAATATGATAAGCAAGAAGGCGGTAATGGAAATGTACCGTATGTTCGGAACACGTCCGGAAGACATCCGCGCGGTTGTCGGTCCGGGAATCGGCTATGACAGCTTCCAGATCGGGGAGGAGGTAGCATTGACATTCAAGAAATCCGGATTCCCTATTGACAGGGTCTGGTCGTTCCGGGGAGCGAGGAAGGAGGGTTCGATGGAAGGCGGTCACCACATCGACCTGAAGGAATGCGTCCGCTTCTCCCTGACAGAGTGCGGAGTATTACAAGAGAACATAACCGTGTCGGATATAGATACTTACACGGATGCACGTTTCTTCTCGGCCCGTCGGGAGGGCATATCCTGCGGCAGGAACATCAATGCCATAATGCTGGAATACTGCCCATAAGCAACAAAAGAGTGCATTTGAAAATAATTATATATCTTTGGACCCGAAGAACCGATTGATTACTGGAATATGAGTCCTGAAATTGCAAACACAATAGACAGCATCAATGTCAGCCTCAATGCTGGCGGAATGAACACCATCAATATAGTCCTGGCTTTCGTGATGTTCGGAGTGGCGCTCGGCATCAAGCCGCAAACCTTTAAGGACGTATTCACCAAACCCAAATCAGTCTTGCTCGGAATGCTGTGCCAGTTCATACTCCTTCCGCTTTTCACCTTCCTGCTCGCAGTCTGCCTGAAAAGCAGCATCAGCTGGACAATGGCAATGGGCATGATACTGGTTGCCTCCTGCCCGGGTGGCAATATCTCCAACTTCATCAGTTCAATTTCAAAGGCCAATGTCGAGCTCTCGGTCAGCTGTACCGCAATCAGCACCGCTCTTGCGATAGTCACCACTCCTTTCAATTTCTGGCTTTACGGAAACCTCTATCTTCAGGTCAGCGGAATCGCTTCCACCCTGCCTCAGCTCACCATTCCCATTTGGGATGTCTTCAAGACCGTGGTGATTCTGCTCGGAGTGCCTCTTGCCCTCGGCATATTGACCTCTCATTTCCTCCCCAAAGTGGCGGAAAAGCTCAAGAAGCCTTTCCAGTATTTCAGCATCCTTTTCTTCATTGCAATGGTGGTGCTTTCCTTTATGGGCAATATAGATGCCTTCCTGAAGTGCATCAAGTACATATTCCTGGTTGTCCTGCTCCATAACCTGCTTGCCCTCGGCATAGGTTGGAGCGTGGGCAAAGTCTTCAGGGTGAGTACTGCCGACCGCAGGACCCTCGCCATTGAGACCGGCATTCAGAATAGCGGCCTGGGTCTTGTGCTCCTGCTCGGGACGGGCATATTCGACGCTTTCCCGCCTCACGGAGGAACGCTCGTTATCACTGCGTGGTGGGGAATATGGCATATTGTCTCCGGCCTGACCGTGAGTGGCCTGTGCAATCTTGCAGACCGCAGGAAAGCCAAGTAAAACGGCTCCGCTATGAGAAAAGTCTGGGAAAACGACAGGTGGTACAACATCCTGCGCTACTGGGTGGACTTTACGACACGCACTTCCTTTTCGCATCTGGAAATCAGCGGAAGGGAGAATCTTCCTACGGACGGCAGCATTATGTATGCGCCCAACCACTGCGCGGCTCTTATGGATCCGCTCATGATTCTGCTGATAAAGCACGGAAGCGTGGCCTTCGCTGCTCGCTTCGACATCTTCCGCAACCCTAAAATCGGCTCCATGCTCCGCTGGCTGCGCATTCTCCCGATCGCCCGCGAAAGGGACGGCCTCAGGGAGGTGGCAGGCAACTACGAAGTTTTCCGGCAAATCGTCGAGTGTATGGACAAGGAGGTGCCTTTCTGCATCTTCAGCGAGGGCACGCACTGCGCGCAAAGAGGCTTGCTGCCTGTCAAGAAGGGCATATTCCGCATCAGCAAGATGGCTCTTGACATGAACGGAAAGAAGGTGTACATAGTGCCCGTGGGCATTGACTACGAGTATTTTTTCCGCGAGGGCGGACGCGCTGCAATCCGGATTGGCAAGAGCCTGGAGCTGGGTGAATATTTCGCCGCCAGGGCTGGCAGCAGCAAGAATGACATTTATCGCAGCCTTTGCACGGACCTGAGGGAAGAGTTGCTTTCGCTGATCGGAAGGATTCCGCCGAGGCGCCATGACCGGATAGTGCCGAGGTTTTTGCTGAGCTTGATATCCCTGCCTCTGTTTGCTGCCTGCATAGTGCCTGCAGCCCCGATTTGGCTGCCGGAAGTGTTGATTGTCTCCAGGTTGGAAGACAAAGCCTGGTCTCACACCGTCAGTTTCGTCCTTCGCCTCCTGCTTCCGCTCTTCCTGCCTTTCTATCTTGTGTTCAACCGCCTGCTCAACCTCTACCGCAATCTGCTCTGCGACCTTTTCCGGCGCGATTCCGGGGATTGTTGAAAGAGTGCCTCGGGCGGGAATCGAACCCGCACGGACATTGCTGTCCAAGGGATTTTAAGTCCCTCGTGTCTACCATTTCACCACCAAGGCAACGGCTGCAAAGTTAGCAAAAAAATCAGAACTTAAGGCTATCCGGGATTGCCGGATGATTTTTGGCCTCTTCGCTTAGCCCTGTCATCAGTTTGCGCGCGGCATCCGCACCGTCGAGTACCAGAATATTGTTGATCGCGATAACGCCAAGCACGTCATCCCCGTGCTTCTTCAGGGTTTCCAGCGACTGTTTTCTGATCACGTCATCGTATTTTCCTTTGAATAAGGCATCGAGGCTGTCAAGGCTTTCGCCCGTGAGTCCGTCCGCCTTGGCTACCGAATCCCTCTGCCGGACAAGCCTGAAATGAAGATTGGACGATTCGCGTGAGAGATTTGAATAATCCTCTGAAATAGAGTTGCCTCGAGGAGTGGAGATAGTGACCTTCCCCCTCTTGTTCATCCTGAAACGGATTTTCCCTCCTTCCGGGACGAAAAAGCCGTTGGAAAGCCCTCCGTCATACAGTATCATGATGCTTCCGGTCGTCATCCTGTCCGTCTTCAGATTGACGGCGAACATTTCGTCAATAATCGGATAGGCGGTATATTCCTCGTTCACCCCGTCGCAGGTATAGACAATCACAGAGTCTCCCAGACAGCCCTCCTCGAGTTCTCCGAGCAGCTCTGTAATCGGCTCTTCCTGAATCGTCTTCTTCTTCTCCTGACGCCCTCCGCATGCGCTGGCGAGGAGCAGTCCAAGCGCTATGGCAATTAGTACAGTCTTTTTCATCCTAAAAATATTTTTTCTCCTGCCTGTAAAGGGCAATGAATATGAATATCAGCACAGTGAACGCCCAGAGGCTCGACCCTCCGTAGCTCAGCAGCGGCAGCGGTATGCCGATTACGGGCATCAGTCCGATGGTCATCCCCACATTGATGAACAGATGCATGAATATGCAGGCGGCCACGCAATACCCGAATATCCTGGTGAATGCCTCCCGGCACTGTTCCGCGTCGTAGATCAGCCTCCAGATCAGGAACACATAGAGCGCTATCACGACAAGGCAGCCCAGAAAGCCCCATTCCTCTCCCACCGTGCAGAAGATGAAGTCGGTGCTCTGTTCAGGGACGAAGCCGAAGGTGGTCTGCGTTCCGTTCAGGAATCCTTTGCCGGTCAGGCCTCCGGACCCGATGGCAATCATCGACTGGTTGACGTTGTAACCTACCCCAGCCGGATCTTCCTTCATTCCGAGCAGAACCTCGATTCTTTTTCTCTGGTGGTCCTTGAGGATGTCGTTGAAAATATAATCCACCGAAAAGACCAGGGCGATGCCCGCAAGCAGCGACAGGGCGGACAGGGAGATGAACCTGTTCCTTTCCTTGAAGCCCTTGATGAGGAATATCGGAACTGCGCACACGCATATTCCTACCAGAACATACAAAGGCTTGATCTTGCGGATGAAGCTCTCCTCGCCGCCCATCTTGCCGAGGGCCCACGGCAGCAGTGCCAGAAGGACGAAGACAAGGATGTTGACGATGATCAAAACACTGAAACCCTTGTGGTTGTTCAGCGAGTTGCAGACTATGAGGATGCCTATGAGGACCAGCAGCGCCGTGTATGGCGAGGCCGTCAGGGTCAGTATGAACATCAGGATGGCTATGCCGATGGCGGCAATCCACCAGCCCGAGAAACCTTCCCTGTACATTACGAATATGAAGCCGACATACACCAGGGCCGATCCGGTCTCGCTTTCGCCAAGGATTACAAGCATAGGTACTCCGATGACCAGGGCGGTGAGCATCAGGTCGCGCAAGCGGGTTATCTTGAAGCCGGACTGGCTCATCAGGGTTGCCAGAAGAAGGGAGGTGGTTATCTTCGACACTTCCGCCGGCTGGAATCTCACGGGCCCGAATTCGAACCAGGAGCGGGAGCCCTTGACTTCCACTCCGAGGAATATCACGGCAACCAGCAGAAGCAGTGTCCCCAGGTACAGGGGGAGCGAGGCGCTCTCCCACAAGCGGGCCGGTATGACGAACAGGATCAGGGATGCCAGCGCCAGGGCGGTCAGAATCCATACGAACTGCTTCCCGCAGCGGAAATTGAAATCGAAGATGGACGACGGCCCGTCGGAGTGGATGGAGGCGTAGATGTTTACCCAGCCGATGAGAATCAGAAGCAGGTAGGTGACCACCAGCTTCCAGTCAATGCTCTTCCTGAGCCCTCTGTCCGAAAAGTTCTGTACCATTTCCTATTTCTCGGCTTTGACGCGGCTCATCAGATTGCCCTCGAGGACTCTCTTCTCCAGCCCCTTCCTTTCATCGCTAATCTCTCCGTTGAGATACTGTTCAATCAGCAGGGAAGCAATCGGGGCGGCCCAGGTCGCTCCGAAACCTGCATTCTCGATGTATGCCGCCACCGCAATCTTCGGATCATCCTTCGGTGCAAAACAGATGAACACGGAGTTGTCGGCTCCGCGCGGATTCTGTGCGGTACCTGTCTTGCCGCAGATGTCCAGACCCGGGACGGCGGCGACCGATGCCGTACCTCCCGAACCGTAGCCGCTGTTGACGGCTCTCCACATTCCGTTGATGACCTTCTTGAAATTCGTGGTGTCCACCATCGTGTACTGTTTCTCGTTGTACTGGGGGTCGATCTCCACACCCTCGGATTCCTTCACGATGTGCGGAATCCTGTACCAGCCCCTGTTGGCCACGGTCGCGGCCAGGTTGGCAATCTGCAGGGGAGTCACACCGATTTCTCCCTGACCGATGGAGATGGAGATGATGGTGGTGAACTTCCATCCGTTCTCGCCGTAACGCTTGTTGTACATCTTCGATGTCGGGAGAGTCCCACCCAACTCGGCGGGGAAGTCGCTTCCGAGCTTGTGGCCGAAGCCGAAGCTCTGGACATATTCGTTCCACTTGTCGAGCGCCTCTCCTATGTTCTTGTACTTCTTGTTCTCGAGGACGTTGCGGAGGGCGTAGCAGAAGAAGCCGTTGCAGGACATCATAATGGCTTCTTCCAGGGCGAGCGGGGACTTGTGGTTGTGGCAGCCCAGCTTGTGGTTGCCGAAATGGTAGCCTCCCGCGCAGGGGTAGGCGTTCTCCATTGTCAGAGTCCCTTCCTGAAGACCTATCAGACCGTTGACAAGCTTGAACACCGAGCCGGGAGGATAGGCTGCCTGCACGGCGCGGTTGAACATCGGCTTGTGCGGGTCCTTGGAGATTTCCTCATAGTGCTGTCCAATGTCGGCGAGCATCTCCACGTCGATTCCGGGACTTGAGACGAGGGTGAGGATTTCTCCGGTCTTGGGCTCGATTGCCACGACGCTGCCGACCTTGTTCTTCATCAGCATCTGTCCGTAGTGCTGGAGGTCGGCGTCGATAGTGGTGACTATGTCGTGTCCGGGGATGGCCTCCTTGTCGAACTCCCCGTCCTTGAATCTCTGCTGGATCTGGTTCCGGGAGTTGCGCAGATAGATGTGATAGCCCTTTTCCCCGCGAAGTTCCTTCTCCCTTGCCGCTTCAATGCCGGTTTTGCCGGCATAGTCTCCGGGACGGTACTCCCCGGGATGCTTCTCGATGTATTTCTGATCGACTTCCGAGACATAGCCGAGAAGGTTGCCTCCTGCATTGACCGGATAGTCGCGGACGCTTCGCACCTGTCCCCTGAAGCCGGGGAAATTGTACTGTATCTCGGCGAACTTCATATAGGTCTCAGGCTGGATCTGCTTGATCATCACCATGCTCTGATAGCCGATTTTCCGCTTGTTCCTTTCATATTCGGACATCTTGTCCCTGATGAAATCGGCAGGCACATCGAGGGCGTCCGCAAGCATCAGGGTGTCGAAAGGAGTGACCTCCCTCGGAGTCACGAGTATGTCGTAGGCGACCTTGTTCCCGACGATGATCTGTCCGTTGCGGTCGTAGATGATGCCTCTGGTCGGATAGATGATGTCATAGACCATCGAATTGTTGGACGCGTTGATTTTGTACTTGTCCTCGATGATCTGGATGTAGAAAATCTTCCCCATTATGATGGAGGCGCCGATCACAAGTCCTATGATCAGTTTCCTGCTCCTACCTTCTATCACCATGGGTCAACGGATTGATGATGAGCATCGACACCAGATAGCTTGCCGCAAGCGAGGCTCCGCATTTCGCGGCGATGAACCAGAACGGCCTTGTCCCGGCGCAGTCGGCGATTGTGTAGATGATGATGAATATGGCGAGCTCCACTATCACGGCCACCGAAATCTTGGCGAAGCCGTATTTCCTGATGGAGATGGACTCCTCCAGCTCAAAAGGTTCGTTGCCGAAGACAGCCTCAATCAGGGGGCGGCGCAGGAAAGCGACCGGAATCAGGGACACGGCATTGATGCCGATGAGGCCTTCGGCGAAGAAATCGACGGCGAGTCCGATTCCGAAAGCGATGAACATCGCCCCGATGGTGCCGACCCGCGGATGGAGGAACAGCACAAGCACCGGCAGGATGGTCAGCATCACATAGGGCGTGAAGTGGAAATAGTTGCTCAGAAGCATCTGCGCAACCACAAGCAGGATGTATGTAAGAATATGTCCGTCCTTGTTCATCGTTTCCTCTTGTTGTCCCTTCCGGACTTGCTCTCCTCAAGTCCCTCGATTTCTGAAGCGCGGGTGTTCCTCACGATTGTGACGAACTTGAGCGCGGTGTGGTCCTGGAACAGGGTCACCTTGATTTCGTTCGTCGCTCCGTTGATTATGCTGGCCTCTCCTGCGGTCCCGAGCGGGATGTCAGGCGGGAAGATTACGGAATATCCGCTCGTGTACACGGTGTCTCCCGGTGAATATTTGAACTGCAGCGGAATCTCCTTCAGTATCGCCCCGTCCGTGTGCTTCCCGTCCCAGGCGAGCGGCCCCACCGCTCCGGTTTCGCCGAGCCTCGTGCTGATGTTGACCTCGGTGTTCAGGAAGGAAATGGCGTAGGAATAGTGCCTGCTCACTGCGTCCACGATTCCGATCACGCCTTTGGACGAGATTATTCCCGAATTCTGGACGATGCCGTCCTCGCTTCCCTTGTCCAGAATCAGATAGTTGTGCTGGCTGTTGGTGCCGGACTTGATTATCTGGGCCGGAGTATAGACGAATCCGTCGCTCCTGGTGACGCTCTGCAGATTGATGTCGGCTTTCCTGGCCGCCTCCTCATAGTCCCGGATGATTTCCTGGAGCCGGTGGTTCTCCAGCGCGAGCTCCTCGTTCTGTCCGGCGAGTGAGAAGTAGTTGTTGACATTCTGGGTGACTCCCCAGGTCTTGGCCATGAATCCGTGCGAGAGCCTCATCAGCCATAGCCTCTGCATGCTGTTGTTGTGGGTCAGCATAACGACAGCCGCGGTCTCAAGCAGAATGAAAACCGCAGCGCAAAGGATTCTGGCACCGACGGACCTTGATCTTGCCATTACCTCATCAGGAATGAGTAGTTGGATGTCTTTTTGAGTGCAATGCAGGTGCCGCGGGCAACAGCTCTCAACGGATCGTCGGCGACGTGGAACTGGATGTTGACCTTGTCGGTGAATCTCTTTGCGAGACCGCGGAGCAGGGCGCCGCCGCCTGAAAGGAATATGCCGTTCTCCACGATGTCCGAATAAAGCTCCGGAGGGGTCATCTCAAGGACGTGCAGGATGGAGGACTCGAGCTTGGCTACAGACTTGTCGATGCAGTGCGCGATTTCCTGATAGGTCACGGTGGCCTCCACCGGATGGGCGGTCATGATGTTCGGACCGTTGACCTTGTAAGGCTCCGGCTCGTCATCAAGCTCCGGGATGACCGCGCCCACGGCAATCTTGATCTTCTCGGCCGTCGTCTCTCCGATTTTGATGTTGTGCTGCTGGCGCATGTAGTACTGGATGTCGCTGTTGAACACATCGCCGGCAGTGGTGACACTCTCCTGCTGCACGATGCCGCCGAGGGAGATGACGGCGATTTCGGCCGTACCGCCGCCGATGTCAACGACCATATTGCCCTTCGGGGCCTCTACGTCGAGACCGATTCCGAGTGCGGCGGCCATCGGCTCATAGATGATGTACACGTCGCGTCCTCCGGCATGCTCGCAGGAGTCGCGTACGGCCCTGATCTCCACCTGGGTGGAACCGGAAGGGATGCCGACGACAATCTTGAGATTCGGGGCGAAGAGGGAATTCCTCCTGTTGTTCACCTGCTTGATGAAGCCCTTGATCATCATCTCCGCGGCGTTGAAGTCGGCGATGACGCCGTTCCTCAAAGGGCGGATAGTCTTGATCCCGGGGTTGGTGTGCTCGTGCATCAGCTTGGCCTGCTGTCCGATGGCTATGCACTTCTGCGTATTGTTGTCGATGGCTACGATGCTCGGCTGGTCAAGCGCAATCTCGTCGTTGTAGAAGATGACAGTGTTTGCGGTTCCGAGGTCCATAGCAATCTCCTGTGTCAAAAATGAGAATGCCATATATCAGTTATTTTTCAGTCTTTTATTCAAATTGTAAATATACAAAAAAAGTAGTATTTTCACTTGATTTAATATGAAAGCAAAAAAAATATTGGTAGTCACCGCCGCCGGAAGCGGTGTGCGGATGGGGGCTGCACTTCCCAAGCAGTTCCTTTCTCTGGGCGGGAAACCTGTGCTCAGGCGCTCGATTGAAGCCTTTGTCAAGGCCTGCCCGGACATCAGGGTCATCACCGTCCTCCCGAAGGAGCATATTCCTTACTGGAAAGATTATTGCCGCAGCGGCGAATTCTACTGTCCGCAGACCATCGTGGCCGGAGGGATCACTCGTTTCCACTCCGTCAGAAACGCCCTCGCCAGAGTGCCCGACGGCTCAGTCGTGGCCATCCACGACGGAGTCCGCCCTCTTCTTTCGGAGGAGCTGATTTCCGGGATGTTCGAAAAGATGGAATCGGGCAGAATCCGGGCTCTCATCCCCGTAGTCCCGATGGTGGACACGCTGAAAGTCCTGGACAGGGGCAGTGACGACCTCGGCAACGAGGTCCTGGTCGAAAGCGCCGGGGAGAAGTTGGACCGTTCGAGAATCTTCGGAGCGCAGACGCCTCAGATCTTCAGGGCGGAGGACCTGAAGTCGGCATATTCACAGCCCTACGACACCGCTTTCACCGATGACGCTTCGGTGGTGCAGGCAAAAGGAATACCTCTCTCTTTCTGCGAAGGAGAGAGGCACAACTTCAAACTGACCACTCCGGAAGATATGCTGCTTGCGGAAATGATCGTATCGGCCAGGGACAAGTCCGGCGACTAATAATCCTTCACCCAGACCTGTCGCTCGATGGACTGGTCGAGGGAGATCATCGTTTCGGTGGACTGGATGTGCGGAATGTTCTGGATGGTGTTGAGGAGTATCTCCATCAGGTGGTCATTGTCCAGGCAGTACACCTTCAGCAGAAGGGCGGCCTTCCCGGTAACGAAATGACACTCCACGACCTCCGGAATCTTTTTCAGATTGGCGATGACCTCGTTGTATTTGTCGGCTTCGGAGATGTTGATGCTGATGAAGGCACAGACGTTGAGGCCCAGAGCCTGAGGCTTTACGAGAAGTCTTGAGCCGGTGATGACTCCGTTCTTCTCCAGTCTCTTGACTCTCTGATGGATGGCGGCCCCGGAGACTCCGCACTCGCGTGCAATCTCCAGAAACGGCATTCTGGCGTTGTTGACAAGGAAAGAGAGTATTTTCTGGTCAACCTGATCGATGTGATATGTTGCCATATTCGTTGAATTTTAAGATTTCCGATATCTTCTCCTACCTTTCTCCGTAGGTTTGGAATTGTCAATTATCTGCTTGCAGGCTTCTTCCGTGAGCGTCCCCGCGTCCGTTCCCGGAGGCAGCTTGTAGTTGGATCCGGCGTGCTTGATGTATGGGCCGTAGCGCCCGTTGATGATCTGGATGTCGGAGTCCTGGAATTCGGCCAGTACGGTATTCGTCCCGGTCTTGCCGTTTCCTTCCTCGATGATTCCGATGCACTTCTCCAAAGTGACGGAAACCGGATCGTCCGACTTCGGAAGGGAGTAGTTCTTGTCCCCGTGCTTGATGTATGGACCGAAGCGGCCCTTGGTCGCGATGACCGGGATGCCCTGATACTCTCCGACGGTCCTCGGCAGCTGGAAGAGCACCCTTGCCTCCTCCAAAGTGATGGTCTCGATAAGCTGGCCTCTGCTCAGGGATGCGAACTGTGCATTCTCCCCCTCGCCCTTCTGGACATAGGGACCGAACTTGCCGAACTTGGCGGTGTAGGAGATTCCCTCCGCGTCAGTGCCGAGCTCGCGGGACACCTTGTTGTAAACATTGTTCCCGAGCACCTCGTCCACATTCTTGTGGAAAGGAGCATAGAAATTGGAAATCAGATTGTTCCAGGATTTTTCTCCGTTCGCCACCTGGTCGAATTCCTTTTCGACGTTGGCGGTGAAGTCGTAGTCCATTATGTCCTTGAAATTGGCCGCAAGGAAGTCGGACACTATCATCCCGATTTCCTGAGGGAGCAGCTTGCCCCTCTCTGCTCCGATTGACTCGCTCTTGACCGACTCCGTGATCCTGCCGTCCTTGAGGCAGAGGTTCCTCACTTCCTCCTTCCGGCCCTCCTTGTCACCCTTGATGATGTAGCCGCGGCCGGTTGTGAGGGTCGCGATGGTAGGGGCGTAGGTCGAAGGCCTGCCGATTCCCAGCTCCTCGAGTTTCTTGACGAGGGTGGCTTCCGAATATCTCGGAGGCGCAGGGGTGAACTTGCAGTCCGCGCTGATGGACCTGGCCTCCATCACGGTTCCCGTGCCGATGTCAGGGAGCAGGGTCTCGTCCTCCGCCACCTCCTGGTCGTCGGTGCCTTCGATGTAGAGCTTGAGGAAGCCGTCGAAGAGAATCCTGGTGGCCTGGATGCCGAATTTTTCGTTCCTCCTGTCCGAAGCGACCTTCATCGTCGTGTTCAGCACCTTCGCGTCCGACATCTGGGAAGCGACAGTCCTCTTCCAGATAAGGTTGTAGAGTTTCTTCTCCTGCGGGGTGCCTTCTATGGTGGTGTTGGCGATGTAGGTCGGGCGGATTGCCTCGTGGGCCTCCTGGGCACCCTTGCTGTGGGTCTTGAACTGCCTCGTGGTGGAATATTCAGGTCCGAAGTTGCTGGTGATATATTCACGGGCGGTGCCGATTGCCAGGCCGGAAAGGTTGGTGGAGTCGGTACGCATATAGGTGATGAGACCCCTCTCGTAGAGCTGCTGGGCGACCCTCATCGTCACGCTGACAGGGAAATGCAGCTTTCTGGAGGCTTCCTGCTGGAGAGTGGAAGTCGTGAACGGTGCCGCAGGCGCCCTGCCGGCCTCCTTCTTGTCCACGTCGCAGACTGTGAACACCGCTCCGTCGCAGTCCTGAAGGAACTGTCTTGCCTGCTCCATGTCCTGGAATCTGGTGTCGAGAGTGGCCTTGACCTTGACTGACTGGGCAAGTCCTTCCGGATGGAAGACGGCCTCCACCTTGTAGAAAGACTCGTTCCTGAAGCCTATGATTTCCTTTTCCCTTTCAACCACGAGCCTCAGGGCCACCGACTGGACACGGCCCGCCGAGAGCCTCGGCTGGATTTTCCTCCACAGGACAGGGGAGAGTTCGAAGCCCACGAGCCTGTCGAGGACCCTTCTCGCCTGCTGGGCATTGACCAGATTCATGTCGATAGACCTCGGATTCCTGACGGCGTTGAGTATCGTGTCTTTGGTGATTTCGTGGAAGACTATTCTCCTCGTGTTCTCTTCCTTGAGCCCGAGAGTCTCGAACAGATGCCAGGAGATGGCTTCCCCCTCCCGGTCTTCATCGGATGCCAGCCAGACGGTGGAAGCCCCCTGGGCGGCTTTCTTCAGTTCGGAGACGATTCTCTTCTTGTCCGTGGGAATTACGTATTGCGGTGTGAAATTGTTGTCTATGTCAACACTCAGCTTGTTTTCCTGGAGGTCACGTATATGGCCCATGCTTGATTTCACTACGAAATCACTGCCCAGAAACTTCTGAATGGTCTTCGCTTTGGACGGAGACTCGACTATTACCAGATTCTTTCCTTCCATCTTGACAAATTCTAAGTAAGTTTTTCAAAAGCAGTTTGGTCTATAGTCTGCAAAGTAAACCACAAACAAGGCAATTTTCCAAATTTTGTTATAATTTTGTCTTTATTATGACCGAAGTGATATGACCGAAGCCACCAAAAAGAAAATTACTAAATGGTTCTGGATACTCGTGATGTTTCCGGTAGCCCTTCTGGTGTTTCTCGTTCTCCTTGTCTGGATGTTCGCCGACATCCCTTCTTTCGCGGAGCTCGAGAATCCTGACAACAAGCTCGCGACCCAGATAATCGCCGAAGACGGGGAGATTCTCACCACCTTCCACATAGAGAACAGGACCTACGTTTCCTATGACGAGCTGTCCGCGAATCTCGTCCATGCGGCAGTCGCCACCGAGGATGTCAGATTCTACAGACATTCGGGCATCGATTTCATCGGCCTCGGCCGTGTGCTCTTCAAGACCATCCTGCTCCGGAACTCAAGCCAGGGAGGAGGCAGCACCATCACCCAGCAGCTCGCCAAGACTCTCTACCCGCGCGCGGAGATGGAAAAGAAGATTCCGGGAATATATCAGCTCCAGATGGTGTGGACCAAGCTCAAGGAGTGGATCACCGCAGTCAAGCTTGAAAGGGACTACACCAAGGACGAAATAATGACGATGTACCTCAATTCGATTTTCTTCGGCAGCGGTGCCTACGGCATCCGGGCGGCTTCGGAGACCTTCTTCGGCAAGCTGCCTTCCGAACTGACCATCGAGGAGAGCGCGATGCTGGTGGGAATGGTAAACAAGCCGACCCGCTACAACCCTGCCCTGAATCCGGACAAGGCCCTCGTGAGAAGGAACTTCGTCATCGGCCAGATGGAGAAGGCGGGCTATTTCGACGACCTTGCCAAAGCATCGGGCGTGAAGCCGGCCGCCTTCCGCGACTCCATCCGCCAGATACCTATCGAACTCGACTACCAGGTGCAGGACCACAATTCCGGCCGGGCTCCTTATTTCAGGGATATGGTGCGGCGCGTGATGTCCGCCAAGAAGCCAAAGCGTTCGTCATATTCAGTGGCCGAGGACTACACCGCGGATTCCCTTGCCTGGGAGACCGACGACCTCTACGGATGGCTGGAGAAGAACAAGAAGACCGACGGAAGCGCCTACGATCTCGACAAGGACGGCCTGCGGATCTACACGACCATCAACTACAAGATGCAGAAATATGCCGAAGAGGCGGTCCAGGAACGGATGAAGGATCTTCAGGAGGACTTCCGGAAAGACCTCCGCTACAAGACCAACAAGCCTTTCTCCAATGACATCGACGCCCCGACCAGGGAAAAGCTCATGCAGCAGGCGCGCAAGTGGAGTGACCGCTACCGGATTCTCAAGAAGAAGGGCCTGAACGAGTCGCAGATTCTCAAGTCTTTCTCCGAGCCTGTGGAAATGCGGGTCTTCGCCTACAACAAGAAAGGCTACATCGACACGACCATGACTCCGGACGACTCCATCCGTTACTACAAGTCCATGCTCCGCACGGCTTTCGTGGCGATGGAACCGGGTACGGGCCACGTCAAGGCCTATGTGGGCGGACCGAACTACAGATATTTCAAATATGACAACGTCCGCCAGGGCAAGCGCCAGGTGGGTTCGACAATCAAGCCTTTCCTCTATACTCTTGCGATGCAGGAAGGCCTGACCCCTTGCACCAAGGTCACCAACGTCCCTGTCACCTTCCTGACTCCGAACGGAGAGACCTGGACCCCGAGGAGTACCGACAAGGAGGAATGGATCGGGAAGACCGTCACCCTCAAATGGGGACTCACCAACTCCTCCAACAACATCTCTGCCTTCCTGATGAAGCAGTACGGCCCGGAAGCCATGGCCGACATGATGAGGAGGATGGGCATCCAGAGCCACGTGGACGAAGTTCCGTCGCTCTGTGTCGGCCCTGCAGACCTCTCGCTTTGGGAGATGGTCGCAGCCTACAACACCTTCCCGTCACGGGGGGTCTATGTCACGCCTTTGTTCGTGACCAGGATAGAGGACCGTCAGGGCAATGTCCTGAGTGAATTCACGAACCGCAAGCGCGAAGCCATCGCCGAAAGCACCGCCTACCTGATGGTCAACCTTATGGAGGGCGTAGTCCAGGGCGGAACAGCCAGCCGTCTGCGCTACCGTTACAATCTGACGGGAGAAATCGCCGGCAAGACCGGTACCACCAACGACAATTCCGACGGATGGTTCATCGGCTACACTCCGACGCTTGTCGCAGGCGTGTGGACCGGTGCAGAAGACCGTCAGGTGCATTTCCAGTCCACATCATTGGGACAGGGAGCCCATATGTCGCTGCCTACCTGGGGCATATTCATGAAGAAAGTCCTCGCGGACGGGACCCTGGGCATTTCGGCCAACGACAGGTTCGTCGCTCCTTCCGGAGAATTTTCGGGCATAGACTGCACCGGAGGCGACAATGACGCCACGGAATCGTCCGCTTCGAAGGAAG
Source organism: Candidatus Cryptobacteroides sp. (assembly GCA_051878295.1). Lineage (GTDB taxonomy): Bacteria > Bacteroidota > Bacteroidia > Bacteroidales > UBA932 > Cryptobacteroides. Next base: position 143,126 of record JBJEJV010000021.1, read on the forward strand.
AGTATTTTGAAGAGTATTATTTCGAATAGGAAACATCGGTCAAGCAACACACACAAAGAAAAGCAATGGGCAAGTACAAGAAGATTGCGGTTATTTACGGAAGCGACTCTTCGGAGTGGGAAGTTTCCTGCCGCAGCGGAGAGTTTACGGCATCCCGCATCGACGGGACACAGTACGATGTCTATGAGATATTCGCACGTTTCGGGAAATGGTCGCTTGTGGCCATGAAGAAGAAGGATGCGATGAGAATCCCCTTCCCGGAGGGTTCAAGGCCTGAAATTGACAAGACTGACTTTTCGGTGAGAGTTTTGGGTGAAAAGGTCAGTTTCGACTATGCCTACGTCATGCAGCACGGCACTCCAGGCGAGAGCGGACAGCTCCAGGGCTATCTCGAGATGCTCGGGATTCCTTTCAGCAGCTGCAGCTCCTTCGTCTCCACCGTCGCCTTCGACAAGTACGCCTGCAAGAGCTATCTGAGGGGCATCGGCTCCGTCAGATTCGCTCCGGATGTCTTTGTCAGGAACGGGATGGATCTGGAGGAGGTGGCCGAGCGGGTCGCTTCCACTCTGAGCTATCCTGTTTTCGTAAAGCCTACCGACGGCGGCTCCAGCTTCGGAATCACCAAGGTCAAATCGCCTGAGAACCTCGTCGAGGCAATCCGCTTCGCCTTCTCCGAAGGCCCTACGGTCATCGTCGAGCAGGGAATATGTGGACGCGAGCTCACCTGCGCCGCCTATGCCGATGCGGAGGGGGTCAAGGCTCTCCCCGTCATTGAAATCGTGACCGAGAACGACTACTTCGACTACGACGCCAAGTACAACGGGCACAGCAGTGAAACCTGCCCGGCCCGGATTGACGACGGCCTCCGCGACCTCGTCCAGGAGACAAGCCGCCGGATATATTCCCATCTGGGCTGCTCCGGAGTCGTGCGGATAGACTACATCTCCAATGAGGAAGGGCTCCATTTCCTGGAAGTCAACACCATACCGGGCATGACCAGCGCCTCGCTCGTTCCAAAGATGGTGAAGACCGCCGGCATTGACATCACCGATTTCCTCACAGGAATCATCGAGAATTCATAGACGATGCTGCTCAAAGACTATCTCAGAGACGGGGAGAAGGCCCTTCAAAAGCTTTACCCCGCCCCTGAAGCGCGAAGCATCATGCTGCTGCTGTGCGAGGCTCTCGTCGGCACGAAAAGCTACACCCACATCATCGAGCCGGCATATTCAATTCCCCCAAAGGATGAAGCTCCTCTCCTTGATGCCCTCGCCCGTCTTTCCTCGGGGGAGCCGGTGCAGTATGTAATAGGTAAGGCTGAGTTCTGCGGGGAATCCTTCCGGGTCACCCCAGACGTCCTCATTCCCCGCCCCGAAACCGAAATCCTGTGCCGGGAAGCCATCAGGACAGGCTCGAGAATGGCCCGGATGCGCTCCGCCTTCGGGAAGTCCGCCAGACCGGTGCGCATTCTCGACCTTTGTACCGGCTCCGGCTGCATAGCCTGGACAATGGCGATGAACATCCCGGAGTCTGAAGTGACAGGGGTGGACATCTCCGACGCCGCCTTGCAAGTCGCCTCCTCCCAGACCTTCCCCCGCTCCGGCTTCCGGCCGCCGCTGTTCATCAAAGCCGACGTACTGGAACCTGGCCTCGCTCTGGAGGGCGGTCCTTTCGACCTGATTCTGAGCAATCCGCCCTATGTGATGGAGTCCCAGAAGGCGGATTTGCGCCCCAACGTCCTCGACAACGAACCCGGTCTCGCCCTCTTTGTGCCTGATGAAGACCCGCTTCTCTTCTACAGGTCGATAGCCGCCCTGTCCTTTGAATATATGGCCGAAGGAGGGGAGGGCCTGACCGAAATCAACGACCTCCTCGCCGGGGAGACCTCCGCCGTCTTCTCCGCCGCCGGTTTCTCCAAAGTCGGCATAGTCAAGGACCTTTTTGACAGAAATCGCTTCGTTTCCTACGCCCGATAAGGCATCCTGGCATATTCAGGAAGCATATTTCCACATTAGCCGTTGAATATTGGATTCTACGGCTCTTTTGCCGTTTCTTTGCGTAAGAAACCAAACAATTAAACTTATCAAGATTATGAAAAACTCAGATTCCGTCAGGCATCTGCCGCCGGCAAGGCTGGCGCTCTGCATTCCGCTTCTTATCTTACAGACCGTTTCCTGCAGGATGGAGGACCGTGCTCCCGAACCGGAGGCGGAAGACTCCTGCGTGACCGTTTCGCAAATCGTGCCCGAAGAGATTGCCAGGATGTTCTCCCTGATAGACCTTGACCTCGGGAATGTCCGGGAAGTCCATTCGGCAGTCCTCTCCTCCTCTTCCAATGGCTATGACGAAGAGTACACCCTGGAAAAACTTGTGAACAGCCCCGGCTCGGGAGTGGGAGACGAGCGGATGGGCACCAAATCCGCCCCTCCGGCCGGAGAGACCTTGCGCGACCTCATCAGGACGAGCTGCGTGAGCAGCGTCGCGACCCGCTCCGACGGTCTTCTCGGTCTTCTCGCCGAATCGGGTCTCCAGATATACTGGCCGTACTCGGAAGACTGGGACGGGCAGACTATGCCGGCGGTCACCTTCGACCCTGAGGACGGCTCCGCGAGCAACACGGGCTGGCTTCGCACAAGGAGGGCGGACGGAAGGTGGAGCATCACACCTGTCACTGTGGATGAGGAATATGCCAGGACTCATCCGGTCTGGATAATCAACCGCAACGAAGACGCCCTCTACCTCACTCCGCAGATTCTCGAAATGCAGACCCGCGCCGGGACAGCCTCAGGGGCTGCCTGCGATCCGGTTCCGGCCGAAGTCTCGGCAACGTGCAAGACTTTGAGGCTCAAGGAAATCACGGCACACCGCAATTTCGATTCGATTTTTGCCGGAGGAAGCGAGGTCGTTGTCAAGCTCGGTGCCCTGAACGCCTTCAAGGCCGATGTGGTCTCCGACATCCGGGCCTTCTCCCCGGAAATCACGGATATGGTGATCAACATCAAACGGAAGCAGGTCGGGAAGCCGATCCGGCTCAACACCATCCTTGTCTCCGAATGGACTTCGCAGCTTGAGGATGCCGTGCTGATGATGGTTGAAGACGATGGCGGCAAGAGAACCAGCTGGAAATGTCTCGGGACGGTCAAGATCCAGTCCAAGTCCTACGGCTTCGAGGTGGAACTGCCTCTGAACATGAACGATGACATTATCTGGAGAGGGAAGCTGTCCAAGAACTATCTGGAGCAGAACAACGGCATCGCCAACCGTCTGGGCGACGTGAGCGTGACATTCACAATCCTTTAGTCACGGCCTCATCCTTCGGACACGGTCATCTCGCATTTCCCGCAGTCGAATCCGAGGGCGTACCTTTTCCCGTTGTTGAGGAGGAACAGCCTCCCCTGTGGCGAAGCACCCTGATGCACAGGGCAGAGGCCGAGTTCGTGACGGATGCAGTACTTCGTACGCATCAGTTCGGCCTTCGCCCTGTGATTTATCTCGAAAGCATCTTCCACATCAGATGCTCCCATCCGCCTGTAGATTTCCCTGCTTGTCCGGTTGGCCACGTTGGCCTTGTAGCTGAGGGCTCCGGGAGGCATCGGCACTCCGTCGTTCATCTCCCCGAAAGGTATCGGGCAGTCCTGCGCTGCCTCCTGGCCGGGACTCCGTCTGCCCGGACCCGGCAGAGGAATGCACCGTACCGGCATCCCGTCCAGTTCCCGGGCCATTTCCCTGCGGATTGTGTTGATTGCTGCCGCACTCATCAGAGGCAGACTTCCTCCATCGCTTGTCAAGGATGAAAGCCTGAATGAATATATGCCCGTACCCTTGCACAGCTGGCTTCTGAACAAGCCCTCCATCCGTTCCTGCTTGTCGGCCTTTCCTGAGCCTGCGGGTACGCTGAGGACCGCCCGTCGGCCGTCCTCGGAACATCCCTGGACACTTAGCGTACATTCATTTCCCGACCAGCAGGCACTGACCTCAAGCTCTACTCCGATCCTGCGTTTCGGCGGATTGGAATCCACCTCCTTTCCGAAGGCGGTGTCCATGTTCCTGAACAGCCGGTCTCCCTTGCGCAGGAGTTCCACCTTCCTGCAGCGGACGGTGTTGCCGCGGCATACGTCGGCGCGGAAGCCGACAATCTCGCTTCTGCCTTGCGGGATGAAGGAGAATCCGTCCCCGTTGGCGAGAGTGATTCCCCTGTCTTTCAGGCGCAGGGAGATGAGCATGTCGCCGCCTGCCTTCCCGCCCTTGCTGTCCGGGATGACGGAAGTCACAGTCCCGATTTCCTCCCCCATCGGCTTTGGGGCGTCCATCGATGACCAGGAAGCCCTTTCCCCATCCAGGAAGAGCCGGGTGTAGCCCCTGTTGAAAGTCTTGTCGGGATCCGGCACGAAGCCTCCCGTCACCTTTCCGAACGAAGCCCTGCGGTAGCGGTCGGGATGTGCCTCCACAAGCCTGTCCAGTGCCTGTGAATATGCCCTTACGACATTCCGGACATAGGTGATGTTCTTCAGCCTGCCCTCTATTTTGAAGGAGTTGATGCCGGCTTCTGCGAGGTCGGAAAGACGGTCTATAAGATTGTAGTCCTTCAGGGAGAGAAGAGCCTTGTTCCTGACGAGAATCCTGCCGTTCCCGTCGGCCAGGTCATACAAAGACCTGCAGGCCTGGATGCATTCGCCCCTGTTGGCGCTCCTGCCGCAGACTGCCTCGGAGAGGTAGCACTGGCCGCTGTAGCTCACGCAGAGGGCCCCGTGTACGAAGAATTCCAGCTCGCAGCTGACGGCCTTCCTGACTTCGGCGATTTGTTCGAGGGACATCTCCCTTTCGAGGACCAGGCGGGAAGCCCCCATCTTTTCGTACATCCGGGCCTTTCCCGGCGTCCTGATGGCGCACTGAGTAGAGGCGTGGACAGGAAGAGAAGTGAGCCCCCAGACCGCCGGGTCCTGTGCGATGACCGCAGTGACACCGGCTTCCTCGGCCTCTTTCAGCAGGGCCGCGGCCCTGTCCAGTTCGTCGTCGAAGAGAATCGTGTTCAGTGTCAGGAACACTCTTGCGCCATAGGCTCCGGCATATTCACAAAGCCGCCTAATCTCGGACATCGGGTTGCCGGCGGCCTGACGCGCCCCGAACTCCTCTCCTGCGATGTACACAGCATCGGCACCGCAACCGATGGCTGCGATGCCGATGTCTGCATTTCTTGCCGGAGCAAGAAGTTCAAGTTCTGCCATTCACAAATCTGGAATAACTATTTGCTGAGGGCGGAAATCATCTGCTTGGCCTGGGCGCCGAACTGTGCGTCGTTCTCGACCTTCTTGTAGAATTCGAGGGCCTTGGAGTTGTTCTTCATACCCTGATAGAGAGCTGCGATGGTGAATGTGATAGCACTTGCGTTGCTGGCATCCGGTTTGAGCTCAAGATACTTCTCAAGGTTTTCGACAGCGTCGCTGTTCTTGTTGAGCTTCTGTGAAGCCTGGCCTGCGATGAGGTAGGCCGTGGCGTTCTCGGCATAGCTGTTGGCCTTGTTGGCGGCCTCGACGGCTTCGGCAAGCTTCTTTGCCTTGTAGGCGACGTTGGCCTCCTTGAGGAACATGTTTGAAATCTGCTTGTTGGCCTCTTCCTCCTCGCCGTTCCAGATTGCATGCTGGAAGATGTCAAGAGCCTCGTCCTTCCTGCCGAGGGCGGCAAGGGTCTGGCCGAGCTTGATTGCCGTGGAGGCGTTGGTGGTGTCCAGGTCGTAGGATTTGCGGAGGCCTTCGGCTGCACCTTCGAAGTCCTTTATCTTGAGGGCATCGTTGCCCATCTTCAGCCACATCTGCGGAGCCAGCTCCTTCGCGTCGGCGAGCACTGCCTCATTGCCGTATTCCTGTGCTGCTTCGACAGCAGCCGCAATCTGAGCTTCAGCCTCTGTGTACTGGCCTTCCTTGATATGGTTCTTGGCAATCTGGAGAATGACCCCAGGGATAACTTCTTTGCAATTGGCAACGATCTCATCCGCCTCTTCTCCGATGGCGGTACCCATCTCGAGAGCCTTACGGAAATAATCCAGCGCGCTGGTGTAGTTCTTTGTGCTCAGTGCGGTGGCTCCGTTGTTGTACTGCTCTGTCGCTTCAGCCATATCCTGGGCTGAAACCATTGATGCGGCCAGGAACATTGCCGCAACTGCGAGAATAAACTTTTTCATTGTTTTTGTATGTTAATTTAGTTTCGTCTGATTATTGCAGTCTGACGGTTCATTGCGATTCGGACAAAAATAATAATTTTTTACGTTTGTTACGCAATAATACCTAAATTTGCTGATGGGAGGTTACGCTATGAAAATTAAAGATACCATCGTGTGGACTGTCTGCATGCTTCTGTGCTCAATAAGCATGCCAGCTCAGGACATGCCGCCTCTTGCCCCCGACGCCTCAGTTGTCTCCGGTGCGCTGCCCAACGGAATATCCTACTACATCGTCACGAATCCCGCCCAGTCCGGCATGGCTGATTTCGCATTGGTGAGGAAGGGATGCACCGACACCGTCGCTGCGCGCAACGAGCTTTCCACACTTCCGCACTTCAACAAGACCATACCTTACAAGTTCCTGACCAGAAAGAACATAGGTTGCCGTCCGGAGGGCCTTGTCTCCTTTGAGGAAGGCTCGACCGTCTTCCGTTTCGACGACGTTCCCGTCTATGACCAGGCCGCTTCCGACACGACTCTCCTGATGATGTTCGACATGATAGCCTCCAAGCCTTGCCAGCATGCCATCATCATCGCGGGCAATGTCACCCCGGCCAACATTCTCGAAAAGATGAAGGTCTTTTCCCTGATGGTCCCGTCGCGGAGTCCCGAATATTCGAAGCCTGAATATTCATTCACCGGCGGCATCGCCCCTGAATATTCATTCACGCCCTCCGACCTTTCGACGCTGACGGTGGATTTCCGCTCCCCGCGTTTCCCTGACGTGCAGATGGGGACCATCCAGCCTTTCATGTCCCGCCTTTACTGCCTGGAACTCGCCGAAATCGTCAAGTCCAGGCTGCGCTACGCTTTCACTGACAGACAGGTGAAGGTCAAATCCTTCGATGTTGAATATGTCGGCAGCTCCCAGACCATGGGAGACGAGCATTTCGTCGTCAGGGTGGAGGCGGACGAGAGCCAGATGATCCAGGCGACGGCCGCGCTTGCCTCCGTCCTCTCGGAAACCGCCAAAAGGGGAGTGCCCGAAGGGGAGTACCTGGCCTCAAGGGACTATGTTTACAAGATGTTGTGCCGTCCACAGACCAACGACGACCTTGTCCGGATGTGCATTTCCAATTATCTGACAGGCTCGGACCTGGCCCTTCCCGCCACCAAAGTCGCTTTCTTCTCGTCCAAGAACATGGATTCCGGGGCGGAGAAGGATCTCTTCAACAACTTCGTCGAGGCCTTGCTTTCCCGGACCGGGAACATGTCGGTACACTGGACGGGGAATGAGGAGAGTTTCGACGAATGGACGCGGATAATGACCTTCTCCTCGACCTGGAAGACTGTCGCCCTTTTGGACCGCCCGACCATCAACTGGAATGTGGCAAAGAAGGACACCGTCAATCTCTGGTCGGACAGAGGCAAGACCAAGTTGAAGAACGTTTCTCCGGAGGCCGCATCGGGCGGTGAAATATGGCTGTTCGCCAACGACGTCAAGGTGGTTTACAAGAAGGACGCGAGCTTGAAGGGACAGTTCGGCTACGCCTTGATGGTCAAGGGCGGCTATTCCACCGCGAAAGACCTGCGTCCCGGAGAGGGAGCCTTCCTGTCCGACATCCTTTCCATCTCAGATGTCTCCGGACTTATGGGCGCCGACTTCGACCGGCTGATGAGAGTCAACGGAATAGGGATGGAGATGAGTGTCAGCCCTTCAGACCTCAGGATAACCGGTACTGCGGCCACGAACCAGCTTTCGCTCGTCCTCCGCTCCCTACTGTCCGTCTCCAACAGCCGGAACACGAGAAAGACAGTCTTCGATGCCTATTCCGGCTACCAGAAGTCCATTCTCACCACCGACAAGGTGGACAGCCTTCTCTATCCGGACAATCCTTATCCGGCCGTGAAGTCGCCTTCCGCCCTGACCGACCATGTCTTTGAAACTGCCCGGAACTGCTTCGAATCCCAGTTCATGAAAATCAATGACGGAGTTATCATCCTCGTGGGCGACCTTCCGTACGAGAGCACCCAGAAGATTCTTTCGAACTATCTCGGCTGTTTCAGAATCAGCAAGGGGACCGGGTCAAGAATCAACTCCTCCTACCGGCTTGAGCCGGGGAATTTCACCATTGTCGAAGACGGTCCGTCCAGCCGGATTACCATCGGACTCGCAGCCTGCCAGAAATACACGCCTGACAATCTCGTCTCATTCCATCTGGCCACGATGGTCCTGAAGCGCAGGCTTTCCGCCGGGCTTTCCAAAATCGGCTATTCAGTCTCGATGGAGAAAAACTTCGGGGTCTTCCCTCAGGAAATAGAGGAAGTCCGCTTTGTCTTCACTCCTTGCCCTCCGGAAGGACTGCCGGAGGAAACGGTCGCCCTTCAGGATTCGACGGATGCGCTGATGTTCATCAGGCAGCTCCTCTCCGAAGCGATGTCCGCTCCGGTCGATGCCGGGGAGCTGAATTACTTCAAAGCCACGGTAGCCTCCTCCTATGCCACGACCCTGACTGACAGGGTGTCCTATATAAACGCCCTCCTGATGCGCTACAGTTCCGGCAAGGATATGTTGACAGGCTATGCCACCAGAATCAACTCCATTCAGCCGCAGCAGGTCCAGGCAGTCCTCACCGCCTTGTCACAAGGAAGAAAAGTTGAATATGTCATCAGATAGGAAGTCCCCTGACAGAAAAAAGAAGAATCCTTTCGGGACAATCGTACAGATTGGAGACATCCTCGTCGCGGAGGATGTCATCACTGAATATTTCGCCTGCGACTATGAAGCCTGCAAGGGCTGCTGCTGCATCATCGGAGACAGCGGCGCCCCTCTGGAAGAAGCCGAACTTGAGTCTCTGGAAGAGAATTATCCGGCATATTCGCAACTGATGCGCCCGCAGGGACGTTCACAGGTTGACAAGGACGGCTTTTTCATAGTGGACCGTGACGGGGACATAGTGACTCCGGTTGTTGACGGGACTGAGGAGTGCGCGTACACGACCTTCGACGACAGGGGCAACTGCTTCTGCTCCATCGAGAGATGTTTCCTCAAAGGGACCTGCACCTTCCACAAGCCAATCTCCTGCAGGCTTTATCCGATCAGGGTGCAGAAACTCACGGGCGGGGGAACCGCCCTGAACCTTCACCGCTGGGACATCTGCGCCGATGCCTATGAAAAAGGGCGTCGCGAAGGAACAAGGGTGTACCAGTTCCTCCGAGAACCATTGATGGATGCCTATGGGGAGGAATTCTACACGGCCCTCTGCGAGGCCGCAAAGCTGGTCATTGACGAATGAAACGACAAGTTCTGAATATGTTGAAAAAGCTTTTCCCGCTGATTGTGATTGCAGCGGCGTTTTCCTGCACCGCTGACAAGGGCGGCAGAATCTCCAACCCACTGCTGACTGCCGACGGAGAACTTCTCCGCGTGGCAGATCCCTGCGTCAGCATGTTTGAAGGTGACTATTATCTATCTGCAAGCACGGACAGCGGTCTTGTGAGCTACAGGTCGGCTGACCTGCAGACCTGGGAATGCCTCGGTCCGATTGCCGTCTTTCCGGAAGACGATCCGCTGAAGACCTGCATCTGGGCCAGCGAAGTGCACCTCATCAATGGCAGATACTACCTGACCTACAGCGGTTGGAATCCTGCGACCGGAACTCTGGACACGAACCTCGGAGTTGGGGATTCCCCTTCCGGCCCTTTCACCTTGATTGCGGCCCCGCTGATTCATCTGGAGGGGAAGAATGCGATTGATGCCGACATATTCATTGATGATGACGGGTCCGCTTACCTCTATTTCAGCGAGAATGCTGTGTCTCCTGAATTCCCTGCCGGATACGGAGCGCTGCGCCAGGCACGCCTGAAATCTGACCTTACGGGGATTGACGGTCCTATAATGCCTGTCAACGAGGAATATGCCGACTGGGAATTGAAGAGTGTTCCGAGAAACGTCCGTTGCAATGAGGGGCCTACGGTTTTCAAGTACGGAGAGACCTATTATATGACGTATTCGGCAAATGAGACCCATATGGGAGACTATGGAGTAGGGGTACAGACGGCACCTTCCCCTCTCGGCCCGTGGACCAAGGCTGACTACAATCCGATACTCTACACTTCCGATGCCGGCGGGCTGTCTCCGGGTGGACTTCCGGCTGTCAGCTCTCCCGGCCACAATGGCGTGATATTCAATGAAAACGGGGCGCCGGAATGGATTGTTTACCATCGCCATGCGCCCGAAGTGTCATCATTTCCTTCCAATGACAGGGTTACCTGCATAAACAGGATGTGGATAGATGAGGAAGGGAAGGTTGTTACCGATTATGACGGCAAGGCCTATTGAATCTCGGTTTCTTCCGGATTCTGTTCAGCCATCTCTTTCAGGAGGGCCATCGCTGCTTCGTAGTCTTCGGGATTGACCTTGACTTCCACCGGATTGACGGAGTTCAGACTGACATAGGATGAGTTTGCACCGAAAACGCCTGCCGGGATTCCGTTCTCGGTCAGCAAACCTGCTGTGATGTGTGCGCTCATTTCATTCGTGAAAGATGCGACTTTCTTTAAATCTGCCATAGTATAGTGTAGTTTAGGGTTGATTATTCGTCACTGCCCCGGAGCCGGTATTCGAGATTGCCGATAATCCGGATGACGTCCTTGGTGATTCCTTCCACTTCCAGCCCTTCCGGCGTTCCGGAGATGGTAATCCTGTCTTCAAGCATCCTTGTGAGGGCGTTGATCTTGCTCTCAAGGCGGAAGGTCATTGTTCCGTCCTTGTCCCTCTCCAGTCTGTAGCCCCTGTCTTCCATGATGATTTTGATTCCGTCCTTCAGGTCTTCGAATTCACCTTCGACCATTGCCTTGCGCTTGCTGAAGCCGACTTTCGGATAGATTGCTGCGACAACGGCGAACAGCAGGAGAATCTGCCCGACGGACTTCAATCCGTTGCGGAACATCATCGACGGGTCAGCCTCGACCAGTCCGGTCAGGACCAGCACCGCCATTATCACGCAAAGAATCAGGATGTAGTAGAAAAAATATTTGACCGATCTGATAAAATATTTCATTTTTTTCTGATTGTGTTTGTCTGCCTTTGCAAACATACAAAAAATGTGTCGCTTTTTGCTTGAATTCCTCAAATCATCATCTTTTTTGGCGAATGATTCTGCAGCATTTGCATTAACCCGTTTTTTGTTAACTTGGTCGCCGGGCTTTCAATTAATATCGATTATGAAAAGGTATATTTTCTCCGCTGCGATTCTTCTTTTTGTTGTCATTTCTTTTGTCTTCTGTCAATCGCGTATTGCATCATCGGATTTCTTTGATGCCAACGTTGAAGCCCTCTCTGACGGAGAGATAGTCGTGGGTCAATTATGCGCAGGTGACAAGAATTCATGGTGCATTTATCTTGATCCGTATGAAGAGTACGAGGGGCGGTTTATCTAACTGATCCATTATGCGAATCTTCCACTATTGTACTTTCTACTTGCTGTCGTTATCAATTTTGGGCGCAACAAGTTGTCGGTCAGACAGGAATGATGAGGTTCTATCTGGATTTGAAGATTGCACTTTTGAAGCATCAGTCCTTGATTCTCTCTCTCGCTGGCATCATTTGGAATGTATCTTCCTGTATCAATAGCCAAGTTTGGAGAGTGGTTCGCAATTCAAAATGCCCAGTCTGACAGATGCGTGCAATTGATCAATCCGAAAGATTCCTTGATTATTGATTGCATCAGGAAAGGAAGAGGCCCTGGAGAAGCTGTTTCTCCATCCAGTTTCCATAAAGCCGGGAATCGAGGGGCTATCTATGATTGCACTACAGGTACTTTGGTCGCGATGCGTGTTGAAGATTCTTTTGAACGCAATGAAGCGGTCTTGGATACCATCATGTCTTTTGACCTGACTAAGCAATTCCCTCCGGCTTATCTTACCTCGCTTGGAAATGGTGTCATTGCCGGGAATCTCCTTGACCCGGATGTATGGTATTCATACTATTCTTCGGATGGAACCCTGATGTCAAGCCTCCCTTCTTTCAATTATCAGGAAACGCAGGGCCTTTCGACAGAATTTGCCATTTCGCTCTTGTTCAGTTCATTGTATGCTTCCAGTATTGAGCGGAACAGGGTATGTGTTGCAAGTGTATTATGTCCATCGATTTCTTTCTCAAAATTGACAGATTGTAAACTGGAGGAACTCAAGCGGATTGAACTGGCTTCCCCTTCGATAACAAGTGCAAACGGCAAGAGTTCGTTATCGAAGCAGTCGACTGCAAGTTTCCAGGGAATATCCGGAAATGGAGAGATGGTCAGTCTGTTGTATTCCGGGAAGTCGATTTCCCGGGAAACGGAATCCGCAAATGTCTGCAATCATCTGGTACGGTATGACTGGGACGGCTGTCCCGTACATGCTTATCGGCTGGAAAAGGGAATATCAGCCTTTTGCATAGAAGGGAATGTGTTGTATGGAGCGGTCTCCTGCCCGGAAAGCCGACTCTATGTTTACGATCTTTCCAAGTAGTTGATGGCCGGAAAGTTCTTGAATGCCCCTTCGGCTGTCACACCAGGGAGCCGATGATTTCGTCCGAGACGAAGAAACACTCTTCCGGGATTCTTGCCATTCCGTCCGGACCGATGGCCAGGCAACCTGCGGCGACTTGCTTTTCCAGAGCATCCTTCCCGGCAAGGAGGGACAGTTCATCTGCAGGAAGCCCGGCAGAAGTGCGCAGCCCAAGCATTATCTTTTCCACCCGGATGTCCTCGTCGGAGAGCAGCTCCATCTCTCTTGAATATGTCCTACCGGTCTTCCTGTCAGGCAGGACTTGTGTGTTCCAGGACCTGACCTGCTGCCCGTCTTCCCTGATTGTAAGCGAGTGGGCCCCCGGTCCGAGGCCGGTGTAGGGAGTCCTGTTCCAGTAGGCGCTGTTGTGGACGGCCTCATGGCCGGGGAGGGCAAAGTTCGAGACTTCGTAGTGTTTGAAGCCGGCATCGCGCAGTTTTGCGCAGAGCATTGAGTATTGGAGGGCGCAGACCTCGTCAGGGGCTTCCGCGCATTCGCCCCGCCAGATCATCTCCTCCAGGGCGCTCCCTTCTTCGACAGAAAGCTGGTAGGCCGAAATGTGGTCAGGTCCCCGCAGCCCTTCGTCCTTTCCCAAAGCCAGAGCCTTGTCCAGCGTCTCCTCCCACGTCTGCGGGTCAATCTGCGGAAGTCCGAAAATCAAGTCAATGCTGAGGTCGATTTCCTTCCCTTCGCGTAGCGCAGTCCTGCGGATCAATGAATATGCCGAGACGGCACCTGCGGTCGAATGACGGCGGTTCATCCACTTGAGGATTCGGTCGTCGAAGGACTGGATGCCCATACTGATTCTCGTTACTCCCAGTTCCAGCAGGAAGGCAACATATTCATCGCCTTTCTCCACAATGTCTTCCGGGTTGACTTCGATGGTGAACTCGCGCAGCGGCTCGCCTCCCTGTGCTTCCCGGATTCCTCTTACCACCCGCGACAGGACATCAGGAGGAAGCACCGACGGGGTGCCTCCTCCGATGTAGAGAGTGCGGAGCGGATTGCTCCTTATTTCCTCCTTTCTTTCTGCCGCCTCCTTCAGGACCGCGTCGGCATATTCATTGAACAGCGCGCTCTGACGGTCTTTGCTGCAGGTTTCCGAATAGAAGCCGCAGTAGGTGCAGAAACTTCTGCAGAAGGGGACGTGAAGGTAAACCACCGCCTATCTGAGCAGGAGTTCGGCTTTGCCCAGAAGTGCCTGGGTGGTGTAGGCCTCGACCGTGTAGATGCCGGCAGCATAGGTCGGGATGTCGTTGAGGTAGATGCTCAGCTCAACTTCCTTGCCCTGATAGTCAACCTCGCGGGATGCGGATGCGACCATTGACTGTCCTCCGAAGGTGAACGAGGTCTGGGTGCTGTTGGTCAGGAGCACGCCCTCCGGATCCTTGACCCTGATGTAAACCCTGATCGGACCCTTCGGCGCGAGGTCGTTCTCGACAAGGCTCAGGGTGGTCAGGAGCCTGACTGTACGGCTGCTCCTGTCGGTGACTTTGTCGGAGGAATTGTAGGCCGCGATTGTCAGGCCTCTGGACTTGATGACCGAACCTGCTGCGACCTGTCCGGAAAGGTTGTCAACCTTGCCCTTGAGTTCTTCGTTCTCGGCTCTGCTGGCGGCCGCTTCCCTGCGGGCAGCTGCTGCGTCTGCGGTAAGCTTGTGGTTGAGGGTGTTGAGGGAGTCGATTTGAACTATGTAGTTCCTCATGATGCTCCTGAGTGTTCCGAGCTCCTTCTCATATTTCCTCATCTGGGCCCTGTTGGTGGCCTCGGTCTTCTTGATTCTCTCAATCAGCTGGTTTACTTCCTCCTTGGAGGAGTCAAGCTGACTGTTGATGCTTTCATAGTCGGAAGAAAGGCTTTCATAGTCTCCCCTGAGAGCGATCATCTGCTCGGTAAGTTCCTCTTTCTCGAGATTGAGTTCCTTTACGAGGGCCGACTTGCTTGACCAGATGTACACAAGGGCTCCGAGCAGAATCACTGCCGCTCCGATCAGCCCGTACATCAGTTTCTTGAGGCTTTCATTCTTCCTTTCCTGCTCTTCGCGCTCGCGGCGCTCCATGATAGGATCGATTTCTGCCATATTCCTGAGTGTTTGATGTTGTCTGAAATTTTTGCAAAATTAGCAATAATCAGCGAATTGCAAAAGACAGGCCGCAGGGTGCTACGGCTGCCCGCTGCAAATGTCCATCGGATGTCCGGCTTGGTGCTCACGACCTCTTCAGCAATTGAAACTGCCTCGAAAAACCCCGATAAACTACAGCGGCAAACATTTCAAAACAGCTTCTTATTCTCCGACTACGTCCGCCAGTCTCATAAGGCTGGAGAGGGAACCGAAATTACAGTTGATCCAGAAGTACTCGACCGGTTCGTCGATGGAGATGATCATACCGGTAATCTGGTTCTGCAGGATGGTGAGATGATCCATCAGCGCCCTGGCTTTTTCAAGGAGGAGGCGGTCTCCCGTGACAGCGTAGAGGTCAAGATAGGCATCGGCCATGTTGCTGCTGCTGGCATCTACAGGCTCGTAGCAGCGGTACTGTTCAAAAGTGCTCGGAGTCGGGATCTCGCGTACTCCTGTTTCGTCGTCCGGAAGGTAATCCCAGTGCACGAACTGGTCTTCGCAAAGCCTGATCAGGTCAACGGCGTTTTCTACGTCCTCGGCAGACGGTTTGCTGTCCTTCCTCAGGAGATAGGAAGCATAGAGTGCGGAGGTGCAGTTGGTGAGGTTCTGATAAGGGCCGGAACCGTAGCTGTAGGTGTCCTCGAATGAGCCTTCAAGGTCGAAAGCCTTCATCGGAACTTCCTCCATCCATTTCTCTGCCTTCGCCTTCGTCTCTGCATAGTCATACACTCCGAATTCGGTTTCCAGTCTGTGGATGTACATCAGGAGGGGTTCGAGAGTGATTTTCGCATCATTCATCGGCACTCCAGTGATGAAATCCACCTTGACAGGGAGGGAACCGTCCTCTGCCTGGAGCTTCTTGTAGGTGTCTGCAATCTTGAGGGCCCTGTCCAGATAGAGGCTGTCGCCGGTGACATTGAACAGATCCAGGAATCCGTTTCCTGCCTTCGTCGGCTCCATCATCATCGTCCAGCCCTTGTTGTCGGCCCTTCCTGCCTGTGCTTCGTCAAGATAGAAAGTCGGAGGGAAGAACTCAAGCGGAGTGCCTTCTGGACGGCTCTGGTCGATGAGGAACTTCGCCGCATTGCGTGCGATCTGGAGAGCCTCCTCCTTGTATGCAGGAATCATGGTGGCGATGAAGGCTTCGTTTGAAAGGGTCGCTCCGATGATTTTGCAAGGATAGGCGTTCAGGCAGTAGCTCAGGTCGGGAACGGTCTGTGTCTTCCAACTCTGTACGGCAGGCATCCTGTGAGTATAGAGGGCAGCCCTGAGTGCGGATTCCCGATAAGGCAAGGCCTTTCCGGGATAAGGTCCGTTGAAAGGGAAGTCGCGGAGGAAATCCCTCTCTCCGACAACTCCGAGGACAGTCCCGTCGGCAGCTACAGCCTCGACGGTGAGGTGTACGTCTGCCGGATGGATGTCGTTCCATACCGGTGACAGGTTGGCGTCCGGGGAGTCGGCTTCAAACGACCAGACCGACTCGGAGCGGGTGTCCTTGACGGTGAATTTGTAATGATCCGCTCCGTCCATCTTCTGAAAATCGAAGGAAGGGGCATAGAGGAATTTCAGGGCGTAGCCGTTCCAGGCAGGGTTCCGCCCTTCGTAGGCAGGACGGATAGGCACGAGATACTCTTCGGCAGCTTGCCGGTTGAGTGACTCAAAACTGTCTGAACTCTGGTTCTGGCAACTCTGGACAAGCAGTACTGCTGCCACTGCAAACATAAGGAATCTTTTCATTTTCGTATGTGTTTATTTGTGTCTTTTCTTACTTCATTTCCGCAATCTTCCTGTCAAGGAAGCCTACCCTGTCTTTCAGCCAGGTGTTCATCTCTTCAAGATTTCCCTGGGAAGAACTTCCGCTGCCTCCCCACCGCATTGCGTTCAGTGTGCGGGACTGGTCGATGGCATCGCCATAGTATTCCACGAATTCACCGACTGTTTTGCCCATATGGTCGCCTATCGTGCCTCTCACCCTCTCCCACTCGGACTTGTACTTTTCCAGAAATACCTTGTTGGTGTTGTTCAGCAGGGCGGGGAAATAGAAGGCAGTGTAATTATGCTGGTTGCTCCAGCATTGGGTGAAGGTCCCGTTCCAGTAGATCGAGTCGAAATCCCAGGGCGAAAGCATCTCCAGTTTGGAATTGCTTGTCATGTCTTTCTTGGCGAGGTACATGTTCGACCCGGCACAGTCCAGAGTAGCGAATATGTCGTGGAACAGAATCCATCTGGCGAACGACTCCAGGTCCAGATACTTGGCGTAGTCGCCTCCGTTGCGGATTTCCGTCTCCGCCTTGTCAACGTAGGCCTGGATGTAGGAGAGCTGGTCGAATCCGATGTCTTCCGGGTCCGGGTACTTGAAAGTGTACTTCATATTGCTTTTGAAGCCCTCCGTGTCGAAATACAGGTCTTCGTTCCACCAGTAGGCGTCCTTCTCGATGAGAAAGCCCCGCTCGGTGATGTCCGCCCGGCAGTTCTCGTTGCGTTTGTAGCTTTCGACGAGGCAGTACAGCCCCCGGTAGTCATCGTTCACGACCACATTGGCATAGCGCATCGCGGGGACCCAGGAGAATCCCAGATGCTTCGCCGCCTCCAGTCCGATGAATGTGTTGAGATTGCCGTAGCCCTTGATGAGCACCCATTCCTTGTCCTTGTAGGTGTCCTCGTCCCCCCTGAACAGGAGATCCTTCTTTTTCTGGAGCTTGATTTTGTAGGGCTTCTGGCTTGAATATGCCGAAGTGTTTCCCCGGATCTTGATGGTCATCCCGCTTTCGTCGGCGACATATTCACCGCTGTCGTAGAGAATTTTTCCGGCGAGGGAAACCCTGAGCCTTCCGGGAACTTTGGTGCAGTTGCGGATGCCCGCTCCGTTGTTTCCCGGCGGGGGACTGACGTAGTCGCAGGTCGGTTCTTCACCGTTGACCGTCTCGACCCACAGGACCGGCAGTTCTGCCGGGAGGGCCGTCGAGATGGTCATTGTGTCGGAAGTGAAAATGGCGGAATTGATGTTCCGGTCCGGAGACTTGAACGCGAATTTGCAGTAGAAGCGCTGTTCCTTGAACTTGCCGGCAGGGAAGAGAGTCTCGAACAGTTCTTTTGAAAGGGTCAGAATGGACGTGTAGTCCGATTCCCCATCCCTTGCGCCGATGTCTTCCATGAACACCTCCGTGTCCGGGCCGATGTCTTCTATCAAGTACCATCTCGCAATGGCGTTGGAGGTCCCCGTCGAGACGTTGACAGTCGTGCTGAGGGTGAGGTTGTTGCTTTTCACGGCATCTTCATAGGACGCAGCCGCCGGGTAGCACAGATAATCCGTGCTTACGCC
The DNA here is from genome assembly GCA_051878295.1 of Candidatus Cryptobacteroides sp. Classification (GTDB taxonomy): domain Bacteria; phylum Bacteroidota; class Bacteroidia; order Bacteroidales; family UBA932; genus Cryptobacteroides. The sequence goes on from JBJEJV010000021.1 coordinate 161,279, forward strand.
CTGGACCACCTGCAGTTCAGTTTGGACGGGCGTTGAAGGCACGGCAGGCTCCGGCTCATCCTTCCGGCAGGAGAATGTCGAGAGGAGAATGAATATTGCGAGTGCTGCGGTGATTAGTCGTGCCGCCAGGTGGTTTCTCATCGTGATGATATCTTCGTCGGGGGTGTATATTCCTCCAAAGATAATAAATAATCATGACAGATTGATACCCCCTGTCAAAACAAAATAGGCCGCCCCCGGGGCCGGCCTATTTCGGTAATCACACCCCTGTTGGGGTCGGAATGCTATTCTACAGTGTAGAGCTTGAGATACTGTGCTCTTGAAGAATAATCCTTGAAGTAGTATACCTGGGCAGGGTGGGATCCTGTCATGGTGTAGGTCTGGTCACCTGCCTTGAGCTGGAGGTTGTAGGTGAACTTGTCGGCCGAGATGTCGATGTAGCCACCACAGATGTTCATCTGTGTGCCGGTGTAGTAGTTCTTCACGAAGCAATAGACCGCGGTGCTGTACTTGACAGGCATAATTGAATTGACAGCTCCTTCGGCTGAGAATTCGTAGCGTCCGGAAGGAATCGGATTGGCGCAGTATCTTCCGGCATAGTTGGCCTCCCAGGTCCACTTGTCGCTCACGTTGAGGGCGAGGTACATCTCATAGTTGTTGTTGATGGCACTTCCGGAGAATCCTACTACGAGCGAGTTTCCTCCGTTACCCATTGCATCGCCGTACCACATTCCGACGTATGAAGAATTGAAGACGGATTTTGCAACGACATCACCGTCCGGGCAAGGGGACAGTCCCATCTCGCCATCCGGTACATAGACCTTCTTGACAGAATGCTTGTACTCGACAACAGTGCCTGTTTCCACGAGCTCCCATGTCTCATAATCATAAGCTACTCCCTTGAAGGTGATATCGAAGTCTAAGCTGTAGGTGCCGTCATCGTTCTTCTTGACGGTGACACTGCCGCCCTTGGAATAGTCAGGTTTGGCCTGGTTCATGTCGGCGGTGTAGGCACCGCAGTCGAATGTCATAGGATTGGCGATGGTGATACCGTTAGGGTATGGCAGGGTCCCGTCGGCAGCAGGCTCAGCGAGAGTGAAAGTGCCCTCAGGAAGATCCTTCCCGTCGAATTCTCCGGCCTGGCCGTAAAGATGGAAGGTGATGTACCTTACATATTCTTCAGGATTCTTTCCGTCCTCGCTGAAGTAGAGGGAGACCACCCACTCGTTGGCCTTGGTGGTGTAATAGGTGTTGTAGGTGTTGTAGAAAACAGGAGTGTCCGCATTGGCACCGTATGAGTCGTCGATGACTTCGATAGCGCCCTGGAAGCTGTAGCGGTGGAGAGCCTCGGCTGCATCGACAAGAATTGCGGTGATGGTGACTTCGCCGTCCTCTGCGGTAATTACATTGATCTCGCCGTCGACGATGCTGATTTCCTTCTGGCCGGAGAGGATGGTTGTGTAGTACTCTTCGTGTCCGTCGGTGGACTTGATGGCGAAGGTCATGTCTGCATTGGTTGCAGTGGCATCAACTGCATATGTGCCGTCGATGAGGGCTTTCCCGATTCCGAGTTCGTTTTCCATCTCGTCAGTACGTGCATTGTTGAGGACGAGCGTGATTTCCTCGCCATCTTCGGTCTTGAGAATGACTGCGAACTGGCCGAAGGTGGTGTAGGCCCATATTTCGCTGTTGTAGATGCTCTGCCTGTTCCTGAGGTAGAGTGCGCTTGCCTCTGCTGCAGGGATGTACTCTGCAGCCTGGGTGATTGTGTACTCCTGTGAAGTGCCCTCGGCAGTGATAGTGAACATTCCGGTTCTCGGAGCGAGGCCGGTGTTGGCGCTGACGTGGAGGACGATTGTGCCTTCAGTCGGAGCTGCCTTGGTCTTTACGACCTCGATCCAGTCCTTGGCTGCCTCGTCAACGGTAACCGTGTAATCTACATTGGATTTGACACCGATGGTGACATCCTGCTCCTTGGCATCGATTTCAATTGAAGCTGCGGTGCCGAAGTCCTTCAGTTCGGTCTGGTTGACTTTGAATTCGGTAACCTTGTCAGCCATTGTGAGCACTACCTTGCCGCTTCTGTCGGCATAGTCGGTGTTGGCGGCAACGGTCATTGTGACGGTGGCAGGACCGGCGATGCCAGAAGTTTTGTCAAGAGAGATCCATTCGGCTTCAGATACAATTGTCCAATCCGTGCTTGCTGTGAAGCTGATGGTCTGGACAGAACCGGCGTTCGAAACCGTGTAGGTAGTGGAATTGAGAGTGAGGACTTCCTCCTTCTCCTCCTTGGTGCAGGAGAATGCAGCAAACATTCCCAATGCAGCTGCTGCAAATAATAAGAACCTTTTCATTGTTTTGTTGATTGGATGTTGTTAAGTTGTTGTCAACGATTGTCTTTTATGTTGATACTCTTGTCTGTCATTTCGATGAGGTAGTCGAACCTGTTCCTGGTGTAGGTGTCCTTTGCTCTCGAACGCCCTTCTGTAAGAATGCTGCGGGCACGGAGCAGATGACGGTAGCATGCCCTCTCGACCGTCTCGACATATTCAACGGGGATGGTCTTTACATCCGGCGCGGCATAAACCGGTGCGGAGACAAAGCCATCCTTTGACGTGGCTTTTGTGAATATTGCCTTGAGCGTCCCGGATTTGCTTATGAGATTGTTGAGGTACATGCTTGCGACCAGGTCCTGGCCTGGCAGCATCTTACCGCCACGCATTTGTCCGATTGCGTAGTCTTCCAGGTCGCAAAGGTACTCTTCCAGGGTATAAGTGCTCCCGGCGACCGCTTCCGAGAACGCCACATTGTAGATTTTGTTGAACATCAGTGTGAGATATAAGGCATTGGCCCTGTCGATTGCCGAATTCATCTTGATGGCACCTGAAATCTCGCGTAATTCCGGGGTGAACAGCCAATCGGTCACGATGGAGTTCTCCATCGCTGTCTTCACTGCTTTCCTCTGGAGTTCTCCGTCGATGCAGGAGTATTTCCCTTTGCCGTCACGCAGGTCCCGGGTCTCGATGGTGCCCACGAGACTGGCGAGGATGGAACTTGCTTCGCTTTTTGCGAGCCAGAGCCATTCGACATAGAGCTCCCTGTAGGAGGTCTCGGGTATTGTCGGATCTTTCAGCCACTGTGGAGCATTGGCGGCGGCGAACTTGATGTGTTCCATCTTTGCTGAATATGCTTCGAAAGGATCGTTGCCCAGATCACATTTGCAGCCTCTCGGGTCTGTGGATACTTCCTTTTCCCCCGGGAATCTGACATATTCATACTCCACGGCACCAGCCTTGGACCTGATGAGCGAGTCGAGAGCTGCTTCCTCGTCAGTGCCTTCCGGGAAGGTCGAGTAGAGCCATTCGATGGCGTACTTGTCGTATTCCCCGATTCTGTCGATGATGGTGACGACACCTCTTTCCTTGTCCCCCGGGCGTGCAAGGTAGTTGAATCGGACTCCATCGGTGACGGAAGCGGTGATTCCGTGGGCTTGGGTGAAGGCGGGATCCCTCAGTTGGGCCGGCGAATATGCCCTGCTGCCCGCTGCGTTGGAACCCACACCCAGGCAACGGGCGAAGTACTTCATCATATCGGCTCTTAGAACGTCTGCCACGGCCTCCGGCGAAAGCCTGTACGGCTGGTATCTGGTGTCCACGTCGCTTATTGTCCAGGAAGAAGCCTTGCGGACTGCATCGAGATAATTGCCGGGGATGTCGATGGTGACGGAGAGTATTTCTCCGGTGAGCTGGCTGTATTTCGTGTAACAGAGAATCGTCTCGCCCCTGCCGGTGCTGACAGTGACGCGGCTGACCATCGGGTCCTCGGCGTGGAATGAGGAGACAGAAGGGTAGGGGATGACTTCGACCGGTGAGCCGAGTCCGATCCTTTCGAAAGCCGGATTCCAGGCCTCGATGCCTTCCTTGATGGCTTTCTGCCAGACTGGATTGATGAGAGTGTCGACATAGATCCTGATTTTCCTGCCGCCCTCGAGGTTCCACCTTCGGGCTACCGTCTTGTGCGTGACTCCTTCCGTGGCGCTGAACTGCGGGACGGAGAAACTGTAAACTCCGAGCCTGGAATCCGAGAAGCGCACCGGCATATCCCTTGGCTCGAGAAGTGTCAGGGTTGTCAGGTATTTTCCGCTTACCCTGTGCTTGAAATTGTTTTCCAGAGTGATGTCATGGGTCAGTTCACGCTCGATGCCGACACTGTTGCCAAACTCTCTCAATCCACCTGCAAGAGTCAGTTCATCCTTGCAGGTCTGTTCTGCTATCCTTTTGGAATTGAAATACTTGGCGTAGAGATTTACGGATTTTTCCCCGTCCGTGCTGAACAGCGAGCCGGCATCGGCAATCACCGAGGAGCCGTCCTTGCTCCTGTACTTGACCGGGAGGGCGTAGAGTACGGCCCGGGCTTTCGAAGCGGCAAGGGCCTCCCTGATGGAAGCATCGCCGTCCTTGACATCAACCAGTCTCATAGGCTGCTTGAGAAGGACAAGCGTGTCTGTGAAATCCAGTTCGTAGGTGGAGGTCCGAGGGCTGACGTCAGTTCCTCTGGTCATATAGAGTGAAGATGACTCCAGTACGGTGCTGGACAGCATCACTGTCCGTCCTTTGAGCGAATCCGGAATCTCAAGGAAGAGATTCTTCCCGTCTTTGTACAGTTTAATCTCCTTTCCTGTGCACTGGAGGCCTTTCTTGGAAAGGAACTTCTCCAGCGGAGTCTTTTTCGGCTTGGGAGCAGGCGCTTCCGCGGCCTCCTTCCTGTGCTTGCGGGAAGAATCCCGTTTCGGCTTTGCGTCCGTCTGGGTACAGACAGCCACGGTCATCAGTGCCGTAATGAAGATTGTTGCCGATTGTCTGAACCTCATAGCGCAAATTCGATTTTCTTGATCAACAGTTCGTAGTGGGCCTTGTCCTCGGCCGAAGCGGAAGCCTTCCTTGACTTCATCAGGTCCATCGCCCGTTTGAGGACCGAATATACGGAAGAAGCGGAGAAATCTCCCAGGCTGATGACGCTGCGCGGAAGCCATTCGAATCCTCCGGTCTCTGAATATTCAATCTCTCCCTTCAGGTCTTCCATCATGCAGCAGGAGCATTCCTGATGCGGGTCGGCAAACGATTTCCCGCCGGAGTTAGTGCTTCTGAAGTTGCCCATGGCTATCATATGGTCTATGTAGCCAGTTTCAAGAGTGCGCTGGTCCGCAGTCAGTTTCCTGCCCTGCGCCGTAGGCTTCCAGACGTAGTCGAACACTGCATCGAGACTCTCCGCCGTACTGAACTCCAGGCTGGAGATGCCGTCGGACTTGTCGCAGAAGAACGGAACGTTGAAGAATCTGCCGGACATTGCTCGTCTTACCACGGCGGAAGGTTTTCCGACAATCGGCAGACGGGACAGGACGGCCGGGTTGTCCAGCCAGCTGACATCCTCCATCATCCGGAAAGCGTAGTCCAGAAGTTCTCGCTGACGTGCTCCCGGGATATTCTCAAACCGCTTGTTGCCGTCGCCGGCAATGACCTCATTGCGGTAGAGACCTCCAACATTGTTGATGACGTGGGTGTAGTAGCGCAGGTACTGGTTGATGATGGCCATCAGAAGTTCCTGGCGGAATTCGAAGTCGGGATCTTCCTCGTCCGGAATCCAGTCCATAAAATTCTCCATGATGTACTTCAGGTTCGAGACACCGTATGCGGTGGCCTTGAGGACATCGTCTCCGAGATCTTCGACCTGGCATCTCGGGTCGAACAGGATAGAGTAAACTTGCTGGATTCCGTATCTGTAGAAAGGAGCCCTCTTGAGCGAGTCGGTTATCCATCCTGAAGTTATTGCAGCCTCTTCCTGAAGATTCTCCGCATCGAAGACCGGCTGGTAGCCCCAGCGGATGGCCCATCTGTCGTAGGCTCCGAATTTCGGAGGGGTCAACTTGACGCCTCTTTCCTTGTCACCCGGCTGGGCGACATAGTTGAATCTGGCGTAGTCCATGATTGAGGTCGTGGTTCCGTGTGCCCGGGTGGCTTCAGGGTCCCTGAGGTCTTCCACCGGAATGACATAGGAGCCGCTCATATTGTGCATCAGGCCGAGAGTGTGGCCGACCTCGTGGCGGATGACATATTCGATGGCCTCTCCCATAAGGTTGCGCGGGATGTTTTTGGTGCGTACTTCCTCGTCAGCCTGGGCAGTCTGTACGAACATCCAGTCAGTCAGAAGCTTGATGATGTCGTGATAGACATAGACGGAGGCTGTGATGATCTCCCCGCTCCGCGGGTCCACCCAAGACGGCCCCATCGCATTCTGGATTCCGACAGGGGCGTAGCGGATGCAGCTGTATTTGATGTTGTCCGGGTCGAACTCCGGATCGTCGGCCGGGAAATCCTTTGCCTGGACTGCATTCCTGAAACCTATTTCCTCGAAGACCTTGTAGATAGTAACGTAGATTTCCCCCAGATAGTAATTGAAAAAGGGGCCACGAA
>JBJEJV010000022.1:0-18723 GCA_051878295.1 Candidatus Cryptobacteroides sp.
CAAAGATCGGGGTTCTTCTTCACGATTCTATGACGCGGCTGACCGGAGGCTTACGTTCCTTTGTGAAATCCATAAGTCTACGATTCTTTAGTATTTGTTGTTTTTGCTTTTGCAAATCTAAAGAAATCCGTAGACTTTCTTTTTATCTCACCTCAGACACACTTTTTGGAACAGTATCCATCATTGTAAGTTGAGATAATTTCATAAGTCTCCTTCTTTTTATAACCATCTATCACCCAAGCATGGCTATTTGGCAAGTCCGTTGGAATATAAATAAACGTATCATTATCTTGAGACGGTATAGAGCAAACGAAGACTGGACATCCATTTTCCAAAGTATTTAGCACATGATTAGTGCCGTAATACTGATATTTTACATTACTGAATCCCATCCTTTCCAAGGCCTTCTTTGCCATCTTTGGAAACACGAAGGGCCTCCCCAAAAGTATAGAGGCTTACAATACTGACTGATTCCTTTTATATAATCAGATGCAACCGGATTTGAATTATTGGTCACGTTAATATTGCGAATAGCATACCAACTAGGATGATTAACTCCCGGAGATGGTGTAGGAAACCCCATGACCGCCATCATCTCTCCTAAAGCCAAAACCACACAACCACAAGGGGCTGTTTTCTTTTTCCAAAACAACAATGGATGACGCACTGTTGGACATTGGTTGTTAAATGGAGCTGATTGGTGCCAGCAAGCCATTGCCCCTTGTAACATATTTGCTACAGGAGTAGAATATTCGTTAACGGTAGTTGAAACCTGATTATTCTCTAAACTTGGTGCTTCAACTTCAGTGGAATGTGTCAGGTTTTTAATGTATCTATCAACAGCCCAGTTAAAGCTAATCCTTACCAACATACTTTTGGGCGACATTTCAAGAGAATCTCTGCTGGAACTATCAATAGCAATGATATCGTCAGTAAAGTTTCCAGATAAATGATCACACTGAATACTATCATACAAGGGGAAAGATGCGGGATTGAATGGATTGACATATTCCCCGTCAGCATTTATCCAATTGCCAATTGAGTCGCGGGAACACAGAGAGAGATAAGATAAATCTGGAGTTTCCTCAAACTCTGGATACTCAACACTTCCTATATTCCCAAGAATTGAAGTAACCTCATCTTGTGACAAGCTACCATCTTCGACAACAGCAATAATGTCTTCTTGTACGTTTGTATCAGCAGAAAGAATAGCATATCCTCCATCCTCAAATTCCATAAAGTAGAGAAGGTCGTCTGATTCATCCTCGAATTCTTCCTCAACATCTGAACGTACTTGAACTGACTTCGGAAATCCAACAGAAGTACTACTTTTAACATCGAAAGATCTGTTGCGATTTGTTCGTGTATCTTGTTTCAGGTTATCGGTGAATTCTCTCAATGCAATGAGCGCACGTTCGTTGGGGATGTGGGTAGAAATAGATGATAGGGCTTTGATTAACATTATGAAATGATTCTTCTGGTGAAAAATTCGAACATGAAATTACCGAAAAAGAAGAAATGACAAACAATGGTAAAAAAAAACGATTACTCATAATATGGTAGATATTTGTATTGCGACAAATATAATCATACATTTTAAATATTCGGCAATTATTGATACGTTTTTTATAAAGAATCAGATTGAGCTACTTATAATTTGCCGGGCAGTATATATTTCGAGCAACAAAACAAACGTCGGTAGATGAACAGTTTCGGTAAAAGTTCCTGGGTCAGCATATTAGGGGAGTCCCATGGAACCGAGATCGGTATCGTTGTGGACGGTGTCAAGGCTGGAATATGCCTGGGCACAGAGGATCTGATGGCAGACATTCTCCGCCGGAAGTTCTCAAGATGCCTGAACTGATGCGAGTCTGACCTGAGATAGCTATTCTTTGTTCAGCGAAAGAACCTCTTCGAGAGTCAGGCCGATACATCGTGCGACTACCTCGGCCGTAATCCCTTCTTTCAGGAGGTTCCTTGCAGTAGAGATGGCATTATCCCGACGCCCTTCATCTCGCCCTTCAGCCAGCCCATCCCGATGGCCTTCATTGTAGCAGATGCTCTTTTCGTATTCGATGTCCTGTTCGTTCTTCATATCCAGTCACTCACAATAACTTCTCTTTCAGGGCTTTTACTTCCTCAAGGGAAATCCCGACACATCTTGCAACCGTTTCAGGAGAAATACCTTCCGCAAGGAAATTCTTTGCGTCGGACAACGCCTTTTCAGCCAAACCTTCTTCTCTACCTTCCTCTCGCCCTTCAGCGAGCCCTTCAGCCAGCCCATCCCGATGGCCTTCATTGTAGCAAATGCTTTTCTCGTATTCGATGTCCTGTTCGTTCTTCATATCCTGGTCGTAGATTTCTTTCTTCTCCGGTGTGAACGCCGCGATTTCGGTCGCATTCAGGAGGGCACGGGTCTCGGGGTCGTCGAGCCATTCCGGCTTCTCCTTGAACTCGTTGGCGTGCCTGAACCAGTAGAAGAGCCTGTCCCTCGTGGAGAGGCATTCCTCCTTTGCCTTGTTGAAGCGTCCAATTTCCGCCAAGATAATGAAAATTGTGGGATTTGGAGTCTCCCCGGTCCGTTTTTCAATGAAAGAGTAATGAGAGATGATGTGGTCGGCATCCCACTGCTCGGGATGCTCATGCTGATAGTTCTGCGCCAGGAAGGCAATCTCGAAGACCGGGTGCAGGGATGCGTAGTCACCGCCTGACAGAAGCTGTGAATGATACTGCCCCGCGGCGTAGAAGACGCAGCGGCTGAAGAGGCGGCTGTCCACCTTCTTCTGTACCTCCACGCCGAGAATGTTGCCCTCGGTGTCCTTGCAGACGAGGTCAAGCACGGTCTTCTTGCCGGCTACGGTGTCGGGGCGTTGCTCCCTGTCCCGGTACTCGAGGATGTCGCTGACCCTGACGTCGTCGGGGAGGACTGCATTGAGAAGATTGATAAGAAGAGGCTTGTTCGCCGGGTCTGCATAGACGGCTTTGACCCGACGAACAAGCCGAGTGCAATGAGCTTGCTCAATTGCCGAGGCGCCGAGGAGGGAAAGCACCGCTGGTGCTTAACCCTGCATCGGAGAGAAGGTTCACGAAAACCTGAGTCTCTTTCTGGGAATCTTTACGGTTCATAATCTAAGTGTGTTTTATGAACCCCAAATATATTACAAAAGATTCCGGGAAACGGTGAGGGTTTTCGTTTCTGATGCAGAATTGTCTGTTTTTTAAATATGTTTTTGAATATGATATTTGCCGCCCCAAGCCGGAACCACGGAGAAATCTTCTGGACCTATTGCTGGACAACAGATATCTCGACTCCGCGCTTTGCGCTTCGCTCGATATGACAGGCTTGGGGTAGTGGCACTTCGCGCTCCGCTCGATATGACAGGCTTGGGTAGTGGCGCTTTGCGCTCCGCTCGATATGACAGGCTTGGGGTAGTGGCGCTTTGCGCTCCGCTCGATATGACAGGCTTGGGTAGTGGCACTGCGTGCTCCGCTCGATATGACAGGCTTGGGGTAGTGGCACTTCGTGCTCCGCTCGAGATGAGAAACTGTTGGGGCGGCCTCATTTACCGAATTATTGAAAACCAGAAATACTTAAACAATTGCGGGACAAACTTGCCTGGAGGCCGGCAAACCGACGGCAAGGCCTTCCCCGGGAAAGGTATTCAGGGACAGGATAGCGTGGACCGCGCCCGGAACGGCGGCGGAACTTGCCCGCAACGCAAGGTAAAGTCCCTGAATGTAAAGCAGCTGCGAAGTGCTATACTTGAATCATAAATCCTGAATCGGCTGACGGGCAAACAACTCTTCGGTAAAGAATGAGCCGAGACTGCTGAAAAAATGGTATATTTGCGAATCAGCGAGGCGGAGGCCGAGGAGGCGGGAACACGACAAAACAATAGACAGCACAGATGAACAGTTTCGGAAACAGTTTCAGAGTAAGCATATTCGGAGAGTCCCACGGGACCGGAATCGGTATCGTTGTGGACGGTGTCAAGGCTGGAATATGCCTGAGCGCCGAGGATTTGACGGCTGACATTCTCCGCAGGAAGAGCGGAGCAAAAGGGACGACTCCCCGGGTGGAGGCAGATGAGCCGGAAATTCTCAGCGGCGTGTTTGAGGGGCACACCACAGGCAGCCCGATTGCCGTCATATTCAGGAACGGCAACACCAGGTCCTCGGACTATGAGGCCCTCAAGGCTGTGCCGCGCCCCGGGCATGCTGACTATGTCGCCGGAGTGAAATGGAACGGGTTCAACGATCCGCGCGGAGGAGGCCACTTTTCCGGAAGAATCACTCTGCCGATTGTGGCGGCCGGGGTCATAGCCAAGAAGATGACCGGAATGGATTTCAAGGCTGAACTGGTCGAAATCGGCGGAGAGAGCGACAGGGAGAAATGGAACGACCTGCTGGAAAGGACTTCAAAGGAGGGAGACTCCATCGGAGGCATCGTCGAGTGCACTGTCAGCGGAGTCCCTGCCGGCCTGGGCGAGCCTTTCTTCGACTCGGCCGAGGCGCTTCTTTCCCATGCGATGTTCTCGATTCCGGGAGTGCGCGGAGTGGAATTCGGTGACGGATTCGCAGCCGCAAGGATGAAGGGTTCCGAGCACAATGATGCCCTGACCCTCGAAGATGGAAAGGTCAGGACGGTGAAGAACGGCGCCGGAGGAATCAACGGAGGTATCACCAACGGTTCGGAAATCAGGTTCAGGGTGGCCTTCAAGCCTACCGCAAGCATCTGCAGGGAACAGAGGACACTGAATATAAAGACGCAGGAGACGGTTTCCCTCAATGTCCCGGGAAGGCACGACGTGTGCTTCGCCCTGAGGACCCCGGTCATCGTGGAAGCGATGGCGGCAATCGTGATGGCCGACCTCAAAGGACGCAGCTGATCCGGAAGGTCGCAAAGCATTTGAAGAAAATGGAGCGAAGAGAGGAAGACAAGATAATCCAGGAGATTACCCGGCAGGAGTACAAGGAGGGTTTCGTGACGGATGTCCATCAGGATTTCATTCCGAAGGGATTGAACGAGGACATCATCCGCACGATCTCACGCCTGAAGGAAGAGCCTGAATGGCTGCTGGAATTCCGGCTGGACGCGTTCAGGCGCTGGGAGAAAATGGAGCAGCCCCGATGGGCCCATCTCGACCTCCCGGAAATCAACTACCAGGACATCATCTACTATGCGGCCCCGAAGAAGCGCTCCGACGGGCCGAAGGAAATCGACCCCAAGCTCGAAGAGACTTTCGAAAAACTCGGAATCCCTGTCAGGGAGCGCCAGGCGCTTGCCGAAGGCAGAGGAGTGGCAGTGGACGCGGTCTTCGACTCGGTGTCCGTGGCTACCACATTCAGGGCTTCCCTGGCCGAAAAGGGCATCATATTCTGCAGTTTCTCCGAGGCCGTCAGGGAGCATCCGGACCTCGTCCGCAAATACCTCGCGACGGTAGTGCCCGCAGGGGACAACTATTTCGCAGCCCTCAACAGCGCAGTCTTTTCCGACGGGAGCTTCTGCTATATTCCCAAAGGGGTCAGGTGCCCTATGGACCTTTCCAGCTATTTCAGAATCAATGCCGCCGGGACAGGGCAGTTTGAAAGGACTCTCATCATCGCCGACGAGGGCAGCTCGCTCAGCTATATGGAGGGATGCACCGCTCCGATGCGCGACGAGAACCAACTCCACGCGGCGGTCGTTGAAATCATCGTCGAGAAGGATGCCGACGTGAAGTATTCGACGGTGCAGAACTGGTACCCGGGAGACGCCGACGGAAAGGGAGGAATCCTCAATCTCGTCACCAAGCGGGGAATATGCAGGGGCAGCGGGGCGCATCTGAGCTGGACCCAGGTGGAGACCGGCTCCGCCATAACCTGGAAATACCCTTCCACCATTCTCAAGGGGGACAATTCCTCATCGGAATTCTATTCCGTGGCAGTGACCAACAACTACCAGCAGGCGGACACGGGTACGAAAATGATACACATCGGCCGCGGGACCCGAAGCCGAATCGTCAGCAAGGGAATCTCTGCAGGACACAGCCAGAACAGCTACCGGGGACTGGTCAGGATAAATCCGGGAGCCGACGGCGCAAGAAACCACTCCCAGTGCGACAGCCTGCTGATAGGACCGCTCTGCGGCGCACACACTTTCCCCGAGATCCAGAGCCTGAACCCGACCGCCACGGTCGAGCACGAGGCCACGACCTCGAAAATCAGCGAAGAACAGCTCTTCTACTGCAACCAGAGAGGCCTGAACCCAGAAGATGCAGTCGGGCTGATTGTCAACGGCTACGCGCACGAAGTCCTCGCAAGGCTTCCGATGGAATTCGCGGTGGAGGCCACAAAACTCCTCCAGGTCTCACTGGAGGGATCTGTAGGATAGAATGAATATGGATTGGATAAACTATACTCTTTTTACATTTGCCGGTGACCGCCCGGTACTCCTGATAGACCTGGTCACTTCAGTGCTGGGCCTTGTCTGCGTGTTCCTTGCGGGACGCAACAGCAAGTACAATTTCTGGGTGGGCTACCTCTACACGGCCGCCCTGTTCCTGATGTTCTGGAACAAGAATCTCTACGCAAGCCTGCTTCTGCAGCCTTTCTCTCTCGGAATCAACATCCTCGGACATTACCGTTGGACTCATCCGAAGAAGGACGAAGAAAGCAGCATTGATGCGTCCTCACTGAAAGTATCGATGCTGACCTGGCCCGAGAGGGCTTTCGCAATCGCGATGGTGTTCCTGATTGCAGGAGTCTGGGGATGGACTCTCGACTCCCTGTTCCCGGGAGACCCTCACCCCTATCTCGATTCCTGCGTGACCGTCCTGATTCTCGTGGCCCAGTTCCTCAGCGCCCAGAAGAAGTGGGACTGCTGGATTGCCTGGCTTCTGGTCAACATCACCCAGCTCATACTCCACATCAGCGTCGGACACGTTTTTATGCCGATTGTCTGCACTCTCTATCTCATCAACGGAATCTCAGCTCTGGCAGGCTGGATGAAACTCTACAGAAAAAAAGCTTGACATGAACGACATCCTTCTTGAAATAAAAGACCTGCACGCAAAGGCAGGGGACAAGGAAATACTCAAGGGCATCAATCTGACGGTCCGCCAGGGCGAAATACACGCGGTGATGGGCCCGAACGGGGCGGGGAAAAGCACCCTGTCCGCCGTCCTGACCGGCAAGCCGAGCTACGAGGTCACCTCAGGGTCCGTCACTTTCAAAGGCCGGGACCTGCTTGCGATGAAAGCGGAAGAAAGGGCCTGGGCCGGCCTGTTCCTGTCTTTCCAGTACCCGGTGGAGATTCCGGGTGTATCCATCACCAACTTCATGAAAACCGCCGTCAATTCCAAACGGAAGGCCCAGGGCCTCGAAGCGATGAAGGCCGGGGATTTCCTCAAAATGATGAAGGAGAAGATGGCCCTGGTACAGATGAAACCGGAATTCGCCAAACGCGAAGTCAACGTCGGCTTCTCCGGCGGCGAGAAGAAACGCAACGAAATCTTCCAGATGGCGATGCTCGACCCGAGTCTTGCCATTCTCGACGAGACCGACAGCGGGCTGGACGTGGACGCGCTCAGGATAGTCGCGGACGGCGTAAACTCCCTCCACACACCCGAAAAGTCAGCCATCGTCATCACCCACTACCAGAAGCTTCTTGAATATGTCAGGCCGGATGTCGTGCATGTCCTGAAGGCAGGGTGCATCGTCAAGACAGGAGGCAGGGAAATCATCGAGGCAATCGAGAAGGAAGGTTTTGAACAATTCTGACAATGACAAACAAACCGTAAGACAATGAAACGCATAAGTTCCCTCATCATTTGTGCAGCCGCACTTCTTGCAGCAGTCTCCTGCACGCCAAAGTCCCAGTCCTTCCGCTTCATCCAGATAAGCGACCCGCAGATAGGCTTCAATCCGGAGGATGAGAAAGCCACTGTCGACTGGCTGTCCAACACTGTGGACAGGATTGTCGAGCTCGCGCCTGACTTCGTCATCTGCACCGGAGACATGACTCACGACATGTTCTCCAACGACTGGCAGATTGCGGCTTTCGACTCCCTGATGGCAAGGATTCCGGAATCCATCCCTGTCTTCTACACTCCGGGGAACCACGACTACAGGACAAGCGAATGGCCGGGAAGCCGGGAATTCTATGCCGGGCACTTCGGAGACAACAAGTTCTGCTTCATGCACAAAGGTTCCCTGTTCATCGGTTTTGACTCCAATCTCGTCAAGGAGGAGCTCACCGGGCAGGAGGAAGAGCAGTTCGCCTGGATGGAGAGCCGGCTGAAGGAACTCGGCCCGGGAGCCGACCACATATTCATTTTCCATCATTGCCCTGTCGTTTCGACTGCAGTGGATGAGGAAGACAGCTACTCGAATTTCCCGGAGCCATACCGCTCGAAGTATCTTAAACTGTTCGCCGACAATGACGTCACCGCAGTATTCACCGGGCACTGCCACAGGTGCGCGGAAATTGAAGTCGATGGCGTGAGCCTTGTGAACTGCGGGGCAAGCGGCATCCCTCTCGGCCTGTCGAACGCTGACGGGTCAGCGAACACTCACTGCCTGAATGTGGTCGAGGTCTCTCCTAAGGGAGTATCCTGGAACATAAGGCCGGTGGAGGAAGGACAGGAAGACAATCCGGAACAAAGCTGAAATGAACAGAAAGAAGACAGACCACGGCAACTACGTCGCCGCGCCTCCGTGCGGCGGAGTGAGAATCGGTGAAGGAACGAGCGTGAGGAAACTCTATGTGCTCAGGGACAAGGAGGACGGGCTTCCTCCGCAGTGTTTCACTGTGGAGGCCGGCTCCAGGCTGGACCTGACCGTGATTGCCCTTCCGGGAGTGTCGGCCGGCATTCCTCTCGACATCGACATCGTCGGGGAAGGGGCCGAGGTCAATCTTTCCGGGATATTCCTCAGCAGCGGAGAAGACAAGGTGGATTTCAACATCACAATGATCCACAGAGTCGGCGGATGCCGCTCATCGCAGCTCTTCAACGGAGTCGCCGCCGGGGATGCCAGGTGCTCTTTTTCCGGGACCATCGTGGTCGCACCGGATGCCCGGCAGACTGAGGCGTTCCAGACCAACCACAACATCATCCTCGGAGAGAGTGCCAGAGTGGAAACAACTCCACGGCTGGAAATCTATGCCGACGACGTGAAGTGCTCCCACGGTGCCACGGTCGGAAGGCTCAATGAGGAGGAACGGTACTATATGCAGACCAGAGGCATTCCCGAAGACGAAGCCAGGATTCTGCAGATGATTTCGTTCGTGGCCCCGGTTCTGGCCGGCCTTCCGCAGGAAGACGGGAGCGGAAATCCCTGCCGCGAAGAAGTCTCACGAATGGTCGAAGAAGCAATCAGGGCAATATGATTCTTGAAACCAACGTCAAGGTGAACCTCGGGCTCAATGTCCTGCGCAAGCGGGAGGACGGATTCCACGACATCGAGACTCTGTTCCTCCCCTGCAATGAATATGGGGACGTGCTGGAAGTGGTCACGGGCGATGACTACAGCCGGACTTCGGCATCGCTGTTCGCAAGATATTCAGAAGAACAGCTGGCGCAGGGAATCAGCGGGGACGGAAAGCTGATGATCACCATAGCACGTGCGGAAGGTGTGGACTGGGAGGCGGAGAAGGATCTGTGTGCCCGGGCATATTCATTGCTGGACAAGGACTTCGGGCTTCCCGCCGTGAAGATATTCCTTGAAAAGAAGGCTCCTGTGGGTGCCGGTCTCGGGGGTGGCAGCGCCGATGCCGCATTCACCCTGCGGGCTTTGAACGGGCTTTTCGGGCTGGCGCTTTCCGACGAGGCTCTCGCCGGCTATGCGTCGAGGCTGGGAAGCGACTGCGCATTCTTCATATTCAACACTCCTATGCTCGGTTCGGGCAGGGGCGAGATTCTTGAAAAGCAGGATTTCGACTTGGATGCCCTCGGGCTTGAGTTGAAGGTGGTGGTCCCTGAGGGTATTTCAGTCAGCACGGCGGAGGCCTACAGGGGTATAGTCCCGAAAGAACCGGAAATGAGAATCAGGGACATTGTCTCTTTGCCTCCAGAAAGGTGGAAAGATTTGCTGGTCAACGATTTCGAGGACACCGTGTTCGCCGGGCACAAGGAGCTGGCGGCCATCAAGCAGAGCCTCTACGACAGCGGTGCAGTCTATGCGTCAATGTCAGGCTCCGGCTCCGCCCTGTTCGGACTCTACCCGGCATAAGATAGGTACACACGCAAAACAGCACCGGCAGTTTATGGCAGGTACTTACTCGAGGACAAAGAAAAGCATGAGGAACAGTGTGGTCGCCCTGACCATACAGTTTATGGCCATGCTGGCCGGTTTCTTCTCGAGAAAGATCTTCATCGACTGCCTCGGCACGGAGGTCCTGGGACTCAACACCACCGCGATGAGTATCCTGAACTGCCTCAATGTCATCGAACTCGGCATCTGGAGCGCGATATCAGTCACCCTTTACAAGCCTCTCTATGAGGGGAATCGTCAGGCGGTAAAGGAAATCGTGGCGCTTCAGGGATGGCTCTACAGGATTGTGGCGTCACTTGTGATTGCAGGGAGCCTGGTGGTGATGTGCTTCTTCCCGCAGATATTCAGCAAGTCTGAACTGTCGCTCTGGTATGCCTACGCCACTTTCGGGGTGCTTCTGTACTCTTCCATCCTGACATATTTCGTCAACTACAAGAGAAACGCCCTCTATGCGGACCAGCAGAACTACAAGGTCCTGATGTGCTCGCGTCTGGTCGCCCTGGTGAAACTCATCTGCCAGGCAGCGGCAGTCCGGTATTCCGATCACGGCTATGTATGGTGGCTTGTGCTTGAGCTGGTATTTGCCACCCTGGGGGCGCTCATCACACAGATGGTGGTGTACAAGGCATTCCCATACCTGAAAGAGCCTGTCGCGAACCCGTCCCGGCTCAGGGACAAGTACCCTGAGGTTCTGAAGAAGATAAAGCTCCTGGCTTTCCATAAGTTCTTCAGCTTCATGACAGGACAGACCGGCCCCATCATCATCTATGCCTTCGCGTCCCTGTCGATGGTGGCCCTGTACGGGAACTATCTCATCTTGACGACCAATCTCTCCGCTGTCCTGGCGGCCCTCTACGCAGGTATGGAAGCGAGTGTGGGCAATATGGTGGCGGAAGGTGACAAGAAACTGACAATGAAGGTGTTCGGCGAACTTTTCTGTTCCCGCTTCCTCATCGTCGCGGTGAGCACGCTGTGCCTGTGGATTCTGGCGGACCCTTTCATTTCAGTATGGCTCGGGGAGGAATATGTCATGAGCAAGACGACGCTCGCCCTCATCATTGCGGGCTTCTTTGTCGGCAACACACGCTCAATCGTGGGGACTTTCACAGATGCGTACGGCATGTTCAGCGACATCTGGGCACCTGGCGTGGAGGCTGTCCTCAATGTGGGCCTGTCTGTGCTGGGCGGTTACCTGTACGGTCTCAATGGCATCCTGGGGGGGGCGCTGGTATCGCAACTCGTGATAGGATTCCTGTGGAAGCCGTATTTCCTTTTCAGATGGGGGTTGCACGAACCTGTGATGATATATGTGAAGATGTATGCGAAATATCTTCTGATTTCAGTCATCGCGGCGGCAGCGGTGCTCGGGCTCAGCCGTCTGATACACATAGACCCTTCGTCATCGCTACTCTCATTCCTGGAATATGCCGTGCTGATTTTCGTGGCCTCGTTAGGAATTATGGGCGGTATTGCATATCTTACAGACAATTCCGCACGGACGTTCACAGGCAGGATTCTGGCCGTTGTCAGAGGGAAGAAATGATATGATTGATATAGAAGAACTTATGGGGCGCATCAGGGACGACCTGATGACAAAGCAGGATGTCCGGCTTCTCAGGATGGCCCTCTCGGAACATCCTTCCCAGGAGGAATTGGATGAGTTTCTGACATCGTGGGACTTTGAGGCCGAAGGTGCATCCAAATCGCTTCTCCTGTCGTATTTTCTGAAGGAGCATCCGGAACTCACGCTTCCCGGGGACTTCGCCCTCCGTCTGAAGGGCCTGCTCGACTGTTTCCGCTTCCAAAACATCAGACTCATAGCCCAGTTCAGGAAGATAGCTTCGAGGCTTGCCCAGGACGGCATCCGGGTCACCATATTCAAGGGCGGAGCGATGAAGCACCTGCGCCCTCAGCTCTCCCGCAGGATGAGCGACATCGATGTGCTGGTGGACAGGAAAGACTACAAGCCCGCCGGAAAGGTGATAGAGGAAATGGGATATGACGTCGGCTGGGATGAGCACAGCTTCGATGTCCACGCTGCCGGCTCTGAAGACGGCATCCTGGATGTCCATAAGTACATTCCCCTGCTTGGCGGACACCAGACCGCGATTATGGACGACATCCTGGGGCGCGCTGTGGAAAGCGACATATTCGGAGTCAAGGGGCGCATCCTGACCGAGGAAGACCTTGTGTTCTCGCTGCTTGTGAATCTTTCCAGGAATATCATGAACAATACCAGCACAGGCGGCATACTCTTCACCTTCCTTGACATCAGATATCTGGTGGATTCCAAGAAGGATTTCGACTGGGAGATTGTCTCCGGCAACGCCGTACGCTCCGGTTCCGAGGAGATTCTCATCTTTGCAGTGCGCTTCATTAACAGCGTGGTGCCGGGACTGCTGCCCGAACCGGTCGAAGTTTCAGAGCGTCAGATGCAGGATTTCGCTGCCACGGTGAAATATCGCCGCTACCTGCTCTGCCCCCTGCAGGCCAGAAGCCATGAACTCGGTCTGGGCACGGTTCTGAGGTCCCCGTCCCTGATTCCTGCCTTCATCAAGGTAAGGCCCCGCTATTCTTTCCTAAAGCTTTTCAGGAAACATCCCCGTATCGCCGGGAAGATTCTGTCGGTACACGGCAGTTTGTAGCCACGGGCCATTTTTATTTTTCCTCTTTTTAACGTAACTTGTGGACATCAATTGACGCACGGCATGCTGACAATAAACAATGAAAAGGTCTATGCATCTCTTGCTGACGGCCAGTACGTAATTCTGAACATCGTTTCAGGCTCATATTATTCCCTCAACACAGCTTCCAGCGCAGTCCTGCAGGATCTCCTCGAAGGAGCATCCGAGGCGGCCATAGCGGCTTCGCTCAGCTCGCTCCATCCTGCCGCAGATGTGGATTCTCTCCTGAAGGAGTTCATCGGGAGGCTTCTCTCCCTGGAAATCGTCTGCCAGGATGAAACTGCTGCCGAGGGGCCTGCTGTCAACTGCTCAGCCCTGAAGGCAGAAGATGATGCGCTGGAACTTGTCGTGGATGAGTTCAACGATGTCGCAGACCTCCTGATGATGGATCCTATCCACGAGGTCAAGAACGACTCCGGATGGCCCGTAAAGCAGTAAGGGATGAACATACTCGTAAGCTGCAATGACAATTATGTCATGCCACTGCAGGTAATGCTGTACTCGTTCTTCGAGTCCAACCCATCTTCCGGGGCTCATCATATCCATATGCTCCA
This sequence comes from Candidatus Cryptobacteroides sp., assembly GCA_051878295.1. Lineage (GTDB taxonomy): Bacteria > Bacteroidota > Bacteroidia > Bacteroidales > UBA932 > Cryptobacteroides. Next base: position 13,493 of record JBJEJV010000022.1, read on the forward strand.
TTCCGACCTCTCCGAGCAGGGAGACGAGGCTGTCAGGGCTATGGTTGAAGGGCTTGGCGGAGTGTACCGCAGCATAGCCGTGGACCCGGACTGCTACTCTGGCGCAGACACCCGCGTACACATATCCAAGGAAACATATTACCGTCTTCTCGCTTCGAGATACCTTCCCTCCGATGTCCACCGCGTTCTCTGGCTGGATGCCGACTTGATAGTCCGCAAGTCGCTGAGCGGGCTTTATGATGCCGATCTCGAAGGGAACTGGGCCGCCGCCTGCGGCTACGGGACTCTCATGCAGAAGCTCGTCCATGACAATGCCGAGGCTCTGGGACTGTCCAATCCGGACAGGTATTTCAATGCAGGAGTCATGCTCTATGATTTGGACAAGTGCAGGGAGGTGAACTTCATGGCCATGCAGCAGGAGTTCTTCAGCAAGGGGCGCAAACTTCTGTTTCCGGGGCAGGACCTCGTGAACACCCTGTTCGACGGTCACGTGAAGATAATGGACTATCGTCTCTACAACTCAATGATTCACTGCATTGAGGGAGAGGAGGACCTCGGCTATGCCGTGGAGAACGCTGCCGTCGTACACTTCCCCGGACAGGCGAAGCCGTGGAAATTCAACGACATACACTTTGCGGGAGAGTGGGAGAAGACTTTCAGGCGCTGCTTCGGAGAGAAGGCGCCGCTCAGAAGGATGTCATACTTCATGCTCCAGGCAATGTTCAACAAGGCAAACAAGGCATGAACACCGACGTAAGCAGACAACTGGGACTGTTCCGCGACCGCATGGCCAATGCCGGCCTTGTGGAAAGCTTTGCCATAGGAGCGGCAGGGCAGGGACTCCTGGTCCGCTGCTACGACTTCAAGCCTGACCACGGGACAACAGCATCCCTGAGAAGATCCTTCCTGGATGTTGAGGACCTGCCCGAGGGCTATGAAATCTTCAATGTCTTCACGGGAACCCAGGCTGAACTCGGCAGCCTTCTGTCGAAGGAAATGCTTGATGCCCCGGGCCGGAATGTTTACAGCGATGAACATATACGCATGATATTCTCCTATGAGCATGCCCTTTTCAGCGTGTATGTTTCTTCATCCTCGGAGACCTTCATCTGGCTTTGCAGGGACGAACGCTTTGAGGAGAAATATATCACCCATCCTTTCGTCACAGAACTGAGCTGGTGGGCACAGAGACATGGAATGCTTCTTCTTCATGGGGCATCGGTGGGTGTCAACGGTGACGGCGTCGTCATCTCCGGTCTGTCCGGCAGCGGGAAGTCCACGCTCTCCATGTCGGCTCTCCTCCACGACATGGAATTCGTCTCGGACGACTATCTGCTCCTGGGATGCACCGATGGCGAGGTGATGTCCCATCATATTTTCTCATCAGGCTATCTGACCGGGACGACCCTGGACCTTCTGCCCGAATACAGGAGCCACGTCATATTCAAGAGCGAAGCGAGAAACAAGTATGTGATAGACTTGGAGGCTTACGACAAGCATCTTGTGCCAAGCCTGCACATCAAGGCCATAGTCGTGCCTCATATCGCGGGAGTGGAGGAACCGTCCATCGCCAAGGCGAGGTCCGGTCTCGGACTGGTCAATCTCATAGCCTCATCCTCCGCACAGAACAAGGAGGTGAAGAACGCCTCCTTTTTCCTGAAGTTCATGCAGATGGTCAAGGACCTGCCCGTGTATGACCTGCAGCTTTCTCCGGATGTAAGACTCAACGCAAGATTTCTCAGACAATGGATATCTCAGTTTCAATCATAGTACCGGCTTTCAATGCTTCCGCCACCATAAGGCGGTGTCTTGACAGCATCATCCCACAGATGGACCGGGGCATGGAACTCATTGTCATTGACGATGCGTCGGAAGATGACACTCTCCGGATTCTTATGGACGGATACAGGACGCCGTCCGTACACATACTTCATTCTACCGTGAACCATGGCGCGGCATATTCGCGCAACGACGGGATACGTTTTTCAAGAGGTTCCATGCTGACATTCTGCGATGCCGATGACGAATGGCTCCCGGGAAAACTCCAGGCCCAGGTTTCATTTATGGAGGCCCATCCTGAAACGGACATCGTCTTTGTCCGCAACGACAACGTCCTCGATGATGATACCGCTGCGACAAGGCAGCTCCTCGGAATGGCAGACGATGACAGGCAGTGCCATTTCTTCGCCGCCATGGTACGCCGCTCCGTCTTCGACAAGGCCGGATTGCTGGATGACAGCATGAGGGTCAGGGAAGATACTGAATGGCTGGTGCGTGCCATGACTTCAGGCGCCCGCTGGCATACACTCGAAGACACCCTCTACCTCAGGCACCTGAGGGAGTCCGGTGTATCGTCAAGCGTCTCCCTGGAAGAGGGGGACAGAGGCAGGAGGAAGGCGGAGGCTTTTGTGCGCGGTATCCGCCGCAAGACTTTCAAGAATGTCTCCGGGCTTGAACTCAGCATCCTGATTCCGTGCCGCAATGCCGCACGCTATGTCGCCCAGGCTGTTGCAAGCTGCAAATCTTCCTGCCGGCAGGAGATAATCGTGGTTGATGACGGCTCCGACGACGGAAGCGCGGCGCAGGCCATCAAGGCGCTGGCAGATTGCGGCATTCCTGCCACAATCGCGATACGCGCCCACAGAGGCCAGGCGGCTTCGAGAAACGACGCCCTGTCCCTTGCCAGAGGGCAGTGGATAATGTACCTCGATGCCGACGACTATTTCTTCGACGGTGCGATTGACGAGGCGATGAGGCAGGCACGCCAAGCGGATGCCGATGTGTCTTTACTGAGCTTCCTCTGCCGAGACTTCATCTCACCGGAACTTACTCCCGAGCAGGCCGCCAGGCTTTCGGCCAAGTCCGAGCCATATCGCAGGATGCTGGCGGGCTGCATGCTCATCAGGAAGTCATTGTTCGACAGTATCGGGGGATTCAACGAGGCCCTTCCAAGCTCCGAGACGGCACAGTGGGTTCTCAGTGTCCGTGAGTCCGGGGCCCGCATTTTCGATTCCGACTTCATCACTCTGGCAAGAAGATACCATTTGACCAACTTCGGCCGTACCAACAGGACCACACAGATGGAAAGCTATCTGGCCATCATCCGCGCCCGGCTCCAAAAAAAATAGACATGGCCTCCCTGCACATCCCGTCACGAGAGCAGCATCTGCTGGAACTCTATGCGAGAGACTTCATCCTCACCTTTGAATATGAGTCCCTGCTCCGCGGCGTCTCCTTCGAGAAGGAAAGCTTCAACTTCAATCTGGCGCTGAGCCGTATGAGCATGCGCTTCGCCGATATGGTCAGGCAGGATGCTCTATTCCCACGCCTCAAAGGTGTCTATAACAAACTCCTGGTAGAGAATGCATGGGAATGGTCGAAGACACAGGCGGCATTCAACCGCCTGAAGGAAGAAGGGATAACCGCGACTGTGGTGAATGGAGCGGCATTGAGACTGACATCGCTCCAAGGAATGCCGAGAAAGATGGTGCGCCAGGAACTTGTGCTGCACCCTTCTGACATAGCAAAGGCGGCTTCGGTCATCGCTTCCGGAGAATATGGCCCTGTCTGCCTGAAGGACTCCCTTTTCGCTGTACGCACCACCGCAGAATCCATTCCGGATGCGTCTGAAGCCAGGGACGGCATTCCTTGTCTCGAGCTCCAGTTCCTCCTGCTTTGTGCCGGCACTGTCGCGCCTCTTGCCGCAAATGTCTTCGATGACGCCTGTCTCCAGAGCGTGATGGATGCTGTGGACATCGTGCGCGGACACCCGGAACTGCGATGGGATGTCGTGGCCGGATATGCCGGGAAATATGGCCAGACACCATTCCTGAAGATAGCTATGGAGGCGCTGAAAGAAGCTCTCCCATCTATATTCAGTAACATAAATATCCCATATTCAGAATATACTGAGACAGAGGCCAGAGCCCTCAGGCGGCATGAACTCTTCCTCGATGCGGACAAGACTTGCCGTGAGAATGCAGGGAAGTCCCTTGTGAAACGCGCGGTGTTGAGATTCAGATACAACCTGCTGGATATTGCCCGGCATTATCCGAGAAAATCCTGGGGCTCAGTCCTGGCCTTGTCACCTGCATATCATTACAGGAAATATTTCTCCGGCCACGTCTGTTGCCGATGAACGAAAGTACATTTATTCCCGTTCCGGATTAACCCTGGCCTTTGGAAGGATGGCCTCGAACGGGATTGGCCGACAGATAATCTCCAAAGCATGTGTTGGCGCGAAAGCATAGAGATACTCTTGGGCTCTTGTGCAAGCTACCGCAATCTGAAAGTATTCACCATTACAATAGCAGATTCAATATTTGGCGCTTCCAGTTTCCCGCAGATTGATTGTCTAAGATGCTTCACTCGTGATTCCGAACAATTCATATCACCTGCAATGAATGATACACTCTTCCCAAAATAAGACAGAAGGAGACAGGTCCATTCATCCTTGGTCAACTCCGGATATTTGAAATGGCTATAACTGCCACCAGCGTTTGTTACACAGAATGAGTTTTTCTCATCGCACCTCTCTATTAATGAGATGTCTTCCCATTGAAAAGGACGGGTATAGACAAGCAAAGGCTCTTCCTTGTCAAGTGATTTTGAAAAAGGGCAGACATCAAGAAGAAAAGGCAATTTGTCTTTGCCAAGTTCGACAAAGACAGGAAGCCAAATTTCCGAAAAACGGTTCCCTTCCCTGTGTTTATCGAGCCTGTCTTTGAACTCCAGGGAAGCGTTCTCCGGCACAATTACCTTATAATTTCCGAAATAGAAAGAGAGGTCACCCTGGGGAAACAGGCTGATTGTTTTGCCATTGACGTCAATATTATTATCGTCAAGGTAAAAACGCACAAGATAGAATCCCGGTACAACGTATGATTCAGGTCGCATCTCTGTAGATGAGAACTGTAACTTGTTTAACTCTTTCATGACTAAGATTAGCGATTGTCGGAAAGATTCAGTACGATTGAATCAAAAGCAGAAAGCATGGATGTACTTTGAATAGGATTCCCAATAAATCTAATGGTATCTTGTTCATCAATAAGAAAATAACATAGGCGACGGTTTTTACTTAAATAGGGATTCCTCTTTAAAAACAATCCGCCCTCATCAAAAAAGACAGGGAAAGGATAATCTTGAACTAAAACTTCATCTTGAGCCGCTGCCAAAAGACTGTAAGCCTCCGCTGAAGCACGTATTGCAATTAGTCCCGATTTGTTGAGATT
>JBJEJV010000023.1:0-18062 GCA_051878295.1 Candidatus Cryptobacteroides sp.
ATATCGAGCGAAGCACGGAGTGCTCTGACCCTAACCTGTCATATCGAGCGAAGCAGGAAATGCGCTGACCCCAAACTGTCATATCGAGCGAAGCACGGAGTGCGTAGTCGAGATATCTGTTGGACATCAATCGGTCCAGCAGATTTCTCCACGCGCTTCGCTCGGTCGAAATGACAAAAGTACGCTGCGCTCAGTCGAAATGACATCTTAGATTGGTTCGGAAGATTTCTCCGTTCGCTTCGCTCAGTCGAAATGACACGCAAAGGGCACTGCGCTGTTTCCTGTTTGCCAGGTTCGCTTTCTGTACATCAAGGAACTATGTTCTCCGCTATATCACAGAGAGGGAGAAGTCTCTTTATTCTTCCCCGTTCAAGTTTATTTGGAGATGGTTTCTATAGTCCAGTTATCGGGCAGTGTGCATGCACTCAAAAATTTTGACTTCGCAGCTTCATCCACTACATGAACGACTCCGGAAGCTGTGGCACCGTTCAAGAAGTTACTCAGACAATGCTGGAAATCGAAGCCTTCGGTAGCATATAATGTAACCTCCGTCAAAGAAGTGCAGCCATAGAACATACTCCAATAACAACCCTGGGTCAGGGTATTCGCAGGCAATAGGGGGGCTTCCGTCAAGGACGTGCAGCCAGAGAACATACTATTATAGCAAAACTCGGTCAAGGTGGTCGCAGGCAATTGGGGGGCTTCCTTCAAGGACGTACAGCCACAGAACATACTATTATAGCAACTCACGGCCAGAGTGGTCGCAGGCAAAGCCGGAGCCGTTGTAAGTACGGAACAATCCCTAAACAAATACCAGAACTGAGCATTCCCCGTGTCAGCATTCTCATAATCCTCGTAATCTACAAGAGTCCGGATATCACCGCTGCATCTCACACTGGCCGCATCGGCAAAGCGAATGGTTATACATTCTTGATCCGCTGTCCCCTTCCGGCTCTTGCCGCGAAGGTGAAGATCGCCATTCTCTCCGCCGAACACGACCCCGCTCACCGTAGTGGTGAATCGCTGCCATTCGCCTCCGCCGACAGAATACTCGAAATACTCGCCGTCTTCCAGAACGAATTCGTCCATGGACTCTAAAGGATGAAAATCCATCGTAAACGACTGCTGGGCATCAGCCGCGAAAGTAATGCAAGGTGTGTTTGACTCAACGGGCTCCTTTGAGCACCCGACAAGCAGCAATGCTGCCGATGCGATCAACAAGAAATTTCTCATAACGATTCCACATTAATATTAACATTAGTCATCGCAAAAGTAGTGATTATTTTCAATTCTCCTATCCCATTCCAGCCCATTCATGAACCTTGCCCGAATCAAATGCCTGTCATATCGAGCGAAGCACGGAATGCGCTGACCCAAAGCCTGTCATATCGAGCGAAGCACGGAGTGCGCTGACTCCAAACTGTCATATCGAGCGAAGCACGGAGTGCGCTGACCCTAACCTGTCATATCGAGCGAAGCATGGAGTGCGTAGTCGAGATATCTGTTGGACAGCAATAGGTCCCGAAGATTTCTCCATTCGCTGCGCTCAGTCGAAATGACATCTTAGATTGGTCGGCAGATTTCTCCACGCGCTTCGCTCGGTCGAAATGACAAAAGTACGCTTCGCTCAGTCGAAATGACACGCAAAGGGCGTTTCGCTTGGTCGGGGAGATTTCTCCACCCGCTTCGCTCGGTCGAAATGACAAAAGTACGCTTCGCTCAGTCGAAATGACATCTTAGATTGGTCGGCAGATTTCTCCACGCGCTTCGCTCGGTCGAAATGACAAAAGTACGCTTCGCTCAGTCGAAATGACACGCAAAGGGCGTTTTGCTTGGTCGAGGAGATTTCTCCACGCGCTTCGCTCGGTCGAAATGACAAAAGTACGCTGCGCTCAGTCGAAATGACACGCAAAGGGCGTTTTGCTTGGTCGAGGAGATTTCTCCACGCGCTGCGCTCAGTCGAAATGACAGCAAAGGGCGCTTCGCTCAGTCGAAATGACACGCAAAGGGCGTTTCGTTTGGTCGGGGAGATTTCTCCGTTCGCGGCGCTTGGTCGAAAGGGCATCCCAAGGGCTTATTAAGCCTCACTTGCCTTTACGGATTTCGAGGATGCCGCCGCCTGGGAAACGGTCGTCTCTGGCGAAGGTTGTCCAGGCACGGAGAATGTCCCTGGAGTTGTCGGAATATTCAGTGTCAGTCATTCCGTTGAGGAAACCTGCGTCCGACCATTCTTCCCTGTCCCCGAGGAGGAAGGGCAGTTCGATGCAGTGGCAGGAACCGAAGCGGTTGCCTTCCGGGTGCCAGCTGATGAAATAGCGTGTGACCTCAATGCCGGCCTCTTCGAGTCTGTCGGCATATTCATCGGAGGCCTTGCTGAATATGCTCTCCGTCAGATGCCGCACCGCCTTCCTTCCGAAGAAGGTATTCAGGAACTTCCCGCTTTTGCTTACGAAAGGGGAGGCGTCGTCCGCGGCATAGCCCACGACGGCCTTGAAACCGCTGTTCCGGACTTGGGATGGAATCGCGAGAAAGTCTTCGACCATCGGCATGAAGGTCAGTCCCGCCTTCATGCCGAGCACCTTCTTCTGGGCGTCAAGCAGTTCGTCCACAGTCGCTTCTTCCGGGTCCTTGCCCAGTTTGCGCAGAAAGGCACCGGTGATTTTCGAGGCTTCGGAGGGGGTGATGGTGATGCCCAGCGGGGCGCTTTGCAGTATCGCCTTGCGGAACGGCAGAGGCCCTTCGGCCGTGGCGACCAGGGCGGCAATCGACAGGGCGCCAGCCGACTGCCCGAAGACAGTGATGTCGGAAGGGTCCCCTCCGAATTCGTCGGCATATTCACGGATCCATCCGAGCGCCGTCTTCTGGTCTTTCAGCCCGAGGTTGCAGATGCCTCTTTCCGGCAGGTATAGATAGCCGAAAGCGCCGAGCCTGTAGGAAATCTTGACGACGACCACATTGCCTTCCCGCGCCATCCTTTCGCAGCCGTAGCGCCTTTCCTCGCTGCCGCCCCTGATGAAGGAACCTCCGTGGATCCAGACCATCACGGGCAGTTTGCGGGCGTTTTCCGGGGAATATACCGACAGACAGAGGCGTCCGTCCTCGACCACCGCAAGTTTCTTCCCGCATTTGGAAGGGTCCGTCCTCGAGGAGCGCTGCGGACAGACTGTGCCGTAGCTGGTGGCGTCCGTCACGGCCTGCAGCTTTTCGGGAACTGCCTCGCGGAAAGGGCTGTAGCGGGCGTAGGTGATGCCCTTGAACACGCGCACGCCGTCTTTCAGGATGCCTTTCAGCATCCCGGTAGCACTGAATATGTAGCGCTTTTCTTCCTGCATCTTCCTTCTGCCGTTTCAAGTGGCAGGGCAGCAAAGGTAGCGAATATTCGCGAATATTCTTCCGAACTGGCGCTCAGGATTTGTTATTCAGAACTTAAGTCCCTACATTTGCGAGGTATATAAAACAACGGAAACAATGGTAGAACAGGTAACTGTCTTTGTCCCGGCTTCGATTGCGAATCTTGGCTGCGGCTTCGACATCATGGGTATGGCGGTGGAAAGCGCCGGTGACATCCTCAGCATGGAAATGTCCGAGGGCGACGGAATCGAAATCATCAACAGGACCGACTATGACATCCCGTCCAGCGTGGACGACAACGTGATGACTCCTTCGATCCGTGCGATGCTCTCTGCAGCCGGTGTCACAAAGCATTTGAAAATCACGCTGATGTGCAAAATCATGCCGGGCAGCGGAATAGGCTCCAGCGCGGCCTCTGCAGCCGGTGCCGTGGTGGCTCTCAACACCCTTCTCGGAAACCGCTTCACGGAGAAGGAGATGGTGGAGTTCGCGATGGAAGGCGAGGCGCTTTCCAGCGGCGGCGCAAAGCATGCGGACAACGTCGCTCCGGCGATTCTCGGCGGAATCGTCCTGATTTGTTCCTATGCCCCTTTTGAATATATCAGGATTCCTTTCCCGGACTCTTTCTGCGCAGCGATAGCCCATCCGCGCATCACGGTCAAGACTTCCGACAGCCGTGCCGTACTCCCGAAGGACATTCCTCTCCACGACGCAATTCTCCAGTGGGCCAATGTAGGCGGTCTGGTGGCAGGCTTCATGAACGAGGATATGGGTCTGGTGGGACGGAGCATGAGGGACGTGATTGTCGAGCCTTACAGGAAGCAGTTCATTCCGGGCTACGACGAGCTTCGCGAGAAGCTGGTTTCCGCCGGAGCAAAGGCTTTCAACATCTCCGGTTCCGGTCCTTCCGTCTTTGCCCTCTGTGAGAACGAGGTCAAGGCAAAGGAACTTTGCGCCATAATGACCGGACATTTCCAGAACAGGGGAATATTCGCAGACTCCCTTGTCGCCCACGGTGACAACAGGGGTGCGAGGGTAATCTTCTGATTGGGCTTCCGCCGGCTGGCGGATTACGCCGCCCGGGCTCTTCCGGGCATCGACAAAACGAACTTTACGGATGAAATACTACAGTACAAGAAACAAAGGACTCCGCATGTCCCTCAAGGAGGCTGCGGTAATGGGTCTCGCTCCCGACGGAGGCCTCTTCATGCCCGAGACCATCCCTTCCGTCGATCTGGACAAGGTGATGTCCTGCAGCACATTCCCTGAGATGTCGGCCACCCTGGCCTCTCTCTTCTTCGATGATTTTTCCTATGAGGAACTGCTCGAGATGACTTCCAGGGCCTTCTCCTTCGACATCCCTCTCGCCGAGGTCGGCCCGGGGCTCCGGACTCTCGAACTCTTCCACGGCCCGACCTTCGCTTTCAAGGACGTAGGCGCCGGATTCATGGGACAGATGATGGGACGGCTCGCCGACAAGGACAAGCCGATCAATGTCATTGCAGCGACCTCGGGAGACACCGGCAGCGCCGTCGCCAACGGTTTCTACAAAGTGGCCGGAGTCAATGTGACCGTACTCTATCCGAAAGGGAAGGTGAGCCGTTTCCAGGAGAGCCAGATGACCTCTCTCGGGGAGAATATCCACGCAGTGGCAGTCGAAGGCTGTTTCGACGACTGCCAGGCGATAGTGAAGACTCTCCTTGCCGACAAGGATTTCCACGAACGCTACAGGCTGACTTCCGCCAATTCAATCAACATCCTCCGCTGGATTCCCCAGAGCTTCTACTATTTCTGGGCCTTCCGCCAGTGGAAGGAGAGCGGCGGCTGCACGAGCCCGGTTGTAGTGGTCCCGAGCGGCAACATCGGCAATCTCGCAGCCGGAGTCCTGGCTATGAAGATGGGCCTGCCGATTGCCTCCTTCGTGGCTGCCAACAACGCCAACGACACTTTCTTCCGCTATCTGCAGAACAATGAATATGCTCCCGCGCCGACCGTCCCTACCGTCGCCAATGCGATGGATGTGAGCGCTCCGAGCAATTTCGAGAGGATAATGGATTTCTTCGGAAACGACTGGAAGGCAGTCAGCTCCCTGATTCGTGGCTGCTCCTTCAGCGACGCCCAAATCCGTTCCGCCATCCGCGAGATGAAGGAGAAGTACTCCTACCTTAGCTGCCCGCACAGCGCGACCGGCTATCTGGCCGCCAGGCAGTTCGGCGTGGACGGTTTCTGGCTTTCCACCGCCCACTATGCGAAGTTCATCGATGTAGTCCGCGAGGCATTGGGGGAGGACCTGCCTCTGGTAGAGCCATTTGCCAGCATCAGCCGCCGTCAGGGCCATTCCAGCGTGGTTCCCGTCTCCGCCCCGGCTGTCGCATCCCTGATAGCTTCCTGGTCCTGAGCCGGCCGCAGCAAAACTTTAGGAACAATTTACCCGGATTTGCTTGCTTGTGCCTTATTTTGGCACAAGGTACATCTATCTTTGCAGCAACATCAAAAGAGAAATCGCTATGTTTGCTGCCTTGTATTCCATCGTCCTCACCCTGCTGAAAGTGATTGTCCTTGTCGCAGTCGCCGGAGGACTCATCGCCCTGAACGCAGAATTTGCAGCCGGGGAGTGGGAACTGCTCCGCATTCCTGCCCGCCTGAGGCTGGCAAGAATCACTCTGCAAAGGTCCGTCTCTTTCTTGAACGGCTTGTCTGAATCCGCCTCGAATCTCCGGGAGAAGGCAGCCGGATCCGATTTCAGGAGGCTAATCCAAAAGAAATGTCTATTTTTGCGTCCGGAATGCAAAAAGGAACAGGCAATTCATTCTTTCACATCCTTGCCATAGTCATTGTGGCAATATGGGGGCTGACCTTCATCTCGACGAAGGTTCTCCTCCAGGCCGGGCTTTCTCCCGAAGAGATTTTCCTGGTCCGCTTCTCGATTGCCTATTTCGGAATGTTGCTCTTCTGCCTTCCCGGCAGAAAGGGGGAGAGTCCGGGCGCAGGGAGACTTTTCTGCAGCTCGCTTAAGGATGAACTTCTCCTTATGCTGGCCGGAGTGATGGGAGGCAGCCTTTATTTCTGGTCTGAAAACACGGCCCTGCAGTACACCCTTGCAAGCAACGTCTCCTTCATCGTCTGCACCACGCCTTTGGTCACGGCCTTCCTCTATGCCCTGATTAGGAAGGAAAGACTCGGTCGGATGACCCTCGTCGGGGGATTGATTTCCCTCTCCGGAATTGCGATGATCGCATTCAGCGGCGCAGAAGGCTTCCATTTGGGCTTCATTGGCGATTCCCTCGCGATGCTCGCTTCGCTTTCCTGGGCGGTCTATACGATAGTTACCGATGCACTGCTGAAAAAATACCCTTCGGCTATGGTGAGCCGAAAGGTATTCTTCTATGGAATGTTGACAATCATTCCGCTCCTTATGGTCAAGGGGTGGCACTTCCCGCTCGGCGGATTTCTGGAAGCGAAGGTGCTTCTCAATGTCCTCTTCCTCGCCGTGGTTGCCTCTCTTGGCTGTTATGCCCTGTGGAATGCCGTCATCAGGAGACTGGGCACGGTGGGAAGTTCCAACTACATCTACCTGAACCCCTTGTTCACCCTGATGGGGGCGACCTTCATTCTCGGAGAGCGACTGACCCCTGTAGCCGTCTGCGGCTGTGTCATCACCCTGCTGGGAGTCTGGCTCGCCTCGCGGCGCTCCTCCTGAGCGGGCCTTGGCATATTCCCGACTGCCGGTCCGGGCCTACTTGAGGATGTTCAGATTCGGGCAGTCCAGCCTTTTGCAATCGATGTCCCCGCTGCCGGCAATGTTGAAGCTGGCCTTTTCGGCTTTTCCGGAAACTGAAATGTCTCCAGAACCGGCGATGCTGCCGCTCACGCTCCGGGCACTGATGTCTTCGATGTCGATGTCTCCCGAACCGGCTATGTTCATTTTCAGATTGTCCGCCTTGATGCCGTTGATTTCAATGTCTCCGCTGCCTGCAATTGAAGCTGTGAATTCCTCTGCTTCAATGCCAGCCGCTTCAAAGGAACCGTAGCCGGCAATGGCAATCGACTTCAGATAGCCTGAACTTACCTTTGCTTTCAGGGTACAGTGCTTCAGCGCTCCCTTGTCCGGGCTCAAGGACAGTTCGAGCTTGCCTTCGCGGCATTTGACTTTGACAAAATCGGCATAGTTGTCATCGCAGAGAATCGTCACCGATGGCTCGCCGTAGGAATATTCGATGTCCAACGGAAGGCCGAGGTCGATCGAATCGAATTCCTCAATGTCTTTCACATCGATTGTTATGATGCGTCCGCTTCCGGCCTCCACCTTCTTTGAGTTTGACGTCCTGATCATGCAGGACTGCGGCATTAATGTCAGCATCGACAAAACGACGCACATTACCACACTCTCATTCATTTTTTTCATCGTTTGAACTGTTGTTATATGTTATTCTGTTTTGTATTAAGGAATATGTCCGGCTCTATTCCGAGCATCCGGAGCCGTTTGAGTATCGCAGGCAGTTCGTTCTCCATGAAAGACTTCCTCTCGTTGAGGAGAACTGTCTCCTTTGCTCCGGCACACACGAAGTAACCTATTCCGCGCTTGTTGTAGATGACTCCGTCGTTGGTGAGTTTTTCATAGGTCCTCATCATGGTGTTGGGATTCACGCCTATCAGGGCACCATATTCCCGGACCGACATCAGCCTGTCTCCGGCATTCAGCTCCCCGGAGAGGATTTTCTCGCAGATTGCGTCCGCAATCTGAAGGTATATGGGTCTGTTCTCCTTGAATTCCATTGTTCTATTGCTTGAGTGTTCTGACTTTCAGGAATATGAGGGTAAGCACCACAGCATACTGGAGGATGAACGAAGCATCTATGAATATGTTGAGGTAGAGTACGAACTTGTCCAGATGTTCGTAAAGCCATTCCTCAAGACCCTCCAGCATCTGGATAAACTCCGGATTGGAAGCGGCCATACTCAGCGGAAGCACGGTGAGCAGGGACAGGAGGAAGGACAGGGCAGACATCGCCAGCAGGGTCTTTCCGACCTTGAACCTTTTGAAGAAGATTGAGCCGAGAAGAATGACGAGTGAGTTGAGGCCTATCGTGAGGCATGTCAGGAAGCCGGCGCTCAAAACAGCCTCGCTGTTTCCGACCACCCAGTTGTCTGCCATAAACTTCAGGAGAGGCGTTCCTTCGGAAAGGGAAACTCCTATGGCAAGCAGGTCCACGAGGCCGTAGGCAAGGGTGAAGAGCAGGGGAATGACCAGGCCTGTGACGAGCACCATCGAGAGGAACTTCTCGAAAGCGGATGCCGGTATCATCAGATATTCAGTGCCGATTTTCTTGTCGGTAAGCTTTCCGTACACGCTCGGCGCAAAGTCAAGAATGAGTATGACAAGCGCGACCGTGAAGAGTATGCCCCTGCTCATCACTCCGGGCAGACTCCACTCGTGGCTGAAACAGATTGACATCAATCCGTAAAAGAGCGGAACCAGTATCGGCAGGAGCGCCAGTACAAGGAAGGTTATTCCGAAGTTCTGCAGGGACTTGTGGAGGTCATAGACGAAGATTTTGATGAATCTTCTGAAATTGAATGTATTGCTCATTGTTCTGTCGCTTATCTTGTGAATAATGCCTTCATAGTTTCCTTGTGCTTGTGCACGGCATTGAAGAGGGCTTCTATGTTGACTTTGCTTTCAACCCCGTCCGGATTAGGACGGACCTGGATGAAGCCGCCAGGCAGCTGTTCGCTGTAGTAGCAGTCCTCGTACAGCCGGCTGCCGTAGTCGAAGTAAAGCTTTGATGCGACTTCCTCGAGGCTCGCGTTCAGGAGAACCTCCTGCCTGTCCAGAATGATGATAGGGTCGATGACGTTTTCCAGGTCCCTGACCTGATGGGTGCTGATGACTATGACTGAGTCTTCCCTCGTGTGTTTCATAACCGCAGAACGGAAAGCCGCCTTTGAAGGGATGTCCAGTCCGTTGGTAGGCTCGTCCATAAACAGATGCTTCACGTTGCAGGCCAGGGCGAAGGCTATCCAGGTCTTTTTGAGCAGGCCGGCTGACATCCTGTTCATCTTGAGCGAGGGGTCGTTCTCGAATTCCGCCATTATTTCCAGAAACTGGCTGTGATTGTACTTCGGCCAGAATGAACCGGTCCGGCGGGCCCATTTCTCCGCCTCGGCATTCTGCGGCGCCGGATCGTCAGTCAGGAAGAACTGGTCGGCGAGAAGGTCCGGTCTGCGGGAATACGGATTGCAGCCGTCCGTTTCGATGCTCCCGGCCTTCACCTTCTTCAATCCGGCCAGCAGAGACAGCAGGGTAGTCTTGCCGACACCGTTTTCTCCGAGGAGACCGTAGATTCTGCCGTCTTCCAGGGTCATTGTGATGTTGTCCAGTACAGGATTGGCTCCATAACTGAAAGCTAAATTCTCGATTCTGATCATATTGTCCGTAGCTTTTCTTTCCACTTTGTCCGGCTTGCCGGAAGTGCTATATTAGTGTATGAGTTTATTAATACACTGCAAAGGTAGTAATATTTCCCTTTCCTGCAAATTCTTTTAGGAATTTTTTTTAAAAAAACAGATGGCCCGAAGTTGCGATACTTCGGACCATCGTGTCAATTGTCTTTCCGGATAGCCTAAAAAGCGATGTTGTAGAGTTTCTCGATGTCCTCGACAGAGGTAGGGCGAGGGTTGCCGCCGGTGCAGACATCGTTGAATGCTGCGACGGCGAGGTCGTGAAGGTCTTCCTTCTTCACGCCGATTTCACTCAGGTGCTGAGGGATGTTCACGCTCAGGGAGAGGTCGCGGACGGCCTTGATGGCTGCCTTGACACCTTCGTCCACGCTCATTCCTTCCGTGTCAACACCCATTGCCTTCGCGATGCCCAGGTACTTCCCGCGGGCAGGGGACTCGGCATTGTATTCCATAACGTAAGGAAGCAGGAGGGCGTTGGCGACTCCGTGAGGAGTGTCGTAGAATGCTCCGAGAGGATGGGCCATGGAGTGGACGATACCCAGACCGACGTTGGAGAATCCCATACCGGCAATGTACTGGGCCTCGGCCATTCCCTCCCTGGCCTTGACATCCTTACCGTTCTGTACGGCATTGTACAGATGCTCGTGGATGAGTTCGATGGCCTTGTACTCGAACATGTCGCTCATAGTCCAGGCACCCGGAGTGATGTAGCTCTCGATGGCGTGGGTGAGGGCGTCCAGACCTGTGGAGGCGGTCAGTCCCTTCGGCATACTCATCATAAGTTCGCAGTCGATTACTGAGCAGACAGGGATGTCGTTAGGATCGACGCAGACCATCTTCTTGCGGTTCTCCTCGTCGGTGATGACATAGTTGATGGTCACCTCCGCAGCTGTTCCGGCAGTGGTAGGAACGGCGAAAGTAGGCACGGCCTTGTTCTTCGTAGGGGCAGTACCCTCGAGGGAACGGACGTCGGCGAACTCAGGATTGTTGAATATGATGCCGATGGCCTTGGCGGTGTCCATAGAAGAACCTCCGCCGAGGGCGACCATACAGTCTGCTCCGGAAGCCTTGAACCTCTCGAGACCGTCCAGGACGTTCTTGATGGTCGGGTTCGGCTTGATTTCGCTGTAGATTTCATAAGGTATGGAAGCGCCCTTGAGCACTTCCTCGATCATTGCGGCCACACCGAATTTGACGAGGTCCTTGTCGGTTACCAGGAGGGCCTTCTTGAAGCCGCGCTTCAGGATTTCGTCGGCGATGGCGCTGCGGCATCCGGCGCCGTAGTAAGATGTTTCGTTGAGAATTATCCTTTTCATCTTGTCTCTTTGTTTGTAGTTTTCTTATTCCATGTAGAATCTCTCGTCGAGAGGAATCGAAACAGGGGAGTTGTCAGGGTTCACTTCCATGATGTCGGCCATATAGTCCCACCATTTCTGGACGATAGGATTGCCTCCCATATCCTGTGAACCTTCATCTCCTTCAACCTCCTGATAGGCGAACAGGATGTTCGTGTCCTTGTCCCAGAAAATTGAATAGTTTCTGACTCCGCTGTCTGAAAGGAGTTTCTTGAGTTCCGGCCAGATTGCCGCATGCCTGCGCTTGTATTCATCTTCACAGCCAGGTTTGAGGAACATTTTAAAAGCTTCTCTTCTTGCCATATCGATAATGTTGTTATGTGGTTGGTCTTAGGCAGGGCTGGACAATCTCCGGCCCTGTTTCTTTACAAATATATCAAATCAAATGAAATAATTGTTATAATTGTATCAATTTAGTTCGGCGGAGCGGAGCTTGGCTTTCCGGGGACACCGCGCCGCAGGACCCACCTCATCCATTGACAGTCAACACAATTTACTATATTCAGTTATGATCAAGCACCTCACTTTTATTGCAGCCATCGCTGTGGCAGCCGCAGCGCTCTCTTCCTGTTCGCAGTGCCCGGACAAGGCATCCGCCGACCGTGACCTGTACGTCTGCGCCTACGTCTGGCCGTCCTGCCACGACGATTCCCTGGCCCACAAATGGCTCTGGGAAGAGGGTATCGGCGAATGGGAAGTCATCCGCAAGGGCGACCCGAGATTCCCGGGGCACTACCAGCCGAGACAGCCTTTCTGGGGTTTTGAACCCGACAACGATCCGGCAGTCGTCGAGAAATGGATACAGACCGCCCTCAAGTACGGGGTAAACACCTTCATCTACGACTGGTACTGGTACTCCACGGAGGACGGCTATTCAGGACCTTATCTGGAAAGCGCCCTCAATGACGGCTTCCTCAAAGCCCCGAGCAACGGCAGGATGAACTTCTACATCATGTGGGCTAACCACGATGTCAAGTACAACTACTGGAATTACCACAAGTGGGGGGACAATGAGGAGCGGCTCTTCAATCCGGATGTGGACTGGGAGAAGCTCGAAAAGATTATGGACAGAATCATCGGCCAGTACTTCACCAGGCCGAACTACGCCAAGATTGACGGCTGTCCGGTGCTCGCCATATTCTCCATCGACAACTTCGTCAGGAGCTTCGGCTCGGAGGACGAGGCCGCGAAGGCTATGGAATATATGCGCGAGAGAGTCCGCAAGGCCGGATTCCCGGGTCTGCATATCCAGGAGACACAGGGCGGAGGCTACCTTATGAGCGAGAAGCGGATAGAGCAGATGCGCCGCCGCATCGACAAGTTCGGCATCAATTCGGAGGCCCTCTACAATATGGGCGGATTCACCTCTGACTACGTGCAGTACGGCAACAACGCCCTCGCCTGCAGGGCGCAGATGGACGAGGTCTTCGACGTGCCTGTCTTCCCGACGGTTTCAGTGGGCTGGGATGACACTCCGAGATTCCCTGCAAAGGGTGCGGAGGACGTCACCCGCTTCCACCAGACTCCGCAGTGCTTCGCAATGTACCTGCAGAAGGCCAAGGAATATGTTTACGCACATCCGGAGCAGCCCAAGTTCATGATGATCAATGCCTGGAACGAATGGGTCGAGGGCAGCTACCTGCTTCCGGACAACTACTTCGGCTTCGGCTATCTCGAGGCCGTGAAGGATGTCCTCGACGGAAAGTACGACACGAAATAGTCAGGCTTATCTGCCGAATCTTATCTGATCCAATTGGAGAAGGCCGGTGCCGCAGTCCGAGAAGTCCGCTTTTAGGACGTGCACGCCGGAAGCCTTCTCCATTTGCGTACTGAGCTCCTGCCAGCCTTCCGAGGCAGGTATTTCAAAGGTGCAGAGTCGCCTGCCGCCGGCCGAAAGGCTGATTCTGCCTCCTTCCGGAGCCCTGACAGTGATGACGGCACTTGAAGCACCCTTGCCGAAATCGACATATCTCCAGACGGCGCTGTCGCCGCTGCTGATTTTGTCGAGTATCTCCTTGTCCCTGCGGCCCTCCATTAGGGCGATTCTTGCGTTGCCCGCAAGTCCGCAGGCCCTTGCCGCCTCGACAGGGGAGAATGCGTCGAGCGGCTTGCCGGCCCCCTGTGAGGTCATTGGCACTTCGTCGATTGTGCCGTCCGCATTGAAACTGATAGGCTCGATGCAGGCCTTCCTCATCGAAACGCAGCCGTGGGTGGCCCTGTGGTAGAGTACGTACCACTTCCCCTTGAACTGCACGACCGATCCGTGGTTGTTCCAGACTTCCGGGTCGCATCCGGCGTTGTCCACGATGACGCCCTTGTAGGTGTAAGGCCCGAGGGGCGAGGTGGCCATCGAGTAGCCGATGCAGGTAGGCCTGTGGTTCCTGCCGATGTGGGCATAGACGAAATAGTAGTACTTGCCGCGCTTGAACACGAAGGAGCCTTCGTGAAAGAAGTGATTTTCCTCGTCCACGATTCCTTCCACAAGGCTGCCCGGCTCAAGGCTGCGCATATCCGGATTCAGTTTTGCGCCTTTTGCGCTGAACTGGCCGTAGAAATAGTAGGCCTGCCCGTCGTCGTCGATGAACACGCAGGGGTCGATTTCGCGCGGTCCTTCAATCACGCCCGGCTTCGAGAATGGCCCGGCCGGGGACGGACCTTCGGCGACATATTCAGTGCCGTCGGGCACATCGAAGAAAAGGTAGGTCTTCGAGTCCTTGAATATTGCGTCGGGCGCATAGAGGGTCGTGCCCCATCTGAACATTCCCCGGTCAAGCCTCCAGTTGAGCAGGTCGCCGGTCGAGAGCAGGTCGTGGAGGTCCGAGCAGTAGTACTCCGGCGATTCGTCGCGGGAACCGTAGATGTACAGGCGGCCGTCCGGGGCCACCCTTGCCGAAGGGTCGGCGATATAGACTCCCGGAGGGGAAATCGGGTTCTGGGCGGAAAGGCCCGTCTGGAAGGCGGAAATGGCGGCTGCGAAGGCAATCAGGGCAGGGAAGTTGATACGTTTGAGCAGGTTCGGCTTCATGGCATTGGGATATTCTTCCGATTTTCCTTAAAAATAGTTAATTTTACGGAATCGGAAAAATGTCCGCCAATTTACATGAGAAAGACTTTTGCAACCTTATCCGTCCTTCTTGCGTTCGCCTGCTCCCTTTGTGCAGGCTCGCTGAAGGCTCCAAGATTCATCAACATCGTCAACTTCGTCAGACAGGTCGAACCGCGTGTCGGAGACGGGATGGAGGACGAACTCTACCAATGCACCGCAAATCAGCTGTGCCTGCTGAACCGCTGCGGCCTGAAAGGCACCTTCCTGCTGCAGTATGACGCCATGATCGATCTCCGTTACCAGTACCTCTTGAAAGTCAAGCTGCAGGAAGGCAGCGAAATCGGGGCCTGGTGGGAGATAACCCGGCCTCACGTCGAAGCCGCCGGCCTGGAATGGCGCGGAGCCTATTCCTGGGACTGGCATGCTGACGTATGTTTCTCTACCGGTTACACCCAGGAGGAGAGGAAAATCCTCGTGGATGTCTATATGGAGAAATTCCGCGAGATTTTCGGCTATTATCCCAAGTCCGTCGGCTCCTGGTACATCGATGCCTTCACTCTTGAATATATGCAGCAGGAGTACGGAATCGTGGCCTCCTGCATATGCCGCGACCAGTACGGCACGGACGGCTACACCCTTTGGGGAGGCTACTGGAACCAGGCCTACTATCCGAGCCGCGTCAATGCCTATATGCCGGCCCAGACCGAGGAAGGGCAGATCCCCGTTCCGGTGTTCAGGATGCTCGGAAGCGATCCTGTCTATCAGTATGACAGCGGAATCGGCGGCCGGATGCAGGGTGTGGTCACTCTTGAGCCGGTCTGCACGTCCAACGGCGCCGGAGGCGGAGTTCCGGACTGGGTGGACTGGTACCTAACGATGATTGCCGAAGGGGAGTGCCTCGCCTTCAACTATGCCCAGGCCGGTCAGGAGAACTCCTTTATGTGGGACAGTATGAGCGCTGGCTATGAGTACCAGCTGGCGGCCTTCCGCAAGATGATTGACGAGGGCAGCCTGGTCGAGGCCACCCTGAGCGAGTGCGGACAGTGGTTCAAGGACAATTTCAAACTCACCCCTCCGACCTCCGTCGTGGCCGAAGATGATTACCTGCTTTCGGCGAAGAGGTCCATCTGGTACGACAGCCGTTTCTACAGAGCCAATCTCTACTGGGACGGAGCCGAATTCAGGTTCCGGGACATCCATCTCTTCGACGAGAACAAGCGGAGCGAGTACTACGACAAGGCCGGTACCACGACCGACTGCCTCTTCACGACCCTGCCGGTTGTTGACGGCTTCCTCTGGAGTACGCGGGAAAACCTCGCGGGCCTGAGGCTCGTCTCCGGCGGCAAATCCCTCGCGATAGCCTCTCCGGTGGTGGAAAGAAGGGGACGCTCGACCCTCGTCCTCAAGGGAAAGACCCTGAACGGCAGAATCCGCATAGTCCTCAAGGAAGACAGAATCATAGTGCGTATGCCGTTCGCAAAGGAAAAGTGGTCGCTCGAACTGAGTGCCGACCCTAAGGCGGAACTGCCTTTCGGAGCGGTCTCTTCCACCTGCATAGAGGCCGAGGAATATGGTTACGCCTATTCGCTGAGACTGAAAAAGGGAAGTTTCGCTACTTCGGACGACTGTGTCTGGAAAGCCCTTCCTTCCTGCGGAAGTATAGTTTTCGACACCGTCCAGAACAGATAGAACAATGGAAAGCACAGACAACAAAAAAGGGAAGACCGACCTCCGGCTTGCCGGGGCTTTCGGCTTCTTCGGCCTTGCGACCCTGATTGACCTGCTCGGAAACCTCTGCGGTCCGGAGCTTCTGCATCTGATTGCAAAGCCTCTGCTGATGTCTTCGCTGGCACTTTGCGTCCTCCTTTACCTGAAGAAGAATGCTGTCTTCACTTCCAGGCACTGCACCCTGATAGCGGCCCTGCTCTTCGGCTGTGCGGGAGACATACTGCTGATGTTCCCTTCCGGGAACTGTTTCCTGGCCGGTATGGGAGCCTTCTTCGCAGGCCACGTATTCTATTACTGCACCCTTCCTTGCCCCTTCCGGGGCAGGACAGGCCTGGAGAAGATACTCTCGTTGCTTATTCTTGCCGCCATCATCGCGGGCATCGTCAGCCTCGCCTCGGTTTTCAAAGTGCCCGGCTTTATGGGAATATGCGTGACAGCATATTCTTGCGCCTTCGCCTTCCTCATCCACGCCTCGCTGATGGCCGCCTGGAGGAACAGGTCCCGGAAATATGTCCTCACGGCCCTGGGCTTCCTCATATTCGCAGTTTCGGATTCAATGGTCGCCGCCGCGAATTTCACCGACTTCCGCCTTCCTTGCCACGGATTCTGGGTGATGTCCACTTACATCCTCGCGCAGTTCATCGTTTCGATGAGCCTCGCCTGCCGCGAAAAGGAAGAAAAGGACTCTGAATATGGAGTCAGGCTCCAGAGGCTCGATGCCCTGAGGGATTCGCTGCGCCGTCACGAAGATGAGCTGTACGCAGCCTTCGACAAGGATTTCGGCAAGGGACCTTTCGAGACCTACACTACCGAAATCGGCTTCCTCTACAACGGAATCCGTCACATCAGGAAGCATCTGCGCAAATGGATGGAACCCCGTCCTGCCGCTACTCCGCTCGTCCTCTGGCCGGCCCAGTGCCGGATTTATCCCGAGCCATACGGCAAAGTCCTCGTCATCGGCCCGTTCAACTATCCGCTCCAACTCACGCTCGCCCCGCTTGCCGTCGCACTCGCTGCCGGCAACACCGTGACCGTCAAATGCTCCCGCCAGACTCCCGAAGTTTCCCGGGTCATTTCCGCGCTGCTTTCCGAGGCCTTCCCTGAGGAGGTCGTCGAGATTGTTCCGGATTCCGTCAGCAACGACCGGATGCTTGAACGCCGCTTCGACTACATCTTCTTCACCGGCAGTCCGCGCGTCGGCAGCATCGTGATGGAAGCCGCCGCAAAGCATCTTACACCTGTCACCCTGGAACTCGGAGGCAAGAGCCCGGCCATAGTCTGCGAAAGCGCCGACCTGCGTCTCGCCTGCGAAAGAATCGCGAGGGGAAAATTCCTCAATGCCGGCCAGACCTGCGTCGCTCCGGACTACGTCCTGGTACACAAGAGCGTCCACAAGAAGTTCATTGAAACGATGAAGGAAGTGGTCAAGGACTTCTTCGGCGACACTTCCTCCAGACCTTCGGAAATGACTCTTGTGGCCACCGGACGCCATTGGGAGAGGATAATGGGGCTCATTCCTTCGGAGGATGACCCTTCTGCAAGGACTGTCATAGGCGGCAACGGCGATTCCGCGACGAAATACATCGCCCCGACCGTCCTCGACGACTGCAGCTGGGATGCCAAGGCGATGCAGGAGGAAATCTTCGGACCTGTCCTTCCTGTCATTGAATATGAAGACCTGGATTCCGAAGTCATCGCCAGGATAAAGGCCGGCGAGAAGCCTCTGGCGCTCTACCTCTTCACCCGTTGCGGGGCACAGAAGAGGAAGGTACTGTCCGGAATCTCCTTCGGAGGCGGCTGCGTCAACGAGACCATCCTGCATCTGGGCAACGAGAACATGCCTTTCGGCGGAGTCGGCAATTCCGGTATGGGAGCCTATCACGGCAAGACCGGATTCGAGACCTTCTCGCATCTCAAGTCAGTGATGTTCAAGTCCTCCCTGCTGAATTTCGACCTGCTCAAGCCGCCTTACGCAGGCAAGCTCGGCTTCATCAGGAAACTTTACAGATAAAACTCAAAACCCCATAGGATGATGAATAGATTCGCCAAACTGCTTCCGGCCTTCGCGGCCTTGCTGCTATGCTGCACCAGTCTTTTTGGAGCAGGCAACGGCCTCCCAT
>JBJEJV010000024.1:0-153886 GCA_051878295.1 Candidatus Cryptobacteroides sp.
ACGCCGCGCCTTCACAGCCTTACACCTTTGTTGCACTGTTCACTTGAATTGGGGACAAATTGAGTTAACAAAATCCCGGCTTGTCCGTCTATTATCTGGATTTGGGCTTCCGGCCGGGGCGCATCCGACGAAATAGCACAAACGTTTATCAAAACAGAACCCAGATATGAACACTATCGGAACCATAAGAAGAATTGCCGCAACCGCGGTTGTCCTCGCCTTGACTTTCCTGAGCTGCAGTGCAGCCGGAAGCAGGCAGGCAGAGAAGGGAATCGATGAGGCATTGACTACCATCAAGAGCATCGAGAATGCAGATGTCATCAACTTTTCCAAAGGAAGTTTGTTTATCGCGAAACTTGCACTCAGATTCAACGTCGAGGACGAAGAGGACAAGCTGGTCCTCAAGCTGGTGCAGGACACGGACAGGATGACCCTGTTGGATTACTCGTCCTGCGTAACCGGCGACCGGACACGCATCTCTGAAATCCTGGCAGGCGAATTCAAAAAGTATGAACAGGTGATGGAAATCAAGGACGACGGGGAAACCTTGTCATTGTATGCCGCCTTCGACGAAGGCAAAGATACCATCCTGGACGTGCTGATGTTCATCCCGGAAGATTGCAGCCTCATCCGCTTCAAAGGGAAATACGACCTTTCAATGCTGGCCAAACTCATTGAAGATGAATAGCGAAACCTTCAGAATCAAGTATCTTTCATTGGCGGATACCCTTTACAAGGTGGCCTTCTACATACTTGAATCCGAATGTGACGCGAAGGATGCTGTCCAGGACCTGTACTTGAAACTTTGGCGCGACCGCGACAGGCTGGATGCGGTTGTCAATCCCAAGGCCTATTGCATCACATTTCTGAAAAACAGATGTATAGACCTCTTGCGTCAATCCTCCAGGACGGACCGTCCCGCAGAACTTCCGGGGCAGGACGACGGCGGCAGGGAAGAACAACGGCTCCACGACAAGGAAAGGCTGGAGAGGGTTCTAAAGGACATCGGGAGGCTTCCGCAGAAACAAAGGGAAGTGCTGACTATGAGGACAATCGAAGGCCTTGATTACGATGAAATCTCTGAACGGACCGGGATGAGCACCATAATGCTCAGGGTACTCCTCTCCAAGGCCCGCAGGACATTGAGACAGAATGAAACCCACACAAATCTTTGAAAGCATGAAACGGATTGAAGAATTGGAAAAGATGACAATCCAGGAACTGGATGCCGAGGCGCTCAGGACGGTGTCCGAAGTCCCGGAAGGGCTGGAGAAGGAATTGGAGGCAGCGATTGCCTCGGACTCTGCCGCCAGGGCGGCGAGGAGACGGAAGCCGTTTACGACGACGGCGGCCTGCCTGGCGGTGGCGGCCTCATTGACTGCCGTAGGCATATTCATATTCCGCGACACGCCGCTGCAGGACACTTATGACGATCCGATGGAAGCCTACGCCGAAGTGGAGAGGACATTCGCCTACATCTCGGAAAAGATGTCACCGGGAATCGGCCTGGCAATGGAAGGAAAAAAGAAATTTGACAATACTACAGAAATATTAAAACAGAAAAAATAATGAAAAGGATAATAATGACAATCGTACTTGCCGTGACAACATTGGCGGCAATGGCCCAGAGCGGAGAAAGCCTTTACAGGAAATATTCCGACAGCAAAGGTGTGAATGCAGTCTATGTGTCTCCGGCAATGTTCAGGATGATCGGTTCGATTCCTGACATGGAATTAAACGACATGGATGTGAATCTCACCCCCATCATCAAGAAACTCAATGGATTATACATGCTGGAAACCGAGACTGCCGACATCTCCAAGGCACTCAAGGCAGATGTGGAACGCTTCGTGGCTTCAAAAAGATTCGAATTGATGATGGAAGTTAAGTCGGACGGAAACAAGGTCCGCATCTACACGGCCGGGGACACGAAGACCGTAGAAAGTCTGGTGATGCTCGTGGAGGAGGAGCCGGAGATGGTTTTCATCAGCCTCGACGGCACCATGGACCGCAAAGAACTTGAAGAAATCCTCGCCTCCGCCCGGGAAACGGACTGACGGACAGGCTTCTTTTCAATATGAATATCGGACGTTCAATGTGCTTCCAAGCAGGATTGAACGTCCGATAATGTTTTATTGTCTGTCTGCTTTAGCAGTTCATCGCACCGCAGCAGTGGATGACCTGGCCTGAGACGTAGCTTGACAGGTCGCTGCCGAGGAAGACGGCCACATTGGCAACATCTTCAGGAGTACCTCCACGGCGCAGAGGAATGCTCTTGACCCATGCTTCACGTACATCGTCAGGGAGAGCCTTCGTCATGTCGGAGATGATGAAGCCGGGAGCGATGCAGTTGGCCCTGATGCCGCGCGGACCCATCTCCTTGGCGATTGACTTGGCGAGACCGATCAGGCCGGCCTTTGATGCTGAATAGTTGCACTGTCCGGCATTGCCTGAAACACCCACGACAGAAGACATATTGATGATGCTTCCGCTTCTCTGGCGGGCCATCAGCGGTGTGACGGCGTGGATGAAGTTGAAAGCCGACTTGAGATTTACGCCGATGACGGCATCCCACTGGGCCTCGCTCATCCTGAGCATGAGACCGTCCTTTGTAATGCCGGCGTTGTTGACAAGGATGTCGATTCGTCCGAAATCAGCGATGATTTCATTGACGACTGCGTGAGTCTGCTCGAAATCTGCAGCGTTGGACGCATATCCCTTTACCTTATGTCCGAAAGCTTCGATTTCCTTGATGGTCTCTTCAGCAGCTTCGTTGATTACAAGGTCGGTGAAGGCCACATCTGCGCCCTCTGAAGCGTACTTCAGCGCGATAGCCTTTCCGATTCCTCTTGCTGCGCCCGTGATGAGGGCGACTTTTCCTTCCAGAAGTCCCATGGTTGAATATGGTAATTTA
The DNA here is from genome assembly GCA_051878295.1 of Candidatus Cryptobacteroides sp. GTDB lineage: Bacteria > Bacteroidota > Bacteroidia > Bacteroidales > UBA932 > Cryptobacteroides. Next base: position 2,915 of record JBJEJV010000024.1, read on the forward strand.
ATAATGTTCTATTCTGCAAAATTACATCTTCAATTCTTGAGCGGCAAATAAAACCTCGTCCGAATTGGCGAAAGGTGGATTCTTGTGGTGAAATGACTATCTTTGCAGACAGCAAAACATATCCTACAAATGAGCGAGATACGTAATCCGGAACTGTGGCCTTCGGGCGAAATGAAAATCGAATGGGTGAGAAACCATATGCCGCTTCTCCGTGCCCTTGAAGACGAATTCAAGGCCGGGAGGCCTTTCGAGGGGCTGAACGTGGCCCTTTCCGTCCATCTTGAAGCGAAGACGGCCTACCTTTGCAAGGTGCTCGCCGCCGGAGGTGCCCGGATGTTCATCACGGGAAGCAATCCTCTTTCGACCCAGGACGACATAGCCGCAGCCCTCGTCCACGCGGGACTTTCCGTCTTCGCGGTGCACGGCGCGACTCCCTCTGAATATGAAGACGGCATCCGCCGTGTGATAGCCGCCGGCCCGAACATCATAATCGACGACGGGGGAGACCTCGTTTCGATGATACACGAGAACTATCCTGAACTGATTCCGGCCGTCATCGGAGGCTGCGAGGAGACCACGACCGGCATTCTTCGCCTGCAGGCTCTCGACCGCGCACACAGGCTCAAATTCCCGATGATGCTCGTCAATGACGCCGACTGCAAGCACCTCTTCGACAACCGCTACGGCACGGGCCAGTCCGTCTGGGACGGCATCAACAGGACCACCAATCTCATCGTGGCCGGAAAATATGTCGTCGTCGCGGGCTACGGCTGGTGCGGCAAGGGCGTGGCGATGAAGGCCAAGGGCCTCGGCGCCAAAGTCATAGTGACCGAAGTGGATCCGGTCAAGGCGATGGAGGCGGTGATGGACGGCTTCGAGGTCATGAATATGTCACAGGCGGCCGTCCTCGGCGACATATTCATTACTGTCACGGGTTGCGACGACGTTGTCCGCAGGGAGCATTTCCTCCTGATGAAGGATGGGGCAATCTGCTGCAACGCCGGCCATTTCGACTGCGAAGTCAATGTGGCCGCCCTGAAGCAAATGGCCGTCAGCTCGAGGACAGCCAGAAACAACATCCGGGAATATGTCCTCGAATCCGGAAAGAGAATCTACATCCTGGCCGAGGGCCGTCTCGTGAACCTTGCCGCCGGCGACGGACATCCTGCCGAGATAATGGATATGTCGTTCGCTATCCAGGCCTTGAGCGCCAAGTATCTGGTTGACAATCGGGACAGCCTTTCAAGGACTCCGGGCGCGATGCTCCACAAGGTCCCGGCCTCAATCGACGGGGAAGTGGCATCCCGCAAGCTCGCGGACTGGGGCATCAGCATCGATGTCCTGACCGAGCGGCAGAGGAAGTACCTGTACGGGGAATAACGGAAGAGAGAGTAGCCCCTCAACGGAATTCTTCATATTCAGGCATCGCAAGGCCTGAGAGGAAATCCTTGTACTGCCTGTCGTCCTTCGGGCAGATGAGCAGGGCGTCTTCGGTGTCGATGATGACGAAATCCTTCAAGCCCTTGACCGCGTAGAGTTTCCTGTTGTTCCTGATGGTTGACATCACTATTGTCCCGCTGTCGGAATCGGCCATGACTTTCTCTGTCAGGAAGCAGTTGTTGTCGGCGTCCTTGCGTTCGTTGTGCTCGAAGATGGCCTCCCAGGTGTCCATATCGGCCCATCCGAAATTGCCGGGGTAGAGCCACGACCTTCCCGTCTTCTCCATCACACCGTAATCTATCGAAATCTTCGGGCAGTCTGAATAGGCCTTCTCGATGAAGGCTGCTTCGTCCGGAGTTCCGAGCGAGCGCTCCCAGCCCTGAAACATCGAAACGACCTCCGGAGTGTGTGTTTCCAGCTCCTGCATGATGAGGGTGGCCTTCCAGGCGTATATTCCCGAATTCCAGAAAAACTCCCCACTGTTGCAGAACACTTCGGCAAGTTCGTGGTCCGGTTTCTCGACGAAAGTCTTCACCTTCAGCGCTTCGGTTCCCTTGCGCTCTCCGGTCACCTGGATGTAGCCGTAGCTTGTTTCCGGCTCGTCAGGCACTATGCCGAGAGTCATCAGCACCGGACGGGAGGCTGCGTTTTCGAGGATGTTGACGATGTCCTCCCGGAAGGCGGACTCGTTGTCGATGACGTGGTCGGCGGGCGTGTTGATGATGACCGCGTCGGGGCAGCGCGAATAGATTTTGTAGGTGGAATATGCTATGCAGGGTGCCGTGTTGCGTCCGTAGGGTTCTTCAAGGATGTTTTCTTCCGGAATCTCCGGAATCTGCTCCCTTACCAGCCGGGCATAGAGTCCGAGGGTTATCACGAGAATGTTCTCCTCCGGGATAATCCCGCGGAATCTCTCGAAGGTCTTTCTCAGGTACGACTTGCCGTTCTTGTCCGCAGGAAGGAACTGTTTCGGTCTGGACTTTCTGCTGATGGGCCAGAAATGGTTGGCGCTTCCTCCCGCCATAATGACGCAATATCTGTTGTCACTCATAGCATTGATTTTTGGTTTTAGTGTTGTTTCCTTTCAGAGGAACATAGGGAAATACGCATTGGGCAGCCATTCTATCCGGATGTCTCCGTTTTCGAATATTACTGACGCAACGTCGAAATTCATTTCCAAGCCGGGGGAGAGCTGTCTGCCTTCGTTGGAGGAAAGGTATCTGCCCGCGGCCTTGGCTATCCTCCTCTGTTTTGTCGTGTCGCACTTCTCCCCGGGTCTTGTAGGGGCAGGAGCCACACGAGTCTTGACTTCTACAAAATGCACACCATTTCCGTCGAGTGAAATGATGTCTATTTCAAGGTGTCCCGTCCGGTAATTCCTCTCGAGAATGGTGTGTCCTTCCCGGGTCAGGAATCCGCAGACGGCATCTTCGCCTGCCTTCCCGAGAAGCATTCTCGGGCTTCTGCTGTTTTGAGTTTTCATAGTCATCAGGTGTCCCGCAAACGTTGCTGCGGATCATTCAAAAGTGACAATCGTCACTCCCGAGCCTCCGAACTGGATGTTCTCGTCCCGGACCGAGGCTATTCCGGGGACGGAGTTCAGATATTTCTGGATTTCCTCCCTCAGGGCACCCGTGCCCTTTCCGTGTATGATGCGGACTGTGCCGATGTTCAGCATCACCGCATCGTCGATGAAGTGCTCCACAATCGAGAGGGCATCGGAGACCCTTTCGCCCCTTATGTCGAGTTCCGGAGAGAACTTGAGCCTCCTTTCCCTCAGGCCGGACAGGTCCACTGACTGCGATGCCGGCTTCGAGGAGGCTTCTTTCTTCATCGCGGCTTTATATTCATTGGAAGAAATCCTTTCCACCCTGTCCAGGGGCATCTTGCTGGTGATGTTGCCGATGGCGACCGTGACCGCCTTGTCGGAGATTCTCACCACCTCGCCGGCCATGCCGTTGGACTTGATGCGGACTTTCTCGCCGACTTTCAGCGTGCCCCCGCGGAATTCCTGCCGCTTCTCCTCCTCTTCCTGTCCTTCCGCCTTCTTTCCTTTGCGGGAGAGGGATTTCTTCTTCCTCTCCTCGAGCTGGCGGATTTTGCTGTCCAGATAGCTGTCGTGGTCCTTCTTTTCCTGCTCCTTCTTGGCCTGCAGGGCGCTCATGAACTCCTGGAGACTCTTGCGTGCCCCCATCGTCTTTTCCTTTTCGGCCTGGGCTTCCTTGATGGTGCGGATTGTGTTCTCCACCGTCTTGTTCGCCCCCTTGACGATGTCGCGGGCTTCCTGGTTGGCCTTGTCGAGGATTTCCTGCTTGGTCTTCTGGATTTCCTCGAGTTCCTTCTGGTAGCGTTCGGTGATGTTTTCGAGAGTCTTGTCGGTGTTCTTTATCTTCTGGAGCTTCTCTTCGAGGGCCTTGCGGTTGCGGATTATCTTCCTAAGGTTCCTTTCGATGTTGACGAACTCTTCTCCGGCCCGGCTTTCGGCATCCTTGACTATGTTCTCGGGAAGTCCCATCTTCCTGGCCAGCTCAAAGGCGAAGGAGTTGCCGGGCAGGCCGATTTCAAGTGCGAACAGAGGCTGTATCCGGGCGGCGTCGAACTGCATCGCTCCGTTGATGACTCCGGTTTCCGGTCCGGAAGCATAGAGCTTGAGGTTGGTGTAGTGGGTGGTGATGACACCATAGACACCCTTGCCGTCCAGTTCCCGGAGGATGGCTTCCGCTATGGCCCCTCCTGCGGTCGGTTCTGTTCCGGAACCGAATTCGTCGATCAGGACCAGAGTCTTCGAATCGGCTTCCCTGATCATCGATTTCATGTCCTCGAGGAAGGAACTGTAGGTGCTGAGGTCGTTCTCGATGTTCTGGTCGTCACCGATGCTGACCATTATCCTGTCGAAGACCGGAAGTTCCGAGGACTCGGAGGTGGGAATCAGCATTCCCCACTGGAACATGTACTGGAGGAGTCCGGCAGTCTTCAGGCAGACGGACTTTCCGCCGGCGTTCGGTCCCGAGATGAGGAGTATGTGCTTCGCCGCGGTCAGCCTTATCGAAACCGGGACTATCTGCCGGCCTTCGCGGACGAGGGCTTTTTCAAGAAGAGGATGTCTCGCCTTCCGGAGATTCATCTCTCCCTCGGTGGAGATGACCGGCATCCCGGCCTTGAAGTCCAGGGCGACCTGTGCTTTGGCGACGAGGAAGTCGGTTTCGCCGACATATTCGGAAGCGGAGACGAGGTCGGGGATGAATGGCCGCACGAAATCGCTGAAAACGGACAGAATCCTGTGGATTTCCTGGATTTCCTCCTGATGGAGCCCCGCGATTTCGTTGTCGATTTCCATCAGTTCGGCCGGCTCGATGAAGGAGGTCTTGCCTGTGGCGGAGGTGTCGTGGACCAAGCCCGGCATTTTCCTTTTCGCAGTGCTGCTGACAGGAATCAGGAGTTTCCCGTCGCGGACCGTGAGGGCGGCGTCTTCGCTTGCTATTCCGCTCTCCTGGGCCTGCTTGAGCAAGTTCGCGGCGATTTTTGAGATGGAGCTCTCCTTCGCCTTGAGAGTCTTCCTGATCCGGTACAGCTCGTCCGAAGCGGTGTCTTTGACATCTCCGAACTTGTCGAGTATGGTGTCGATTCTCCTGCCCACTTCCGGGAAGCAGACGACTCTCGAACTCATTCTTTTCAGATTCGGGTAAACTCCGTCTTTGGTGGACGCGAAGAAGTCGGTCAGGCGCCTTACCGTCTCGATGAGGGTCCTCAGCTTGCCGAGAGACACCAGGTCGATGGTGCATCCCTCCTTGGCAAGAGGCTTGAGGAAGTGGAGGCAGTCGATGTAGCCGTTGGTCGGGAAGTTCTCCTCAAACATCACGACCAGCCTCATCTCGTCGGTCAGGGCCAGTCTTTTCCCTATTTCTTTCGGATTGGTGCAGAAGCGCTCTTCCGCGACCCTTGCGGTGGCATATTCAGTGGAACATCTGTCAGAAATCATCACCCGGATCCTGTCGAACCCGAGCTTTGATTCAAGTCTTGTGTCTATTTTGTTTTCTCCTCTTCCCATCTTGATTGTACCGTCATTTGTCTTCCGCGAGGTTTTCACCCGCGCCCAGAAGGAGCTTCAGCTCGTTGATGTTGCCGATTCTGGAAATGTTCCCTTCCCTGATGAAAGAGATTCCGCCGGTCTCCTCCGAAACCACGATAACGTCCGCATCCGTCTCCTCTGATATTCCTACAGCCGCCCTGTGGCGCATTCCCAGGCTTGCCGGAATGTCCGTCCTCGAAGTGATAGGAAGCGTGCAGCGGGCGGCGACGATCCTGTCTCCTTCGATGATCATCGCCCCGTCGTGAAGGGGAGAATTCTTGAAGAAGAGATTCATGATGAGCCGCCGGGATATTCTTGCGTCCACCGCGTCCCCCGTCTCGATGACATAGTTCAGGGAATTTTTGCGGGATATGACAATCAGCGCCCCGGTCTTCTGCTCCGCCATCATCTTGCAGGCTTCGGCCACTTCGTTGAGGCTGTCTCCTCCCATCTTCTTCTCCTTGATGCCCAGAATTTTGTCAAGCAGCGACTTGCCCTTTCCTGTCATGTCCGCGTAACGGGCGCCGAACTTCATCAGCCAGTGCCTGAGCTCGGGCTGGAAAAGGATGATGAGGGCGAGGACTCCGACGTCGATGAACGTGCTGAGGAGGGCGTTCGTCAGATTCATGTTGAGTGCTGCGACGAGTACTTTCAGGATGAATACGGACATGATGGCCATGAATATGTTCATGGCAGCCGTTCCCCTGATCCACTTGAAGACAAGGTAGATCAGAACCGCCACCATCAGGATGTCCAGCAGGTCGGCGAATGTGAAATGCAGAAAATCGAAAACTGTCATCGCGGTCTATGTGGTTTTCCGAATGCAAAGATAACATTTCTCTTTGATTATTAAGAAGTCAGCCTGTGGAAAACTTTGTTAATTGAAAATTTATCCGTATATTTGCAGCCCGCAAAATATTGCGGAACAATGTAATTTGTTTACTTATAATTAATTAATCAAACCAATGCCTGGATTAATTGGAAAGAAAATCGGAATGACTTCCGTTTTCAGTGCTGATGGAAAGAACATTCCATGCACTGTCATCGAGGCTGGTCCGTGTGTTGTCACGCAAATCCGTACAGTTGAAAAAGATGGTTATGCCGCTGTACAGCTTGCCTATGACGAAATCAAGGAAATACACGCCAGCGCGCCTCTTCAGGGGCATTTCAAAAAGGCAGGAACCACTCCTAAGCGCAAGCTTGTCGAATTTCCGGCAGACTTCCCGGGAGAAATCAAGCTCGGAGACACCATCTCTGTCGAGAACGTCATGAACGACGTCAAGTACGTGGATGTTGTCGGTACTTCTAAAGGTAGGGGCTTCCAGGGTGTTGTACACCGTTATCACTTCGCCGGTGTCGGCGGAGCCACCCACGGCCAGCACAACAGACTTCGCAAGCCTGGTTCTCTCGGCGCCTCATCTTGGCCTTCACGCGTGTTCCCTGGAATGCGTATGGGCGGCCATATGGGCAACGCAAGGGTAAAGGTCTTCAACCTCGAGGTTGTCAAGGTTATTCCTGAAAACAATCTTCTTGTCATCAAGGGTTCCGTTCCAGGAGCCAAGGGTTCTTACGTAACATTGGAGTTTTAGCTATGGAATTGCCAGTATTGAAAATTGACGGATCTGAATCCGGAAAGAAGGTTGTTCTTGATGAGAAGGTTTTCGGTATCGAGCCGAACGACCACGCGATTTATCTTGATGTAGTCCAGTATCTCGCCAACCAGCGCCAGGGTACTGCAAAGACCAAGGATCGCAGCGAAATCGCACATTCAACCAAGAAGCTTGGCCGTCAGAAAGGCGGCGGTGGCGCACGTCACGGTAGCTTGAAAGCTAACATCTTCGTAGGCGGCGGCCGTGTATTCGGTCCTAAACCGCGTCTCTACAGGACAAAGCTGAACAAGAAGCAGAAGGCTCTCGCCCGCTTCTCAGCTCTTTCTTACAAGGCACAGGAGAACGCAATCGTTTTCGTTGAGCCATTTGCAATGGACGCTCCGAAGACCAAGGAGTTCCTCAACATCGTCAAGGCTCTCAAGGCCGGCGAGAGGAAGGTCCTCTTCGTTCTTCCGGAGAATTCCACCAACATTTACCTTTCATCACGTAACCTCCCTGAGGTCAACGTCATCACTGTCAACGAGCTTAACACTTATGCTATCATGAATGCCAACTCTATGGTAATCATGGACGGTGTACAGGACGTTCTCTCCGAGAGAGCCAACCGTTAAAAGAGCAAAGAAGATGGGAATTTTAATCAAGCCAATCGTAACAGAGAAGCTTTCGGCTGAGACTGAGAAGTTCAACCGTTACGGCTTCATCGTTGACCGTGCCGCTAACAAGCTGCAGATCAAAGCTGCCGTCGAGCAGTTCTACAACGTGACCGTCCTCGATGTCAACACTATCAACTACCACGGAAAGAGAAAGTCCCGCTACAGCAAGTCAGGTATTCTCCGTGGTCGCATGAATCACTTCAAGAAGGCTTATGTCACTCTTGCAGGCGATGACAAGATCGATTTCTACAGTAATATTTAAGGAGGGCAAAGACAATGGCAATTAGGAAATTCAAGCCGATGACTCCTGGTACCAGGAACATGGCTATCAGTGCTTTCGACGAAATCACTGCAAAGAGACCTCACAAGGCATTGTTGGAGCCGCTCAAGAGCACCGGAGGCCGTAACAACACCGGTCAGATGACCATGCGTTACATCGGCGGCGGTCACAAGAAAATGTACCGCGTGATCGACTTCCTCCGCAACAAGGACAATGTCAAGGCAACCGTTCTCACCGTCGAGTACGATCCGAACCGCAGCGCACGCATTTCCCTCGTTGAATATGCTGACGGCGAGAAGAGATACATCATCGCTCCTGCCGGCATCAAGGTGGGTCAGGTTATCGAGTCCGGTCACGGAGTTTCTCCGGATCTGGGCAACTGCCTCCCTCTCTCCGAGATTCCGGTCGGTACTCTCGTACACAACATCGAACTCCGCCCTGGCCAGGGCGCCGCTATGGCCCGTTCCGCCGGTACATTCGCACAGCTTGCCGCACGTGAAGGCAACTACGCCATCCTCCGTCTCCCTTCAGGGGAAACCAGAATGGTCCTTACCGCCTGCCGTGCCGTTGTGGGTACCGTATCAAACGCAGACCATAATCTTGAATCACACGGAAAGGCAGGCCGTCGCCGCTGGCTCGGCCGCAGGCCTCACAACCGTGGTGTCGTTATGAACCCTGTCGATCACCCGATGGGTGGTGGTGAAGGACGTGCTTCCGGAGGTCATCCTCGTTCACGCAAGGGACTTCCTGCAAAGGGATACAAGACACGTAATCCTAAGGCTACTTCCAACAGGTTCATCATCGAAAGAAGAAAGAAGAAGTAATTAAACGGAATTTAAGATTATGAGTCGTTCATTAAGAAAAGGTCCATACATCCAGGAAGCCCTGGAAAAAAGAATTCTTGCTATGAATGATGGTAGCAAGAAGAAGGAGGTCGTAAAGACCTGGTCTCGCGCCAGCATGATCTCTCCAGACTTCGTAGGCCACACTATTGCAGTTCATAATGGAAACAAATTCATTCCTGTTTATGTTACTGAGAACATGGTCGGCCACAAGCTTGGCGAGTTTGCCCCTACAAGAACATTCAAAGGCCATTCGGGCAATAATAAGAAGTAATTAATTATGGGATCTCGTAAACATAACATGGCCAAAAGGCTCAAAGAAGCCAAACAGAACATAGCAGTGGCTAAGCTTAACGATGTTCCTACATCTCCTCGCAAGATGCGTCTCGTCGCAGACACCGTCAGAGGTGTGGAAGTAAACCATGCTCTCGATCTTCTTCACTTCTCGAAGAAGCAGCCGTCCATCCGTCTCGAGAAACTTCTCCGCAGCGCAATCGCCAACTGGGAAGCCAAGAATCCGGACAAGAGCAAGGAGCTGGACAACGGTAATGTCTATGTCAAGACAATCATGGTTGACGAAGGTCGTACACTCAAGAGGATCCGTCCTTGCCCGCAGGGTCGTGCCGGTAGAATCCGCAAGCGTTCCAACCACGTCACTGTAATTCTCGACGTGAAACCTACAACATCAGAGGAGAACTAAATATGGGACAGAAAACAAATCCTATTTCTAACAGAATCGGTATCACCCGTGGTTGGGACTCTAACTGGTGTGGTGGTAACTATGCTGAGAAGATTGCTGAGGACTACGAAATCCGCAAGTATCTGACCAACCGTCTTGCCAAGGCAAGTCTCTCCAAGATTGTCATCGAAAGGACTCTCAAACTCATCACCGTGACCATCCACGCCGCAAGGCCTGGTTTCATCATCGGCAAGGGAGGCACCGAGGTTGACAAACTCAAGGAAGAGCTCAAGAAAGTCACCAAGAAGGAAGTTCAGATCAACATCTTCGAGGTCAAGAGGCCTGAGGTCGATGCCCGCATCGTCGCTGACAGCATCGCCCGTCAGATTGAAGGCCGCGTTTCCTACAGAAGAGCCATCAAGATGGCCGTCGCATCAACCATGAGGGTAGGTGCCGAGGGTATCAAGATTCAGATCAGCGGCCGCGTTGGCGGTGCTGAAATGGCCCGTAGCGAAATGTACAAGGAAGGACGTACTCCGCTTCACACCTTCCGTGCAGACATCGATTACGCTCTTGCAGTAGCAAGGACCAAGGTCGGTGCACTCGGTATCAAAGTGTGGATTTGCAACGGTGAGCGTTACGGCAAGCAGGATCTCACTCCTAACACTGCCGCAGCAGCCAATGCACAGGGTGGAGCCCGTACAGGCCGTGGTGAACGCGGAGAGCGTGGCGGCAGGGACCGTGGCGATCGTCGCGGCGGCCGTTCAGGACGCGGTTCACGTCGCGGAGACAGACAGTCTGAATAATTTTCAGTCGAATAATGCTTCAGGAGACCGGCCAGCAATTGCGGCCGGTCTCTTTTTATGTTGCCGGAGGAGTCAATCTTGTTTCATATTCTCTTGGAAAAGAATTATATTTGAATGATTTCGGCCGGAGAGCCGCCAAAAACGACAAATGAACTAATCAGCAATACTATGAGTGAATCAAGAAGATCGTTTCTCAAGAAGTCTGCCGCAGGTGTGGCCCTGTTCACCATCCTGCCCCGCAAGGTGTTCGGGGCGATGGATGGAGACCGGAGATATGTGGCTCCGAGCGACCAGCTGACCAGGGGCATCATCGGTACCGGAGGTATCGGAATGTCCGGGCTTCATTTCGTAAGTGACGAAAAATGCCGTCTTGTTTCCGTCTGCGACGTGGATCAGAACCATTTGAACAATGCGCTCCGTGCCGGCGAAGAAAAATTCGGCACCAAGCTCCAGGCCTTTCACGACTGGAGGGATCTGGTGCACGATCCAAACGTGGACATCGTCCACATCGCCACTCCGTCCCATTGGCACGGGCTGATGGCGGTCGAGGCCTGCAAGGCCGGAAAGGACATTTTCTGCGAGAAACCGATGACCAGGACAATCGGCGAAGGCCAGAAAGTCGTCGAGGCGGTCAAGAAATACGGAAGAATCTTCCGCCTGGACACCTGGTTCCGTTTCAAGGACACCTTCTACGGACTCGGAACGACTGTCGAGCCTCTGAAGAAACTCGTTGACAGCGGAGTCCTCGGCTGGCCTCTGACCGTCAGGATCTCCGGAGCCACCGGATTCACCTGGAAGTTCTACTGGACCGGAAAGGAGAATCTCGAGCCTCAGCCTGTTCCGCAGGAGCTCGACTACGATATGTGGCTCGGACCGGCCCCGTACAAACCTTATCATCCGCACCGCGTGCACCAGACCTTCCGCGGCTACTGGGACTACGAATCCGGAGGCCTGGGAGACATGGGCCAGCACTACATCGACCCGGTCCAGTATATTCTCGGAAAAGACGACACCTTCCCTGTGAAGGTCGAGGTGGACGCTCCGGCACAGCATCCTGACGCTGTAGGAATATGGCGGAGCATCACCTACACATATTCAGACGGCTGCAAAATCATCCTCGAAGGCGAAGGCTTCGAAAGCCAGGGGAAGGTCCCTTACATCGAGGGCCCTCTCGGCAAGCTTTACAAGGGTTTCGAGTGCACCGTCCCGAACGTGATGGACATCATCAACGCCCAGCCTGACCCGGAACTGCGCAACACCGACTTCCTAGACTGTGTGCGTACCCGTCAGACGTTCGCCCTCGCCGAAGAGAACGGTCACCACAGCTGCACGATCGTGAACCTCGGCTCCTGCGCCCTGCGCCTCGGCAGAACGCTCCATTTCGATCCGGAAACTCAGCGCTTCATCGGAGACGATGCTGCAAACGAACTCATCAACCAGCCGATGCGCGCCCCTTGGGGTTCAATGATGCTTTAAAAGATTCCTGAATATGAAAAAGTATATCATCCTATCGATACTCGCCCTGTCTCTTGCCCTGGCTGCCAATGCCCAGGATGCAAGACAAAGAACAGTGGACACGGTTGTGGCAGACGTTCTCGCCGCGATGCCGGCATCCGACGCTTCCGTCCAGGCTGTCCAGATGGCCGACCTGGCAGCCGCCGCACCGTCTTCGGTCGTGAAGATTGCCTCAATGATGAAGACTGCCGCCGCCGGAGTGCACAACAGCGCTTATGAATATGCCCTCACGGGCCTTTCCGGCTATGCGTCCGCCAATCCTTCGGTCAGGCCTTCCGTCCGCCAGGGCTTCGTCGAGGCCATCCAGGCGACTCAGGACAAGACCAACAAGAACTTCCTGCTGATGCAGCTCAAGCCGCTCGCCACCCTTGCCGAGGTGCCTTTCCTCAAGGACCAGGCACAGGACCCGGACCTCGCCACGGCCGCCCTGGGCACGCTCGTGGATATTCAGGGAGCGGAGAATGCCCTTCTCGACCTGGCCCGCAATCCGGGCATTGACCGGAGCCTTCTTGCCGACGCCCTCGCAAGGAAGGGCCTGTCCTGCGCAGAACCCCTCCTGCTGGCCTGGACATCCACTTCCGAAGGCTATGAACTCGAAGCTGTCTGTTCGGCACTGGCAAAAGTCGGTACATCGGCATCCCTTGAAACCCTCAGGACCAGAAGCACGCCCGAATATGCCGCTCTTGCGCTCCGGCTTGCCGACGGAAGCGGCGACAAGGCAGTAGCCAAGGCCGCCAGGAATCTCCTCGCGTCCGAGGTGCCGGCCTACAAATCGGCCGGAGCCCTCGCCCAGATGAAAAACAATCCTGCCGGGGCCCTCAAGACCCTCGCTTCCGCCCTCAAGAGCGATGACGTCCAGTTCAGGAATGCAGTTCTCGACGGCGCGACGGAAATCGTGGGCAAGGAAGCCGTTGCCGGGCTCCTCAAAGAGGGATTCGCAAAGTATCCTTCCGATGTCAAGATAGATGCAATCAACTGGTTTGGCAGCAACGCGATTCACGATGCCTCCGCACTGGTCGCCTCGGCGGTCTCCGATCCGGCCTGTGCCGCAACGGCCATCATCGCAGCAAGCAGGCTCGGCGGGGAAGACTGTCTTGCCGCCCTCGCTGGCCAACTCAACGGGCCGAATGCAACCCTTGCCGCCACGGCTCTCAAAGCCTTCAACGGAGACATCCAGGAAGCCGTCGCAGGCGCTCTCAAGAACTGTCCTGCAGACGATGCCAAGGCTCTGGAGCCTATTGTCAAACTCATCGGCGGACGCAGGCTTTCCGGTCTTGCCCCGATGATCTATGCCCTGACCGAATCTTCAGACGGCGCAGTTGCGGCCCTCGGCCGCAGCGCCCTTCCGGGTGTCGTCACCGCCGCTGACATCGAAAAGGTCGCCGGCCTTCTTGACAAGGCCTCCGACGACGAATCCGTGGAACAATATTCAAAAGCCCTCCGCTCCGCCGTCAGCACCCTTACAACCGCCGAGCAGGGAGCTGCGGTTTCAGCATTGATGAAGCAGGCCTCCAATCCGTCCAATTTCTACAAGGTGCTATCTTCGACCTGTTCGGACGAGGCCGTGCAGACCCTTGCCGAGGCCTTCCGCCAGAATCAGGATGAAAGGATAGTGGATGCCCTGACCAACCTTTACAACTACAGCGCTGCTCCAGTCCTGATGGAAATCGCAACCTCCTGTCCTCAGTTCAAGGACAAGGCCGTCAACGCCTTCACGATTCTGGTCGCAGCGTTTGAATCCAATCCGGATGTGAAGGTTGCTGAATATGCCCGGGCCCTCGACATCGCTGAAGACCCTGCAGTCCGGAAGGAGATACTTGTCAAGGTCGGAGCCCTTCCTACGATGAAGTCTTTCAACCTCGCCGGCAAGTACCTCGATTGCGAAGACCTCAAGTATGCGGCTGCCGATGCCGTCAGGAAGATTGCTTCCGTCACCAGGGAGGAACTCGACTACGGCACTCTCAAGACATACTTCGCCAAAGCGGCCGAAGCCTATGCCGCAAGGGGTCTCGCCGATGATGAATATGCCTTGAAGGAACTGGAGAACGTGCTCGGTCAGGCAGAACCGTCCCCGGTTTCGCAGCTGACTCCGGAAGAGGAGAAGCTGGGCTTCGAGATGCTTTTCGACGGCACGGACCTCGACAAGTTCCAGGGAGACAAGGAAGGCTATGTCCCGATGAACGGGTCAATCTATGTCACCGCCAATTATGGCAGCACCGGCAATCTCTACACTCTCAAGGAGTACCGCAACTTCGTCTTCAGATTTGAATTCTGTTTCCTTCGTCCGGGAGTCAACAACGGTGTCGGCATCAGGACTCCTATGGGAGTCGATGCCGCCTATGAAGGAATGTGCGAATGCCAGATTCTCGACCACGATGCCGACATCTATGCCGGCTGGCTCCGCGAGTACCAGGTCCACGGCTCCGTCTATGGCGTCATTCCTGCCAAGAGGATTGTCCACAAGCCGCTCGGGGAGTGGAGCACCGAAGAAATCCGCGTTGAGGGCGACCACATCAAGGTCACTGTCAACGGGGAGGTCATCGTGGACGGAAACATCCGCAAGGCCTGCAAGGGACACAATGTCGCCCCGGACGGCGGCAACGACAATCCTTACACGGTGGACCACAGGAATCATCCCGGAATGTTCAACAAGAAGGGCTATGTTTCCTTCTGCGGTCACGGCGAAGGCCTGAAAATCCGGAACGTCAGGATTCTGGATCTCGACAAATAGCCCTTTGCAATGTACTTTCGACTGGGCGCAGCGCAAGGAGAAATGTTCTTGACCGACAGATGCGCGGCAGACATCCCGCACAGCGCAGTAAAGTTCCTGAATGTAAAGCACTTGCGACTTGCTTAAATAAAAATGATTTGAACAGATTAACAGTTATGAATACAACAATGAAAACAAAAGCAATCATTATTGCCTTCTCTGCCGGCCTTGTGATGGCCTCCTGCGGACAGAAGGCTTCAGACATCACCAGAATCAGCGGAGAATTTGCAGCGGACGCACCGGAAGAGGTGACAGTTTCAGTTCCCGGCAAAGATGAAATCAGAATAGCCGTCGTTGACGGAAAGTTCGCAGCCGACATCCCAGCCGACATCGCCGCCCTTTCACTTCTTGCGGCCGACAACGGCCTGAAGCAGAGGTTCATCTCCGACGGTACACCGCTTGTCTTCAGCATCGACTCCCTCGGGAAGGCCACTGTGACATCCAAGACTCCGAAGCTTTCCGTACAGATGAAGAACCAGGAGTACAAGGAGGCGCAGTCCGCTCTCGCCGACAAGTACAGGGCACTGTTCGTCAACGCAAGCGAAGAACAGCAGGATTCCCTGTACAATGAATTTGACGCTGCATACAGGGCAGTCAACGAGGAGTACTTCAACGCCAACAAGGACAACTTCATCTCTTCAGCCGCCCTTGCCAACATGCAGTTCGACTATACTCCGGCCCAGCTTGATTCCTTGATTTCGACACTCGATTCAGCAGTCATCTCAAACGACATCGTCACACGTATCAAGAAAGGCCTGGAAGCCCAGATGGCTACTGCCGAAGGCAAGATGTTCACCGATTTTGAAGTTGACGACTGCAAGCTCTCATCCTATGTGGGTACCGGAAAGTATATGCTCGTCGATTTCTGGGCATCCTGGTGCGGCCCTTGCAAGGCTGAAATCCCGAATGTGAAGAACGTCTGGGAGAAGTACGCAGGGAAAGATTTCGATGTCCTCAGCGTTGCCGTATGGGACGAGAAGCAGGCTTCCCTGGACACAGCCGCCGCCTATGGCGTGAAGTGGAACCAGATAGTCAATGCCCAGTCGGCTCCTACCGACATCTACGGCATCCAGGGCATACCTCACCTCATTCTCTTCGGCCCTGACGGAACGATTCTCAAGAGGGATCTCCGCGGCGAAGACATCGAGGCCGAAGTGGCCAAATATGTTCAGCCGAAGAATTAACCTTACAGACAAGATTTCTTTTGACTGACGGCAAAACACTTTCGCTGAGGGAGAAAATAGCCCTGTTTCCACATTCCCCGGGGGTCTATCGTTACTACGATGCCTCGGGGAAGGTGATTTATGTGGGCAAGGCCAAGGACCTGCACAAGAGGGTGGCCCAGTACTTCGTCCCTCCGGAGAGGCTGAATGTCAAGACGAGGATTCTTGTCTCCAAGATTGCCGATGCCCAGTTCTCGGTCGTGGACACCGAAGCCGATGCCCTGCTTCTCGAGAACAATCTGATAAAGCAGTACAAGCCCCGGTACAACATCCTCCTGAAGGATTCCAAGACATATCCCTGGATTGTCGTGACCAACGATGAGTATCCGAGGGTCTTTCTGACCAGGAGGGTGGAGAAGGGCCGGGGAAGCTATTTCGGACCCTACAGTTCCGTTTCCCATGCCAACTATCTGCTGGACTTCTTCCGGCAGAACTATCCTGTCCGCTCCTGCAAGTTGAACATCACCGGGGAAGCCATCCTCCGCCACAAGTTCCGTCCTTGCCTGGACTTCCACATCAAACGCTGCAAGGGCTGCTGCGTGGGTGCGGTCAGCAAGGAGGAATATTCATTCTACATCAACGAAATCACACGTCTGCTGAAAGGCGGCGTCAACGAAATCATCAATGAATATGAAGGGGCGATGAGGCAGGCTTCCTCCGAACTCCGCTTCGAGGATGCGATGGCGTACAAGGAAAGGATAGATTCGCTCCGCAAGCACTATTCCAAGTCCATCATCTCCTCCTCTTCCGGAGCGGACTGCGATGTCTTCTCTCTCGTGTTCGACGGCCCGGACGCCTTCGGCAATTTCCTCCGTGTCAGGGGAGGAGCCATCATCCAGTCGCTCAACCTGGGCTTCAAGATGAACATCGAAGAGGAGCAGGAAGCCGTGCTAAGCACCTTCATCGCCGAAATCGAATCCAAGTTCGGTTCTCTCGCCCGCGAGGTTATCGTCCCTTTCAAGCCGGATGTGGAGATTGAAGGGGTGGAGTTCCGGATTCCGGTAAAGGGGGACAAGTTCGCCCTTCTTGGCCTGAGCGCGAAGAACGCCCGGGAGTACCTTTTCAACACCCTCAAGCAGAAGGAGCGCACCGACCCCGACGAGTACAGGAGGCTGGTGCTGGAAGACCTGAAGAAGGCTCTCGGGATGAAGGAACTCCCGGTGCACATCGAGTGCTTCGACAACTCCAACATCCAGGGAACCAATCCCGTGGCATCCTGCGTAGTCTTCCGTGACGGCGTGCCTTGCAAGTCGGACTACCGGAAGTTCAAGATAAAGACTGTCATCGGAGCGAACGATTTCGCGTCGATGAAGGAAGTCGTGAACCGGAGATATTCGAGGATGCTTGCCGAACATCCGGAAGACCTGCCGCAACTGGTGGTGATAGACGGCGGCGAAGGGCAGCTGGAGTTCGCCCGCCAGGCCCTTGCCGAACTCGGCATCCTGGACAGGCTGATGGTCATAGGTCTTGCGAAGCGGATGGAACTGGTCATCCGCATCAACGACCCCAACCCTCTTTTCCTCGACCGTAATTCCCACGCCCTGAAGGTCCTGATGCAGATTCGTGACGAAGCCCACAGGTTTGGAATCACCTTCCACCGCTCTTTGCGTAGCAAGGAGCAGGTACACAGTGTCCTGAGGGACATCAAGGGGGTCGGGGAGCAGACCGAGCAGAGGCTGCTGATGCACTACGGTTCGGTCGCGAGAATCGCTTCCGCGTCCTTTGAGGACCTTTCTACAATGGTGTCCGCTTCTTTGGCCAGGAAGATACTCGACACTCTCAACCCTTCTCTGTTCCGGGAAGAAAAATGAACCGTGCCCCCGGGAGCGGCAGGGCCGGAAAGAACCCTCCGGAGAACTTACGGCTCCACCCAGTGGATTCTGCAGCCGGCTTTCTCCATCCCCCGGAACCAGGTCATCTGCCGTTTTGCGAACTGGTGGATGGCGTTGGACAGGAGGGTGCGCATCTCCTCGTAGGTCAGGATGCCGAGGACGTGCTGGGTCAGGAACTTGTATTCCAGCCCGTAGTACATCAGGTCTTCCGGACTGACTCCCGAAGCGATAAGATTCTTCACCTCGTCGATCATCCCTTCCTGCAGCCTTTCGTCGAGGCGGCGGTCTATCCTTGCATTCCTTTCCTCCCGGCTGACCAGCGTGCCGATGAAATAAGGCTTTTTCGGCAGATAGGAGTCTCTCCTGCCGGGATGTTCGGCTTCATAGAGGGCGACTTCGATGGCCCGGATGACCCTTCTCTTGCTCTGGAGCACCCCTTCGTCCGGAAGAGGTCCAAGTCCGGAGAGTTTCTCTATGAGTTCTCCGATGCCGCAGTTCTCCAGTTCGGCGCGAAGCTGCGGGTCTGGAGGGGCCTGGGGGAGTGAATATCCGCAAGTGGCGGCCTGGATGTAGAGACCCGTGCCTCCGCACAGGACCGGGAGCGCCCCTCGGTCCCGGATGTCCTTGTAGGCCGTTTCAAAGGCTTCCTGCCACTGGTAAAGGTCGAAGCGGGTGCCCGCGTCCACGATGTCGATAAGGTGGTAGGGGACGTCGTCATATTCACAGAGGTCCTTGCCGGTGCCGATGTCCATACCCCGGTACACCTGCCTGGAGTCGGCGGAGAGGATTTCCGCCGGCATTCCGAGTTCGCGGAAGCGTTTGGCCAGGGCGACGGCATAGCGCGTCTTGCCGGATGCGGTAGGCCCGAGGACGACTACGAGGTCGAGGGCACCGCCGGCATATTCATTGAATATGGCTTCGATGTCTATGGTCTCCGGCTGCGGAAGGGGAGCCGGCTCCGGGACGGGGATGGGGTCCCTCTTTCTGTTCTTGGGATTCCTGCTCATACTGCTGGTAGTCCTGACAAAGATAGTCAATCATTCAGGTTCCGCAAGAGTTTAATTGTCTGAATATGTCCGCATTCTGCCGAAGATGGCGTTGTTTATCGTGAAAAGATGACCATATTTGCAGACAGTACGTCATTCGGCGGCTTGCGGCACGGATGGGATTCCTCCGGTTCCGATGCCGGGCCCCAGAATGAACAATCACCCTTGAAAATGAATGCGAATACAAAACTATTGCTCAGCGGAACCGTGAAACTCCTGTCGGGCCTTCTCCTGACCGCTGTTTTGCTGTTCTGTCCGGCCGGGACTTTTCGTTTTCCCGGAGCCTGGAGGATGCTGCTCGTGCTCTTCGTGCCGATGCTGATTCTCGGCGCTGTGCTTTACGCGAAGGACAAGGCCCTGCTTGAAAAACGCCTCAACAGCAGGGAAGGGGAGAAGGCCCAGAAAGGGGTCATACTTCTCTCCGGCCTGATGTTCGTCAGCGTATTCCTTGTCTGCGGCTTCGATTTCCGCTTCGGCTGGTCGAGGATGCCGCTTTGGCTCTCCGTCACGGGATGCGTCCTCTTCCTGCTGGGCTACATCGGCTTCGCCGAACTCCTCCGGGAGAATGCCTATCTTTCGAGGACGGTGGAAATCCAGGAAGGGCAAAAGGTCATCGACAGCGGAATGTACGGAATAGTCCGGCATCCGATGTATTCGACAATCACCGTGATGTACCTTTCGATTCCTCTCATTGTTGGTTCCTTCTGGGCCTTGATTCCCTTCGCCGCGCTGCCGGTGGTCCTGGGCGTGCGGATTGTCAACGAAGAGAAGGTTCTGCGCGAGGGCCTGCCGGGCTATGAAGGCTACACCCGCAAAGTGAAGTACCGGATGTTCCTCTGGATCTGGTGAGGGAAGCTTCTCTCGGGGACTCTTCCGGAAGGGACTTTCCGTGCCGGAGGATTCCTGCGGGCGGACGGCAATCTGCCCCTTCAATTATGGCTTTTGTTTCCTTTCTTTTCTATCTTTGCAAGGGTAAGTCCAATCATTTCAAAAACATGATCAGAATCGGAAAACTTTTCTTCGCAACGTTCGCCACGCTCTTCCTCGCCGCCGGCATCGCCAGGGCGGATGACGGGATGTGGCTGCCTTCTCTCATCGGACAGAGAATCGGTGACATGCAGGCCAAGGGCTTCAAGCTGGAGGCCGAAGACATCTACAGTGTCAACAAGGCCTCCCTCAAAGATGCGGTGGTCCTTTTCGGAAGGGGGTGCACCGGAGAGATAGTGTCCGCCGACGGACTGCTGCTGACCAACCATCACTGCGGCTATTCCCAGATTCAGGGCCATTCCAGCGTCGAACACGACTATCTCAAGGATGGCTTCTGGGCGATGAACCGGGACGAGGAACTCACCAATCCGGGACTGACAGTGAAGATTCTTCAAAGGATGGAGGATGTGACCGGGGCTGTCCTGGCCGGTTATACCGAAGGCTCGATGACTGAGTCCTGGAGAGATTCGGTCGTCAGGCACAATGTGGCAGCCATCCGCCAGCAGGCAGAAGCCGCCGGAAAGGGGCTCAAGGCCAGTGTCGAGGCTATGTACTACGGCAACCAGTACTTCCTTTTCGTGTACAAGGAATTCCGGGATGTACGCCTGGTCGGCGCTCCGCCTTCTTCGATCGGAAAGTTCGGAGGAGACACCGACAACTGGATGTGGCCGCGCCACACGGGCGATTTCTCGATATTCCGCATCTATGCCGGAAAGGACAATGAGCCGGCAGACATCAGTGAAGACAATGTACCGTACCATCCGCGCCGTTTTTTGAAGGTCTCTACCGACGGTGTGAAGGAGGGTGATTTCACGATGGTCTTCGGTTTTCCCGGATCCACTCAGCAATTTCTCCATTCGGAAGGCGTGCGCTACATCGGGGAAGTGTCCGACCCTGTGAAGATAGGGCTCCGTACCCGCCGCCTCGCCGTCCAGAAGAAGTATATGTCCGCTTCGCAGGATGTCCGGATCCGCTACTCGGCCAAGAACGCGAGCGTGGCCAATTCCTGGAAGAAGTGGCAGGGCGAGGCCAGGGGCCTTGCCAGGAACAACGTGGTGCAGGCCAAGAGGGACTACGAAGCCCGCTTCGAGAAGTGGGCGGAGGGCACCTGCTACGAGGGTGTGACGCAGAAACTTGCGGCGGTATATTCAGAACTTGAAAAATATGCCCTGGCGATAGACTACTACAAGGAAAGCGTGGCGACGGTGGAAATCACCACTGCGGCCGCCACTTTCTTCGAATCGAAGGGCAAGGACTTGCTGCGCGGTTTCTACAAGGATTACTATATGCCGATTGACAAGGAGTGTTTCATCGAGGTGATGAATGTCTTTGACGCGAATATGCCGGTTGACATGCTGCCGGAGTGGTATCTGGCCCAGAAGAATAAATACCGCACAATCGAAAAATGGGCGGAGGTCCTGTTCAGCGACTCCGTTTTCAGCGAAGGACATTTTTCATCTGTCAAGTCAAGCGATCCGGCCTATCAGTTCCATCTGAACATGGACAAGTGGTACCGCACTGTCCTTCTTCCGCGCAGGAACGAGCTTACGAAGGAACTCAATCTGCTTTACCGTCTCTATGTCAGGGGACAGATGGAATTCGAGCCGGAGAAGGACTTCTTCCCGGATGCCAACCTGACCCTGAGGGTGGCCTACGGCAATGTGGCCGGCTACTCTCCGGCCGATGCGGTCAGGTACGAACCGGTCTCCACCCTCAAGGGAATTATGGAGAAGGACGACCCGGAAATCTTTGATTACAACATCCCGCAGAAACTTCGCGACATCTATGCCGCCGGCGGCCACGAGGACCAGCCGGTCTGCTTCCTGGCCACCAACCACACCACCGGAGGCAATTCCGGAAGTCCTGTCCTGAATGCCGAAGGAGAACTGATAGGACTCAATTTCGACAGGGTCTGGGAAGGCACGATGAGCGACATATTCTTCGACCCGGAAATATGCAGGAACATCACCCTGGACATCCGCTACCTGCTCTTCATCGTCAAGGAAATCGGCGGTGCGCAGTGGCTGGTGGACGAGATGCTCGCCCCTTCGGAGCAGCCTCTGCCGGAGAGCCTGCCCGTTGAGGCGGAACAACTGACACATATTCAACAATCTGATAACCATGAGTAAATTACATGTGATCGACCACCCGATGATCCAGCACAAGCTGACGATTATGAGGGACAAGGAAACGCCATCCAGCGTCTTCAGACAGCTGCTCTACGAAATCTCCCTGATGATGGGCTATGAGGTGACGAGGGATTTTCCTCTTCAGGATGTTGAGGTGGAGACTCCTCTTGAGGTTGCGACCTTGAAGAAGATCGCAGGCAAGAAGGTCGCCATCGTGCCGATTCTCCGTGCCGGTCTGGGTATGGTGGACGGCCTCAGGGAACTTATCCCGGTGGCCAGGGTCGGCTTCATCGGCCTTTACAGGGATGAAGTCACCCATCAGCCGGTACCTTACTACTGCAAGCTGCCGAAGGGGATGGATCACCGTATGTGCATCCTGACCGACCCGATGCTCGCTACCGGCGGAAGCGCCTGCGACGCCATCGATCTGGTGAAGAAGACCGGTTGCAAGGACATCCGCCTGATGTGCCTTGTGGCCGCCCCGGAGGGAGTCAGGAAGGTTCAGGAAACCCATCCTGACGTGGACATCTATGTGGCTGCGGTTGACCGTGAACTGAACGCCAACTGCTACATCCTGCCGGGTCTTGGCGATGCCGGAGACAGAATCTTCGGAACCATCTGACCTTTCCCCCGAAAACGGTTTTTCTTGAACAGGACATGGCGGCTACTCTCACGAGCAACCGCCATGCAATCAGAAAAGTACACCAGCTTGCGCTGGAATAGTCAGTTTAGGTTAATCAAGAGCTTGTCTTGAAATGTTCACTCTTGTTCTTCAAGTGCCTTTCCGGCCATATACTGCCGCTTCTGCGTCCACTTGGCCAAAGCCAAGCTCTCTGTCCGGCAATTGAAACGGTCTCCGGAAAACCACAATTGACAACAGCGGAGAACATTTCAGAACAGTTTCTAATTGTTGTAGGCAGACTCTCCGTGTTCGTAAACGTCGAGTCCTTCTTCCTCAACTCTCGGCTCTACACGGATTCCCCAGATCTTGTCCAGAATCTTGAGGACTGCATAACCGAGGACGAATGCCCAGGCTGCGGTCACAAAAGCTCCGAGTGTCTCTATTCCGAGGAAACGGAAGCCGCCTCCGTAGAGGAGTCCGCCGTCGGTGGCGAAGACTCCGGTCAGGATGGTGCCGAGAATGCCGCATACTCCGTGGACTGAAACAGCGCCGACAGGATCGTCGATTTTCAGCACTTTGTCCACAAGCGCTACCGCGCCGACCATCGCGCATCCGCAGAGGAGTCCTATCATTGCGGAACCTCCGATGGAAACCATGTCACAACCGGCGGTGATGCCGACCAGACCTGCGAGGACACCGTTGCAGACGAGCGAGAGGGACGGTTTTCCGTAAACAATCCAGGTAAGGAAGAGGACTGAGATGCCGCCGACTGCTGCGGCCATGTTCGTCGTGCAGATGACGTGTGAGATTGCGACCGCATTCTCCGCTCCGTCAGCGGCGAGCTGTGAGCCCGGGTTGAATCCGAACCAGCCGAGCCAGAGGATGAACACGCCGAGTGCTCCGAAAGTCAGGTTGTGACCCGGAATGGCCACGGATTTTCCTGCCTTGTTGTACTTGCCGCGTCTCGGACCGAGAATCATCGCACCGGCGAGGGCAATCACTCCGCCGACAGCGTGTACGACGGTCGAACCTGCGAAATCGTGGAATCCGAGCTCTGCAAGCCAGCCTCCGCCCCAGGTCCAGTGACCCTCAATCGGGTAGATGAACATCGAGATGATTATCGAAATCACGATGTACATTCCGAACTTGGTGCGTTCGGCCATGCCGCCGGAGACGATTGTGGCGGCGGTGGCGCAGAAAACGGTCTGGAAGAACAGCGTACATTCGGCAGGAATGTTGGAATCGCCGATGAATGACCAGTCGAAGAGGTGCAGCTCACCGATGAAGCCGTTGCCGCTTCCGTGCATCAGGCCGAAGCCGATGAACCAGAACAGGATGGAACCCACCATGAAATCCACGAAATTCTTCATCAGGATGTTGGCGGTGTTCTTGGAACGGGTGAAACCGGCTTCCACGAGAGCGAATCCCGGCTGCATCCAGAAGACGAGCATAGCTGCAAGAAGTACCCAAACGGTGTCAAGACTGTTGATAGTTGATATTGCTGTTTCCATGATTTCCTATTTTTTGTCTGCAAGTACTGTGTCTCCGTGTTCTCCTGTCCTGATGGAATAAGTGTCATCGACAGGACTGACGAATATTCTTCCGTCTCCAACTTCCCCTGTGCGGGCTGCGCCCATTATGGCGTCGATTGCCGGCTGGACGAACTGGTCCCGGCAGATGATTGTGATTTCAATGCGGGAGATGATGTCGGTGCTGTACATCACACCACGATACACACGGTCCTCCCGGTCCTGTCCTATCGCCTTTACTTCGGAATAGGAAAACCAGTTGATGTCAGCCTCGAACAAGGCTTCCTTCACATCCTCGAACTTCGTCTTTCGGATGATTGCTTCGATTTTCTTCATTTTTTGAAAAATTAAGGTAATACACTACAGCTTTTTCAAAGGTTATGTCAGTAATTCTCAGAAAGAAATACCCACGCTGAAAAACAACTGTTCCGAGCGTGGGTTGGCCATCAGGCTTGCGAATACGGGGATTGAAAAATCGGCCCCGAGGGATATTTCCTTGCTTGCGGTAAGGCTTGCACAGACAATGGCGAAACCGTCGGCGCCATAGTAGTCGTTGGCCCACGGAGTTGCTCCGAGGGCGGCGCTCCACTCAAGACCTCCGAGGCAGAAAGGAGCGGAAATCTCGAAATAGGACGAATATGCCTTGCCTCCTTCAGGTCCGCAGCCTACGGCTCCCAGACAGTTCGTGTACCAGTTGAGGGCGACCGGACCGAAGTCGTAGCCGAGGTTCACTTCGGCCACGTGGAGAGTCTCCGAGGAGAAGTCGAAGTACTTGGAACCGCTGTCCGCGCACCAGTAGTCTGTGATGCCCACGGTGAATCCTCCGATTGAATATGACAGGGTCAGATCCACCTCGCAGGCATCGAAACAGAAGCTGGTTGAGCCCCAGGCGCCAAGGGAGAGGCCCTTCCATTCGAGTCCGACGGCAGGCTGGATGGAAGCGCCGTCCAGTTTGGAGCCTCTCCAGAGATAGGAGCTGACGATGTCCGTGCCGATTTCGGCCTTGATTGGCTCACCTGCCTTTGCGCAGATTGGGGAAAGAGCCGTTGCCGCAGCGACTGCGGCGAAGATGATCATACGTTTCTTCATCTTGATTTGATTTTTAATTAGGTAATACACTCAATATTTGTCAAGTTTGTTTTAACTATCAAGCAGAAGGCCGGCCCGTATTTACGGACCGGCCTTCGTTCGGCTTTATCTTGTTTCTGTGCTTGTTCGTCACATTGTTCTCTTCCGGTCCTGTATGTACACACGCTGCTGAGCCTGGTTATTGTTGTTAACCTGGTTCTGCTGCTGGTTCTGCTGCTGGAAGTATGTACGGAAGAGAATCATTGGGGCTTTGTTGTTTCGTTCCGGGTGCTAAGATATGTAAAAGTTTTAGAAAGTCGTATCATAAATCTAAAATATTTTTTTGGCCTCCCGGAGGCCTTCCCCGCCAAATATTCAAGGATTCGGAGGTCTAAAAACGATTACTCTTGCCCTTAATCAAGGGGGCTGGGGTCAAAATGTTGTCAAAATTTGACGTTAATTTGTCACTTTTTATTGTAGGGCTTATGCAGGGTCTCTGTATATTTGCAACGTTTAATGTCATTTTACGCGAAAATTGGACATTTGCAAGGATAAATCGAACACATTTTATATAGCTGCTATTAAAACACGAATAGGTATTTTAATCAACTAATAACTATTTTAAATTTTATGGATTCACTTTTCTATCTGGTACCTGCGGCATCTCTTGTCGCGCTCCTCTTCGCCTGGGTGTTCTACCGCAAGATGAGAAAGGAGGATGAAGGTACTCCGACTATGAAGCAGATCGCCCAGTTCGTCCGCGAAGGTGCGATGGCTTATCTCAAACAGCAGTACAAGATCGTCGTGATCGTGTTCGTCATCCTTGCGATCTTCTTTGCCATCCTTGCTTACGGCTTCGGTGTTCAGAACCCGTGGGTTCCGTTTGCATTCCTCACCGGTGGTTTCTTCTCCGGTCTTGCCGGTTTCATCGGTATGAAGACCGCAACATACGCTTCCGGCCGTACTGCCAATGCCGCAAGGCGCAGTCTCAACGCCGGTCTCAAGGTGGCTTTCCGTTCCGGAGCCGTTATGGGTCTTACTGTCGTAGGCCTCGGCCTTCTTGACATCGCCCTCTGGTGGATTATCCTCAACATATTCGTTGTCGAGGCTTCCGAGGCGCAGAAACTTGTCGTCATCACCACTACGATGCTCACCTTCGGAATGGGTGCCTCCACCCAGGCTCTCTTCGCAAGAGTCGGCGGCGGTATCTACACCAAGGCTGCCGACGTGGGTGCCGACATCGTTGGCAAGGTTGAGTCAGACCTTCCTGAGGATGACCCTCGCAACCCTGCCACCATCGCCGACAACGTAGGTGACAACGTGGGTGACGTCGCCGGTATGGGAGCTGACCTCTACGAGAGCTACTGCGGTTCCATCCTCTCCACGATGGCGCTCGGCGCTTCCGCCTTCTATGCCGCAGGCCCTGAAATGCAGACCAAGGCCATCCTCGCTCCGATGCTCATCGCCGCCGTCGGTGTCGTCCTTTCAGTCATCAGCATATTCACTGTCCGCACCAAGGAAGGTGCAGGCATGGCCCAGCTTCTGAAGTCAATGAGCTTCGGTACCAATCTGGCCGCCATCCTCAGCGGTGTGGCCACCTTCGGCATCCTCGCCCTCGTCTTCGGTACCCAGACTTCCGACTGGTGGCATTTCAGCTGCTCGGTTCTCTCGGGACTCGTTGCCGGTGTCGTCATCGGAAAGGCAACGGAGTACTACACTTCACACTCTTACCGTCCGACCCAGAAACTTGCTGAAAGTTCAGCAACCGGTCCGGCAACGGTCATCATCAGCGGTGTCGGTCTCGGTATGCTTTCTACGGCCATTCCGGTCCTCGCAATCGCCGCTGCGATCATCCTCAGCTTCCTCTTCGCCATCGGATTCGATGTCAACTCGATGATGGAAGCCGCCTCTCTCTCGAAGGGCCTCTACGGTGTGGCCATCGCCGCAGTAGGTATGCTTTCAACCCTCGGCATCACTCTTGCCACTGACGCTTACGGCCCTATCGCCGACAACGCCGGAGGCAACGCCCAGATGTCCGAACTCGAACCTGAGGTCCGCGAAAGGACCGACGTCCTTGACGCCCTCGGCAACACCACTGCCGCTACCGGAAAGGGCTTCGCCATCGGTTCAGCCGCCCTTACCGCCCTCGCGCTTCTTGCATCCTACATCGAGGAAATCAAGATCGCCCTCTCCCGCGCCGGAGAGATGATCAGCGGCGTGGCAGGCCAGATTGCTGCCAGCGACGCATCCATCCTCGACATCCTCAACCACTTCAATGTAAGCCTTATGAATCCTGCCGTCCTGGCCGGTGTCTTCATCGGTTCGATGATGGCTTTCCTCTTCTGCGGTCTTACGATGAATGCCGTCGGACGTGCAGCCCAGAAGATGGTTGTGGAGGTACGCCGCCAGTTCCACGAGATCAAGGGCATCCTCACAGGCGAGGGTACTCCTGACTACAAGCGCTGCGTCGAAATCTCGACCAAGGCAGCACAGTACGAGATGCTCGTTCCTTCAATCATCGCCATCCTCGCTCCGGTCATTGTCGGAGTAGTACTCGGTGTGGCCGGTGTTCTCGGTCTTCTCATCGGCGGACTCGGAGCCGGCTTCGTGCTCGCAGTCTTCATGTCCAATTCCGGCGGAGCCTGGGACAATGCCAAGAAGTACGTTGAGGAAGGTCATCTCGGAGGCAAGAACTCCGATGCCCACCACGCCACCGTCGTAGGTGACACGGTAGGTGATCCGTTCAAGGACACATCCGGTCCTTCTCTTAACATTCTTATCAAACTTATGAGCATGGTTTCAATCGTGATGGCCGGTCTGACCGTCGCTTGTCACCT
Organism: Candidatus Cryptobacteroides sp.; assembly: GCA_051878295.1. GTDB lineage: Bacteria > Bacteroidota > Bacteroidia > Bacteroidales > UBA932 > Cryptobacteroides. Next base: position 30,852 of record JBJEJV010000024.1, read on the forward strand.
GCTCTAACAACGAACTTGCAAATGGCAATAAAAAAAGTAACCATCAGAGACGTTGCAAGGGAAGCCGGGGTGTCAGTCACCCTGGTCTCCTTTGTGATGAATGCCAAAGTCGGCAAAGACGGCCGGCTGGACTGTCCCGTCAATCATGACACTGCCCAAAGAGTCCTTCAGGTAGCCAAGAGACTCGGCTACAGAAGGAACAACGCCGCAGCCTCCCTGCGAAGCGGCCGTTCCCATTCCATTGCCGTGATTGTTTCCGACATTGCCAACCAGTTCTTCTCGGACATCTGCCGCCACATCGAGCAGATTGCCTACAAGGAGGGCTACACGGTTATCTTCGCTTCCTCCGAGGAAAATCCCCACAAACTGTCCAGGCTCATCGACACGATGATCGGCTTCAATGTAGAGGGGCTCATCGTAGCTCCTTGTCTTGAGGCGGATGCCGCCCTTGACAGGGTTTCCGCCATCGGAGTACCTACCGTACTCATCGACCGAGACTTCCCTGGAGACCAGTTCGGAAGGGTTCTCGTGGACAACGTCGATGCTGGTTATCTTGCCACCAAATACCTTATCCATCAGGGTTTCGGTAAGATTGAAATGATTTCCTACCAGAACGGAGTGACCAGCCTCATCGACCGCGAGGCCGGCTACCAGAAAGCGATGGAGGAAGCAGGTCTGCTGGACGACGCCCGTCTCCACAGAATCGAATATGAAGCCACCACGGCCAAGAAGGATGTCATCGGAATATTCCGTGACGCAGCCAAGCGCGGCACCGAGGCCTTCGTCCTTCCGACAAAGAAAATCGGTCTTTACGGCTTCAACGCCCTCAATGCGCTGGGCCTGAACCTGCCGAAGGACTTCTCCTTTGTCTGCTTCGACGAGAGCGACATCTTCGACATCAACAAGCCGGCCGTGCCTCACATCATCCAGCCTGTGGCTGAAATTGCCGAGAAGTCCTACCAGCTTCTCAGGAAGATGATTGAAGAAAAGGCCGAAGAGTCAGACAGGAACATCAGCCTCAAGGCCAAAATTGAGGTCGGAGGCCGCTTCGGTTCAGAACCGACGGCAGCATCCTTCTGACAGGGGCTTCAGACAGCGTGATGAAGCGGAAAGCGGGGCACCGGCAACAGCCGGGCCCCGCTTCTCATTTGATTTCCTGCAGGCTCAGTTCCTAAAAGGCGAAACCGACGCTCACGAGGAAGGTGTTCCTGAAGGCCTTGATGTTCTCCGCCGAGACTATGCCGAGGTCGGCATTGTCCCTGATGCAGCGGTTGAGTCCGAAGTCATAGCCGAGCCGCACCATTATCGCGTCGGCGATCAGGGCGGAAGCACCTACACCCCACTGGGCATCGAAGAGCTTCAGGCCCGGATAGGACTCTCCCTTGCTGAACATATTGCCTCCCACGCCCAGATTGAATCTCGGGCCGGTGAGGACACAGAGGTCGAAACCTGCGTTCATCGGAATCCTGTACTTGATGTTGACAGGCACGCTCAGGTAGTTGGCGTGGTAGGACCTCTTGGCCGGGCCGAAGGAGTATTCCTTGCCGTAGTGCAGGAAGTAGGCTCCAGGCTCGACGGTCAGGCCGTCGATGGCGGAGAAGGCATAGTCATAGCTGGCCCCGAAGTAGAAACCGGGCATTGCCGGAATCTCATCCAGAAGCGAACCGCTCACATCAGAACCTGACAGAGTGAAAGTCGTGAAACCTCCGGCGGCAGTCCAGGTTTGGGCAGACGCCTTGCCTCCGGCAAGAAGCAAGGAAGCAACAAGCAGAAATGTTGAAAACTTTTTCATCATATTCGAATAATAAGCGATTGTCAATGAATATGTTAAAGTCCCCTTGCCCTAAGTAGCGCAGCCGGGTCCGGCTCTGCGCCGCGGAACTTGACATAGAGGACCATAGGCTCCTCGCTGCCGCCCTTCTCCATCAGGTTCTCCCTGAATGACTTCGCGACCTCAGGATTGTAGATGCCCTGCTGCTGGAAATATTCAAAGGCGTCCTTGTCGATAACCTCGGCCCAGAGATAGCTGTAGTAGCCTGCGCTGTAGCCGCTGTTGAAGATGTGGTTGAAGTAGGTTGTGCGGTAGCGCGGGATGATCTGCTCCGGCAGACCCATCTCGGCGCAGACCTTCTCCTCGAAGGCAGCCACGTTCGCGGCCTGGTCGCCTTCGGACATCCCTGCAAGTTCCTCCTCGGTGAGCTCGTGCCACTTCATGTCGAGGATGGATGCGGCGCAGAGTTCCGAGGTCATAAAGCCCTGGTTGAACTTGTCGGCTTTCAGAATCTTTGCCACAAGGGTGTCAGGAATGGTTTCTCCGGTCTTGTAGTGCTTGGCGTATTCGGCGAGGATTTCAGGCTGGAAGGCCCAGTTCTCGTTGAACTGCGAGAAGGTCTCTACAAAGTCCCTGGCCACGCTGGTGCCGCTGACGGAAGGGTAGGTGCACTTCGTGAGCAGGCCGTGGAGGGCGTGACCGAACTCGTGGAAGACGGTCTCCACCTCGTCGATGGTGAACAGGGCCGGGAGCGAATCTTTCGCTGCCGACATATTCCCGACATTGATGATGATAGGGCGGATGTCATTGCCCTCGGCATCGATGAGCTGATCCCTGAAGTTCGTCATCCAGGCGCCGCCCCTCTTGGTGTCGCGAGGGAAGTAGTCGGTCATGAATATTCCGAGCAGGCTGCCGTCTGCATCCGTGACCTTGAAGGCTTCGACCGCCTCGTTGTAAACAGGGACTCCGTCAAGCGGCTCGACCTTGATGCCGTAGATTTTTTCTGCGGCCGCGAAGATGCCGTGACGGACATTCTCCATCATGAAATACGGCTTGGTGAGTTCCTCGTCGAGGGCGTATTTGCGCTGACGTACCTTTTCGGCGTAGTAGAACCAGTCCCACGGCTGTATCGTGCTGCCCTCTTCGAGCTTGCCAGCGGCGATGTCCTCATCCATCACGGCCTGCATATCGGCAACCTCTTCCAGGGCCTTCTTTGCGGCAGGGCCCATAATCTGTCCGAGGAAGGTGTCAACGGTTTCCGGGTTGCGGGCCATCTTGTTGTCGAGCTGGTAGGCTGCGAAACTATCGAAGCCGAGCATTCTTGCCTTTTCGGCGCGGAGCTTCAGGATTTCGAGGCAGAGGGCCTTGTTGTCATATTCATTGCCGTTGTTGCCGCGTGATGAATATGCCTTGAACATCGCCTCCCTGCGCTCCCTGTCCTCGCAGGTCGTCATTTCTGCTGAATATGCAGACACGGGCACGCCGAAAGTCTCCTTGAAGGCGTTGTTCTCCGCAAGGAGATTGGTGCCGAACTTCTGCTGGGCTGCGGCAATCTTCTGGTTGATGGCCTTGAGGCGCTCCTGGGACTCTTCGTCAAGGGCTACGCCGCTGCGGGTGAAACTCTCGTAGAGCTTCTTCAGGACGACCTGCTGCTCTCTGCTAAGGGCGCTCTGGTCTGCCTCATAGACAGCCTTGACCCTCTCGAAGAAGGCCTTGTTCATCGACATCTCGTCCTGGTGTTCGGTCATCAGGGAAGTGGCCTCTTCGACCACCTTGTCCATCTGCTCGTTGCCTTCGGTCTCGTGAAGGTTGAACAGGACGGAGGAAACCTTGGTCAGGAGGGCTCCTGAATATTCATAGGCGGCGACCGTGTTCTCGAAGGTCGGAGTGTCCGGGTTGTCGAGGATGGCGCCGAGTTCCGCCTTCTGACGGGCTATGCCCTCCTTGACTGCAGGAATGTAGTCGGAAAGCTGGATCTCGTTGAAAGGAGGAATGCCGTATGGAGTGTCCCATTCCTCGAGGAACGGGTTGGTGCGGGTGCAGGACAATGTTGCTGAAAGCATAATGAAAAATATTGCCAGTTTTTTCATATCCGAGTGGTTTTAATCATTTACGACGACGTCATCGATGTTGTTGATGACGAGCTGGATGCTGCCCTGGTAGAGGCTCAGGACGCCCGTGACATCGATGGTCTTCTCTCCGGAAAGGACTCCCGGGTCGATTTCCCTGTCGGCGAACTTGGAGAATCCGCTGGTACGGATCTGGATTTCCTTGCCGCCGAAGTCGAAGTACTGGCTGACGGAGTAGCCGTTGGCATTGCGGACGAGGCAGTAGCGGATCCACTTCGAAGCGAGTTCGTCGCCGTCGGCGATGTATTCGGAAGTGTTCTTGCCGAACACGAGCTTGTTGACGCTGAACTTGAAATCGTTGTCGTTGTGGACATTCTCGTAGAATGCCGGGTCGGTTTCCTGGACATAGGACAGAAGGGCCGAACCGACGGTGCCGTAGTTGTAGTCTCCGGAATTGCCGACGCTCGCCTCGTCCCAGTCGCCTGCGCGCAGGTGGTTGAGGAAGTTGGTCTTGCTCATCGCCCAGGTGGTGATGTTCCAGGTCTGGTCAGAAAGGAACACCCTGTTCTTGGAGTTCTTGTTGGACTCGTTGCCGTTGATGTACAGGAGGGTGAAAGTCTCGTTGCCGTACTTGAGGCCCTTGAGGGTGACTCTCTGGCCGAGGTACTTGCAGGTCTGGAGGGTGGCGTTCGCGGATGGAAGTTCGGAGACGGAGATGGTTGCAGGCTCCGGAATCTGGATGTCCTGAGGAGTGCCACGGAAGATGTGCTTGTTGATGATGTACTCATCTTCCATATAGGCGGTCTCGTAGTCTCCTGAAGGATCTTCGCAACCGAGCTGGACCATACCGTTGCCTCCGTAGTTGCCGCTCTTGTAGCCGTAGGACCCGAGGAAGAGGCCCTTGCTGCCCGGCTGAGGCCCGCACTTGACATAGACCTTCTGGCCCAGAGCATAGTCATTGTAGAGGCTGTTCTTGCCTATCTTGATTTCGATGGCTCCGGTCTCGTCCTGGATGTAGATGCTCTTGTAGAAGTTTCCCGGCCTGTCCGTAGTGATGACGCGTCCGGCGATGACGATGTCGTCAAGGATTTCGAAAGGCTTGCCGTTGGTGTACATCGCCGCGAGCTCGGCTATCGTGGTGTTTACGGTGATTTCGCCTTCCTTCACGACCTGGGACGGGCTGGAACTGTCCTCATAGCGGGCAGGCTCCTCGTTGCCGAGAGTCAGCACCGGATCCCACTCCTCGCAGGAGGAGAAGAGAAGAAAAGCACAGGCTATAGCTGAAAGTATTGTCTTTTTCATGTTCGTGTCCTCCTTTTAGAATCTGTAATAAAGGTTCAGCATATAGTTCGCTCCCTGCATGTAGAAGTACTTGGAGTCGAAACGGTAGTAGCGCGTGTAGCTCTCGGAGTCGATCAGACGGGTCTGCTCGTAGCCTCCGGTCTTCACGCAGCGGTTGTTGAGGAGGTTCTTGGCCTCAAGGGAGAATCCGAAGTTGTACTTGCGTTTGATGTACCAGGACTTTCCGATGCTGAGGTTCAGCAGCACCAGAGGCTTCTCGTTGAGTTTCTCCTGTGCGGCCATATATTCAATCTCGACAGGGGAGAGACCCTGGTTGATGACGGTCTCGTTCATGTACCAGTTGAGCCTGTGCTCGTTGCGGACGGCGTTGGTGAGGTTGTCATCCGGACCGACGACAGCAAGCTCCGTCCTGTAGAGAGGGTTCATGTCGAGATAGGACTCTGCGAATATGTTGGCACCCAAAGTGAAGAACCAGTAGGAGCGGGTCCTGTAGTTCAGGGCGATGTTGGCGGCAATCTGAGGGGTTGAAGGGACATAGTGCTTCTGTACCTTCTCAACCTGGTAGTTGCCGAACTCGTCCGTCACATAGGAGCCGTCCGCGGCTTTCCGGTAGATAGGATGGCTTGCCCAGTAGGTCAGGGGAACGTCCGAAACGACGGTTTCCGAACTGTTGTCGATGGTTTCGGTCATCACAGGGGTCGAGGTGTAGATATATTCACCCGCGCTGAGGGCTCCCTGGAGGGAAAGGCCTTCGAGGAAAGGCATTGGGATCTTGAATCCCAGTTCGATTCCGGCGTGGCGCTGGTCGATTCCTGTCATCGCGAAGTTGGTGAAGGAATTGTAGGAGTCGTCATAGAAACTCATCAGGTCGCTCTGGTCCATGATTTTGGTCCAGAATGCGGTGGCCCTGATTTCGTAGCCGTTGCTGCTGTACTGGTAGTTGATGTCGCCGGAGATGGTCTTGACGGTGGTCAGGCCCTTCATCAGGGTGTTGCGGGTCCTCGGGGAGAGGAAGGCCTGGTTGAATTTCGGCGCATCGAGGAAGTAGCCTGCATTGGCGTAGATTCTGTGTCCGCCCGTGAAATCATATTCAAGACCGGCTTTCAATGAACCCACGATGAAGGTGGAGACTTCGGACTTGCCCTTGGATGTCACCACGTTGCCGTCGTCGTCGTAAGTGGTGAGGTTGATGCCGTCGATGACATATTCGTTGCCGTTGTCGTCAAGTCCGGGGAACAGGCCGTTGCGCACGAGACCTTCCCTCCAGAAGGACTCCACTCCGATTCTTCCTGCGAGGTTGGCCTTGAATGAACCGAAGTCCAGCTGGCCGTTCGCCCAAAGGTTGGCGTTGCGGACGTTGGCGTAGTAGTCGTAGCCGTACCTGCCGCCTTTGGTGACTTTTTCGGCCTGCCTGCCGTGGTCGAGCCAGTAGTCGAGGTCGTACTGGATCCTGGCCTCGGAGAAGGCGAAGTCGCGCTCGGCGAAGTTGTTGATGTTCAGGAAATAGTCGCCTCCGAGAAGGTCGTGGGCGGTTTCAAAGAACTCGGTTCTGTTGTATCTGCCGTTGAGGCCGCCGTTGACCGTCAGCCAGCTCTTCGGCGCCCACTTGGCTGAGAGGGCGAGGTTGAGGTCGTTCTGGTCGGTCCTGCGGGACTGCTGGATGTACTTGGAGCGTCCGTCGGATGAGTTGTAGTTGACATTGTAAAGATGCTCCCAGTCCACGTGGGTGGAATTGTCGCCGGCAGCCCAGCGCTCCGCCGCTGCCGCTGACTTGTAGAGGTCCAGACGTCCGAGGTCCGTGTTCTCATCGTAGAAATAGCTCGGCAGGTTGCGGTAGTAGTCCGGACGCGGGTCGGCGGAATCGTACCAGTCAAGGGCGGTGTAGCCGTTCATTCCGGTCCTGAAAAGCAGGGTCGCATTCAGGTCGAGGTTGTCCAGCGGCTTTGCCTTGTACTTCACGACGAAGACCGGTTCAAAGGTCGTGCGGACCCTTGCGTTGCGGATTTTGCCGTTCTGGTAGCCCCAGTTGGAGTTGTACATATTGTCGCCGACAAGGTCATAGACTTCCTGGGTGGAAGCATTCTGCGCACCCCTCTCTCCCGGAGCGGCAAAAGTGAAGAAGGCGAGAGTGTTCCTGTCGTTGAACTTCTTCTCGGCACCGGCGTAGTAGGAGAACGAGCGGTAATATACGCCTTTCACCCAGTCGTTGCCGCCGAGGCGGGCTGACACGTTGAAGGCATAGGACCAGCCGTTGTCAAGCATTCCAGAAGCATAGTTGGCCATCAGGCGGAGCCTGTAGAGGGCGCTGTTGGAAAGGACGCTGAAACGCCAGCCCGGGCGCACGCTTGCAGGGTTTCCGAGAATATTCGTCACTCCGTTGTAGCCTCCTGCCCAGGTTGCGTGGCTTTCGAGGCCGTTGGTGACCTCCTTGCTGCGCATCGCTTCATTGAGGCCGCTCCACAGTGAATATGGCGAATATCCCGTGATGGCATCGTTGAGCTTGACACCTGCGAGCAGGACGTCCTGGGTCTCGGAATTGTAGCCCCTGTTCTTGAAGCGGATGTCGCTGAATCCGTAGCTTACGATGTTGTTGTAAGGGTCGTTGGCTCCGTAGAGAATGGCCGGATTGTCCGAGTAGCCGGAGTCGTCCATATCGAATTCGGCGAAGCTCGTGTCGTCGATGTCCGAAATCACCTGCTCGGCGACGAGGGAAACGAAGATCAAATCCCTCACGAAGCCCTCCACCGACACGTTCACGTCGGTCGGGGCAAAGCCTTCGGCCATCACTCTCATCGAATACTGTCCGTCTGGGAGTGAGCTGATTGTGAATTGTCCGTCAGCGGCGGTTGTCACGGTCTGGACGACCTGCCCGTTTCTGGAGAGAGTCACAGAGGCTCCTGCAACGGGCCCTCTGCCGGCACGGTTGACGACCTTCGCCGTTACTCCTCCCGGAAAAGTCTGCGCTGCGAGGCTGACTCCCATCAGCACCGCGAGAAGCGCGAGAACGGTTTTCTTGATCATTATCTGGGTATTTTTTGGTTTTTGTCAATCACTTGCCGACCACGATGTAGGTTGGGTAGTGGTCGCTGTAGCCTCCGGCGAAAGCTCCGTTGGAGAAAGTCCTGAACGGGTAGCCGGCATAGCTGCCTTCCTGTGTGGTCATCCACGGACGCTTGAAGATCACTCCGTCGTACCATTTTTTCTTGTGGTTGGTGACAGGCTGGATCTTGAGGCCTCCTTCCGGAGCGACCGCAAGGTTGTAGTTCACGAGCTCAAGGTCGTAGATGCTCCAGGTGCCCTGATAGCAGAGGGAACCGAATCCGGCCTTCAGCATTGAGATGTAAGGGCTGTAGAAGTCCATAGGGCCGAGGTCCTCGACCTTCTCCTTTCCGTGGAGGAAGTCCGCCATGCTCTCGTCGGTCGGATTGTCGTTCATATCGCCCATCACGACGATTTTGATGCCCGGATGTTTCTCCATCATCTTGACCGAGTGCTCGTAGGCGATCTGCGCTCCGCGGCTTCTGAGATTGCCGCCCTTGCCGCCGACTCTGGACGGAAGGTGGCAGACATAGAAGGCGAATTCCTCTTCGGCGAGAATGCCGTGGACCATCAGGATGTCCCTGGTACGGAAATATGCGGTGTCCGTGTCGGCATATTCAACACCCTTCTCGAAGGTGAACGGGATGGCCTCGCTGTCCAGCAGGGTGAACTGGTCCGGCCTGTAGAGGAGGGCGACGTCCACACCTCGGCGGTCAGGACTCTCGTAGTGGACGATCTGGTAGTTGGCCGAGGCGATTTCAGGTTCGCAGACAAGGTCCTCCAGCACCAGGCGGTTCTCGATTTCGGAGACACCGAGAATCGTGTGGAACCTCTTGTTGCTCTTGGCCATCTCGGCGATCACGTGGGCCATGTTCGAGAGCTTCTTCCTGTACTTCGCTTCGGTCCATTTGTTGGCGCCGTCCGGAAGGAATTCCTCGTCGTTCTTGACCGGGTCGTCATAGATGTCGAAAAGGTTCTCCAGATTGTAGAAGCCGATCACATAGTTCTGAGTCGTCTTCTGGGCATCGAGACAGACGCTCGCCGCCAGAAGTATTGACAGAATCAGGATGATTTTTTTCATATTCAAATAATTGGGCGGTGGATTACCACCATATTCCTACATTTTGCGGGTTTTGGGACTCGACCTTCTCGGCATCGGATTCCCCGATGAGGGCCGGAAGGTTGACAAAGAAGTCTTGCCCGGTCAGTTCCTCAAGTTCGTCGATGGACAGGGCCATGGACTTGGAGACGGAGCTGCTGGCGGCCTCGTGCTCAAGGTAGAATCCGCAGGCCGTGTAGCCCTGGAAGCCGTAGGTGGAGTTCTTCTGGTACCTCAGGACGGCTTTGTAGTAGGCTACGGGGATGGCGACCTTCTTGCCGTCATTGTCCAGCGTGTAGCCTCCGACCTCGGCTCGGTTGCCGTTCATCGGGTCGTCGGAGAGGATGCAGCCGGTCACCACGTAAAGGGTGTCCGACGAAGAGAGGGCGTTTCCCCAGGTTCTCACCATATTCTCGAGATTCAGCCAGATTCCGCTGTTGAAGCCGTGAAGCTGCGGAGTCATGTTCGTGCCGTAGCAGGTCTGGGCCACGGTCTCCTGGGAGATCTGGCGGTCGGCGCGCGGAAGCTGGTGTCCGCGGGCGTACATCTGCGAATCGCCGTAGCCCCTCAGGCTGATGTTTGACTGGGCGGCGACAGGAAGGTTAGGATCGAGTCCCCACAGGTAATCGAATTTGCCGTTGCCGCAAAGGTTCTTGTTCAGCGGATATGCCACCCAGTGCGAAACGAGATTCTCCAGATCCCAGTCATAGGAATAGTTCCTGACCTTTTCTCCGTTCACGCTCATGTCCAGGTGGAAGAATTCCTTTCCGTCCACCTTCGTGGCCGGGAGTTCCAGCCATCCGCAGGAAGTCACCTCAAGTCCGTAGCGTCCGGCAGTGTCGCCCGGGCCCGTAACCGGTCCCGGGACTTCAGCTGCCGCTTTTCCTTTTTGGGTGAATGTTTCCGTGCAGGATTTCGTGCCGCTCCGAAGGATGATTCTCAGCACCCTGTCCGCTTCGGAGGTGTTCTCTGAATATGACAGGACGACATTCGCCTTTGAACCTCTTCCGCTGGCCGGCTCGGCCTGGGCCCAGGCCTGGCCGTTGTCGGTCTCGAGCGTGATTGTCCAGTCAAGACTGGCCGTAACTTCGACGAACATGCTTCCCGCCCGGCAGTCAGCGGATGTTTTGGTGACAAGAAGCGCTACCGGTCCCTCTACGGAATCGGTACCGCCGCAAGACACCATCATCAGAAATCCTGCGAGAAGGAAAACAAGCCTATTTCTCACAGAAGACATAGATTGCTTCGATATAGACAGCTCCGTTGGCTGAAATCAGGGAGAACTGCTTCGTGTCAGCGTTGAACTTGATTTCACCGAACTGGGCGCCGCCGTTGGTCTTGAAGGTTGTGCTTCCGTAGTTGGTTCCGTAAACGTCCGTGGTGTAGTTTTCGGCAGGGAGCTCTGAAGGATTCACAACAGGCACGGCATAGATGGCCCTGTTGGATGCGCTTGTGGCGTTGTACTTCTCCTCGGCAGTTTCGAGCACTACTCTTGTGACCTTTGAAGAATACTCCGGGGAAGTCAGGTAGGAAGCTTTGCTGTTCCTGAACTGGATGAAGGTGTTGCTTTGGGATGTAGCGAAGTTTCCCGTCCAGGTGCCGCCCTCGCTGGCTATTTCATGGTTCCCGTAAACTGTTGAGGTAGCACCGTCGTCCTTGGTCACGGCCGAGATTTCTGCGTTGGTGAGCACGTGGAGAACCTCGTTCTCGCCCGGTTTGACCAGATCCGATGTGGTTGAGCCGCCCTCGTCTCCGCCGGTGCTGCCGCCGCCCTCGCCCGGATTGCTTCCGGACTGGTCATCGGATGCCTTGATGGAGGTGAGGATGATGTTGAAGTACTTGTCGCTTCCGGTCAGGCCGATGAAATAACCCTGGCAGTCAACGACCTTGCCGTTCAGGGATGCGTCCACATTGACAGGGCTGGCAAGGCTGCCGGTCTTGGTGGAGCCGTCCACGGTGATGTTGTAGTAGGAGCCGCTGATGGCGAGAGTGCCGGTGAATCCGACATAGCCGAAGATGGTCTCGTAGCTGTCCATCTCCGCGCCGGTGAGATTCTTGATTTCAGGATGGCTTACCTCGTTGCCTGAAGAGATGACCTCGACGCTGTAGTTGATGACCTCTTCGAGCTTGCCGTACATGGACAGGTCGCCCGTGAGCCTGACTTTGTCGCCGAGCTGGACAGGAGGAGTCATCTCCTTGTCGTAGGCATATTTGTAGCCGTCCGCAGTCTTGATGAGGAAGGTCCTTGTGGACAGGGCCACAACGACTCCTTCGTAGGTCTGCTGCTCACTTGGGGCGCCCTCTTCGAACGAGATGATCTGTGCATGGACGACCTCGTGCTGTGACTTGGTCTCATAATATTCGTACAGTCCGGCCAGAACGACGGTGCCGCCGTCCTTGATTGTGCTGCTCCAGTCGTCCTTGTTGTCCACGCTGTAAACGTAAATGGTTCCGGTCTCGTCGGTGAGGTCGAAACTGCAGTAGGTAGAGTAGAAGTTGCTGACGGTTCCGCTCAGTTTGTAGTAGGTGTTGTTGTCAGCCCTGCTGATGAATTCCGCCACGGTCAGGGATTCCGCATTGGAGTAGTCCTTGCCCTCGACAGTGAACCTTGCGCCGGTGAGTCCGGCGAAGTCGGAAGTCTGGGCGAAGATGAGCTGGGCGCTGCCGTTGAATGAGCCGGCGATACCGCTGATCCTGCCCGAACCGGTCGGTACGTTGTCTGCGCCGAAGGTTGAGTACTTGCTTGAGCGGACCTGGAAGCCATTGCCCTTTGCATCGGTGAAGTCGATGTTGGCGGCAGATGCGGTGCCGGAGTACCAGGTCTGGGCTGTGGAGCTCTTGACCTGGACAGGAGTGTCGATGGTGACATAGCGGCTCTCATACTTGTTCGCAAGATAGTCTTCCATTGACACCGTCAGCGGCTGGGGAGTGGTCGTGCCGATCTTGGTGACGGATTCGAGAGGGAGGCCCGTTGCCTCGAGGGCACCGCCGTAGAGCATCATGGAAGCGTTTGAGAGGTCGATTTCCACAAGGTCTCCGAACTCGAAGGTGTTGTTGGCGGCGAAGAAGATGTTCAGACCGTCGGTCTCGTCCTGGACGTAGCTTGATTTGTTGGAACTGAGGTTGTCAAGCACCGCCTGATTGGAGATGAACCAGACCTTTACGAGGTAGTCGTCAGGAAGGCTGATGGTGGTGGTGGCGTTGACACCGTTCGCGTTGCAGTAGGCACGGACGTCAGCAAGAGTCTTGTAGCTCTTGACCTTGCTTCCCTTCTGGGTGACGGTGACGACTGCATCGGCGAGTCCGATGCTGAACTTCACGGTAGCCGAACGCTCATAGCCGTCGTTGGCGAGAGCCGTGATTTCTACAGTCTGGGCATCGTTGGATGCCTTGCCGGAGGACGGAGTGACGCTGAGCCATTTCTCGTCCTGGCTGTTGGAGTAGGTGACGGAAGCAGTCCAGTCTCTTGTGGCAGTGACTGAAAGACTTGCGGAAGAAATTCCGGATTCCATTTCCACGGAGGTCTTGTCGGCGACGATTCCGGCAGCTCCGAGCTCAGGTTCCTTCTCCTGGCAGGCTGCAAGGGCCATGACGGCGAATGCAGCGGCAAACAGATGTTTGAGTTTCATATTCACAAATTGTTAGTTTTAGTTATTCTGTACAAATCCTGCAATGAGTCTAAGTAAACAAAGTTACTTAATATAAATGGTTTCACCAAAAGCCATTTTTCAGGACTGTTTTCATTGCTTCCGATTTGTTTGCGTCCAGGGCGGCGGAAATTTGCAACACGGTTGCAGGCAAAAGGGCGTAAGTTTGCCTTGTCAAAACTTGATGAATATGAAAACGCACGAACATACTCACGGACATATCCACGAGCATTCTTCCGTCGGGGCCCGGCCCGGGATTCTGCTCATAGCCCTGCTTGTCAATCTCGCCTTCGTGGCGGCGGAAGCCATCGTCGGCCGCTGGAGCAACTCCACGGGACTGCTTTCCGACGCGGGCCACAATCTGAGCGACGCCCTGGGCCTCCTGCTCTCACTGATTGCCGTTCAAGTCGAAAGCAGGGGAGGAAGGGACTCCAAAAAGGTGTCACGCTATGTGACCCTCGCCAACGCCGCAATCCTGATGCTTGCGGTCTTGATGATACTGTTCGAGAGTCTGGACAAGATTCTCAACCCTGTCGAGGTGAACGGCTCGGCCGTCATCGTGACCTCGGCGGTCGCCATATTCATAAACGGCTTTACTGCTCTCCTCCTGATGAAAGGGGGCAGGGGCGACATCAACATCCGTGCGGCCTTTCTCCACGCCGCCTCGGACACTCTGGTTTCCGTCGCCGTGGTCGCCTCGGGAATTGTCATCCGCTTCACCGGATGGAACCTCATCGACCCTCTTCTGGGCCTTTTGGTCACCCTTGTCATAGCCGTTCCTACCGTCCGCCTGATTGCCGGCACGGTACGCGACATCAGGTCCATCGCCTGACAGCCGGTACATTCCGGAAAGGCTTCTCCGCCAGACGGAGCAGCCCGGAGTTTACTGCCCGGGGACAAAAAAGGCCGGCTAAAATTCTTTAGCCAGCCTTTTGCGCTTGTCCGCTGAAGGGGAAACCCTAATCGGCGAAGGTGATTTCTATCGACTCCAGGTAAACGGCGTAATTGGAGGTGTTTGCAAGAGTGAAGCTCTTGTAGTCCCCTCCGGAAAGGTCGTAGGTCGAAGTCGTCGTGTCAGAAGTCGGAGTGATGGTCGAAGAACCGCAGGTGAGAGTGAGGTTTTCAGGGAACCAGCTCTTTCCGCTTGTCACGGTAAGCTTGATGCTCTTGATCTTCTTGTCAAAGTCAGAGTGGTTCTTCAGGCTTCCGCTCGTCTTCTTGAACTGGATGCCGCTGCCGTAGTTGGCGACATTGACGATGTCAAACTCGGTTCCGTTCAGGGTGACGGTGGTCTCGTCAGCAGGGTAGCTTGTCGGGAAGCCGTCCACGGTGATGGTCAGGACGCTGCTCTCGGCAGGCTTCTTTGTGTGTGAGAAATAGAAGCCGTTGACCATCTGGGCGCTGCCCTTGTAATCGCCTCTGTTGCCGATGATGCTGACCTTGTCGCCCACTTCGATTCCGGCTGCTGCGAGGAGACCCTTGCGGGCGTCGCCGCTTGCGCCGTAGCCCGGATACAGACCGTAAACATACAGCGTCTCTTCGCCGTCAGTGATGTAAACGTTGCCGTAGGTGCTGTTCGCAATCTCAGTGATGGTTCCGGTCACCATATACCAGTCGGTGGTGTTGACCTCCTTTGCGAGGAATTCGGAGATGGAAACCTCTGAAACAGGGGTGACCTCCTCGAAGTATGCTGAGGTCATCTCGATGGTGGTCTTGTACTCGTCACGCTTTCCGACGATGGTAACGATGTCACCGGCCTTTGCTCCGCTCTCTGCGAAACTGCTCATGTTATAGACATAGGTTTCGCCGCTGAAGTCCCTGATGTAGAACTGGCCCTTGGACTCATTCGTCACCTTGGAGATGGAAGCGGTGATGCGGTACATCATCGGACCTACCTCTGCGGCGTTGAATTCGGCGACGGTCTTGTCGAGGATGTCGTCCGGGGTGATGGCCCTTGCAGGCTGTGAAACGCCCACATTGACGGTGGCATCGACCGAGCCGATGAGGATGGAAGTCGTCCTGCTTGTGAGGTCAGGGTTCTTTGAAGACTTGAAGGTAAGGGTTGACTGTACGCCGTCGGAAACGTTGCTTACGAGGGTGATCCAGTCGCAGTCCTCGGCGATGACAGCATCCACGAGGTCAGCGTCGCAGACGATGGTGAACTCCTCCTCGAGGTCGCCGTCGCTAAGGTTGACGGTGCCAGGGGTGACTCCGAGAACCTTGTCGGAGTTCTCGTAGAGGATTGGGAGGAGGGCATTGTCCTGGGTGCTGGTGTAGCCGCCGTAGCTGGAATAGGAGATGGAGTACTGGAGCCACTTGCCGAGATCGATGCTCTTGATGATGGCCGTACCGTCATCCTGAGGCTCTACAGTCCAGATGTAGCCCTCTGAAGGGGTGACATCGGTGTAGAAGTTGTTGTAGGCGGCAGCCTGCCAGAGAGCCTCTCCGTCGGCCTGACGGATGATGTACTGTCCGCTTTCCCCTGCCGGCTCGAAAGTGAAACCGTAGGAGCCGTCCGGCATGACGATAGAACCGTCAGCCTGCACGTTGGCGGTCACGTCCTTCTTGAGCAGGTAGGCGTAGGTGCTTGAGGTAGGGACAGGAGTTCCGGCATAATATTCAGAACCGTTCTTGGCAATGAGAAGGTATGATGCGCCAGGAGTTACGTTCGCAACCTGCCTGTAGGTCTTTGCGCTGAGTTTGGTGATGTCGCCCATCTGGCTGACATTGAGCACGGTGGTACCTGCGCTTGTGGAGAAGTTGACCATAGATGACCTCGGTCCTGCCAGGGCTCCGGTTCCGTCAAGGTTCTCGGTAGCGGAGATCTTGACCTCGGTCCTTCCGGTTCCATAGGAAGGCTCCACCTTGAGCCAGTCGCACTCAACAGGAAGAATGGCAATCCAATCGCCGTCAAGTGTGACGGTAACGGTCTTCGGAGCGGAAGGAACAGCCTCGAAAGAAAGCTTGTCGCTGCTCAGGCCTACCATCTGATCGCTCAGGAGAATGGTGTTGTAGTCTGCGCAGGCTGCGAAAGCGAATGCGCTGAGGACTACGGCGAGTATTGATTTGAAAATATTCTTCATTGTCTTGACATTTTAGAATGTGAGCCTGATACCCAACTGGCACCTCCACCTTGAGTAGAAGTCTGAAGGTGTGAGTGTGTAGTCATTCCAAGCGTAGGTAGGAGTCATGTTGCCCTTCTCGTCGGTGTCAAGTGCGACGACCTGGAGAATCTGCCTGTTGTAGGCTGAAGCATAGTAGAGACCCCAGCCGCGGTTGAACAGGTTGCTGATGTTCTTGAAATCGACAAAGAGCTGGATCTTGCGATTGTGTTTCCTGTCATAGTAGAAGTCCTCGCCAAAGTGGAGGTCGAAATGGTGCTCGAACGGAGCCATTCCGGCATATCTCTCGGACCACTGTCCGCCGTGGGTGCTGAGGTAGCGGTCGCTGCGGATGAAGTTCTCGAAGGCTGCGGCATCAGCAGGAGTTGCCCAATGCATCTCGGTGAGTTCCTGCTGGGTAGGGATGTACATGAGGGAATTGCCCTGATAACCGTCACCGTTGAAGTCAACCTTCTCGTTCATGGTGTAGGAGAAACGCTGGCCGCTGCCGCCCTCATAGGTGAGGGAAACGTTGGTTGCGAACCTCTTGCCATAGACAGGAGAGTTGTAGGAAATCATTCCCATCAGCTTGTGAGGCTTGTCGAACAGTGAGTGGGACAGCTCAGGAGAGTTGGTGTTGACGGAGTAGTTGTACTTCCAGTTTGAATATGCGACTGAAGAAGTACCGTCATTGACTGAATATGAGTGTCCGAAGGTGTAGGAAGCCATCAAGTCAAGACCGAAGCGGAAAGACTTCTGGAGCTGGATGCTCGCACTGTAGGAATAACCCTTGTTGGTGTTGCCCAGGGCCACGATGGCTGAATATGAGTTGCCGTCGTCAGCCTTGATGTTGGTGTAAACAGGAGCGACCTTGTCAGGGTTGACTGAGCCGTCGGCGTTGTAGGCTGAAGAGCCGGTGGCGCCGTAAACATATTTCCCGCTTTCCTCGACAGCAAGGTTCTGGAAGAAGATGTTGTTGAGGGTCTTGGAGTAGAGAGCGTCGATGGTGAGTTTCCAGCCGTCGCCCCAGGACTGCTCAAAGCCGAGGTTGGTACGGAACACCTGAGGGTACTTGAAGTTCCTGCTGAGGGTGTTGATGGTCTGGGCTGCGCCGTCACCGCTTGCAAGTCCTGCCTCTACGATTCCCTTGTAAGGTTCGCTTCCGAAGTACATGTTCTCAGGAATAGCGGACTTCTTGATGGTGACTGACTTGGTCTCGACACCGGTGTTGTTGTAGGCGTTGGAGAGCCATACGAAAGGCACGCGGCCGGTGAACAGACCGGTACCGCCGCGGAGGAGAGTGCTGTGGTCCTCGTTGAGGTACCAGCGGAAACCGATTCTCGGAGACCAGAGCGGAGTTGCCTTAGGGGTTACGCCGGTGTACTGGTCGAATCTCTTGGCGATGTTGTTGCCGTTGAAAGTCTCGTTGGTGGTAGGCTTGTTCAGCAGCACAGGGACATCGGCGCGGAGACCGTAGGTGAGGGTGAAGTTCCTGCTCGGCTTCCACTCATCCTGGATGTAGGCGCCGAACTGGGCTGCCCAGGTGGTGGCGACCCACATCGTGTTTCCTCCGGTCAGGGTAGGATCGACATACTTGTACTCGTACTGGTTGATCTTGTTGTCGAAGAAGTCGGCGACGGAGTTGAAGATATATTCACCGTAGGCGTACTGGATGAAACCGTTGGCGAAATTGTAAACCTCGTCGTGTGTACCGATGGTGATGTTGTGGTTGCCCTTGAAGATGGAGAGGTTGTCCGTGAGGGTGAAGGTGTTGGAATTCATGTTGTTGACACCTGAAGAGTACTCTGTACCGAGGTTGAAGTAGATCTTGTCCTTGATGTACATTGTAGCACCCTTGTAACCCGGCTCGCGGTGGTCGCGTACGAGGACGGCGGTTGCACGGAGTTCGTTGGAGACATTGTCGGAGATGCGGGAGTTGAGCTCACCGACGAAGGTGTGAGTCTTGTTGACCTGCTTGTAGGAAGAACCGTTGAAATAGTAGGTGCTGAGGCTTGAGCCGTACTGGTCGGAATAAGAATCGGCGATCTGGTAGCGGAACATGAACTTGTTGGTAGAGTTGATGTTCCAGTCGATTCTTGCCATACCGTTGATGGAACGGGACTTCTTCTGGTGCTGGGTGAAGGACTCGCCGGAGTCTGCGACACCGTAGGTCTTCTCGTAGTGGTCGATCATGGCCTGTGCCATAGTGGCGTTGAAGACATTGCCGAGATTCTGGCCGTTGTAGTAAACGTCTGCGCCGAGGACCTTCTTGCCGTAAGGGTTGTCGGCTCCGTCAAGAGGATAATAGACATTCGGATAGGAGAAGTCATAGTACTCTCCGGAGACGAAGAAGAAGAGCTTGTCCTTGATGATAGGACCTCCTACGGTGAATCCATAGGTCTGTGAGAACTCTTCCTGGTACTTTGTACGGTTCTCTACATCCTTGCCCGGAGTGGTACCGATGAAATCCTGGTTGAAGAGGTAGGAATATGCCGAACCCTTCACGGTGTTGGTACCTGATTTGGTGATGGAGTTGATAGCACCGCCCGTGAAACCGGACTGGCGGACGTCGAAAGGTGCGACGACAACCTGGATTTCCTCGATGGCGTCCAGGGAGATAGGGTTGGCTCCTGTCTGACCTCCGTTCGTACCTGAAGCGGCGAGACCGAATGTGTCGTTTGCGACTGCACCGTCAACCTGGAAGCTGTTGTAGCGGTTGTTGGCGCCTGCGAATGAGATACCTCCGGCCTTGTTCACGCTTGCCTGAGGAGTGAACTTGACGACATCGTAGATGCTTCTGTCGATGGTTGGCATGTTCTCGACCGTCTTGAGGCTGAAGCTTGCGCCCGCTCCTGTCTTGTGGGAGTTGAATGAACTCTCCGCCAAGATGATTGAGGCCTCAAGGGAATCTGACGGCTTCATCGAGGCGTTGAGCTCGAAAGGCTCGCCGAGTTTGAGAGTAATGCCCTCGTAGTCAAGTTCGCCCATTCCGATGAATGAGATGTTGACTCTGTAAGGGCCACCGACACGCATACCGTTGATGACATAACGTCCTTCAACATTGGCTACGGTTGCGTACTGTGTTCCGGAAGGAGCGTGGACAGCGATGATGGCTGCGCCTGCGAGAGGCTCTCCGTTTTCATCTGTTACCAGACCTGCGAGGCTTGATGTCGTGACCTGCGCGAAAGCCATTGCTCCAATTAAGATGGCAACAAGAGTTGCCAGACCTTTTTTGAGTGATTGAACCATAGATAAAATATAAAAATGATAACAATGTGCCTCAAATTGTACCAGTCTTAATCATTTGCCCTATTCTTTCTTGCAAATGTTTTCAGACTTGCAAATATATGAAGAATTATTGGGAAAGAAGTCAATTTGTGCTATCTTTGCAGACCTTTTGGAAGGAAATCATACGTGGATGGATTTGATTGCTTGCAACCACATTAAAAAATTGCTAAAAACCCTCAGGTCTTCTCCACGTGTACCAACAACGTAGGAGATTTTTTTATGCACACTCTATTCACATCGGAATCAGTATCCGAAGGACATCCGGACAAGGTGTCCGACCAGATTTCAGACGCCATCCTCGACGAATTTCTCCGTCAGGATGAAGAGGCCAAGGTGGCCTGTGAGACCTTCTGCTCCACCGGACTCGTGGTGGTCGGCGGCGAGGTCCGTTCCGAGGATGCCTATGTGGACATCCAGAAGACCGTCCGCCGTGTCATCAACGGCATCGGCTACAACAAGGGCGAATACATGTTCGACGGCAATTCCTGCGGAGTCCTTTCCGCAATCCACGAGCAGAGCGGGGACATCAACCGGGGCGTTGTCCGCGAAAATCCAGACGACCAGGGCGCGGGTGACCAGGGAATGATGTTCGGCTACGCCTGCCGCGACACCGAGGACTATCTCCCGCTTCCGCTCTATCTTTCCCACATCACCTTGAAGGTTCTTGCTGGCATCCGCCACGACAACCCCGAACTGATGCCTTACCTCAGGCCCGACGCCAAGTCCCAGTTCACCATTGAATATGACGAGAGCAACCACCCGGTGAGAATCCACACCATCGTGGTTTCCACCCAGCACGACGAGTTCGTGGCCGACGAGCTCGGAAAGATGTCCTACGGGGAGGCTGTAGCCCTCTACGGACAGGAAAAGGTTGACAAGGCCATGCACGACAAAATCGAAAAGGATGTCGTCGGGATTCTCATCCCGAGGGTCAAGGCCGTCGTGGAGCCTCACATCGCCGCCCTCTTCGACTCCAAGGTCATCCTGCACGTCAATCCGACCGGCAAGTTCGTAATCGGCGGGCCTCACGGGGACACCGGTCTGACCGGCCGCAAGATCATCGTGGACACCTACGGAGGCAAGGGCGCGCACGGCGGCGGAGCCTTTTCCGGCAAAGACCCGTCGAAGGTGGACCGTTCCGCAGCCTATGCGGCAAGGTACATAGCAAAGAATATGGTTGCGGCCGGAGTCGCCGATGAAATGCTCGTCCAGGTCGCCTATGCCATCGGCATCGCCCGTCCGGTCAGCGTCTCGGTCAACACCTACGGCAGCGCCAACCTTGAATGCGCGGCCCTGAAGGGCCTCGACCCCGAGAATGCCGACGCCTTCATCGCCAAGAAGGTCGAGGAAGTCTTCGACCTCAGGCCTGCGGCAATCGTGCGCAAGTTCGAGCTCAAGAACCCGATTTACGAGCCTACCGCGGCTTACGGGCACTTCGGCAGGACTCCATATTCAAAGAAGATGAAACTCATCCGCGGAGGCAGGGAAGTCGAGAAGACAGTGCGTTTCTTCGGATGGGAGGAACTGGATTCCGTCCCTGCCGTCAAGGCTTCCTTCGGGATACAGGTCTGACAGTCTGATACTTGAATATGCTGACGCGCCCTTTCGGAGGGCGGGAAGACTCATTCGCCGCGTTCCATTTCGCGGCGGATGTCTTTTTCTTTTATGGTCTGGCGCTTGTCGAATTCCTTCTTGCCCCTTGCGAGGGCGATGCTGAGCTTTGCCAGCCCCTCGTCGTTGATGTAGAGCTTGACCGCGGCTATGGTGAGGCCCTTCTCCTTGACCTTCTGGTGGAGATGGCGAAGTTCCTTTCGGGTCAGTAGGAGCTTGCGGTCCCTCAGAGGCTCGTGCTGGCCCCAGGAACCCCAGAAGTATCTGGCCACGTTCATCCCCTTGACGAACAGCTCGTCGCCGACAAAATAGCAGAAGGAGTCCACGAGGGAAGCCTTTCCGGCCCGGATGGACTTGATTTCTGTTCCGACAAGCACTATGCCCGCCTCGTAGGTTTCGAGAAACTCGTAGTCGAACGAAGCTCGCTTGTTCCTTATTTCAACCTTGTGTTCTTTCTGTTTTGCCATAGCCGTTGACATATTCCCTGTCCGGGACTGCAAAGATACTATTTCTCCAGCACATTTTTTTGTTTTTCTTCCTCGGACTGAGTAAGTTTGCAAGTTTTATGAATCTTGATTGAATCTTAAATTATTATAGGAGATGAAAAGAATCATTTCAGCGACACTGGTCGCACTTTCCCTTCTGACTGCGGCATCCTGCTCGAAGTACAGGTACGAGACCGTCAAAGGCGATCCGATGAACACGAAAATCTACACTCTTGACAACGGCTTGAAGATATATATGACCGTCAACAAGGAGGAACCGAGGCTCCAGACTTACATCGCAGTGAAAGTCGGAAGCAAGAACGACCCCCACGAGACGACCGGACTCTCCCATTACCTGGAGCATCTGATGTTCAAGGGCACGGAGCATTTCGGAACTTCCGACTACGAGGCCGAGAAGCCGCTCCTCGACTCCATCAAAACCCTTTTCGAGGTGTACAGGACCAAGACCGACCCTTCCGAGCGGAAAGCCATCTACCATCAGATAGATTCCATCAGCTACGAGGCCTCCAAGATTGCCATACCGAATGAATATGACAAGTTGATGGCCGTCATCGGAGCCAAGGGGACCAACGCCTTCACCTCCACGGATATGACCGTTTACACCGAGGACATCCCTTCCAACCAGATTGACAACTGGGCCCGCATCCAGGCCGACAGGTTCATCCATCCTGTCATCCGCGGTTTCCACACCGAACTCGAAACCGTCTATGAGGAGAAGAACATGAGCCTGACCGAGGACGACTCCAAAGCGATGGAGGCCATCGATTCCGTCCTCTTCCCTCATCATCCTTACGGACTCCAGACCACTCTCGGAACCCAGGAGCACCTGAAGAATCCTTCAATCATCAACATCGAGAACCACAGGGACAACTTCTATGTCCCGAACAATATGGCAATCTGCGTCTCCGGTGATTTCGACCCGGACGAGTTCGTCGCCACCGTCGAGAAATACTTCGGCGACTGGGAGCCGAACCCTGACATCAAGATGCTTGAATATGAAATCGAGCAGCCTATCACCTCGCCGGTCGAGAAAACCGTCTATGGCCTTGACGCCGAGTTCGTGATGATCGGCTGGAGGACTCCGGGCGCTTCCGACATCCTCCGCAGCGAGGTCGGCGACATCGCCGCATCGGTCCTTTCCAACGGTTCCGCCGGTCTTGCCGACATCGACCTTGTCCAGGGCCAGAAGGTGGGTGCCTTCGACAGTTTCCTCTACACCAGGCCGGACTACGGTGAAATGCTTCTCGTCGGCCTTCCGCGCCAGGGCCAGACTCTCGAGCAGACCCGCGACCTGCTCCTCGAGGAAGTCGCCAAACTGCGCAGCGGCGATTTCGACGACTCCCTCATCCAGTCAACCGTCAACAACATCAAGCGCAGCCGGATGCGCCAGCTGGAAAGCAACGGCCAGAGGGCGATGACTTACGTCAATTCCTTCATCAACGGCCACGACTGGAAGGACGACGCCCTTGACCTTGAAAGAATATGCAAGATTACCAAGCAGCAGGTTGTGGACTGGGCCAACGACTATCTCAGCGCTGACAGCTATGTGGTTGCCTACAAGAGAATCGGCACCGACAAATCCATCCGCAAGATTGCAGCCCCTGCCATCACTCCTATCGAGACCAACAGGGACAAGAGAAGTGCCTTCCTCGACGAAATCAGCGCAATCGAAGTCGCTCCTATCGAGCCGGTCTTCGTGGATTTCTCCAAAGACATGTCCGTCTCCTCAGTCGCCGAAGGCGTGAGACTCCTCTACAAGAAGAACGAGATCAACGACATCACCAGACTGAGCTGCAGTTTCAACATGGGCACCCAGAATGACCCGAGACTCTCCATCGCCCTCCAGTACCTGAGCTATCTCGGCACTCCTTCCAGAAGCGCCGAGCAGATCAAGAAGGAGATGTACTCCCTTGCCTGCACTCCGATGCTCAACGCCGGCTACACCCAGGCCTTCGTCGGAGCCTACGGACTTGACGAAAACATCGGCCAGGCAATGGATATTGTCGAGGACCTGCTTTTCAACGCCCAGGCAGACGAGAATGTCCTCGCCGCCCTCAAATCTGACATCAAGAAGGACAGGGCTGATTCCAAGCTCAACCAGAGAGCCTGCTTCTCCGCCCTCCAGAACTATATTTTCTACGGTCCGGACTTCATCAAGGAGACGACCCTCACCAACGGCCAGATTGACTCCCTCACCTCCGAGGACCTTCTCGGTCTTGTGAAGACCCTCTACACCAAGCAGCACGATGTGCTCTACTACGGTCCGTCCGACGAGGCTGCCGCAAAGGCGACCATCAGCGCCCACCACAAGGTCGGGGGCTCTCTCGAGCCGCTCGCCAAAAAGATTCCTGCCCGGATGCAGTATTCTGGCAGCGAAGTATTCCTTGCTCCTTACGATGCCAACCAGTTCTATTACATCCAGTATTCCAACAGGGGCGAGAAGTTCGACGTCGCCAATGATGCGGACATCCTTCTGTACAACAACTACTTCGGCAGCGGAATGAATGCCATCGTCTTCCAGGAGATGCGCGAGGCCCGCGGCCTTGCATATTCAGCGAGGGCCTTCTTGACAACTCCGTCCTTCAAGGATGACAACTACATCTTCTATGCTTTCATCGCTTCGCAGAACGAGAAGCTCAAGGAGGCCGTGGAGGCATTTGACGACATCATCAACAATATGCCGGAGTCCGAGGCTGCCTTCCAGATTGCGAAGACCAGCATACTCTCGAACATCCGCACCTCCCGTACCACGGGCGCTTCCGTTCTCAATGAATATATCAACCTTGAGGACCTGGGCCTGACCGAGGACCGCGACAAGGCTCTGTTCGAAAGAATCGCCGGCATGACCCTCGAGGATGTCAAGGCCACCCAGCAGAAATGGGTCAAGGACCGCACCTACGTTTACGGCCTCCTGGGCAACGCCGCCGGTTACGACAGCGACTTCGTCAACTCTCTCGGGAAGATCACTCCGCTGACCCTGACCGACATCTTCGGGTACTAGCGAGAAGGCTGTGCTCCGCAATTTGGAACCTCCCTGCAGTCAGTTGCGACGGCAGGGAGGTTCCCTATTTACGCAGGGGCTATTTGCCCGTTGGGATAATCTTGAACTTCGTCTTTTTCGGCAACAACCGAGGCACAGAGCCTTGTACCGTCCGAAAGATAAGAATATTCATATATGGCAACATCTCCTGTTTCATTTGCTTCCCGCTAATCGCATCTGCTATCCCCAATGATTATCTATCAGTAGTTTTGGCTACAGTGAGATTTTTATTTTTCCAAGGCGGTATATTCCGGATTCATCGACAATCACAGCATAGATGGTGCCTTCCGGTTTGTCGTAGCACAAAGCTTGCCCCAGTCCCTCGTAAATGCGATAGTCTCGATTCTCATTAGCTCGGTAAAGCGTGGATTCGTTAACGGATGTAGTGATGCCAAGCCCATATAGAACTTTAATGTGTGCATTCAAGCACAGGCAGATGTCTCTTAATGACTCACAGGGAGTGAGTTGGCCGAACATCATATATCGCAACTGATTTGAGCAATTGAAATCACGAACTCTGTAGTCTCCTTTGTACTTGTCAACAAGCCGTTGAAAGATCTGCCTTGGAACAAGACTCATTACCTGGGCGAATATATACTTGCCTTCGTTCATACTCTACGGATTAGGCCGCAAAGCTACGAACTCATTTCAAATCGCGGTTGTCAAAGAACTTAGTTAAATTATAATATATTAAACAGTTACAAACATTGATGCGAGAGTTAACGCATCACTAGTAATGATTAATATTGAATGGTTAGTACCGAAGTATGTATCAAGCGTTTGTTCAAATGACCTATGGTTTGCCCCAGTGGGTAGGGTGAAGTATCGTCTGCAAATAATTGTTCGTCCGAAACGATAAGCATATTCCGCCAAAGTTGTATCACTTGAAGAGACTTTCTCTGTGGGATTGAGCAGGTTGTACCCGAGATCGAGCCCGGCCAGGCCAACTATAAGGGGTGGCCGGACCGGCGGCCACCCCGAGCGTTACTTCCGTTACATCAGTTGGCCCGGAAGGACTTTCTTTTCCTTTTTGGGGAACAAGGCATCGAAGGCCTCGAATCCTTCAGGATCCTCCATTGCGACGAAGTATCCCTTCGGAGTGTGGTAGGTACCCTCGATACCGTCGAGATACCCCTCCTTCAACTCCTGCCCGAGGAAATACGGCACATCACTTTCGCGAGGCTCGCCATAGTAGTGAATATGCAGTCCCGAAGCCAGTCCAAAGCCCGTATGCCTGTAGAAATCAATGTTCCCTTCCATAAATACCGCACCGTACCCCAGTTGCCTGGCCTTGTCCAGTGCGAATCTCAGAAGTCTTGCTCCGTAGCCCTTGCGCTTGTAGTCCGGTGCAATGCTGATCGGCCCGAAAGTCAGGATGGGAATACTCCGCCCATCATCGGCGATGATTTCCGCCTTGGAGAACATCACGTGGCCCATCAGGACACCGTCTGTCTCCATCACGAAGTCCAGTTCGGGGATGAAATCGGGATTGTTGCGGTAGCAGTGAAGCACATAGTGCTCGGTGCAACCTGGTTGATAGACGTTCCAGAATGCCTCTCTGGTGAGGTTTTCCACCGTGCGGTAGTCTGATTCCCGCTCAAGGCGGATTATTGTATTGTGTGTCATGATTGTTTCGGATAAAGGTAAATGAAATCACTTCCCACTCTCATTCCATAAGGTGGGTCTTCTGAACTTGCGCATCCTCACCGCTTGATGACGGCAGAAGATGCTACGAAGCAATATCCGAATAAAGATTACGCATCCAAAAATGTTACGGTTGCAAAGATAGTGAATATCTCCGCAACCGCAACATTTCTGAACGGGCATCAGGCCTGCCTTTCCGGCTTATCTGCGGTACAGCCTGATGTCGTCCTTTGTCAGACCATATTCATAGAATATGTAGTCGTCTCCCGCCGCCTGGGTGCTCACTCCGTTCCACATGAACGGTCCGGTAAGGCCCTGGGTAGGATTGTAGTGCGGCCCGTAGAGGTTTCGGATCGAGCCGGTGACCCGGATCTCGATTTCATTCGTGCCTTTGCGCAGGAGGCCCTTCCTGACAGGGATTTCGTAAGGAGCGCTGTAGATGATGCCGGCCTTTTCCCCGTTTACATAGACCGAGGCCACTGTACCTTCCCACGAGCCTGCTGCCAGGGTGTAGGAGGCGGAAGGATCTTCAATCTCCCATTTCTTTGAATATGCCACATCCCAGGCATAGAAAGGATAGCCCTGGCTTCTCCAGGAGCCGAGTCCGAGGGCTTCAGCTTTCACGAGAGTGAAACCCTTGGAGGCATTCTCCACACGGAAGTTTCCCTGAAGGATGACCGGTGCGATTTCGGCCAGTATGTGCATCCTGTCCATGCTCAAACTGATGACGTTTTCGCCTTCCCTGACATATTCCCCGACACAGAACACTCCCGTGCGGGCATCCAGTTCAGAAGCTCCCTCGTAAGCGACCCGGGTGCCGTTAATCGAGACGTTCCAGATGTCCGGTCTCTCGACTATGGCCTTGATGCTGGTCGCATCCACATCCTTGCCCACCGTGAAGCGGTAGTCCACACGGACCGGGACCTCGGGGAAGTCGGCCTTGTCGATAATCTCGGACTTGAACTGGACGGCAGCCTCCCACGGATCTGCCATCCCGAAATGGCCGTAGAGGGCACGGCAGGCCTCGATTGCGTAGAGACTGCCGCCGGTCTTGTCCCCGACGCACAGTTCGCAGAAATCAAGAGTCAGGGCATTCGGTCCAATCACCCTGGCCTCGACAGCAGAGACTGCCGGAATCTCAATCCGCTCACCGCTTGCAGGAGCCTTTCCGGTAACCGACAGGACTTTCTTGTCCGAAATGAAGTACAGGGCGCTTCCGGCCGGTTCCAGTTCTACTGTCCAGCCCTTGCAAGGGGAGACCGTCTTCTCCAAAGCGATTTCGCCGGTCTGCGGGTCAAGCCTGTAGAGATGTCTGCCATTGGCCGATACCTTTGCCGAAGCCGGATTCTCAAGTGAAGAATTGACCAGGAACAGGAGCTGCCCGTCATCATAGACCCTTCTCTGGTGGTACAGGTCATTGCTCCTGATGTCAGTGATCCGGAAATCGGCATTGACGGCGGCATATTCAAGAAGCCCGGAAACGGACTCCATCGCGATGACGCCCTCCGAAGAAAGCAGCTCCTGCATTTCCCTGCTGTCAGCGCCGTCCAGCTTTGAAGGCTTCGAGAAAGCGACCAGCGTGCCTCCG
Organism: Candidatus Cryptobacteroides sp.; assembly: GCA_051878295.1. Taxonomy (GTDB): domain Bacteria; phylum Bacteroidota; class Bacteroidia; order Bacteroidales; family UBA932; genus Cryptobacteroides. The sequence goes on from JBJEJV010000024.1 coordinate 58,557, forward strand.
GCGGCAATAAATTCCTTGAGCAATGAATATGTTGCCCTGTCGATGGATTCCATCCTTGGAGGCAGCACGACGGTACTGTAACTTCTTTGCCCGACCGTGAACTTCCCGTCGCGCACACTGCCGTGGTCCTTGATGATGTTCTCCGAGCCGAGGTCATATTCAAGCTGCCCCTTCTCGAGTTCTGTCACGAAAGTCTGGAAGGCCTGGCCGATTTCCCACGCCGCCTGAGGCATTTCGTGGGTGGTGTAGTACATCCAGACGCTGGTCGTCGGTTCAAGAATGAGGATGTCGTTGAGCTGCTCGCCCTGGCTCAGGACCACCGACAGCCGTGAGAAATAATCGTTCATCGGGCCGTAGTCCTTCCACCAAGGGGAAACCGACGTGAAGACAGGAGGGTAGTCGTTCTTCCTCGTGCCGGACACGGTCATCAGGCTCAGATGCTGGTCCATCATATTCACTCCGAGAGCGAATTCCCAGTCGCCGAGTCTCTTGAAGTCCTTGAAAGTGACCTCCCAGCCGCCTCCGCCGTAGGTTTCGCTGAGGGTGCGCACCCTGCCCATCTGGTTGGCCACGCTCCGGAGCTCCTTGACCGAACGGACATTGCCGAACTGGGCCGTCGAAGACCGGTCGTCGTACTGGTTGAAGAGCATGTCGATGGCAGGCAGCTGATGCCAGGCGTACATCGCCATATTGTCCGGACCTTCGTACAGGTTCGGCCAGTCGTGTTCCCAGTAGTGCCCGGTCCAGAGGAGGTTTTTGCTTTCGGTATATTCGTAGAAAGGCTTGCTCCAGCGTTCTATGAACAGGTTCAGCAGGGTGGAGTTGTAGTCGTGGCGGACTTTTCGGAAGTCGCCGGTCTGCTCATAGAGTAGAGGCAGCACGTTGCGCAGGTCATAGCCCCAATCCTTCTTGAAGGTGTCGAACAGGTCAGGAGTCCAGCGGCAACCTCCCGGGCAGGCGATGTTCGGCTCGTCAGTGAAAGTACCTTTTATCACCGTACCCAGCTCATCCCTGAACTCTTCCTCGTAGCCGGAGAAGGTTACCTCGATGAACTTTTCCGTCACTCCTTCCACGAGCAGGTCAACATAGGGGAAGCCGGCCTGCCAGGCCCCTGCGGGATTGTAAGTCTTGTTGAATATGTAGTATTCTCCCGGAGTCCCGGCATATTCGTCCAGCGAAGGGGTGATGTCCCTGAAGCCCTCGCCGTCCCTGACAAGGCAGATGAAACACTCTCCCTTTGCGGGTGCCTTGTCGGACTTGGTTTCGACAAGACCCTGCCCCTGGTTGTAGGACTCGGGCATCTGCGAGGGAACGTGGCCTCCCGCGAAGCCGCTCGGATAGGAATTTTCGTCATAGATCCAGAGGTCCAGACCGAGTTCCCCGGCCCTCTCGAGGCTGTAGCGCCAGAGCCTGAACCATTCCGGGGAGAGATATTCGGTCACCAAACCCGGTCTCGGATGGACGAAGGCACCGCCGAAACCCTTGCCCTTGAATTCCTGGAGCATGCGGTCGATGTCATCTTCCGTCACGTCAGTGTTCCACACCCACAGCGGGACCGGGCGGAATTCTCCTGAAGGGTCGGCAAACTCTTTCTGAAGATTCCGGAACTTCATTTCACGGTCCCGGTTGCCGGCATCGAGATTGAAACACAGCGTCATCGCCACGACCGCCATGGCCATGACGAAGGAAGTCATCTTGTTCATAGTGTTATCGGATTATTGAGTTATGGTCAGTCTGCTCACACTTCGATGGAAGTCTTGAACTCGGAGAGGAAGCGCAGGTCGTTCTCGAAGTAGTGCCTAAGGTCATTGACCTGCCATTTGAGCATTGCGATGCGCTCAAGACCCATTCCGAAAGCGAAGCCGCTGTACTTGCGGCTGTCGATGCCGGAAGCCTCGAGGACATTCGGATCGACCATTCCGCAACCCATGATTTCGAGCCAGCCGGTGCCCTTGCAGATGTTGCAGCCCTTGCCGTGGCAGATGTTGCAGCTCACGTCGATTTCGCTGGAAGGCTCGGTGAACGGGAAGTAGGAAGGACGCATCCTGATCTGGGTCTCAGGCCCGAACATCTCCCTTGCGAAGAGGAGGATGGCCTGCTTGAGGTCGGCGAAAGTCACATTCTCGTCGATGTACAGGCCTTCGACCTGATGGAATATGCAATGTGCGCGGGCGGAAATGGCCTCGTTGCGGAACACCCTTCCCGGGCAGATGACGCGGATAGGAAGTTTCATGTTCTCCATCGCGCGGACCTGGACCGAAGACGTGTGGGTGCGCAGGAGAAGCGGGTTCGGATGGCCTGCGGACACGAAGAAAGTGTCCTGCATATCCCTTGCAGGGTGGTTCAGAGGGAAGTTGAGAGCTTCGAATACGTGGTAGTCATCTTCGATTTCGGGACCCTCGGCGACATCGTAGCCGAATTTTCTGAATATGTCGACGATTTCCTGGCGAACAATCGAAACCGGATGTCTCGACCCGAGTTCGAACGGGGTTCCCGGCATGGAAAGGTCTTCATCCGAGCCCTGGGCTACCGTGTCGCTGGTCACGGAGGCCTTCAGTTCCTCGATCTTTGCGGCAGCCGCCTGTTTCAGTTCGTTGATGGTGCGGCCGAACTCTTTCTTGAGTTCCGGCGGGAAGGCCCTGAATTCCTCGAACAGGGCGGTCACCTCACCTTTCTTGCCGAGAAGCCTGACTCTGGCTTCCTCGACTTCCTTTGCGCTGCTGCATTTCAGTTCCTTGATCTGTGCGAGCAGATTATCTATTCTTTCTTTCATATTCCGGGATTAGACGCTGTTTTGAATTATTCTCTCTTGTCCTTCTTGTGCCTGTTCGGCCGTTATCCTCTGCTTCATCGGCCGCATAGCTGCTGCTATGCCCACTCTTCAGCAATTGAAACTGTCTCAAAAACCCTATACAGCGGCAAACATTTCAAGACAGCTTCCTATTGGTTTGAATTGGCGCGCGCATTCCTCTTGTCGCGGAACTTCTTGTCCCGGGCCGCGCCCATCTTCTGATACTTGGCCCACTGGGTTTCATTCAAGACGCCCTTGAACGCCTGGTAGATTTTCTCGTTCCACTTGTCCTGTGTGCGGATGTAGATGTCCGAATTGGAAACCTTTGCAGAGGCGAGGGCGTTGATTTCGTTCTGCATGGCCCGGACATCGTGGTTCAGGATGGAATCGACGTAGAATGTCTGCCAGGTTTCCAGCTTGAGGGTGTTTTCGAGCTCCTCAACCTTATTCTGGATGTATTCGTCCATTTTTTTCTCCGGATCATCCTTTTTCTGTCCGGATTGGGCTGATGCCGGAAGGCAGACAAAGGCCAGGAGCGTGCAGACGAGAGCGAGAGCAAAGTTCTTGAACATATCAGTGATAGTCGAAAAAAAACCGTATATTTACAATGTTGCAACAGACACCGCAATCAAACAAACAAAAATAGTCATTATTCCCTTAATCGCAAAATGGCAAAAAAATCAATCATCTGCGCAGTCCTGATGCTGTCGGCTTCCCTGCTCCCGGGAAACGGCGCCAAGGCCTGCACCAACATCATCGTCACAAGGGGAGCCAGCAAGGACAACTCCTGCATCGTCTCCTACGCCGCTGACTCCCACGTCCTTTATGGAGAGCTCTACTATCATCCGGCAGCCGACTGGAAGAGCGGCTCGCTGCTGAACATCACCGAATGGGACACCGCCAGGCCTATGGGCAGCATCGCCCAGGTCCCGCACACCTACAAGACCGTCGGCAACATGAACGAGCACCAGCTCATCATCGCCGAAACGACCTGGGGCGGAAGGGAGGAACTTCTCGACACCACCGCAGTGATGGACTACGGCTCTCTGATCTATGTCACCCTCCAGAGGGCGCGTACCGCCCGCGAGGCCATAGGAATCATCGTCGAACTCGCCAATGAATATGGCTACGCTTCCGAAGGCGAGAGCTTCTCAATCGCCGACAAGGACGAAGCCTGGGTGATGGACCTGATCGGAAAGGGCGTGGACATCAAGGACGGCAGGAATGTCCGCAAAGGCCTCGTATGGGTTGCCAGAAGAGTGCCGGACGGCTACATCTGCTCCCACGCCAACCAGGCCAGAATCACCACCTTCCCTCTCGACGACCCGGAGAACTGCCTCTATGCGCCGGATGTCATCTCCTTCGCAAGGGAGATGGGCTTCTTCGAGGGCAAGGACGAGGACTTCGACTTCAGCGCGGCCTACTGCCCTTACGATTTCGGTACGGTCAGGGCCTGTGACGCAAGGACCTGGAGTGCGTTCAACACCCTTTGCGACGGGGTGTTCACCTATGAGAAGGACGGTGTCATCGTCACCGAGAAGGCTTCGGACTACTACGACTACATCACCGGAACGAACCTCGCGCACAGGATGCCTCTGTTCGTCAAGCCGGCCCGCAAGCTCGGAGTGAAGGACGTCGCCGACATGATGAGGGACCACTTCGAGGGCACTCCTCTGGACATGACCACCGACATCGGAGCAGGCGGCAACGCCCTCCCTTACAGATGGAGGCCGATGGGCTTCACCCACAACGGCTGGAAGTACATCAACGAAAGGGCTATCGCCACACAGCAGACCGGTTTCTGGTTCGTGGCACAGGCTCGCCACGACCTGCCGGATGTAATCGGCGGTATCATCTGGTTCGGCACCGACGACGCCGCAACGTCCTACCTCACCCCGATATATTCAAACACCGACGCCGTCCCTGAATGCCTCAGGGAAGGCAACGGCAGCATGATAGAATATTCAAACACCGCTTCCTTTTGGATAAACAACCGCGTCACGAACCATTGCTACAAGGCCTACAACATCATTGCGCCTACCGTACGCGAGGCCATCGACAAATTCGAGAACTCCCAGATTGAAGAGAAGGTGAAGGAGATGGATGCCGCCGCTCTCGAAGCCTACAACCGCATCCTTCCGAAGGCCGAAAAGAAGCCGTCGGCTTCCAAGGACTACTTCGCCCCTGTCAAGAAGATGCTCACCGACTATTCGGTCAGCACCGCCCAGAACCAGTTCGAGGCCTGGGTCGCTCTCGAGGAAATGCTGATTGTCAAGTTCATCGACGGCAATGTCAAGGCCCAGGACGAGAACGGCAACTTCATCCACAGCAAGTATTCCGAGAGAATGCCGGCAGGCCTTGTCCAGCCAGGCTACACGGAAAAGTGGAAGGAAGCCGTGGTTCTTGACCACGGTGACGTCATCCGTGAAAGATAATCCCGACCGCATCTTCTGATGAACAGGACCGGAGCGCTTGTCTGCGCCATAATGTTCGCAATGTCCTTGCCGGCGCGAGCCGACGAGGGCTTGTGGCTTGTCAACGACGTCCACGGCCCGCTGGAAGGCCGGATGAGGGAATGCGGCCTTCAGCTGTCGGCGGCGCAGATCTACAACCCCGGCAGTCCGGAGGCGACGGTCTCGGACGCCGTCGTGTTGACAGGCTCCGGCTTCACCGGCAGCCTGGTCTCGAGGAACGGCCTGATTCTGACGAGCTATTCCTGCGCCTATCCCGGCATTGCGAGGGCGAGCACTCCGGAGAACAACTACCTTGAGAACGGGTTCTGGGCCGCAAGCCGCGGCCAGGAACTGCCTCTGCCGGGGGAGACGGTCAGTTTTCTCAAAAAGAGCGTCGATGTGACCTCCGAGGTCAAGGCCCTGAAGAAGGAACTGGGTTCCAAGGGGCAGGGTTACGGGGCCGACAGAATCCGCTCGGTGATGGAACAACGTTATGCGGACAGCGAGCCGGGCCTGGAGGCCAGATTCAGCTCGATGTATTCGGGGGAGAGATGTATCATCTCCTTTTACAAAGTCTATTCGGACGTCAGGCTGGTTGCGGCCCCGCCGTCCGGCATCGGCTGTTTCGGAGGGAGCGCCGCCAACAGCCTCTGGCCTCACCACAGCTGCGACTTCGCCATATTCAGAATCTACGAGAAAGGACTTCCCGTCACGGGCGAGAAGCCGCTGCGCATTTCGCGGCAGGGCTATTCCCCATTCTCCTTCACGATGGTTTTGGGCTACCCGCTGCAGACCGGGAGATACTCTCCTTCCGGCCTCGTCCGGCTTGAGGAAGAAGCCCTCCTCCCGGTCTGGAACTCGGTCAGGGGCCCCAGAATCGCAGTCCTGCGCAAGTGGATGTCGGTCGATCCGGCTGTCCGCCTGAAATATGCCCCGCTCTACCGGACCTTCAGCTGGGACTACGGCAGGAGCGAGGGCAGGGCCCTTTGCTACAAGCGTTTCCAGACGCGGGACAACCTTCGGGAGCGGGAGTCCGGACTTCAGGACTGGATAAGTTCCGAAGAACTCTACGGCTCGATGTGGGAGTCTGTGGTCGCCGACGTGAATGAGGCATATTCGGAACTCCGCCGGGTGGAAAAGGACCGCGCCCTCTGCAGCGAGATTCTTTCGGACGGGCTTCCGATAGGGAAGTATCTGCTCCGCGCCGCCCTCTGCGAGGACAGGGACGAGGCCCGCGAAATCCTTTCCGAGGGCCTGCGCAACACTGACACGAGAGTCGAGAGGGAACTTCTGGAGTTGATGCTCACCGAGTTCTACACGGACTTCGATTCCTACTACTACGGGAAGTGGCAGAAGAAGATGCAGAGCCGCTTCGGCACGGATTTCCGGGCCATGGCCGCCTACCTTTGGGAGAACAGCATCGTGTCCTCCGAATTGGCGGCGAAGGGGCTGAACGACGTCGCGGACCTGCAGGACGACCCCCTCGTCAAATTCCTCTCCGACACCCCCGGCAGCGTCTTCGACAGGCGGCACGACCATCTCGGCGCAGTCTCCAGGGCGGCGGGGCTGAAGAATGAATATGAAAGGGCCCTCTACTGGATGGGACTGACGTCAGGGCGGCAGATGTACCCCGACGCCAATTCGACGTTGAGAATTTCCTACGGCAAGGTCGCCGGCTATATGCCTTCCGACGGCATCATCTGCAACTGGTACTCCACTCCGGGCGGATTCCTGGAGAGGTCAGACCGCAACAACCGGGACCTCAGGCTTGACCGCAAGTCGGAAGTTCTCTTGGGCAGAGGCCGCTGGGGAAGATGGGGTTTCACCCTTGACGGGAAGGACAATTCGATGATAGCCAACTTCCTGTCCGACAACGATGTCGCCGAAGGCAATTCGGGCAGCCCCGTACTTGACGCGAAAGGCGGGCTCGTCGGAATTGTCTCTGACGGCAATTACGAGTCGCTCGCCTCTGCGGTGACATATTCACCTGGCTACAGTATGTGCATCAGCACTGACATCCGCTTCGTGATGTGGGTGCTTGACAAGTACGCCGGGATGAAGCGTCTGGTCAAGGAAATGGAATTCGCTGATTAGCTCTCCCTTTCCTCTTTCTTGTCTTTCAGGACAATCCTGCCCTCGACGGCATCGACCTCGATGACAGAGTCCTTGTGGACGGCTCCGGAGAGGATGGACTTCGCCAGAAGGTTCACGAGTTCCCTCTGGAGAACCCTCTTTACCGGACGCGCTCCATAGGCCGGATCGTAGCCGGCCTCGACCATGAAGTCCTCGAAGTTCCGGGTGAACTCTATCGAGACCCCTTCTGAGGACAGCCTCTCCTTGATTTGGGCCATCTGGATGTGGAGGATTTCGCGGATGTCGTTCCGGGTCAGCGGTTCGAACATGATGATTTCGTCGATTCTGTTGAGGAACTCCGGACGGACGATGGTCTTGAGTTCGTCGATTACCTTCTCCCTGCACTCGTCAAGCATATCCCTGCGCCGTGCCTCGGCCTTCATCTCCTCCGCCGGACCGGCTCCCGGAGACCCGACCTGCGGCATCTTCTCCATATAGGACTGGATGATGCCTGAACCGGCGTTGGAAGTCATTATGAGAATGGTGTTCTTGAAATCCACCGTGCGGCCCTTGTTGTCTGTCAGACGGCCGTCGTCCAGCACCTGCAGCAGCACGTTGAACACATCCGGATGCGCCTTCTCGATTTCGTCCAGAAGGACAACTGAATATGGCTTCCTCCTGACCGCCTCGGTGAGCTGGCCGCCCTCGTCGTAACCGACATATCCCGGAGGCGCGCCGACAAGACGGCTGACGGTGTGGCGTTCCTGATATTCGCTCATATCGATTCTCGTCATCATGTTCTCATCGTTGAACAGGAATTCCGCAAGAGCCTTCGCAAGCTCGGTCTTGCCCACGCCGGTCGTACCCATGAAAAGGAATGATCCGATAGGCCTCTTTTCGTTGGACAGTCCGGCACGGCTCCTGCGCACGGCATCCGCCACGGCCTGGATTGCCAGGTCCTGTCCCACGACCCTCCTGTGCAGAGCCTCCTCAATCCGGAGCAGTTTCTCCTTCTCGCTTTCCAGCATCTTCTGGACCGGGATGCCCGTCCATTTGGCGACGACCTCGGCGATGTCCTGCGGAGTCACGGACTCGGTCACGATAGGGTCCTGGATCTGCGCCTGCCTGGCGGAAAGCCCGTCGATTGTCTTCTGGGTCTGGGCCATCTTGCCGTACCTTATTTCCGCCACCTTGCCGTAGTCCCCGCTCCTCTCTGCGGCCTCGGCCTGGATTCTGTAGTCCTCCATACTCTGCCTGGCCTCCTGGAGACCGTTCAGGATGTCTTTCTCATCCTTCCATTTCTTCATCAGGACATCCCTTCTCGAGAGCCTGTCCTTGAGTTCCGCGTCAAGTTTCTCGGTCTTGATGGAAACTCCCTCGCGCTTGACGGCCTCCTTCTCGATTTCCAGCTGGCGGATTTCGCTGTCGAGCTGGGCAATCGGCTCCGGAACCGAATTCATTTCCAGACGCAGCTTGGAAGCCGCCTCGTCCACCAGGTCGATGGCCTTGTCCGGAAGGAAACGGTTGGTGATGTACCTGTGGGAGAGATTGACCGCTGCGATGAGGGCATCGTCTTCGATTTTCACCTTGTGGTGGTTTTCGTACCTCTCCTTCAGACCTCGCATGATGGCGATGGACTCCGCCGGCGAAGGCTCGTCCACCAAGACCATCTGGAATCTCCTTTCGAGAGCCTTGTCGGTCTCGAAATATTTCTGGTACTCGTCAAGAGTGGTGGAGCCGATGGTCCTCAGCTCGCCTCTCGCCAGTGCCGGTTTGAGGATGTTGGAGGCATCCATCGCCCCGGAAGAACGTCCGGCCCCGACCAGGGTGTGGATTTCGTCGATGAAGAGGATGATCTCTCCGTCGCTGTCCACGACCTCCTTGACGACAGCCTTGAGGCGTTCCTCGAATTCTCCCTGATATTTTGCGCCCGCAATCAGGGCGCCCATGTCCAATGAATATATCTTCCTGCTCTTGAGGTTTTCAGGCACGTCCCCATCGACAATCTTCCGGGCGATACCTTCGGAAATGGCAGTCTTTCCCACACCCGGTTCGCCGACCAGGATAGGGTTGTTCTTGGTCCTTCTGCTGAGAATCTGGAGGACCCTTCTAATCTCTTCATCTCTTCCGATGACGGGATCCAGCTTGCCTTGTGCAGCCCTCTCGTTGAGGTTGACTGCAAATTTCTCAAGGTACTGGACTGATGATGATCCGTTTTTGTTTTCCATAATTTTTTCAGCGTTTCAAGTTTTTCCTTATAATTCTTTCGGCCTTCACCGTGCCCGGACACGAAAAAATGTCCGGCCGGGGTCGGTCGGACATTGTCGGGTCAAATTATGTTCCGTCTTCTTCGGACTGACAAATTGTCAGCCGCTTTCGGCGGTGATTAGTTATTTATTAGGGACTTCGCTTTCAGTTGCCGGGGCTGCAGATGAGGCCGGATCGACAGGGGCTGACGGGAATTCCGGTGCGGCCACCTCCATCTTGTCGGTGATGTCTATGTCTGATGTCGCTCTGCGGGTGGTCATAATCGAGGTGAACACTGAAACCACGAGGATGAAGATCACGAGACCCCAGGACAGTTTCTCAAGGATGTCAGCGGTCTGTCTGACACCGAGTGTCTGGTTTGCAGAGATGAAATTGCTGGCCATTCCTTCGCCCTTTCCGTTCTGAAGAAGAACGACGATGCAGAGAAGGACTGCAGCGATGACGATGAGAATTGTAAGAATCAAAAATAATGTGGACATATTCTTAATATTTCAAGTTTCCGTTAATAGTAGTATTCCGGCTGTGTTTTTTCAATAAGGGATGCAAAGTAAGCACTTTTTTCCGGATAACGCAAGGCTAATCTCGAATAAATCTTCTTTGCCTCAACAAAATAGCCCTGTTCGGCATAAATCCGGGCAAGAGTTTCGGTGCAGAAACCCAGTTCTGGATCCTGCCAGGCTCTCACATCGGGCTCTTCGGCGCGGGCCGCCTTGAAATGTGCGAAGATGTTGTCCTCGTCCCTGCGTACGGATTCATATTCCTCCCGGCTGAAGAAGTCCCCGCCTGCCGGGCGGACGGTCCTGCGGTACTCCGGAGCATAAGGCAGGGAAGGGAAGCGCATACCCGTTTCCTTGTTGCCGGAAGCAGCGCCGGCGGCCTTCTCCTGCGGGGCGGACGGTCCGGATGCTGAAATATACCTCTTCAAAAGGGAGGCGAGATCCTTGTCCGAATAGTCGTTCCGGGCGGCGGACCTCATTATCCTGAACACCTTCGAGCGGCAGGGAACGTACATCGCGGCATCTGAATATTGCTCCAGGCCCCAGTCGCTTCCGCTCATCGATGCCATCCTCTCGCAAAGTTCCAGGCGCGCTGCCGGGAACCAGGGGTACAGCCGCACCACTCCGGCGAGCTCATCCATATTCAGTTCAGAAAGATCCATCATAGCCATTACCATTGTGCCACGCAGGCGTTGAACATGTCTTCGACCAGCTTCTCGACAATTTCTTCGCACAGGGAGGATTCCACGGCATCCAGCGAGTTCGTCGAGTCGTAGTCTGAATATGCTGAAAAACTCTTTTCGAGGTCTTCCTCGGGATGTTTCCGGTTCGTGAACTTCAGCTTCACCGAGACGGTAAGCCTGTTCTGGGCGGCGACTTCGTTCGCCGTGACGGCTGCCGCGCGCACTTCGTAGCCGGTGACATCGGCCTCGATTTCGAGGTCTCCGTCCATCTCGACTTCCTCCAGCTTGGTCATTTTCTTGAACTTGTCCTTCATCGCCTCGGTCAGCTGGTTGGCCAGGGTCGGGTTGACTTTCAGGGCCTTGTAGCCGAAATAGTTGATTGTGACCGTGTGCACGTCAGGGTCGATGGAAGTTCCGGAGAACGAGTATTTGACAAAGCCGCAGCCGTTCAGCAGAAGGGCGCATCCGAGCAGGACGAGGGCAGCGGTGAGATGTTTCTTCATATTCATTTGTCTTGCTTGTTCTGGTTGCATTCGAGCTTGTATTTCTCGAGCCACCTGTAAAGGGTTCTTTCGGAGATGCCGACCTCCTCGGCGGCCAGTTTCCTGTTGCCGCCGTGCTTTTCAAGGGCTTTCAGGACGTTGCTGATGTTCGATTTGGCAATCGAAAGGTCTTTCTCTTCCGGGCCGGCCTCCCTGACTCCGAAGTCCGTTCCGGTCTCCGCCCTGAGGTCCACGTTGCGGCTGATGTCCTGCGAGTTGACCGGGGCTCCCTGGCCCTGCCATTCGGCCTCGTCACTGTCTATGACGGCAGGTTTGAGGGCCTTGCCGGCCATCGGGTCGGCGTTGAGGCGGGACTTGACATCGTCGATTTCCTTCTTGAGGTCGAGGATGGCCTTGATGATCATCTGCTTGTCCGAGTCGCCGATGGTGCTTCCTCCCGAAGCCGGGGCTGCGGCCACCGGCAGCATGCTCGCATCCTCTTTCGGCATATAGCGGCGCAGGGTGTCGGCATCGATGACGCATCTCGGGGAGGCCGGGGTAAGAGGGCGGGATTCGAGAGCGGTGACAGCTTCCGTGACGTTCTTGAGCTGGCGGATGTTGCCCGGCCAGCGGTAGCTGATGAGCAGGTCTATTGCTTCGTTGGTGAGGGCAACCTTGTTCAGCTTCCATTTCTCCGAAAAATCGGACGAGAATTTCCTGAACAGCAGGTAGATGTCCTCTTTTCTTTCGCGGAGGGAAGGCATGCTGATCTGGACGGCGTTGAGCCTGTAGTAGAGATCTTCGCGGAACTTGCCCTTGCCGACCGCGTGCAGGAGGTTCAGATTGGTGGCCGCGATGACACGGACGTTGGTCTTCTGGACTTTCGACGAACCCACCTTGACGAACTCCCCGCTCTGGAGCACCCTGAGCAGCTTCGCCTGCGATGCAAGAGGGAGCTCTCCGATCTCGTCGAGGAAAAGGGTTCCCCCGTCATATTCCTCGAAATAGCCTTTCCTCGTCTCTATCGCCCCGGTGAAGGAGCCTTTTTCGTGGCCGAAGAGTTCCGCGTCTATCGTCCCTTCCGGAATGGCTCCGCAGTTGAGTGCGAAATATTTGGCGTTCCTTCTCGAACTGTAGCGGTGGATGATGTTCGGAATGTTCTCTTTTCCGACTCCGCTTTCACCGGTGACGAGTACCGTCAGGTCGGTCGGAGCGATGGCGACAGCCATTTCCAAAGCCCGGTTGAGAGCGGAATCATTGCCGATGATGTCGAACTGATTCTTTATTTTTTGAAGCTCCTGAGTATCCATATTTAGTATAATCTGCATTCGGTTGTTACAAAGTTATAAAAAAATGCTATATTTGTTCACTTGTATCCTTAATGGTGCAAAACGGCAATTTGATTTTTCATCAACGTTAATTCAGATATTCATGAACAAGACTATCAAACTTTTGGCTGTTGCGGCACTCTGTCTGTCCGCAGTGGCTTGCTCTTCTGCAAAGAAGATGGTTGACCTCGCAGACAATGTGGTCGTCACCTGCAATCCTTCAGTTCTCGAGTGTGTGGCAGGCAACATCGATCCTGTCATTACGGTAACCTATCCTGCCAACTACTTCAATCCGAAGGCAACTCTTGCAGTCACCCCTGTCATCGTCTATGGCAACAACGAACAGGCCATCGAGCCGGTCATGTTCCAGGGCGAGAAGGTCAAGGACAACTACAAGACCGTTGCAAAGGCTGGCGCCACCCTTTCACAGAAGCTTCATTTCACCTATGTTGAGGGTATGGAGCAGTGCCAGCTCATGCTCCGTTCAACCGTCAAGCTCAAGAAGAAGTCCTACAAGCTTCCTACCAGGAAGGTTGCAGACGGTCTGAACACCACCTATATGCTTGTTGACGGCCGCGGCAAGGCTCCTCTCAAGGACGACGGTTACAAGGCCATCCTCCAGCAGACCGCAGAGGGCCAGATCATGTACAAGATCAACTCTGCAGACGTTCAGTCAAAGCAGCTCACAAGCGCTTCAATCCAGAACTTCAAGGCTGCTCTCGACGAGATCAAGAACAACGAGAGAAAGACTCTCATCGGTACCGAGGTTGTTGCATACGCTTCACCTGACGGCGGTGAGAAACTCAATGACAAACTCTCAGACCAGCGTTCAAAGTCTGCTGACAAGGCTTGGGACAAGGTTATGAAGAATGTCGATGTCGCAGACCCTTCAGTCAAGAGCATCGGTCAGGACTGGGAAGGCTTCCAGGAGCTCGTCCAGAATTCCGACATCGAGGACAAGGACCTCATCCTCAGAGTCCTTTCCATGTACAGCGATCCTGCTGTCCGCGAGAGCGAAATCAAGAATATGTCTTCAATCTACACCGACCTCAAGAAAGATGTCCTTCCTGAGCTCCGCCGTGCAAGATTCATCGCCAATGTAGAGTTCAAGAACTACACTGCCGAGGAACTTCTCGAGATGATTGACAACGACAGCGACGTCCTCGACGAGTCCGCTCTCCTGCACTCAGCCACCCTCGTGAAGGATCTTGACACCAAGATCAAGCTCTACAACCAGGCCATCAAGAAGTTCGACAGCGATGTCGCAAGATTCAACCTTGCCGTCACCCTTATGGACGCAGACGACCTCAAGGGCGCCGAGAAGGCTTTCGCAGAGGTTGAGAACAGGGACAGCGACTACCAGAACGCTCTTGGTGTCCTCGCTCTCCGCAACGGTGACCTCAAGTCAGCCGCCGCTTACTTCAAGAAGGCCGGCACAGCTGTTTCCAAGGCCAACCGTGGTGTCCTGGACATCCTCAGCGGTGACTACGAGTCCGCTGCCGAGAATCTTGAAGATGCTCCTGGCTGCTGCCGCAACACCGTTCTTGCCTACATCCTGAACAACCAGCTTGACAAGGCTTCCGCCGCCATCACCTGCGACAACGCCTATTCAAACTACCTCCGTGCCATCATCGCCGCACGCCAGGGCAAGAAGGATGAGGTCAAGGCCGCTCTTGACAAGGTTGCCAAGCTCGACAAGGCTCTTGCAGCAAGGGCTGCCAAGGATGTCGAGTTCGCAGAGTACTACAAGTAGTCTCCTGCTCCGGCATAAAGCTACGGAGGCTGGCCATTGAGGTCAGCCTCCGTTTTTTTTGTCTGTCCTCCGGGCCCGGAGGTTTTGATTCCCGGGTGCGGGTTTCATATTCCGCAGCCTGCGCCCCGGCCTATTTCCTGAAGCGGTTCTTTCCTACCCGGACGGATTCGGAGGTGTTCCCGAGGCGGACAGGGGAGAGTTCTCCCATCCCTTCGGCCTTGTTCCGGATGAAGTCCAGTTTCTCCACATTGTCCGCATCGAGGAGGATGCTTTGAGGGTTCAGGAACAGGTTCCGGCTAATCTCGATGTTCCGGAACACCTTTTCCCCTGCCGTTTTCCCGTTGATGCTGGTCGAGATTTCAATCTGCTTTCCCCAGGCACCGTAGTCACATTCTTCAAAGACATTCCCGGACACGAGAAGTCCGTCCACTCCCGTCCCTTCCTGCCACAGATGCGGGATGATGTCCATCACAATCCTGATGGCCATGCCCTGGATGCGGTAGAAGCGGTTGCCCGAGCATATTCCCCGTGAAGACTGCAGGAGGAGTCCGCGCGCCCTGTTTTCGTGGAAGTTGTTGTCTGTGATTACGTAACTGCCGCTGTCCACTCCGGTATTCCAGGCGATGAAACCCGCGTCCACATATTCAGAGACATCCCTGTCGAGGGTCACCGTCGAGACATTGCCGCTCCGGGTGGAGGATTTGATGACCGCAGTCCTGCCGGTCTCGAAGAAGAGGCTGTCCTTGAAGGAGAGGGTGTCGCCTGCCCCGAGTTCCATCGAAGAAGCATACATTTCGACGGTGTCGCCCCGGACCTCCCTGATGTAGCCGAGCCCATCGTGGACATTGATTGCATCGTCTCCCTGCCTGCTGATGTCGCAGCCGCTGATTCTGAACTTGCCGCAGGAATTGGCAATATGGATTGCATCCGCGCCCAGCGAGACTTTGTGCCGGGCTTCGAGGGCGGGATCCACTCCGATGCAGCAGTCGAGCATCTGGAAATGCGAGGCCTTTCCGCCGACGATGAGGGCCATTCCGGGACTGCCGTATATATTCATTCCTGAAAACGTGACGTTGCGGCTGTTCCCGGCAAGGTGGAATACGGTCCCGTCATAGACGTGGTGCCTGAGAATATATGTCTCCCCGTCCGCAAAATTTGAAGCCGCCCCGTCGTGGGTCATCCGGAGGACATTCGGCCCCGCTTTTTCAATGGATTTTATGCCGGCCGGATTGATGTAGGCGTACCATTCCTTGGAAGATCCCTTTGCGCCGAAAGTAAAGGACTGCGGGTCGCACTGGGTGATGGCCTGGATCCTCATTCCCGGATCAACCTCATCCCTGAGGAAAAACTCCATTTCGAGGGTCTTGTTCTCCGGGTCGGCATTGACCACACGGAACACATCGTCGACAGGGTCGGCCTCCCTGTCCCAGTCCACGCTCAATCCGTTGATCTGGAGGCAGTCGCAGTCGTAAATCCCTATGAAGTTGCCCATCCTCGCGAATATGAATTCAGCACCTTCGGCTTCTATGAATATGTCCTTGAGCCCCCGCAGCTCAATCGTGTTCAGCCACAGGCTCCGTGCCGGGTCAAAAGGGGAGAACCGGTAGGTCCCCTTCCCGACCACCAGTTTCGTTCCCGGGTGGGTCCGGAGATATTCCACGGCCTTCCGCAACGCTTCGCTGTTGTCTTCCGCCTCCGTCGAGAGTCCGAAATCTTCAGCCCGCACGCTTTCCATCCTTCCCGCATCCGGCCTCAGGATTGTGAACACCTCCCCTCCGTAACCTTCTATCCGGTCCTCGATTCTTCCGCCCCTCTGCCTTTCGCTTGCTTTCTCTTGCTGCGCCGTGGAGGCTGCGCACTGTCCTGCCACGGACTTTCCCCGGGTCGCTCCGCCTGCTGCCCTCGACTCCGTCGCAGCGCTTTGGCCTGTTGCCGTGACAAGGACGGCCAATGAGACCAGAATTGCGTCAATCCTATTCATAAGATTCCTATTATTTATTATGCAGTCAGTTATTCTATAAAGATAGTGAAATACAACTGTTCCCCGGCAGGCAAGCAATCTTTTTCATTCAAAACGTTGAATAATCGGAATCTTTTCGTAACTTTGTAGTCCGACATGGGTGAAAGGTTTGACAAAACCATTCAGCGACATCGACTGGAGAGGTGGGTGAGTGGCTGAAACCACCGGTTTGCTAAACCGACGTACGGGTCATTCCGTACCACGAGTTCGAATCTCGTCCTCTCCGCTGAAATCCTTTGCAGAACACTCTGCAAGGGATTTTTGTTTTAGTCCCCGGCCGTGTGGTATAATTTTCCCAAACGCAGGCAAGCCCATTCTCCGAGGGAGCAGGAGGACAGCAGAGAAAAGCCGCAGGCCTGGGCTGCCGAGACAACAGCTTGGACGTCGGAGGTGTAAAAGCCGCTCAGGAGCAGCCGGCCACCCTGGCGGACTGCGGCGGAGTAGAGCGGGAGGTCGGAGATTATGATGTTTTTGTGAATATTCGCAAGCAGGACATCGTAGGCATCTTTCTTCAAGCCGGAAGCGTCCGAGCAGGAGACCTCGAAGTCCAGGCCGTTCAGTCGGATGTTCCCCCGGGCTGAACGTACAGCAGTAGCGTCGATGTCCACTGCGCTGACCTCGGCCGCGCCCAGTTTGGCGGCAAGGATGGCCAGCACGGCAGTCCCGCAACCCAAATCCATCACAGACTTCCCGGAAATGTCGTCGCGGTGTTCCTGCATCGTCTTCATCATCATGCAGGTTGTGTCGTGGTGTCCGGTCCCGAAAGCCATTTTCGGGTCAAGAAGAATCGTGATTTCCTCCCCGCTGGCCGGAGCTCCATCCCGGCAGCCGCCCTCAATCGTTTCCGCTCCGCCGCTTCCAAGCCCTGCGGGGCGGACTCTGACAAGGCCGACCTCCACCTCCGTGAAACCGCTCTTCTCCCACTGCTCGTTCCAGTCGGCGGCCTCCATCTTTCGGCACTCCCATCCTCCATTGAACCACGGGACGTCCCTCAGCGCCTCGCCCAGAGCCTCTTCGTCAAGAAGGGCAGTCTGAATATAACACCTCAGGACAGGCTCTGCCCCATCCTCGAACTGGAAAGAATCAAATCCGAGATCGACCACGGCCGCCTCGATGATTTCGGCCTCTTCCTCACTGCCGACCCGCACGGCAACTTCGCAATAGTCCTGACTGTCCATAGCCTCTGAATATGTCGATTTCTAAATCAATGGGCAAAGTTAACAGGTAAATCCCAAAAATGAATATGCCAAATCCTAATACAGCGTCCGCACGCTGATTGCCCCGAAGCATCCTATCCCGTTCTCGATGTTGCTGTG
Source organism: Candidatus Cryptobacteroides sp. (assembly GCA_051878295.1). Lineage (GTDB taxonomy): Bacteria > Bacteroidota > Bacteroidia > Bacteroidales > UBA932 > Cryptobacteroides. The sequence goes on from JBJEJV010000024.1 coordinate 76,221, forward strand.
GATGCAGACAGGCTCCCCGAAAATCTCGCCGAAACCGTTCAGCTCCGAATATGCCTTGAGAGACATAAGGTATCTGAAAAGGTCCTCGGAATAACTGTAAATGCTGAAGCAGAGAGTCCCGAGGGAGGAGAGGTATTGCTCGTCCCCGCTTCCGGTTTCCGACAGGATAGTCTGATAGTCGGTCGTCCAGAAGTCGATGATCCTGTCGCCGCCTCCAAGGACAGATTCGTCGTACAACAGGTCGGAGACGTTGCCCCTCTCAATGACATTTTCGAGATTGTCGCTGTCGATGAAGGCCACATCTGAGGTCATTGTAAAAAGGCTGGCGATGTAATTGCTTCCTTCGGTGGAATGAATCCGGAAGCGGTAGTACTCCTTCCGGTCGGGATTGTCCTTGATTCTTATCCGGAAGTGCTTTTCCACTCTTCTGTACCGGTCTCCCTGCTCCACTACCTTCTCATACCTGGACACAATCTCGAAGTCCGGCCTGTAAGGCACCCTGATGGTTGAACTGACCTCGTCCAAGCCCTCGAAGGAGGCCGAGATGCTGACCTGTTCCCCTTCCCGGAGCTGCAGGGGAGCGGTGTACCTGCCCGGCTCTCCCTCCACTTCGTGCAGAAGGACGTTCCCTTCCGGGGTCTGAACCTTCACCGAGGCCCCGGAGAGCCTTCTCGGTCCGTATTCCTTTTCAGCGGACAGGAAGAATCTTGACCTGCCGAGGATGACCTCCATAAGTTCCGAGTCCGGATTGACCGAAGAGAAAAGCACGATTTTCTCTCCTGAATATTCTCCGTTGAATTCAATCTCTTCATCGCAGGAGACTGAGGCTACCGCTGCAATGCACAGCAGCAGGAGCTTCGCCATCGTATTCCGTAGTTTCATATTCATCATTCGAGTTCTGAAAGGGTCTTCGTCAGAATTTCAAGGTGTAGGTGACTGTCGGGATGATAGGGAAGATGGAAATCTTATTCAGGACAGGATAGGTTTCATAATGCCCGTCAGGATACTCCTCGTAGTGCTCGCCGACCATTAGCATAAAAGGGTTCCTGCGGTTATAGACATTATAGACGCTCAGGTTCCAGACCCTGGTCGTCCTGTTGCGCCTGCTCGGGCGGTAGAAGTTCATCCCTATGTCCATCCTGTTGTACATCGGCATCCTGTAGTTGTTCCTTCCCGGGGCATAGCTGACATACAAATCATTATAACAATTCAAGTCGTCACCGTTACCGGCCATGTCCTCTACGTAGAATTCATCGAAGCCGAGAGTCCCGCAGTTGCCGGAGGCCAGGACGAAGGTGGCGCTCAAGTCGAATCTTTTCGAGAAGGCGTGGGTTACAGTGGCGCTCAGGTCGTGACGCCTGTCGTACTTTGCCGGAAAGGGTTTGCCGTCGTTGATTTCCATTCCTTCCCGGTCGAACTTGCGCATCGACTTCGCCCAGGTGTAGCCTATCCAGCCGGTGGTCTTGCCGATTTTCTTCTGGACCAGGAACTCGACACCGTAGGCCCATCCCCTGCCCATGCAGACCTTGTCCTCCCAGCCTGTCGCCATCCCGAGGTAGGAGGCTCCGTCTTTATATTCAAGGATATTGTCCATCGACTTGTAATAGCCTTCAACTGAAAATTCGTACTTGCCCGGGTCGAAGAAGATGCCTGCGGCGCTCTGGCGCGAGCGCATGGGCTTGATGCGGGAAGTGACGGGTACCCAGAGGTCGGACGGCATGCTGAGGTTGCTGTTGCAGAGCAAATGAATATACTGGCTCATTTCGCTGTACGATGCCTTGACCGACAGTTTGTCGCTCAGGAGGGCCCGCAGCCCCAGCCGCGGCTCTGCGGAGAGATAGGTCTTCCCGGAAACCCCGTAGGCGGAGAAGCGTCCCCCGATGTTCAGTTTCAGCCAGGGCAGGGCGGACCAGTTGTCTTCTATGAATATGGCGCCCTCCGTCGTGGAGAGGGCTTTGTCGCCGACTTCCATTTCGATGTCGGTGTTATCCTCAGGATGAAAGGAGTCGCTCGTCTTCTGGAACATGCTGACCACGCCCGGCTTGAAGTTGTGCAGGGTGACTGCAGCTCCGAACTTGGCGTCGTGCCTCGGGTCCGGCCGCCAGTCGAAATCCGCCGTGGCCGAGATGTCGTTGATCAGGGAATTGTAGGCCACGCTTGCCGCGAGGTTGTCGGGATTCGCTTCGACACCCCCGGAGATGGTGCAGGAATGGTCGTCGATGCTTACTCCGAGATTGTTCCTGTACTGGGTGTAGTTCAGCGCCGAGGACAGGTAGAGCCGCGGAGATATTTCGTGGTTCCAGCGGAGGGAGCCAACCATATTCCCCCATTTCCATTTGAATCTTGCTTTGGTCAGATAGTGGTCCTGTGTGCCCGTATTCGCGAATGACCCGTCCGGAAGGCATTCGGTGATTTCGTGGCATGCGGAATCGTCCAGGCTGGCTTTCGCCTTGTCGTCACCTGAGTAGAAACTCAGCGAAAGCCGGTCGCCTCCGTTGAAACGGTGGGTGACCTTTGCGTTGAGATCGTAGAAGTTGTAGCCACCTCCGATTTTCTCGTAGTTCCGGTCGTCTTCCTTGAGCTTTTTGTTCCCGAAGTACAGGGCGGGCTTGAGGAGAAGGTCCATATAGGTCCTGCGGGCGGAGATGTTGAAGGTGGTGCGTCCTTTGACTATCGGCCCTTCGAGGTTCAGTTTCGATGAAATCAGTCCGATGGATGCGCTGCCCGTGACCCGGTTGTCGTTGCCGTCGTTCATCCTGACATCCACCACGCTCGAAAGATGCCCTCCGAAGCGGGCCGGGAAATTGCCCTTGTAGAGGGTTACTCCCTTCATCGCGTCCGCATTGAAGACCGAGAAGAAACCGAAAAGGTGATTGACATTGTAGAGCGGAACACCATCCATCAGGAGGAGGTTCTCATCTGCACCGCCGCCCCGGACATACAGCCCCGCCATACCCTCCGTGCCGGACTGCACTCCCGGCAGAAGCTGGAGGGCCTTGATTACATCCACCTCTCCGCCTATGGCCGGGATGGTCTTTATCTGCATCACCGGAATCTCTATGGCACTCATCTGCGAGGACCTCGCTCCGCTGTTTCCCGCGCTGGCTGTCACGATGGCCCCGCTCAGGGTCGAAACGGATTCGACGATGCGTACGTCCAGTTTGGTGTCCCCGTCAAGAGCCACTTCGAAGACTTTCTCTTCGTAGCCCAGATAAACGAAACGGAGGGTTTTCCTACCCTTTTCGAGGGAGATGCTGTAGTAGCCTGAATTGCCGGTGACAGTACCCAGGGAACTGTCGTTGTCGATGACGGCCACGCCGATCAGGGGTTCCCCGGACAGGGAATCTGTGACGTAGCCGCTGATGCTGTGTTTCTGGGCCCGGGCGAAGAGACAGGAACTGACAAGGACAATCGCCGCCAGGAGGCGTTTGATGGTGTTCATTTGTTGATTTTGGTTGTGCAAAGTTAACAATTCAAATCGCAGGTGTAGGAGAATCTTGCATAAGAAACGGAAATATTTCATAAGGAAACGTTAATTTTGTACAGATTCGTCCGGAGGCTGCTGCTGCGGAGCTCCGGAACTGCGACCGGAGAGGCTGCGGGACGCGCCCGGGGCGAATCCTCGGACAAGGCATCAACCTACATTCAGAAAGACACAATGGCATCAAAAGTTTATTTCACAGACCTGCGGACAAGCCCCGGCAACAACCTTCTTGTCAAACTCGAGAACCTTGTCAGGACGGCGGGGATGGGGTCTGTCGATTTCAAGGACAAGTTCGTCGCGATTAAAATCCATTTCGGTGAATATGGCAACATGGCCTACATCCGTCCGAACTATGCAGCGGTCATCGTCAGGATGGTCCGGGAGCTGGGAGGCAAGCCTTTCCTTACCGATGCCAACACCCTGTACAGCGGCAGCCGTTCCGATGCGGTCGGTCATCTGCACACCGCGATGGTCAACGGTTTCAACCGCATCGCCACGGACTGCGACATCATCATTGCCGATGGTCTCAGGGGCAATGACGAGAGGGTCGTTGATGTGCAGGGCAAGTACTGTCCGTCTCCGAAAATCGGCGCGGCAATCGCCGAGGCCGACATCATCATCAGCCTGAACCATTTCAAGGGTCACGAACAGGCCGGTTTCGGCGGAGCCGTCAAGAACATCGGTATGGGTTCCGGCTCGGTCGCCGGCAAGCGTGACATGCATTCGACAGCCCCGCCTGTAATCAACAGGGAAAACTGCACGGGCTGCGGAATCTGCGCTGCGAATTGCGCCCACGATGCTGTCCACGTGGTGGAGGGCAAGGCTGTCATCGACCTGGAGCGCTGCGTCGGCTGCGGCCAGTGCGTGGCGATGTGCAAGAGGGGCGGCGCGGTGATGGGCAGCACCGAGAGCTGCGAAATCCTCAACTACAAGATTGATGAATATGCCAAAGCGGTCCTGAAGGACAAGCCGAATTTCCATATCTCCTTCATAATGAATGTGAGTCCGGAGTGCGATTGCTGGGGTCACAACGATGCGGCCATAGTCCCTGACCTGGGCATTGCTGCGAGCTTCGATCCGGTGGCTCTCGACCGTGCCTGCGCCGACCTTGTGAACTCCGCTCCGACTCTCCGCACCGGCAACGAGCTTTCGGAAAAAGAGTCCGCCTGCGGCTGCCGGGAAGAGGGAGCAGGGAGATGCCGCTGCAACGATGGCGAGGCTGATGCTGCCGGCTGCGGCTGTCACGGCGAGGGCGCTGCCGGCCATCACTGCGGCTGCTCCTCCGACAAGTTCCACCTTCTCCATCCGGACACCAACTGGGCCGCCGGCCTCATCTACGCCGAACAGATTGGCCTGGGATCCAACGACTACACCCTGATTCGCGTCTGAGCCCGGATGCCCGGCTATATGCCGTGGTTCTGCATCAAGGAACAGAAAGTTTGATTATCTTTGTATGTGGAGACTATGACGGCGCGGGATGAGAAATATTTGAGAATGACGACCGAACCCATCCCGAGGCTGATTCTCGGAATGGCCGTGCCGACCATTCTCAGTATGCTGGTTACCAATCTTTACAATCTGGCCGACACCTTCTTCGTCGGGCAGACCAACACCCAGTCCACCGCCGCCCTCGGCGTGGTTTTCCCTTTTATGTCGCTGATCCAGGCGGTCTCCTTCTTCTTCGGACACGGCTCGGGCAACTATATCTCCCGTCAGATGGGAGCCAGGCAGAGCGGAAACGCGACCATAATGGCGGTGTCCGGCCTGACATATTCAATGGTCCTGGTTGCTTTGGCAGCCGCGCTGGGCGTGCTCTTCTGCGACCCCGTGCTGATGGCTATGGGTTCGACCCCGACCATCCTGCCCTATGCCCGCCCGTATTTCATCTACATCCTGCTCGGCGCCCCTTTCATCTCGGGCAGTTTCGTGCTGAACAATCAGATGAGGCTTCAGGGCAACGCTTCGCTGGCGATGGTCGGAATCCTTTCTGGAGCGCTGCTGAACATCGTCCTGGACCCGCTGTTCATCTTCGGTCTGGGGATGGGCGTTTCAGGAGCGGGCCTCGCCACCTTCATCTCCCAGGCAATCTGCTTCGGGATAATGCTCAAGATGTCCTTCCTGTCCGGGGGAGTGGGCATACATCTGAAGGAATTGAAACTCAGTTCCTCAATCCTGAAGGAAATCACGGCCGGAGGGCTTCCGTCGCTGTTCAGGCAGGGCCTGATGGCAATCTCCACCCTCTGCCTGAACCTCTGCGCAAGCCGCTACGGGGACAGTTCCGTGGCAGCCTTTTCGATTGTCGGAAGAGTGGTCGGCTTTGCGCTTGCAGTCCTCATCGGTTTCGGCCAGGGCTTCCAGCCGGTCTGCGGATTCAACTTCGGGGCGCAGCTCTATGGCAGGGTCCGCAAGGGCTTCCGCTTCTCGGTTTCCGCTGGCACGGTCTATTGCGCCGCGGTAGCCGTTCTCGGGCTGCTCTTCGCCCCGGAAATCATCCGCCTCTTCATGGCGGACGACCCTGAAGTGCTCAGCATCGGCACCCGTGCCCTCAGATGGCAGTGCGCCACCTTCCCGGCCCTTTCTCCGGTGATAATGACGAATATGTACCTTCAGACCACGAGGCAGACAATCCCGGCAGTCATTGTGGCCCTGGCCCGGCAGGGGCTTTTCCTGATTCCGGCCGTCCTCGTGGGCACCTGGCTCTTCGGCCTCGACGGCCTCATCCTCTCCCAAAGCATTTCCGACGTCTTCTCCCTGCTCCTCGTGATTCCTCTCGCGGGCCGGGCCTTGCGGCGTATGGGGAAATGAAATTTGCCAAAGACAGACAATGAATATGCAGACAAATACACTGAAACTGATGAAAACTTTTGTGATTTATCTTTTGGCCGCCGTTCTTGCGGCTGGCTGCCATCAGGAGAGGCAGCCTGAGGAAGTGCCCGGGGAGGGCCCGGGGAATGAAGGATCGACACCGGAAGCCGTGGAATCATATTCACCGCAGATCGCGAGTTTCGACGACGACCTGGTCGCGACGGACGCTCTCGGCCGCAGTCTCCCGACATATTCAGAAGTCGGCGGCATCCGTGAAAACCACTACGTCGGCCTTTTCTACTGGCTCTGGCACGGGGACCTGCGCAATGACAGCAGCGTCGAGAGTGAGTATAACGTCACCCTTTCCAACCTCATCGACCCGCAGCGGACGGACTGGCAGTTCGCCGACTACTACTGGGCGAAGCCGGAGTTGGGCTATTACCAGTCCACGGACAAGTATGTGATACAGAAGCACATCAATCTCTTCTGCCTGCTCGGGATTGATTTCCTGTACCTCGACTTCACCAATGTCTTTGACGAATACAACAAGCCGGCCCTCGACGCCCTGCTCGAAGTGATCCAGGATTTCAGGGCGAAGGGCTACGACCCTCCGAAGCTGGTTCCTTTCTTCAACGCGGGGCTGGACGGCCCGAACGGGAATATGCCATATTCCTATATGAAACGCTACTACGACAGCTATGTCAAGGACGGGCGCTACGCCGACTGCTGGTTCATCTACGAGGGCAAGCCGCTGATTCTTGCGCCGGACAAGCATCCGACCTACGCCGCGCTCAACAATGCCTTCACCTGGAGGCAGATGTGGGCGGCCTTCCCTGCTTCCGAAAAGGAGAAATGGCGTTTCTTCGACAGCTATATGGATGAGCCGAAAGGCCCGCATCCGGCCTACACTTCAGGAGGCAAACTTGAACAGATGGCCATCTCGAAGGGTCTGGGAGGCCCTATCTGGGAGGCGATGACCTACAGCGGGGGCAGTTCGACGACCACGCGGGTGCCCGACTACAACGAATACCTCATTGACCCTGAATACACGGGGAAGGGCCTTTTCTTTGCCGAGCAGATGGAGAAGGCGCTGGAAATCCAGCCTCCGGTGCTGTGCATCACGGGTTGGAACGAGTGGAAGGCGGGAGCCTGGCCGGCTGACGAGAGCCTCGCCAACGCCGGGATGAAGTTCCGGGGGGAACCGGTCCAGGTGGGGACATATTATTTCGTGGACGAGTTCAACGAGGAATTCAACCGGGACATCGAGCCTCAGGACAATCCTGAATACTCAGACAACTTCTACTATCAGCTGGCCGCCTTCATGCGCCGCTACAAAGGGATGAAGGAGCCGCAGAAGGCTTCCCCTTCCAAGACGGTCGATGTACACGATTCCGGCTTCTCCGACTGGGATGACGTGACTCCGGTCTTCCGGGATTTCGAGGGCGACTTCCGGGGACGCTTCTGCAACGGTGCCCCGAGGGGCGTGACCTACGAGAACTTCACCGGCCGCAACGACATCGTCGAGTCCCGGGTCACCTATGACAGGGACTATGTCTATTTCTACGTAAGGACCGCCTCGGACATCATCGACTACGACTACAACAACTGGATGATGCTCTACATAGATGCCGACAAGGACAAGGAAACCGGCTGGGAGGGCTATGACTTCTGCGTCAATATGGAGGTGCTCTCTTCTGAAAGGACCACCTTGAAAGTGCGCTCGGACGATGCCTGGAAGACTCTTTGCGAGTGTGAATATTCCTACACGGGCAGCCGGATGCAGATTGCCGTACCCCGGGCGGCTCTCGGGATGGAGGGAAAGCCGTCGTTCCATTTCCACTGGGTGGACAACATCCAGAAACAGGATGACATCAGGGAGTTCTTCGTCAACGGAGACTCGGCTCCGGAGAGGCGCTACAACTATTTCTACGATGCTGTCTGAGTTCAGTGACATCCTCTGACACGGAGTCCTCAGACACAGGGGCCTCTGGGGGCACATCGGGTCTCTAATCGATGCAAAAGGACGTCGGTTAGACCGGCAGGATGCCCAACAGGTGGCGCAGTGCTATGCTCTCTCTCCAACCGGTTTTGTTTTGGTGCTATCCCCAAGAGACAACAAAAAGAGCCGGACCGTCACGGTCCGGCTCCGGTACATTATTGTGGCGAGATTGTTACTGGATTACACAAGAAATGGAATACACTCTGACATTGTAACCAGTTTCCTTTTCATGAGTGATTCTTAAACCATATGCGGAATCACAATTAGGAATGGTAACAATATAATCATTTCCTGTTGTTACCTCAACTTTTGTAGTTACAACGGTTTCGGTGTCGTCAATATTGTTACCATCCTTGTCAACCAAATATGCAAACACGTTGTTATTCAGAGGGTCACGAAGAGATCCGCCTCCAATCTTAACTGTTACGGATATTTGAGTTGGAGTTGTGGTAAAAAGTGCTGTATTGTCCGTTTTGGTTATCAGCAAAGACAGTCCCTCTGTACCACTCTTGTCCTGATAATACCCGCTTGCACTCTTAGCTGATTCAGCCGTGAATGAGTATCCATCAGTTATACTGGTTGTACTCCATGAAAACTCTGCATTTCCTGGAGTGTCATCGCCGCCGGAAGAAGCCGGGGCGGTGTAAGTGAGTTCTGTCCAGTCGGACGGCGTGAGCTCCCACGTACCATTGTAAACCGTCCAGGTACATTCAGTGAGGGTTCCGCTGAGAGTTCCGCCTACTTCCCATTCTGATGGAACATTATTGCAGTAGATTTCAATCTCAGTGTCACCTGCCATTAGGAAAAGACCGTTGTTGGTTCCAGGATTGCTCGTTGATTCGTAGAATCGGAGGATCTTCTCATTTGTAAGGGTTACATTGACCTTCCCTCCGGTAGGTGTTCCTGCTGCGACCAGTTCCGCAAGACTTGCATAGGTAGGGGTTGGGACGGTTGCTGTTGAGAACAGCTGGTCGCCGGTGCCCTTGCCGTCGCTGTAGATTTCGACATCGACCTGTCCGGAAGCGTAGCAACTGAAAACATTGTTGCCGCTATTATACTTCAGAAGATTCCTTTTATTTGTTCCTTGCGCCTGGACTGAGGTGACACCGCCTGTATAAGAAATCTTGAATGAACAGTTTTCGTCGAGCGTTTCCTGGGTCCTCAGATAGTTGCTGGAAGAGGAGGCTGCATAGAGATAGCTGTTACCGACATTGAATGCGCAGGTGTTGTCAAGTGTTCCCTTCTCAAGAGTGATAATCTGAACGCCATCACCCGGGTTGACAACTGTGTTGCCGGATTTGGTAATTGTTGCGGCAGCACGGTTATTCTGGTTCTGGGTGGTACCTAATGCTACATCGGCAGTGGAAGCAGCGATGACGACTTTGTCACCCACCTTGAGGGTAGTAGGGTCGGTCACAAGAGTATAGACCACCTTTTCATCGGCCGGAACGCCAGACATGTCAACAGAGAACTTTGCGACCCTTCCGGCGACAAACTTGAAATTGCTTGGGAGGGAGATCTTCTTGGTGTAGGTGTTGTCGTCTGATGCAATGACAACTTTGAGAGTCGTGCCACCCAGGTCGGCAGGAAGGCAGGCGAAAAAGACTTCTTCGGTCTTGCCGGTCAGGAGTGCGATGCTGCAGGACACCGAATTTGGACTGATTAAACCGTCAGCAGGATAGTAGAAGATGCGGCCGGAGATGGCTTCCTCGGCAGTGATGGTAATGCTGGAAATCTCGGAGACACCGGAAGGAGGGGTGATGGAGAGGTTTCCGTAGGCAGTAATGTGCTGGAATCCGAAGTTGATTGATTCATCAAAAGAGTCGGATTCATGTTTTGCGAGAATAATCTGAGCGGACTCGTCACAGGAACCATCAACAGGAGTCTGGTCCGATGGGACTTCGATTGTCAGGCTGCTATAAGTTGAGCTCGCGCTGATTGCTGCAGCTGAAGGACATACAACATAGAAGTTGTGATCCGTGGCTTCAGCATCCTGTTCAATCGCTACGGAGAAAGTCGCGGTCTTCCCATCATCTGAAGAGGTGACTGTAGCGCTTTTTCCGGCCGCATAATTGTAACTGACGAAAACATTCTCATCACCTGTCCAGAGTACAGGATAACTGTCACCGTCTTTCTCAGTGAAGGATGTGCGGGTTTCAGGAGTTGTGGCAGTGAAGCTGACGGTTTTTGAACCGTTCTCAACAAGGGCAGCCTCCTTCTGGCAAGAAGCGAACACAAGGGCTGCGGAAAGGAATGAAATGATAATCTTTTTCATACTCGTTCAAGTTTAAAAGTTACCATATTCATCTTCATAAGCAGGGTCGATCGAACCGCCCTCGCCGCTGAGCGCAATGACCTCGCACAGCTCCATTTCTTCCATCTCGACGGATGGGGTTTCATAAGACTTTTTTATCATAGCTATAATAAAAATAATATTATCCTGAACTGAACTACAAATATACCGATAAAATCAAACATATTCAAACGTTTGCTGCTACATCCCGGCTGACGCTCAGCCAAAACTGCAAAGCGTTCCGTGCCGGAATATTCATAACCACAACCTTCTGATTTGGAGAATAGCACAATTCTGAATATCTTTAGTCACAGGACCGGACACAGTAAAACAACCTCATACCATACAACTATGAAATTGATAATCCCCTTGCTCCTCGTGCTGCTGCTATCTTCCTGCGCTACAACCAAAAACACTAAATCATCTGCCTCCGACATCACTCAGCACACGGACAGGGCATGGATGAGACTGTTGGTCAACATTGACAGGGACCCTGCTACCGGTTGGAAAGGCTACGATTTTTGTCTTAACTACAAGGCTCCCGAAAGCAGTTCGAGGGGCATTGTCTCCCGTTGCACGAGTAACGCCTGGACCTGGGAGGATGCCGGCGTGTTTGAATATTCAGTAAAAGGCAACGAACTCGAACTCAGGGTCTCCAGGGAGCTGCTCAAGGCTACCGGCCCGCTTGACTTCGAATTCAAGTGGAGCGACAACATGCAGGAAGAAGGCAACATCCTCGACTTCTATGTCAATGGTGACTGCGCACCGGGCGGCCGCTTCAATTTCGTGTACACCGAAACCGATTGAATCCCCGGACGGCCGGGCAAGTGACTGGACAACTGACCGGCAGATGCGCCGGAACGCATTTTTGACGTCATATTCCAGTTTACATACTATCGGTTTCCGACAAGATGCAATTGGAAGAAACAGAAAGCCACTGACTGCTGATTGCGTGTCAGTGGCTGCTTCTTTCTGCTACAAGGGGTGCTTCTTCGGAGCTTGGCCTCTGAGACCCTTGTGGCGAAGTCTCTGTCCAAACTATTTCTGCGGGAGCGGGCGGATGTCGAGGTTGAGCTCGTCGAGCTGGATGCTGTCGATTTCAGAAGGGGAGTCAATCATCACGTCGCGTCCCTGGTTGTTCTTAGGGAAGGCGATGAAGTCGCGGATGGTCTCCTGGCCGCCGAAGAGGGCGCAGACCCGGTCGAAACCGAAGGCGAGACCTCCGTGAGGCGGAGCGCCGAACTTGAAGGCGTTGATGATGAAGCCGAACTTGTACTCAGCATCTTCCTTGCTGATGCCGAGAATCTCGAACATCCTCTCCTGCATTGCGGCTTCATGGATTCGGATTGAACCGCCGCCGAGCTCGGTGCCGTTGAGGACGAAGTCGTAGGCGTTGGCGCAGACTTTTTCGAGGTCTTCCTTCTTGTCCGAATAGTACCAGTCGAGATGCTCCGGTTTCGGGGCCGTGAAAGGATGGTGCATCGCGTAGAAGCGCCCGGTTTCGTCGTCCCACTCGAAGAGAGGGAAATCAACAATCCAGAGAGGGGCGAAGACCTTCGGATCGCGGAGTCCGAGACGGTTGCCCATTTCGACACGGAGGACACCGAGCATTGTCTGGGTCTTTCTTCTGGCTCCGCAGAGGACGAGGATGAGGTCTCCTGTCCTGGCCTCGACTGCTTCTGCGACATCGAGGAGCAGTTCGGGAGTGTAGAACTTGTCGATTGAGGACTTGACCGTGCCGTCCTCATTGAGTTTGACATAGACGAGGCCTTTGGCTCCGACCTGGGGACGCTTCACCCATTCGGTGAGTTCGTCGAGCTGCTTGCGGGTGTAGCCGGCCGCTCCGGGAACTGCTATCGCGCCGACATATTCAGAGCTGTCGAAGACCGGGAAGCCGTGTCCCCGGACCTTGTCCGTGATTTCGTGGATGGTCATTCCGAAGCGGATGTCCGGCTTGTCGGAACCGTAGTTGTCCATCGCGTCGTACCAGCTCATTCTCGGGAGCGGGTCCGGGATGTCCACGCCGACGGCGTTCTTGAACATCTGTCTCATCATTCCCTCGAAGGTGTTGAGGACGTCCTCCTGCTCCACGAAGCTCATCTCGCAGTCTATCTGGGTGAATTCCGGCTGACGGTCGGCCCTGAGGTCCTCGTCACGGAAGCACTTCACAATCTGGAAATAGCGGTCATAGCCGGCGACCATCAGAAGCTGCTTGAAGGTCTGGGGAGACTGCGGGAGTGCGTAGAACTGCCCCGGGTTCATCCTTGAAGGGACCACGAAGTCGCGTGCCCCTTCCGGGGTGGACTTGATGAGGTACGGTGTCTCGATTTCCATAAAGCCCTGGCCGTCGAGATAGGTGCGGATCTCCTGGGCGAGGCGGTGGCGGAGTGCAAGGGCTCTCTGGAGCGGGCCGCGGCGCAGGTCGAGATAGCGGTATCTGGCGCGGATGTCCTCGCCTCCGTCGCTTTCGTCTTCGATTGTGAAAGGAGGGGTTACGGACTTGTTGAGCACGACTATCCCGGCCACCCTGATTTCGATGTCTCCGGTCGGCATCTTCGCATTCTTGCTCTGACGCTCGATGACATCGCCGTTCACCTGGATGACATATTCCCTGCCGAGCGAGGTCGCGGTGGCGATGAGCCCCTCTTCGGCTTCTGCATCGATGACAAGCTGGGTTATGCCGTAGCGGTCACGGAGGTCGATGAAGGTCATTCCTCCGAGTTTGCGAGTCTTCTGTACCCATCCGGCCAGAGTAACCTTCTGTCCGACGTTTTCAATGCGGAGTTCTCCGCAGGTGTGAGTCCTGTACATATTCTGGTGTTTTGTTTGCAGGTTTGTCCTACCCGATGTTCCGGGAGCCCACAAAGTTAACAATTTCTGACATATTCACGTCAAGCATTCCGCGGACAATTCATCCATAGAAAGAATAAAAACATTATATTCGCAGCCGGAGACAAAGACAAGCGGCTATGGAAGTAAGAGCAAAGAAGTCGCTCGGCCAGCATTTCCTGACTGACCAGAGCATTGCCAAGGCGATTGTGGATGCCCTTCAGGGCGAACAGGTTCTTGAGGTGGGGCCCGGAATGGGAGTGCTCACCCAATATCTGCTGCCGGCCAGGGGGGACAAGCTCAAGGCCGTCGAAATCGACACCGAGTCAGTGGACTACCTGCGTTCGCACTTTCCGCAGTTGGGAGAAAACCTGCTGACGGGCGATTTCCTCAAAATGAATATGGATATGCTCTTCGAGGGTGAATATTCCGTCATCGGCAACTTCCCCTACAACATCTCCTCGCAGATATTCTTCAAGATTCTGGAGCACCGGGACCGGATTCCGGAGGTGGTGTGCATGATTCAGAAAGAGGTCGCCGAGCGCATAGCGGAGAAGCCCGGCACCAAGGCCTACGGCATCCTGAGCGTCTTCCTCCAGGCCTGGTACGACATTGAATATCTCTTCACGGTGGGCTCCGGGGCTTTCAATCCTCCTCCGAAGGTCCAGTCGGCGGTAATCCGCCTGACCAGGAACTCCAGAACGGAGCTCGGCTGCGATGCAAAACTCTTCAGGACGGTTGTCAAGACAGCCTTCGGGCAGCGCAGGAAGACCCTGCGAAACTCTCTTAAACCCGTCATCGCCTCGACAGGCTCAGGCGTGGACACTTCGGACCCGGTCTTTGACCTCCGTCCGGAAAGACTGGGCGTCGAGGACTTCGTCGCACTGACGAATTCCCTTCAGTAGCAGCCATCGTCCGGAGGACATCGACCGGGTCTGAAAATCCCCGCCGGGCCTTTACAGGGTCTTGATGTGGAGGTTTCTCCAGCGGACCTTGATGCCGCCGCCGTCGTGTATCTGGAGACAGATGCGTCCGTGACCCTTGCCGATTTTGTCGTCCTGGAGATCGGTCATAGGCTCGCCGTTGAGCCAGGACTGGAGACGGTCGCCTTCGAGACGGATTCTCATCGTGTTCCACTCCCCGTACTTGAGGATGTCCTCCTTCTCGTCCGGAATCTGGTAGAGCCAGCCGCGGCCGTAGGACTCATAAACTCCGCCGGTGTCGCATCCCGGAGGGGCGACTTCCACCTGCCATCCGCTTACGGTCACTCCGTGAGGGACGACGGAACGCACGAAGACACCGGAGTTGCCGGCAGATTCCTGAAGAAACTCGAGGGTGAGGTCGAAATTGTCATAGTACTCATCCGTGCCGAGGTAGCCGTAGGTGTTGTCGGTGCCGCTCTCGCAGACCAGGCAGCCTTCTTCGTCAACGTACCACGGGTCTGTCCCGTAAACAATCCATCCGCTGAGGTCCTTCCCGTTGAAGAGGTCCTTCTCGACAGGTTCCGGCGCAGGGAGTTCCTTGATCTTGATGTTGCGGAACCAGGCCGGATAGCCGTGGTCCTGCAGGCAGATGTGACCGGAACGGGACATTCCATATTCAGTGCATCCGGCCCACTTGCCGCCTGCCTTGCGGGCGAACCAGTCTTCGCTCCAGGCGTCGAACTCGACTGTGACCTGCCCGTTGAGGATGTAGGTGACGTGTCCGTTGTCGAAGATGATTTCGGACTCGTTCCACTCTCCGCAAGGGTTCAGCTTCCTGGTCTCGAAGTCCGGCACGTACATCGCGTAGTCCACTGCGCAGCGCTGCCAAGGCTCGAGCTGGTAGCCGTCGTTCATCTCGGCGAAGTTGTCGTCGTCGATGAGCTGGTACTCCGGACCGGTGATGTAAGGCACGTCGAAGCCCGGGCGCTCCACGACGTGGTACATCATGCCGCTGTTGCCGCCCTTGCTGATTTTCCATTCCCATTTGAGGTGGAAGTTGGCATATTCCTTTTCGGTCACGATGTAGCCGTTGGCGTCATTGCCGCTGCCCTCCGCCATAATTGTCCCCTCCGTGACGGTCCACGGGCCGGTGAGGGAGTCCCCGTTGAAGTCCCTCCATCCGTCGAGGGTCTTGCCGTCGAAGAGAAGCTGCCATCCGTCAGCCTTTTCTGCCGAGGTCAGGCTGTTGGCTTTCGGGCCGCAGCCTGTGACTGCGGGAACTGCAATCGCCGTTGCGCAAACGGCCAGGGTAAGAGTCTTCAGTTTCATATTCAAGGGAAAAATTGATTATTTCAAGCCACGTTCCGCGAAAATAGAAAGTTTGCCGCAATTTATCAATGAATATGCTGACGTGGCAGAAGCATTTTTGCTATATTTGTAGGGATTGGGCCAAGTTACGGCCTCCGACTAACAGAGAAAGAAAATGTTCGCAAAGGAAGTTTACATCGCAAGGCGCAGGACCCTGCTCGAAAAGATGAGCCAGGAAGCGCCTCAGGGCTCGCGCGGAATCGCCCTGTTCATCGGCAACGCCGAGGCTCCGGCACAGTATTGGGACAATGCCTACAAGTTCCGTCAGGATTCTTCCTGGCTATATTATTTCGGTCTGGACATACCTCTCTACGCGGCTGTCATCGACCTCGACACGGCGGAAGATACGGTCTTTGCCGACGACGTGGAGATCGGGGACATCATCTGGATGGGCCCGCAGCCTTCCGTGGCCTCCCTCGCCGCCGGTGTAGGTGTCGCCCGCAGCGCCCCGTACAAGGCTCTTGACACTGTCGTGTCCAAGGCCCTCTCGCAGGGCAGGCCGGTTCATTACCTCCCGCCTTCCCGCTGGTTCAACACTCTGAAGCTCTCCTCCCTGACAGGCATCCCTGCCGCCCGGATCAAGGAGAAGTCTTCCGCAGCCCTCACCCGTACCGTAATTTCGATGAGACTGGTCAAGGAAGCCTGCGAAATCGAGCAGATAGACGACGCCTGCGTTCTCGGCTACGAGATGCACACCGTCGCCCGCAACAATGTCAAGGTCGGACGCATCGAACAGGAAGTCGTCGGAGCGATGGAGGGCGTGACCCTGTCCAAAGGCTGGGGAGTCTCCTTCGCCACGATTCTCACCCAGCACGGCGAGACCCTCCACAACCATCTCCACGACAAGGTCATCGAGGACGGCAGGCTTCTTGTCATCGATGCCGGCGCCGAGAACAATATGCACTACGCATCCGACTTCACGAGGACCCTCCCTACCGGCGGCAAGTTCACGACCAGGCAGCGCGAGATCTACCAGATTGTCTGCAATGCCAATGAACTGGCCTTCAACCTCACGAAGCCTGGAATCACCTACAGGGAAGTCCATCTCGCGACCGCCAGGCTGATGCTCGAACAGCTGAAGGAGCTCGGCCTCGTGCGCGGCGACGTGGACGAGATGGTCGGACTGGGAATAGCCGGTCTCTTCCAGCCGCACGGACTGGGCCACAATATGGGTCTTGACGTACACGATATGGAGGACCTCGGGGAGAATCTCGTCGGCTATGACTCCGACCAGATCCGCTCCGCCCAGCTCGGTCTTGGCAGCCTCAGGATGGCCCGCAGGCTGGTTCCGGGCAATGTCATCACCGACGAACCTGGAATCTACTTCATCCCGGCGCTCATCGACAAGTGGAAGGCCGAAGGCACTGACAGGGGCTTCGTCAACTATGCCAAGCTGGAGTCCTACCGCGACTTCGGCGGAATCCGCCTCGAGGACGACGTGCTCGTGACCGAGGAGGGGGCAAGGCGCACCGGAACTCACCGCCTGCCTATCCTTCCGGACGATGTCGAAGCTGCGATGTCATAAGCATTTCCGAATATGTCAACGGTACTAATCGTCCTGGCTGTCATCTGCGGCCTGATAGGCATCATCGGCAGCATCGTCCCGGGTCTGCCCGGGCCTCCGGTCAGCTGGATCGGCCTGCTCATCCTTTTTCTGGGCGGAGGCGGAGCCAACGGAGCCGGCGAACCGATGAGCACGGCCTTCCTTCTCATCTGGCTGGCGGTCACAGTGGTCGTGTCCGTGCTTGACTATGTCGTGCCGGCCAAGTTCACATCCCTCACCGGAGGCTCGAAGGCCGCCGGAAGGGGTGCCATTGCCGGTCTGCTGGTCGGGATGTTCGTGCCTCCTGTCGGCATATTGCTCGGCACTTTCCTCGGTGCCTTCCTGGCCGAACTTATCTTCGCCCGCAGGAGCGGGACGCAGTCCGTGGTGGCCGCTCTCGGCTCCCTTCTGGGCTTCCTTTTCGGCACCGGCCTCAAACTTGTCGCCGCCGGAGTGATGATGTATTACATAATCGTGTATATTCCTTGATTTTCCGGCTCCGATTTGCCGTTACACGTTTTTTTGACTAACTTTAAAGCCCAAATGCGTTCCCAAAGGCACATGTCTGAACAAAAGAAAAAATCTTCTGTGGCGAAAACGGTCATTCTCTCCGCAGCGGGAGGACTTGTCATCGGAGTCGCCGCAATGCTTTTCGTCGGACACAAGATGGCAAAGACCACGTCCGCTGAATACTGCATGAGCTGTCACGTCCACGAACAGGCCGATTCCGACTGGAAGAAGTCCATGCACTACAACACCGGAAGCGGTGCCGTCGTCGAATGTGCCGAGTGCCATCTGCCCCCTGAAGATGAATCCCCGATGCGCTACTGGATGGCCAAGGCCAGGTCCGGTGCGAAGGACATCTGGTCCAAGTGGACCAAGGATCCGGAAAGTATCGACTGGGAGGCAAGAAGGGAACTGACTTACGCAACGGGCATCGTGTACAACGAATCCTGCGAGAAATGCCACGTCAACCTCTTCCCCGAGGGAGTCACCGACGACGGCATCACCGCGCACCTCCACTACGAGGAAAATGCCGAGGCCCAGAACCTCCAGTGCATCAGCTGTCACCTCGATGCCGGACACAGGATGCCCGGCTATGAGCACAAGAGCCTCAATGGCAAGGTGATGACTGTCAGTTCCGGAGTGAAGTACGAGAAGGCGGCCGAAGTGACTTCCTTCACCTCTTTCGACGAGACCGTGCCGGGCACGAGCGCCTGCATCCGGATGATTGCCGTGCCGGGCGGGGAGTTCCTGATGGGAAGTCCGGACAACGAACCGTTCAGGAATGAGGACGAGGGTCCCCGGAAGAGGGTGAAGATCTCTCCTTTCTTTATGGGCGAGGTCGAGGTCACCTGGGACCAGTTCTGGGAGTTCTACAATGAAACAATGTCAGAGGGAAGAACCCCTCCTGCAAAAATCTACGCCAACAACAACCGGGAGGACTGCGACGCTGTCAGCGGCCCGACTCCTCCTTTCGGCTTCCCTGACCAGGGATGGGGTATGGGAGCGCGCCCTGCAATCACGATGACCCACTATTCGGCGCAGACTTTCTGCCAGTGGCTTTCGCTCAAGACGGGGCGGAAGTACCGCCTGCCTACCGAGGCCGAATGGGAATATGCCGCAAGAGGCGGCACCTCGACCCCGTATTTCTTCGAGGGCAGTCCGAAGGCATATTCAAACGAAGGCTTCATCCGCAAGTTCAAGGCGGCCGACACCACCGTGATCCGCCGCTATGTGGTCTATGACGGGGTCAGCGGCAGCCGCACCTGCGACGCTTCCGCAGTCAAGGCCAATCCTTTCGGACTCAAGAACATGCTCGGCAATGTTATGGAATACTGTTCCGACTGGTACGCCGTGGACGCATATTCGCAAATCCCCGACGGGGCTGTTGACCCGAAGGGCCCTGAAAGCGGTGAGGAACACGTCGTCAGGGGAGGATGCTACGCCGACGACGCTTCGAAGGTCCGCTGCGCGAGCAGAAGCCACACCTTCAACGATGCCTGGCTCCGTACCGACCCGCAGAACCCGAAGAGCATCTGGTGGTACTCCGACATCAAGGGAATCGGTTTCCGCGTGGTCTGCGAAGTGCCCGATGGAATTGAAATCTCACAATAACTGCATAATCCAAAATAACTATGAGCAAATCAATGGACAGAAGATCATTCCTGGGCACCAGTGCAAAGATCGGTGTCGCCGGAATCGTTGCCGGACCGCTTCTCGCATCCTGCACAAATGGCAAAAAGGTTACTCCTCTGAGAAATCCGGACGAGTACTATGTTCCTGAACTTCCTGACAAGGCTGTTGAGGGAAGGGAACTCAAGGTCGGACTCATCGGCTGCGGCGGACGCGGCTCCGGCGCAATCATGAACCTTCTCGACGCCGCCGACGGAATCACCGTCCTGGCGCTCGGCGATGTATTCCCTGACCGCCTCAACAATGTCAAGGAGGCTCTCAAGGGGAGGGATCAGATTGTACCCGACGAGAACTGCTTCATCGGCTTCGATGCCTACAAGCAGGTCATCGACTCCGGTGTGGATATGGTCATCATCACGACACCGCCGGTGTTCCGTCCTACCCACTTCGCCTACGCTACCGAGAAGGGAGTACACTCTTTCCTCGAGAAGCCTATCGCAGTCGATTCCAAGGGCTACCGTCAGATTATGGCTTCCACCAAGCAGGCCGAGGCCAAGGGCCTGAGCGTTGTCTGCGGAACCCAGCGTCACCACCAGCGTCCTTACGTGGAGTCATTCAAGAAGATTCAGGAAGGCCTCATCGGTGAAATCACCGGCGGCAACGTCTATTGGAATCAGGGAATGCTCTGGTACAGGGAGCGCGAGAAGGGCTGGTCCGACATGGAATGGACCATCCGTGACTGGGTCAACTGGAAGTGGCTCTCCGGCGACCACATCGTTGAGCAGCACGTCCACAACATCGACGTGTTCAACTGGATGATCGGCTACAAGCACCCTGTCGCAGCAAGGGCGATGGGCGCCCGTCACCGCAGGATCACAGGCGACCAGTACGATTGCTTCAGCGTTGATTTTGAATATGAGAACGGAGTACACCTCCACTCAATGTGCCGCCAGATAGACGGCACCGCCACCAAGATCAGCGAAAGAGTCCACGGCACGAAGGGATGGTGGAATTCAGAGGATTTCGCAATCCGCGACCTCGAAGGGAACATCATCTGGCAGTTCGATGCCGAGGCTGCGCAGGCTGAATACCAGCAGCACGACCCTTATACCCTCGAACATGTGGACTGGGTCAACCATATCCGCAAGGGAACCACCCACGTGGAGTCAGGCGAGTGCGGAATGTCAACGCTCTGCGGAGTTATGGGCCGCGAGGCTGCCTACACCGGCGCACAGGTCACCTGGGACGACATCAGCGCTTCCGAGATGGACTATATGCCGGAGAAGCTCGAGCTCGGACCTCTTGAGATGGACAAGTACACCGTACCGGTTCCGGGAACAGGGAAATAGTTCCATCCGGGAAGCAGAATTGAACCAACCCATTCGTTATGGACAGAAGAAGTTTTCTGAAAACATCCGCAGCAGGGACAGCGGCTCTTGCCGCTGCCTCTCTGCTTGACAGCTGCGGTCTTGACAGCTCCTCAAAGAAGGACTGCAAGTGCTGCGGCGGCGCTCTCAACATCTCCTTCCAGGAGGGTACCGCTCCGGGCGAGACCCTCGCCGAAAAGTTCGACTTTATGGAGAGCCTCGGAGTCAACGGTTTCGAGCCGGGAGGACGCGGACTTGCAGGAAGGGTCAAGGAAATCACCGAAGCCCTTTCAGGCCGCAACATCAAGGTGTCCGCCATCTGTGCCGGCTTCGAGGGTTTCATCCTTGCCGAAGATCCGGATGTGAAGAAGCTGTTTGACACCACGATGCGCGAAATCATCGTGGCCGCCGGCCAGCTCGGTTCCACCGGTGTCATTATGTTCCCGGCTTTCAACGGCCAGCTGCCTTGCAAGCCTCACACCCTGGACACCCGCAACTATCTCTGCGAAGAGCTCCACGAACTCGGTGAGTTCGCCAAGGAGAACGGCACCACCGTCATCCTCGAGCCTCTGAACAGGGCCGAGGCCTTCTACCTCCGTCTTGTCAGCGACGCCGCTGCCATCGCACGCGATGCAGACAGCGACGGTGTCAAGGCAATGGGCGACTTCTGGCACATGAAGGAAGAGACTTCCGACTTCGGCGCTCTGATGTCAGCCGGCAAGAAGTACCTCCAGCACGTCCACATCGCCAGCCGCGGAACCAGGCAGATGCCGGGCGAGAACGGAGAGCTCGACCGCTATGTCGATGGCTTCAGGGCCCTCAAGATGATGGACTACGACAAGTTCGTCAGCTTCGAGTGCGGAATGGCCGGTGAAGACCGTGCGACAATCGTAACCAATGCAGTCAATCTCCTCCGCCAGCAGTGGGAGGAGGCATAGTCCTGCACGGAATAATCCCAAACAGTGGCGGACGGGAGTCTTTGGTGCTTTCGTCCGCCGCTTTCATTTGTCGCTTGTATTTACTATTTTTGTAAAGTTGCACCCGTTGCATCCCACGGTTGCGTGGCCTGCAACTATTTATAAGACAAGGGAATGAAAGTATCCATCATTATGGGCTCGACAAGCGACTATGAAGTCATGTCCGGAGCCGAGCAGATGCTCAAAGCATTCGGGATTGAATATGAAATCCGCATCATCAGCGCCCACAGGACTCCTGAGCTGATGTTTGAATATTCAAAAGCCCTCAAGGGCCGCGGCTTCGGTGTCGTGATTGCGGGAGCGGGCGGAGCCGCCCATCTCGCGGGAGTCGCGGCAGGCCTGACCACTCTTCCCGTCATCGCAGTGCCGATGGCCACGAAGAACCTCGGCGGACTCGACTCGCTGCTCTCGATGGTCCAGATGCCGACAGGCATACCCGTTGCCACTGTCGCCATAGGCGGAGCGAAGAATGCCGCGATTCTGGCGGCTGAAATCCTGGCCCTGGGCGACGAGGCCCTCTCTGCAAAACTTGATGCCTATCGTCAGGAACAGGCCGACAAGATTCGTGACACTATAGTATAAAACCACTTGACAAATTAACACAATGGACAGATTATCAGAAAAGTACGTAAACAATTTCATGTCCGCTCTCATCGCAAAGAATCCGGGAGAGAATGAATTTCACCAGGCTGTGAGCGAAGTAGTCTCCAGCGTCGCCCCTTACATCGTCCAGAACCCTCAGCTGATGGATCTGAAGATTATGGAGAGGATGGCGGAGCCTGAAAGAGTCATAATGTTCCGGGTGCCGTGGATGGATGACAGCGGCAGAGTCCAGATCAACAGGGGCTACAGGGTCCAGATGAACAGCGCTATCGGACCTTACAAGGGAGGCCTCCGCTTCCACGCCAGCGTCAACCTCAGCATTCTCAAGTTCCTCGCATTCGAGCAGACTTTCAAGAACAGCCTGACCACCCTTCCGATGGGCGGCGGCAAGGGCGGTTCCGATTTCAGCCCGAGAGGCAAGTCCGATGCGGAAGTGATGCGTTTCTGCCAGAGCTTCATGACCGAACTTCAGAGGCACATCGGCCAGGACACCGACGTCCCGGCCGGCGACATCGGTGTGGGCGGCCGCGAAATCGGCTACCTCTTCGGACAGTACAAGAGGCTTCGTGACGAATTTACCGGAACTCTCACCGGCAAGGGTCTGGCCTGGGGCGGCAGCCTCATCAGGCCGGAGGCTACCGGCTACGGAGCCTGCTACTTCGCACAGGAGATGCTCGCCCTCAGGGGCAAGTCCTTCGAAGGCCAGACTGTCGTAATCTCAGGCTCCGGCAATGTCGCGCAGTACGCCGCCAAGAAGGCGATGAGCCTCGGCGCTAAGGTGGTCACCCTTTCCGACTCGAACGGCTACATCTACGACCCGGAAGGCCTCAACGAAGAGAAGTGGCAGTATGTGATGCACCTCAAGAATGTCGTCAGAGGGCGTATCAAGGAATATGTCAACGAATATCCCGCCGCGAAATACTTCGAGAACGAACGTCCGTGGAGCGTCCCTTGCGACATCGCGATGCCTTGCGCCACCCAGAACGAAATCAACGGGGACGAGGCCAGGGCTCTCGTCGCCAACGGTTGCTACTGCGTGACCGAAGGAGCGAATATGCCTTCGACACCGGAGGCCATCGCCGTATTCCAGGGCGCCGGCATCCTCTACTCTCCAGGAAAGGCTTCCAATGCCGGCGGAGTGGCAACCTCGGGACTTGAGATGACCCAGAACTCAATGCGTCTTCGCTGGAGCTCGGAAGAGGTTGACCAGCATCTCCATTCGATAATGAAGGACATCCACAATGCCTGCGTACAGTACGGCACCAAGGCCGACGGCACAGTCAACTATGTTGACGGGGCCAATCTCGCAGGCTTCATCAAGGTGGCCGACGCGATGTGCGCCCAGGGCCTTGTATAACTCACCAATCGGGCCGTGCCCGGAAAGGAAAACAGGGAGGACGGCCCGCCGGGTCGTCCTCCTTTCATTTTTCCGGCCGGAACGTCCGGGCTCTCCGGGCGCCGGTCTTGCTGTTCCGGGCTCAGGTCCTCCCTTACTTCTCCGGCTGGTCAATCAGCTCGTAGTCCAGAAGCCTCTGCTCCAGATTGGCTGCCTTGACCCTGATTCTGACCGGATCGCCCAGACGGAAAACCTTGCCGCTGCGCTTTCCCTTGATAAGGTAGTTCTCCTCGTCGAAATCGTAGAAGTCGGATTTGATGTCCCTCATCGCGACCATTCCTTCGATCATCGTAGGCTTGATCTCCACATACATTCCCCACTCCGTGAGGCCGGAAATCGTGCCCTCGAAGGTCTGCCCGACCTTGTCGGTCATATATTCGATGAGCTTGTACTTGATGCTGTCGCGCTCGGCGTTGGCGGCAATCTGCTCGCGCTCGGAAGCGTGTACGCACTGGGCTTCGTAGTAGCCCTGGTCCTGGCTGGCCGCCTTGTCGAGGTACATTGCCAGAAGCCTGTGCACCATAGTGTCCGGGTAGCGCCTGATCGGGGAAGTGAAGTGGGTGTAGAACTTGAATGCCAGTCCGTAGTGGCCGATGTTGTCGGTGCTGTACACGGCTTTGGCCATCGACCTCAGGGCTATCATCTGGAAGGCGTTGCTCTCCGGCTTGCCCTTGGCATCGTCGAGAAGAGTGTTGAGGGACCTGGCAATCTCGCGGCCGTTGCCGACAGGGCCCATCTTGTACCCGAAGTTGCCGGCGAACTTGTTCAGCGAAGCTATCTTGTCCGAATTAGGCTCCCCGTGGATGCGGTAGATGAAGGTCTTTGCATTCTTGTCGGCCTTTCCGTTCATGTTGCCGGAAGTGGCGATGAATTCGGCGACGGACCTGTTGGCAAGGAGCATGAATTCCTCAATCAGCCAGTTGGCTTCCCGGCTTATCTTCTCATAGACTCTGACCGGCTTTCCGGCTGCATCGACCTCGACCTTCATCTCCGGACGTTCAAAACTGATGGCGCCCGAAGCGAAACGCTTCTTCCTCATTATGGTGGCGAGGCGGTGGAGTTCCAGAATGGCCTCCTTGGTCTCCCTCGGAATCAGGCAGCCCTCGAAGACTCCCTGACCCATCATGGCCTCCTTGTTGTCTTCCGATGAACGGGTCCTGCCGTCGGTACCGCCCCTGAGCTCCATATCCAGTGAAGCCTCCCCGTTGTCGATTATCTGCTGGGCGGTTTCGTAGGCGAAACGGTAGTCGGAGCGGATGACCGTGCGGCCGAACCACTGACTTGCCGTCCTTCCGTCCGGAGTCAGTTCGAAGACGGCGGAGAAAGTCAGCTTGTCTTCGGCCGGACGCAGGGAGCAGAGCTTGTTGGAAAGCTTCTCCGGGAGCATCGGCACGGTCCTGTCAACCAGATAGACGGAAGTGCCGCGTTCCTGTGCTTCCTTGTCCACGACCGAGCCCGGTGTCACATAGTAGGACACATCCGCGATGTGCACTCCGACCTCGATGTTCCCTCCCGGCAGTCTCCTGAACGACAGTGCGTCGTCGAAGTCCTTGGCATCCTCCGGGTCTATGGTGAAGGTAAGGGTGTCCCGGAAATCCCGGCGGCCTTTCAAATCCTTTTCTGTGATGGTGTCGGAGATTCCGTCGGCGGCATTCTCGACCTCAGGGGAGAATCTGTACGGGAGACCGTATTCGGCGAGGATGGCGTGCATCTCGGTCTCGTTTTCCCCCGGAGCTCCGAGCACATCGACGATGTGGCCGAACGGCGTCGGCTCGCCCTTTTCCCATCCGTCCACGACGGCGGCGACCTTCATTCCTTTGACCGCACCCTCAGGCAAAGTCTCGTAAGGTATGAATATGTCGTAAGGCATGGTCCTGGACTGCATCAGCACCCAGGCCTGCTTGCCCACAAGGTGCAGAATGCCGACGAAAGGCCGGCTGCACCGCTCCACGATTTCGATGATTTCTCCTTCCCGGCGTTTCTCTCCGGCTTTCGACCGGCCCCTGCCCCGGGTTTCGGCAGGCTGGGGCTTCTCTTTGGTGACCGCACATCTGACCGTGTCCCCGTTCAGGGCCCCGCGGGTCTTGGAGGCCTTGACGAACACATCGTTGTCAGGTTCTCCCTCAATCACTACGAAGACAAAACCGTCCCTTGTCATCTGGACCTTTCCGGTAACTTCTGCGAACGTATTCTTTTTCCTTCCCTTTGAGCCGAACTTCTTCTCACGGCTCTTTCCGGAGGTTTGCCTTCTGCTTCCGGCGCTTTTGGCGCGCACGTTTCTTCTACTCATATAAGAAGCTGTTTTGAAATATTTACTCTTTTTCTTCTTAATGTGCCTTTCAGGCCATTCTCTTCTGCTTCATCGCTCACATGGCCACTGCCTTGTCCGCTCTTCAGCGATTGAAACTGTCTCGAAAAAAACCTGTAAACATCTGCGGCAGACATTTCAAAACAGCTTCTGACAATAATCTTCTGTAATCTTTACAAAGTTAGTAAAAAAGCAGCGGAATGATGACTGCGCATTATGAATTGTTGGATTATTCATTTAATTTTGCAAAATATGACAGTCAGAAACAAGCCGTCGTACTGCAATGTATCCACTGAAGTTTGAGCCCATATTCAAGACAAAAGTCTGGGGCGGGGAGAGAATCTCCGCCTACAAGGGTTTGCCGTCCGCTCAGCGGAAGGTAGGGGAGAGCTGGGAGATTTCTTCTGTCGAAGGTTCCGTCTCCGTGGTCAGCGGCGGTCCGCTCGACTCTTGCAGCCTCACCCGGGTGATGGAACTCTACGGGCCTCAGGTCGTGGGTGAACGGCTCTTTGCAGCCTTCGGGACGGAGTTCCCCCTGCTGGTCAAGTTCATCGACGCGGAAAGCGACCTCTCCATCCAGGTCCATCCCGACGACGCGACCGCGGCCAGGCTGAATCCGGGCCACAGAGGCAAGTCGGAACTCTGGTATGTCATAGGCGCAGAAGAGGGGGCGCATCTGACCAGCGGATTTTCCGAGCCGGTCACTCCCGAACTCTATGACGAACTTGTCAGGGAAGGCAGGATTACCGACGTGCTTTCGAAACACACAGTCGCCCCGGGGGATGTTTTCTTTCTGCCGGCCGGCAGGATCCACGCCATAGGAGCGGGTTCCTTCGTCGTTGAAATCCAGCCTCCGAGCGACCTTACCTACAGGATTTACGACTACGGACGTCCCGGTCTGGACGGCAGGCCGAGGGAACTGCACCTCGCCCAGGCGAGGGAGGCTCTCGACTTCTCGTATTACGGGGACTACAGGACTGACTGTCCCGACCTCAAGGACCAGGAGGTCCCCCTGGTCAGATGCGGATATTTTTCCGCTGACAGAATCGACTTGACGGGGGAATATTCAAAAGACCTTTCGGCGCTGGATTCCTTTCTTGTGGTCGTCTGCGTCAAGGGCGGCGGAACTCTCGTGGACTTCGATTCCGACGGAGCGGAGTACAGCGTCCCTGTCCGCCAGGGCGAGACTGTCCTGATTCCGGCCTCGAGCCGCGGCATCGTCTTCCGCCCGGAAGGGGACGGAATGACCTGCCTGACCAGTTTCATCGAGGGCTGAGCCTTCCCCGGCCCGTATCAGAATTCAATAAGAGGTTTCGTCAGCGCTTCGCGGAGTTGGTCGTCGTAGCGCAGGCGGATTTTGATTCCGGCTTCCTGGAAATGGTAGCGGACGACGATTTCTTCTTCGATGAACGGCTGGATTT
The DNA here is from genome assembly GCA_051878295.1 of Candidatus Cryptobacteroides sp. Classification (GTDB taxonomy): domain Bacteria; phylum Bacteroidota; class Bacteroidia; order Bacteroidales; family UBA932; genus Cryptobacteroides. The sequence goes on from JBJEJV010000024.1 coordinate 103,673, forward strand.
CCGACCTTTTCAGGTTGAGGAAAGTCTTTTTGTCCATCTCCAGAGCCTTCTGCAGGGCCTCCGTCTGTTCGGCGACCGTCTCGCTCAGGCCGTCCTGTTCGAGTTCCTTCTTCATCATGTCCAGAAGGGTCATCGCGCTGGAACGGTAGTCGAAGGTCTGGGTCTCGGCATATTCGACGAAATCATTCCACATCTCGTCGTCCAGGCGGAAATCCTCCTCCACGCTCTCGTGCTTCCGCGCGAATTCGATGGCGTAGTTCTGGATGATGCCCGCGGCGACCAATGAATATGTGAGCCTGCTGTAGTCCTGCCCCTTGATGATGTGGTCGGGAGTGATGCCGCCGCCGTCGCGGACTGTCCTGCCGTGGGCGGTCTTGAATTCGTGGGTCAGCGAATCGGGAATATATTCGACGCTGCCGTCCTCGTTGCGGCTGGAATAGTCGATGGCCTGGACGCAACGTCCGGACGGGGTGTAGTATTTGGCGGTGGTGATTTTCAGCTGTCCGTTGTACGGAAGAGGCCTTATGCTCTGGACGAGGCCCTTGCCGAAAGTCCTCGTGCCGCAGACGGTCGCCCTGTCGAGATCCTGGAGGGCTCCGGTCACGATTTCGGATGAGGAAGCCGAGCCGGAATCGACCATCACGATGATGGGAATCTCGGTGTCAACAGGGTCGTATCTGGTCTTGAAGTGAGTCTCCGAACCTTCCGCCAGGCCTTTGGACGTCACCACCAGCGAGCCTTTCGGCACGAAGAGGGAGACGATGTCGATGGCTTCGCTCATCAGTCCGCCGCCGTTGCCCCTGAGGTCGAGGACAAGTTTCGTCATTCCTTCGTCCTTGAGTTTGAGGACGGCGTTACGGATGTCGGCCGAAACGTTCTGGGTGAATCCGCTCTGGTAGATGTAGCCAGTGGTGTCGTCAAGCATCCCGGCATATTCGACATCCGGGAGGTGTATTCTCTCCCGGACCACGTCGATGTCCACGATTTCTCCCGTCCGCACCTTCTTCACCTTGAACTTGACCGTCGTGCCCGGCTTGCCCTTCATCCTGTCGGAAGCCTCCTGGGTGCTCAGGCCGTGGGTGGTCGCTCCGTCGATTTCCAGGATTTCGTCGCCGCAGCGCAGGCCGTACTTGTCGGCCGGGCTGTCCTTGTACGGCTCGTTGATGATGACGTTGCCGTCCTTTTCCGGCTTGTAGATGACTGCGCCGATGCCTCCGTAGGTCTTTGCAATCATCAGCTGGAGATCCTCGTTCTCCTCTTCCGGAATATAGACGGTGTAGGGGTCGAGGCTCTCAAGCATCGCCTGGATGCCCGCTTTCTCCATTCTGTCCAGCGGCAGGGAATCGACGTACGAGCGGTTCAGCTCATTGAGTATCGCGTTGTTGATTTCGGTCCATTGTCCGATTTTGAAGGATTTGCTCTGAGCGGAGACTGTCGTTCCCGCGACCGTCAGCAGTAGTCCCAGGCCCAGGGCTGTCATTCTTTTGATGTCCATCATTCTATATCTTTATCCGGCGGGCGGTAAAGTGCAAGTGCCGTGCCGAAAACAAAGTTAAGATTTTTTTATATTTGTAGAAGAATCATCAACAAATGACAAAGCTGGTTTTTGCTACCGCCAACCGCGGCAAACTGCGTGAAGCGTCCGAAATCCTCGGAGAAGATTTCGAACTGTACACTCCTTCGGATTTCGGGATAGACGGAGACATCCCCGAGACGGGTGTCACTCTCGAGGAAAATTCCCTCCAGAAGGCCGAATACCTCTACCGGCTCAAGGGCTGCGACTGTTTCGCGGATGACACCGGGCTCGAGGTGGATGCCCTGGGCGGCGCCCCGGGAGTCTATACGGCCCGCTATGCCGGACCTTCCAAAGATTTCAACCTCAATATGGACAAGGTGCTCGACGAACTTTCCGCACTTGAGGCCGGGGGGCTCCCCGTGAGCCGCAAGGCCCGGTTCAGAAGCGTCGTGACCCTGATTCTCGACGGAAAGACTTACCGCTTCGAAGGTACGATGGAAGGCGAAATCGCCAGGGAGAAGTCCGGGAAGGGCGGTTTCGGGTACGACCCCATATTCATTCCTCGCGAATATCCCGGCCTGACCGCAGCGGACATCACCGAAGAACAGAAGAATGAGATTTCGCACAGGGGCAAGGCCCTCCGGGCGATGTCGCTCTTCCTCAACGGAGCCAAAGACGGAAGCCGATGAAGTCCAAGGCGGAACTGATAGTCATCAGCCACACCAAGTTCGGCGACAACTCCATAGTCCTCCACACTTTGAGCAGGGAATATGGCAGGAGGGGCTTCCTCGTCCGCGTCAGCCCCAGGACGGCGATGGCCCTGTTCCTGCCTCTGAACATCCTTGAAGCCGAGGTTACGGAGAATCCCAAGTCGGAACTCTGGTTCGCGCGGAACTTCACCTGCATCTCCCCGCTGAACGGCATCCGGAGCAGCCTCTACAAGAACACGATGAGCCTCTTTATGAGCGAGGTCCTCTTCCGGGTGGTCAGGGAGCAGAGTTCCGGGGACACCCTGGCGGACTGGCTGAAAGGACAGATCCTGACCCTGGATGCCCTCGAGGGGGATTTTTCCAATTTCCACCTGCTGTTTCTGCTGGGCCTCTGCTCCGCCCTGGGCTTCAGCCCCGGGATGGAGGACCTTTCGCCCTTCGTCGGGGAAATGTACCGGAGCGTGGAGGACCTTCTGACAAAGCCTTTTGAAGAGGCCCTTCTGGTGCCTATGAGCGGTGCCGGAAGGAACGAGGTCGCCGAGTCCATACTCAAATACATCGCCCATCACACCGAGTCCCGGGTCAATGTACGTTCCCTTTCGGTGCTGCGCGATGTCTTCGTTTGAAAACTTGCCCAATCTTGCGGGCAAGTTCTTTTTTACTCTTTCCATATTGGCTATCTTTGCACATCATTTAAACCTCATATCACAATGGCAGTTGACTACGAGAAGGCAGGCGTCAGCCTCGAAGCGGGCTACGACGTGGTCCGCAGGATCAAGAAGCACGTGGCTTCCACCGACAGGGTCGGTGTTATGGGTAACATCGGGTCGTTCGGAGGAATGTTCGACCTTTCGGTGCTTGGAGTTAAGGAACCGGTCCTTGTCAGCGGTACCGACGGAGTCGGAACCAAGCTCAAGCTGGCGTTCGCGATGGACAAGCACGACACCATAGGAATCGACGCCGTCGCGATGTGCGTCAACGACGTTCTCGCCCAGGGAGCGGAACCTCTGGTGTTCCTGGACTATGTCGCCCAGGGGAAAACCCGTCCGGAAGTCGTGGAGGCCATCGTGGCCGGAGTGGCGGAAGGCTGCCGCCAGGCGGGCTGCGCCCTCGTCGGCGGAGAGACGGCCGAAATGCCGGGAATGTACGCCGACGGCGAATATGACATCGCGGGCTACACCACGGGAGTCGTGGAGAAGTCCCGCCTCATCGACGGGAGCAAGGTCAAGGCGGGCGACGTCCTCGTCGGAATCGCCTCCACAGGTGTCCACAGCAACGGTTTCAGCCTCGTGCGCAAAATTTTCTCCGACAACGCCCTCGACCTTCACAAGGTCTATCCCGAACTTGAGTCCGACCAGCCTCTCGGCCTTGTCGCCCTCACGCCCACCAGAATCTATGTCAAGCAGGTCCTCGACGTGATACGCAACTGCGATGTACACGGAGTGGCCCACATCACCGGCGGCGGTTTTGACGAGAACATCCCGCGCATCCTCCGTCCGGGCCAGGGAATAGAGGTGGAGGAAGGCTCCTGGACCATCCTGCCGATTTTCCGTTTCCTCGAAAAGTACGGCAACATCCCTCACAGGGAGATGTTCAACATATTCAATATGGGTGTCGGAATGGTCATCGCCCTGGACGGCTCCGAGGCCGGGAAGGCGATTGACATCCTTGCTTCCTACGGGGACAAGGCCACCGTCATCGGAAAGGTCACGGACAGGCCGGGAGTTGACATCCATCTTCTTTGACAACAGCAACGAGTCGAATCATACAATCAGATATGCGAGCTTTAATCAGTGTTAGTGACAAGACGGGCGTAGTCGGTTTCGCCCGCGAACTGGTCGCCATGGGATGGGAGATTCTCTCCACCAGCGGTACCATGAAGATGTTGAAGGAAGCGGGACTTCCGGTGACTTCGGTCAGCGATGTCACGGGCTTCCCCGAGATTTGCGACGGCAGGGTCAAGACTCTCCATCCGAAGATTCACGGGGCCCTTCTCGCAAGGAGGGACATCCCCGACCACATGAAGCAGATCGCCGACAACGGCATCGGTACCATCGACCTGGTCTGCGTCAATCTCTATCCTTTCCGCGAGACCATCGCCAAGCCTGACGTGACTCTCGAGGATGCCATCGAACACATCGACATCGGAGGCCCTTCAATGGTGCGCAGTGCCGCGAAGAACTGGCAGAGCGTGACCATCGTCGTCAATCCGGAAGACTATGCGACCGTCCTCTCCGAACTCAGGGAGAAGGGCTCAACCACCCCGCAGACCCGCCTTGCCCTGTCCGCGAAGGCCTACACCCACACGGCCCAGTACGACTGTGCTATCGCCTCCTATATGCGTGCGCAGGCGGGCCTGCCGGAAAAGCTCTTCCTTGAATATGACATCAAGCAGGAACTGCGCTACGGCGAGAACCCTCACCAGGCAGCCAAGTTCTACAGGACTGTCGGAGAGGCCCCATATTCACTTGCCACCGCAAGGCAGCTGAACGGAAAGGAACTTTCCTACAACAACATCCAGGATGCCAATGCCGCGCTCAACATCGTCCGCGAATTCAAGGAGCCTTTCGCAGTGGGTCTCAAACATATGAACCCTTGCGGGGCCGGAATCGGCAAGGACATCGCCGAGGCCTGGAAGAAGGCCTACGAGGGTGACCGGACTTCGATTTACGGAGGAATCGTCGCATTCAACCGCGAGGTCACCCTTGAGGTGGCACAGATGCTCAAGCCGATATTCCTTGAAATCGTGATGGCTCCGGCTTTTGCTCCGGACGCCCTTGAACTCCTTCAGACCAAGAAGAACCTCAGGCTCCTCGAGGTCTGCATGGAGGGGGATGTCAGGGAGCAGATGGCCTGCGTCAGCGTCAACGGAGGCCTGCTCGTGCAGAATCAGGACCTCGGAATCGTGTCCGCCTCAGCCGCCCAGTGCGTGACTGCCGTCAAGCCTGACGAGGCACAGCTCGAGGATATGAACTTCACCTGGCGAATCGTCAAGCACGTCAAGTCCAACGCCATCGTCGTCGGAAAGGCCGGAATGGTCTATGGTGTCGGCGCCGGTCAGATGAACCGGGTCGGTTCGGCCGAGATAGCCCTCAAGCAGGCAGCCCATACTCTTGCCGTGGAAGCCGCTGCCGCCGCCGGGACCGATGTCTCCGCCGTCGATGAGAAGGAGGCCGCCCGCAAGGCGGGCCTGGTGCTGGCTTCGGACGCTTTCTTCCCGTTCAGCGACTGCGTTGCCCTCGCTGCCGAGTACGGTGTCAGGGCCATCGTCCAGCCGGGAGGCTCGGTCCGCGACGAAGACTCAGTGAAAAAGTGTGACGAGCTTGGAATCACTATGCTCTTCACCGGCGAGAGACATTTCAAACATTGACGGGATATGGCTCTGGTGTATCACAAACCAACGACAAAAGAGGACGGGAGGACGGTGACACTGGATTCTCTCGTGGGCAGGAAAGTCCTTGTGGTCGGAAGCGGAGGACGCGAGCATGCTATCGTGGACGCCCTCAGCCGCTCCGCCTGCGTGGAAAAAATCTACTGTGCTCCGGGCAATGCCGGAATAGCCGCCCAGGCGGAATGCGTCCCGATCAAGGAGACCGACATTCCGGCCCTTGTGGACTTCGCTTCGGAGAAGGGCATCGACCTTACCGTAGTGGGTCCGGAAGTCCCCCTTTCCCTCGGCATCGCCGATGCTTTCGCCGCCGCCGGCCTGAGAATATTCGGACCTTCGGCCGCCGCCGCCAGAATCGAGTCCAGCAAGGATTTCGCCAAGAGGCTGATGGCCAAATACGATGTCCCTACCGCCGCCTACCGCACCTTCGACAAGTTCGGGGAGGCTCTTGAATATGTCCTCGGCGGCAAGTTCCCTGTTGTACTCAAGTACGACGGGCTCGCAGCCGGCAAAGGCGTGGTGATTCCGGAGACTCCGCAGGAGGCGGAGGAAGCGCTCAGGGATATGCTACTTGACGACCGTTTCGGCAAAGGGAAGGTCGTGGTCGAGGAATTCCTGACCGGCCCCGAGTTCTCCTTTATGTGCTTCGTGGACGGCACGGAGGTCTATCCTCTTGCCCTGTCCCAGGACCACAAGCGCGCCTTCGACGGCGACAAGGGTCCGAACACGGGAGGGATGGGAGCATATTCACCGCTGCCTTTCATTTCCCGCGAGGATGAGGAATTTGCCTTGGAACACATTATGAAGAAGGTTGCCGCCGGAATGGTCAGCGAGGGCTGTCCTTTCAAGGGCGTGCTTTACGGGGGGCTGATGAAGACTCCGGAGGGCATCAAAGTCATCGAGTTCAACTGCCGTTTCGGCGATCCCGAGACCGAGGTGGTGCTTCCGAGACTGCAGACCGACATCTACGGGATGTTCTCGGCCGTCGCCGACGGAAACGGCTCAATGCCGGAGCTTCGCTGGTCCGACGATGTGGTCCTCGGCTTCGTGATGGCCTCCAAAGGCTATCCCGGCTCCTATGAGAAAGGTTTCGAGATTTCCGGGATAGAGGACGCGATGTCCGATCCCGCTGTCCGGATTTACCAGATGGGCACCAGGGCGGTCTCAGCCGAGGACAGGGAACATCCTGTGCTGGTCACTTCGGGCGGAAGGGTGCTGATGGTCGTGGCCTCTGCCCCTACTGCGCCCGAGGCCCGGGACAAGGCTCTCGCCGCAGTCGGGAAGATCCGCTGCGACAACCTTTTCAACCGCACGGACATCGGACACTGGATTTTTTGACGAATATTCTTAAACAATAATGAAATGGCAACTATCATAAGCGGAAAAGAGCTTGCGGCAAAGCTGAAGGCCGGTATGGCCGGACAGGTGGCAGGTTTCACGGACAAATACGGCAGGACTCCTTCGCTCGCCGTCATCCTGGTGGGGGAGGACCCCGGCAGCCAGACTTACGTCCGCAACAAGGCGAAGGCCTGCGAGGTGGTGGGCATCACCAACATTACGGTACGGATGCCCGAGAGTACCACCGAGGCTGAACTGCTGGGCGTCATCGACGGACTCAACAATGACAGTACGGTGGACGGCATCCTGGTCCAGCTTCCTCTTCCGAAGCACATCAGCGAGGTGAAGGTCATCGAGGCCATCGCCCACGAGAAGGATGTTGACGGTTTCCATCCGCTCAACACCGCCGCCCTCTGGCAGAAGAGGCCGAACTCATCCTGCGTTGTCCCTTGCACTCCGGAAGGCATCATCAAACTGCTGGAGGCGGCCGGCTGCGAAATCGCCGGCAAGAATGCCGTCGTAATCGGCAGGAGCCAGATCGTCGGCCTGCCTGTGGCCAAACTCCTTCTGGACAGGAACGCTACCGTAACAGTCTGCCATTCCCGGACTGAGAATCTGGCCGAGTACACCCGCAAGGCCGACATCCTTGTCGTGGCCATCGGCCGGGCCAGGTTCGTGACCGGAGACATGGTCAAGGAAGGAGCCACCGTCATCGATGTGGGAATGGACCGTGACGAGAACGGGGCCCTCTGCGGCGACGTGGATTTCGCATCCGTCGAGCCGAAGGCTGCCGCCATCACTCCTGTCCCGGGCGGTGTGGGTCCTATGACCATCTGCTGCCTGATGGAGAACACCATCAAATGTTTTCTCAGCAAAGTCGCCAAAAAGTGTTAAATTTGTGTCAACCACATGAATTGACAGCAAAATGAACCATACGGCAAAGTCATTGCTGACATCTGTGGCCTGCTTTATGGCAGGCCTCTTTGTATCCGGATGCGGCAGCCGCCATCGGGCCGGCGGGGAACAGCCGGCTGCTGGCAGGGACAGCGTTTACCGTGTCACACTGGAAGGGGAGTCCTGTCCCTTCGCCTCGAAAGCCGAGTACGGTGTCTATGTCCCCGGTTCCGCGAAGAGGATAAGGGGAGTGCTGGTGCTCCAGCACGGCTGCACGATGGAGCAGTTCGGAATCACCCGTCCCTACGACCTGCAGTACCGGGCCTTCGCCCGGAAATGGGACCTGGCAGTGCTGGAAACCGCCCTCTACGGAGACTGTTTCCTCTGGCGCGACCCGGAGTCGGGGACTGCAGAAGCCCTTTTCAACGTGCTTTCCCTCGTGGGCTCCAAATCCGGTCATCCGGAACTTGAAGGAGCGCCCTTCCTGCTCTTCGGCCATTCCGGAGGCGGGTACTGGACTCTCGGAATGTTGAGGGACTACCCGGAGAGGGTCATCGCTCTGGTGGCATATTCAGCGGCCTTCGATCCGCAGTGGGACTACCCTGCCGAAGCCGCCCGCGTTCCCGTGCTTCTGAGGCACGCCGGTCCGCAGGATGCCCCCTTCGCCGCCTGCGAGGCCACTGCCGAACACACTTTCGCCCGGCTCCGCCTTATGGACGCGCCGGCGAGCATCGCTTTCACCGCCGGCCAGAACCACAACTTCAGCTATATCCGCTATATGGCCATTCCTTTCTTCGAGTCGGCGATGGCCGCCAGGCTCCCCGGCGGCAGGTCCGCGAAGCTGAAGTCCCTTGACCCGAAGAAGACCTGGCTCGGCGATCCCGGGACGCTGGAACTTTGCAGGGAATCGAAGTTCGAGGGGGATGCGTCCGGCCTCTGCCGCTTCCCGGACAGGAGGACTGCCCTGAACTGGAAGGAATATGTCAGCACGGGCACCCTTGCCGACAAGACTCCTCCTTCCGCCCCTTATGACCTGGAGGTCGCGAAGACGGACACCTCGCTCGTCCTGACCTGGAAGGCGCAGGCCGATGTGGAGTCGGGCCTCCTGCGCTTCAACATATTCAAGAACAACACCCTTGTAGGCACCCTGCCTTCCGAGGGCCCTTACCAGACTTTTGACACCAACGGGGACAACACCCATCCGCTGCATCCGGAGGAACTCTGCTTCGTCATCCGGGGGACCGATGCCCGCAGCGTAGGTGTCGAGGCGGTCAACGGATTCGAATCAGTTTCAAAACGTACTATATGCAAAGATTTTTAGTTCTTCTGACGCTGGCTTTCCTGTCGCTGTCTCCGGTGCTTTCAGCCGGGAACGGCTCCAAGCCTGCCGTGATGCTGGACCTGCGCTTCGACAAGGGCCAGAAACCTGACTTCCTCCTTCTCAACGGAGCGGCTGAATATGTCGAAGGCGGCCTTTCCCTCATTCCAGGCACCGCCCTCGCAAAGATAGACAAGTACTACGCACTTGCGGAAAGGAAGGTCTGCTACAGGCTCACACCTTCGGAGGATGCCGTCCTGTGGCTCCAGAGCAGCGAAGGCGATTTCACCGCCGAAATCGACGTGCCTGCCCGCAAGGTCAGGATTCTCACCTCTCCTGTCACCGAGGTCGATGCCCCTTTCCTGGAAGGCGGCAGGGCCTGTGACATTGAGGTCTTCCACATCTACAACAAGTCGATGGTACGGGTCACTGCCTGCAAGGGCCGCGGCACGGCCTGCGTCGAGGCTGTGAACGACGGCCCGGGAGGGCACGGGGCCGGAGTGCTTCAGGAGGGCTTCAATGTGGGTATGCAGTGGGACCACTACTGCTTCGGGCTCAGGAGCGGGACTTCCGCCCTTGTCAGCAGGGTCACGGTCTCCTCTCTCAAGAAGAAGGTCCGGATGCTCATCTACGGCGACTCCATCACCCAGCCGGAGGGCTACTTCCCGGCCGATTATTTCCAGTACGCCTGGACCCAGCGCATCATCAGCCGGTTGGGAGGCAAAGCGATGTCCAGCGGCAGGGGAGGATGCACCATCGTCCAGGTCCTGGACTACATCAAGAACGAACTGCCTTACATCGATACCGACTACGTTATGGTGACCATCGGCACCAACGGCGGCAACACGGAGGAGAACCTTTCGGAACTTGTCGAATATATTCTTTCCCAGGGCTGCATTCCGGTCCTGAACAACATTCCGTGCAACGAGTCCGGAACCCAGGTCCCTTGCAATGATACAATCTCGAAGGTCCGCCGGAAGTATGGCATCAAGGGCTGTATGTTCGACCTCGTGACATCCCTGGACGGGGACGGGAAACAGGTGGACAAGAACCAGATGTTCTTCGAGGACTATTGGAAGGAGTGGAAATGGCTCGTCTATCATCACCCGAACTGGGTGGGCGGCGACAATATGTTCAAGCGCACCCTCGTCGATGTCCCGGAAATCTACGAATAGAATCACGCAAGCAAATCTCATCAGACTATGAATATCAGACTTTCTTCCCTTTTCTGTGCGCTCTCCCTCTGCTGCACCCTGTTCCTTTCGGCTAACGCGAAGGAGGCACCCCTTACAAAGGCAGTTGATCTCCAGTGCAACTATCAGCGTGAGCCTCTGGGAATAGACTCGGAGCAGCCTCAGCTGAGCTGGAAACTGGAAAGCAACCGGCGGGGATGTATGCAGACGGCCTACCAGATTCTGGTGGCCACCTCTCCGGAGAAACTTGCCAACGGCGAGGCCGATATGTGGGACAGCGGCAAGAAGGCCGGTTCCGCTTCCACGGGTATCATCTACAAGGGCAATCCTCTCCGGACCCGCGCCCGCTACTGGTGGACGGTCCGTGTCTGGACAGGCGACGACGAGGTCACCGGCTGGTCCGACCCCGCCTCTTTTGAAATGGGCCTTCTTCACGAGGAGGACTGGTGGGGAGGCTGGATCGGCTATGCTACCGGAATGCCGGGCCGCGTCCTCTACTTCAAATCGACCGTGGCCTACGGAGGAAAGCCTGTCAAGGAGGCCCGTATGTACATTGCCGGACTGGGCTTCTATGAACTGATGATCAACGGCAGGAAGATAGGCGACCACGTCCTTGACCCGGCCCAGAGTTCCTACAGCAAGAGAATATACTACGCCACCTACGACATCTCCGACTGTTTCACCGAGGAGGCCAACACCATCGTGGTGGCTGTCGCCCCGGGCTTCATCGGCACACCGAAGCTCCGAATGCAGATGCACGTCCTTTTCGAGGACGGTTCCCAGGCCGCGCTCACTGCCGGAGATATGCGGGCTATCACCGCAGGCTCCACGATGTACACCACCATATTCGACGGCGAACATTTCGATGCGAGGGAGGAGAACCCCGAGCTTTTCGAGCCGTACCGCCCTGCAGGCCTGATGAACAAGGTCTGGGGCCTGGCATACAACACCGACGAGCCTGTCGGAAGGCTCGTTTCCCAGCAGATGGAGCCTGTCAAGGTAGTGGAGAACTTCGCTCCGGCCTCCGTTTCAGAGCCTCGGGAAGGTGTCTATGTGGTCGATGCCGGACGCAATCTGGCCGGATGGATTTCGCTCAAGGTCTCCGGAATGGCCGGGAAGAAGGTGACGATGCGCTATGCTGAAACCCTTAGGGACAACGGTCTGGTCAACCAGGACAACCTGCGGAATGCCAAGAGTGAAGACAGCTTCATCCCTGCGACCGATTCGGAGTTTGAATGGGAGCCGAAGTTCACCTACCACGGTTTCCGTTTCGTCCAGATAGAGGGCCTCGAGGAGGCTCCGGCAGTCGGGGACATCCGGGTCAAGGCTGTACGCTCTTCAATGGCCAGGACTTCCAGCTTCAACTGCAGCAACTCCCTGCTGAACGACATCAACACGATGGTGCTCAACACCGAGGCGTCCAACTTCCACAGCGTTCCGACCGACTGCCCTCAGAGGGACGAGAGGATGGGCTGGCTCAATGACCTCACCGTCAGTATGGAGCCTGCCTTCTACAATTTCGACATGGCCAAGTTCTTCCCGAAATTCTTCTGGGACATCGTGGACACCCAGGGCGCCGACGGCACCATCACCTGCGTGGCTCCGTTCCGTTTCGGGGCAAGGCCTGCCGACCCGGTCTGCGCGAGCTTCCTTCTCCTTGCCTACAATTCCTACAAGTTCTACGGCAACAAGTCCCTGATTATCGACGGCTTCGACAACATGAAGGCCTGGGTGGACTACCTGGCTTCCCGCACAAAGGACGGTATCGTGGATTACAGCTACTACGGCGACTGGTGTCCTCCGAGGGAGTTCCTCCTCAATCCTGATTCGGGCGTGTCCAAATACACGCCGGGACTTCTGATTTCCACCGGCTACCTCTACTACTGCGCAGTGATGCTGTCACAGATGGCCGAGGTCGCCGAAAGGCCGGGGGACGCCGCCCGGTATTCCGCCCTCGCCGAAAAGACCGCAGCCGCAATCAACCGCGAATACTGGGATGAGGCGGCCGGAGGCTACGGCAGCAACAACCAGGCGGCCAACTCCTTCGCCCTCTTCCTCGGAATCGTCCCTAAGGACAGGATTCAGCGGGTCGTGGACAATCTCGTCGCCGATGTCGTCGCCCACGACTACCATCTGACGACCGGCAACCTCTGCACGAAGTATCTTCTCGAGATGCTCACTGAATATGGCCACAAGGAAGAAGCCTACAAGATTGCCACCCGGACGACCTACCCGGGCTGGGGATTTATGCTCGCCAACGGCGCCACTACTCTCTGGGAGCGCTGGGAGTACCTGACGGGCGATGCCATGAATTCGCACAACCATCCGATGATGGGCTCGGTGGGCTCGTGGTTCTACAAATATGTCGCCGGCATCAGCCCTGAATTCGACAGACCTGCCTACGAGCACTTCACCATCAAGCCTTACATATTCGATGAACTGGATTACGCCGAAGGCGAGCTTGACACCGTGAAAGGCAAGATCAGAAGCGCCTGGAGGAAGAAGGGCCGCAGCCTGACCCTCGATGTCACAATCCCTGCCAACAGCACCGCCACGGTCTGGATTCCGGCTGCCGGTGGCGGCTACACTTCCAAAGAAGTGGGCTCCGGAACCTATCAGTTCAAGACAACCATAAAGTAAGCACTGTTTATTAACCAAACCAAACTCAATGAAAAAGATTCTTTTATCTCTCGCGGCGGCAATGCTTCTCGCCGGCTCGGTTTTCGCTCAGGGAACCGGCAGAAAGGACGTCGGCATCTTCTACTTTGTCTGGCTCGGCCAGCATCCAAGCCAGCAGAAGGGCATCTATGACATCACCAAACTGCTCAAGGAGGCTCCGGAGGACCTCTGGTCGCCTGAAGGCACTCCAAAGAGCCCTGCCGGACAGTTCCATTTCTGGGGCGAACCTCTCTACGGCTACTATGACAGCCGCGACCCCTGGGTGATTACCCGTCACGTCGAACTCCTGATGAACGCCGGAATCGACTACCTGATGTTCGACACCACCAACGCCGTGGTTTATCCGGAGGCAATCACCGTCGTCCTGAACGTGCTCAAGAAATTCGCTTCCCAGGGTTTCGACGTACCGAAGGTGGCCTTCTACACCAACAGCGCCTCCGGCAGGTCCGTGCAGATGATTTACGACAACTTCGTCAAGTCCGGTGAATGGGACGGACTCTTCTACAGCCCTAAGGGCAAACCGCTCGTCGTGGGCCTGACCAGGAAGAACAAGTCCTCCGACCAGGGCGGCAATCCGGACTATGTTTCCGACGAACTCCAGGAAATATTCGATGTCCGCGAGTCCCAGTGGCCGAATGCCCCTTACGACGAGAACGCTTTCCCGTGGATGAGCTGGGACAACCCTCAGCGTCTCCACAACGGTGTCGTCTCAGTGTCCGTCTCCCAGCATTCGGTCGAGACCGTGACCTTCTCCGACACCACTACCTGCCGCGGCCGCGGATGGGATGCCAAGACCCGCAAGGAGATAAAGGAGGATTTCCGGGAGGGCCGCAATTTCCGGAACCAGTGGCAGACTGTCTTCGACAACATCGACAAGATCGACAATGTCTTCGTGACCGGCTGGAACGAGTGGATTGCCCTCAAACTCCTCAACGGCAAGAAGGAGACCGTTTTCGTGGACCTCTTCAACGAAGAGTTCTCGCGTGATTCCGAGATGATGAAGGGCGGCTACGGGGACAATTTCTATCTGCTCCTCGCCGGGAACATCCAGCGCTACAAGGGCGACTGCGGAGTCTTTGCGCAGAAAGGCAGGACCTACCGCGACTTCGAGGGCGATGCAATCGAGCGCAACTTCAAGAACTTCGACGGCTCTGCCTACTATACCGACAACAGCGCGCGCAACGACATCGTCGAAATCAGCGTCAGCGAGAGCGACACGGAGCTCACCTTCGAAATCAAGACCGCTTCGGAGGTCATCCCTTACGCCCAGACTGACCTGAACTGGATGAACATCCTCGTCAAGACGGACGATTCTTCGGACAAGGCCTTTGAATATGACTACGTCATCAACCGCTATCCGACCGTCAACGGTGTCACTTCAGTCGAGCGTATCACGAAGGACGGCAGGAAGCGCATATCCGGCAAGGCCGTATATTCGGTAAAGGGCAACACCCTCACCGTCACCGTACCGCTCGAGGCTCTCGGGCTTGAGAAAGGGGATGTCCATTTCGGCTTCAAGGTCGCTGACAATGTCACGAACCCTGACGACATAATGGACTACTACATCTCCGGAGACAGCGCCCCGATCGGCCGCCTGAGCTTCAAGTACTGATCCGCCTTCCCGTGAGGGGAAAGCCGGACTCCGGCAGCCCGATTAAAGCCTCCACCTCACTCGTGAAATTCACCTGCGCGCACCGACCCCGCTACAGCCTCTTGCAGACGGGTTCCTGCGCGCAGGTGGAGGCTTTTGGGCTCCACCTGCAACGCCTGCCCCTATCCTACGCCCCTCCAGGGCACTTTCAGTGTGCAGGTGAATTTTACGGGCAGGGCCGGGGAGGCTATTCCGCTTCGGCGCAGGTTTCGACAATCTTCGTCGTACCGCTCCGGAGCTGGCGGTCCGGCCGTCCTTCGATGACCAGAGTTGCAGTAGTGTTCTCCGGGATGGAAACCTCGATGGCAACCTTGCCGCCTTTCTTCTTCCAAGCGGCTTTGACCGGACCTTTGACCGAGTTGTAGGAAGCCTCAGCCCACTCCAGTCCCTCGACGAAGTGCGGGGCGATGATTATGTGCCCGAAGCCCGGTGCGAGATCGTCCTTCCGGATGCCGACGATGTCATTCACGAGCCAGGCCGAGATGTCGCCGAAGAAGATATGGTTCAGCGATGCGTCGTTGAATCTCTGGGACATTGTCCAGGTCTCTCCCAACGAGGTGTAGCCGTCGTGAATCCAGGCGAGCCAGGAAGGGTGGTCCTCCTTGGTGGCCATTTCGAAGGCAAGGTCTGCAAGGCCGTGCTCGACAAGGGTCCTGAGTACGACTTTGGCCCCCATTGAACCGAAGTTCAGATGCCCGTCGTCCTGCCTGACGAACTCTTCCAGCTTGGCGACGACCTTTGGAATCTCCGGAGCCGGCACGACCTTGACGAAGAGGGCTGCCGCCTGTCCGGTCTGGGTCCCCGTGGCGTAGATTCCGGTCTGAGGGTCGTAATATTTCCTGTTGATGGCCTCCCGCAGCCTTTCCTCGTTGGCAATCAAGGTCGAGGACTCCTTGTTCAGGATGAACGAGAATTCCTTCATTATCCTGTAATCATAGTAGTAGAACAGCGAGGAGGTGTAGTCGGTAGGGGTCTGGGCCTCATAGGAAAGCAAGTCCCCGATTCCGTAGGAGAGCAACCCGTCAGGGTCTTCCCTTGTTTTGAGGTAGGCCAGGTATTTCTCGCAGGCAGGCCAGATTTTCTCGATGACGGTCTTGTCTCCGTAGTAGAGATAGAGGTTGTACGGTATGATGAACAGGGCTGCATCCCACACCGGACCAATCCAGTCGTCATAGCCCCAGTCGCTCGTCGGGATGATGCCTGAGATGCTTCCGTTCTCCCTCTGGTTGTCGATGAAATCGTCGAGCCATTTCTCGTAGAAGAGGACTGCGTCGTAGTTCAGCAGGCCTATTTCCTGCGAGAGGTATGCGTCCGCAGTCCATCCGTTCTTCTCTCTCTGCGGGCAGTCGGTAGGGATGGACATCAGGTTGTTCAGATAGGTCCTCCTGGTCATGCTCCAAAGAGTGTCGAGCAAAGGGTTCGAGCACTTGAAGCTGCCGATGGATTCCACGTCGGTGTGGAGATACAGGGCAGTAAGGTTGTCCTCCCCGAGCTCCATCGGAACGCTTGTCTTCACCTCGGCGTAGCGGAAGCCGTGATAGGTGAATGACGGTGTCCATTCCTCGCTGCCAGAGCCTTTGAGTATGTAGTTGTCGGTCTGGAACTCATAGCCCGGGAGAGCCTTGTAGTAGATGTTGATGTTGCCAGGCTCTATGCTCCCGTCCTCCTTCAGCAGTTCGGCGTGGGCGATGGAAACTTGCGTGCCGGACTCTCCGCTGATGTTCAGCCGGCAGACACCTGAGATGTTCTTGCCGAAGTCGAAGACGAATGCCGTGTCTCCGAAGGACTTGACCGAGACAGGCCGGATTTCTTCCGTGATTCTGACAGGAGGCATCTTCTGGGCGACGAGAAGAGGGGACGGGTCCGGCACCTCGACCGCGTCGGCAAGGGCGGAGTCGTCGAAGCCCGCTGATTCCCAGCCTTCAATCTCTTTCCTTGCGTCGTAGCTGTCTCCTGCGTAGATGTTGTTGTTGATGTACGGGCCGTCGGAGGTGGTTTTCCAGGTCCTGTCGGTGGAGACCACGCTTGTAGAGCCGTCGCCGTGCGTCAGGTGCAGCTCGAGGATGAACCTCGCCCTGTCCCTCCATCTTGCGTTCTCGAAATTCCAGGTGGCGACCGGCTGGATTTCGTTGTAGAAGCCGTTGCCGAGGACTGCCGTAAGGACATTCGTCCCCTCCTTTATCCTGTCCGTCACGTCCGTCACGGAATAGAGGTTCCGCTTGTCGTAGTGAGTGTAGCCCGGGTCAAGCATTGCGTCCGAGACGGGCTCTCCGTTGAGCCGGATCATGGCGTAGGCGCAGGCACTTGCATATATCCTTGCCGAGACGACATCCTTCCCCGGCTCGAATTCCTTGCGGAACATAGGCGCGGCCTCGGAATCTTTCCCCTCGGAGTCGCTTATCCATTTTGCCTGCCAGTCCTTCCTTTTCATCATCGCGGTACGGAAATATGCCGGCTGCGAGACCAGAACCTGCGTGGAATCGGCGTTCCAGGCTTTCACCTGCCAATAGTAAACGCGGTCGCTTTCCAGCAAACCCGTGTCATCCATTTTCGCGAAAGGTGTCGGGGACACGACCGTGCCCGAATGCCAGATGTCCGGAGCGGAAAGCCTGTCCTCCGAGCTTGCGACGCTCAAGGTGTAGCAATGCTGGGTGAAGCCGGAGTCTCCCCCGTAAACCCAAGTGAAACGCGGAGTCTGCAAGTCCACGGTTGCAGGGGATTCGAGATATTCGCATCTCAAGTCCTTCACCGTGCTTTCCGCGACGCTCCCGCCGGAACAGGAAAGCAGGGTTGCGGCGAGGCAGATGAATGTGCTTGCTGGGAATAAAAATCGCATAACTCAATCGAATAAATAGGGTGTTTCTTCGCAAATATAGTAAAATGTTCATATATTTGTTAAGCACTAAAATAATCATTATGGACAGACTCTCCCTTTTCAAGAAATTTTTGCCGGCGGTCCTCGTTTTGGCCGCTTCCATATCCTGTTCCGACCCGTCCCTGACCGTAAGGACTCCGCTGCACCCGACGGGCGTCAGCCTTGAGGGCATGGGTGTGGAACTTGACCCTCATTTCCTTTCCCAGAATGTCACCAGAAACGATGGAGCCACTGCCGAAGACTGGCAGGACATCGTCGTGCGCAGGGTGAAGATGATGGACATCCAGAGGTTCCGCGTGATGCTGCTCCCTCATTGGTGGGAGCCGGTCAATGACAATTCCGACCCCCAGGTGGCCGATCCGGACGGATTCACCTTCGATTCCGCGGAGATGAAATCCGTCTATGCCGTTCTCGACCTGGCCCAGGAGACGGGGGCGGATGTCGTTTTGGTTCTGTGGGGCTGCCCGGCATATTGCTCCTTCGTGGACGAGAGCACTCCGTCCCAGGGCCAAAGACATTTCCTTTGCAACCAGGGTACGAACTGGGTCACGGCTCCCCGGGACAACGAGGAGTTCGCCGAGTCTTTCTCCGCCGTGGTGAAACATCTCATCGAAGACAGGGGCTACACCTGCGTCAAGGAAATCACCCCGTTCAACGAACCGGACGGGAATGTCTGCGAGCCGGACCAGTATATCCAGATAGCCAAGGCTTTGGACCGCCGTTTCCGCAAGGACGGAATCCGCGACAAAGTCCGCTTCAACCTGTCCGACAACACCGACTGCCGCCGTTTCTTCCTCAAGGAATGCGCCGACAACCTGTCTGAATATGCCGACATATTCAACAGCCACACCTATATGTGCGGCTACGAGTGCCCGAACAGCTACGCTTTCGGATGGGAGAAAGACAATGTCGATGTGGTGAGCAAAACCGGCAAGCCGCATTTCGTGGGAGAGTTCGGTTCGAATCTTTGCGTGGGCGCGACCCGGCAGAAGGACATAAACTGGTACAAGAGGGGAGTGCTCATCACCCGCAACTGCCTGAACTTCCTGAACGCAGGAGCTTCCGGCGCAAGCTACTGGTCCCTCATTGACCAGTACTACAACAGGGGCGCCTCATATTCGGAGATGCAGCAGCTCGGACTGTGGCGCTACAAGAAATGCGTCTATCAGGGCGCCGACGCAGAGGGTTGCGAATATGACTACCAGCCGCGTCCGAACTATTATGCCTATTCCCTCCTGACAAGGTTCGTCAGAAAGGGCGACGAGGTCTATCCTCTCGACCTTCAGAATGAATATGCCGCCGGCTCGGCCTTCCGCTCTCCGTCCGGAGAATGGACCTATGTCTTTGCAAACGGCTCGGAGGACGACCTGGAGTTCTGTCTTGTAAACGAAAACTCCGCCGCCGCTCTCGACGCCTACCTCTATTCGGAAACCACCCTGCCGGAAGACGATTCGATGCTCGCTCCTTCCGCTGTCCTCAGGCACGGCTCGAAAGGCTACAAAGTGTCGCTCCCTGCGCAGACCGTCCTGCTTCTTGAACAAAAATAATCTTTGGGAATATGACAAAGAAACTTCTGGTTTTGGCTGCACTGCTGTGGCTTCCCTTCTCCGCTTTTTCCCAGGACGGTGCCCTCACACATCCCTGGGCAGGAGCCACTGTCGCTTTCCTTGGAGACTCCATCACCGATCCCGGTTCCGTGCCGGAGAATCACGACTGGACCGGGCTGAAGGACAGCCATTATTGGGGATATCTTCAGGATTGGCTCGGCATCAAGCCTTTGGTCTATGGCGTGAGCGGCCGCAAGTGGGACGATGTGCCCAATCAGGCAGAGCAGTTGAAGAGGGAGCACGGTGACGACTTTGACGCCATCACTGTTTTCCTGGGAACGAATGATTTCATTGCTGACGTGCCGATAGGCGAGTGGTATTCCGCGAGCCTGAAAACCGCCAGGTCGGCAATGGGTTTCCCCGCCCGGGATTATGAATGGCTTGCGAAGACTCCGGTGATGGACAATTCGACTCTCAAGGGTCGGATAAACATTGCGGTCAGCACCCTGAAGAAGATGTTCCCGGACAAGCAGATTGTCATTCTTACGCCCATCCACAGGGCCTATGCTACCTTCGGAGCAGAGAACATCCAGCCGGACGAGTCCTTCCCGAACAAGATAGGCATCTATTTCATCGAATATGTGCAGGCAATCAAAGAGGCCGCCAATGTCTGGGGGATTCCTGTCATCGACATGAATTCGTTGTGCGGCATCAATCCGATGGTGGAGGAGCAGGTTCAGTATTTCTCCAATCCGGAGACCGACAGGCTGCATCCCAATGCAAAAGGACATGAGCGTTTTGCCAAAACGCTCATGTACCAGCTTCTGACTCTGCCTTGTCGGTTTTGACCCCGGCCCGATAGACAGATATGTACATCCTGTTCGTTCAACGATGTCCAGCCTATTCCGGCTTCATCGTCTTGAACAGTTCGTTGTACTTTCTAATATTCCTGAATGCCATGTCGCCATATTCGGTACCCGCCTTGAAGCTCCATTCGATGTCGCCCTTGAGCGCGTAGTTCCAGATCAGCGACAGCTGGACCTTCTGGGACAGGTAGGCGGCGTAGTGATTCTTCACTATGCTCGAGTCGCCGCGCGCTGTCATCGGTCCGGTGAATTCTCCCACGTAGTAGAGCTTCCCGAGGGATTCGGCGGCTTCCTTCGCCCTGATTATCTGGTAGGTCCGGTTCAGCGTGCCGAGGTCGGAGAAGACCCTGCTTTCCTCGTAGATGTGTTCAGACATCCCGTTCATCGGATCGGGTGTCATCACCCCGGTGATTTCGACATATTGCTTGAAAGAGTCGTTGCTCCAGCTGCCGTTGTTCGCCAGGTTCCATTGGGCGTTGCGCATCACGCTGTTCCCGCTGCAGATCATACGTCCGTGATTGTCAAGGGCTTTGATGGTCTGGGCGAAACCTTTGTATGCCGTGCCCACCGCCTTGGCAGGGATGTCCGGATAGCCCTGGCTGCCGATGTCGGCAGCAAGGTTGAACTCGTTGCCGAATTCCCAGGCGGCAATACATTTGTGATCCTTCAGGGTGTTGACAATGTCCGTGGTGTAGCTCACCATGAAGCCGTAGGTCCGGCTCTCCGTGTCGCCCCAGGCGGAAAGGCTTTCCCCGAAATATTCAGGCAGGCAGGAGGTGTTCCAGAATATCGACGGTATGAGAAGAATATGCTTCTGGTCGCACAACTCCGCCAGTTCTTTCAGGTTGGCGAGGTAAGCCTCTTTCTGCTCCGTGTAGAAGTGCATCTGGCTTGCGTAGAACGGGCTGCAGCTGAACCTGACAATCGGGACTTTTTCTTGTGCAAGGACGTTGACGGTCTCCTGCATCTGCCCGGTCTGCATATTGTCCGCCTCGTGGCATTGCACGAACAGATTGTAGCAGTTCACTCCTGTAACGTACAAGGGTTTCCCTCCAAGTTGCATCCGGGGGGCATCGGGCTTGTTGATTGCCGAACCTGTCTGGATTCCGTATTTTCCGGAATATCCCGTCTCCCAATAGACATCCGGGGCGAAAACGCCCTCGACGCTGTCCTTGGAGTCCCCTTTGTTGTCGCTCTGGCAGGAAATCGCGGCAAGCAGCAAAGCTGAAGCGGCTAATGTGAAGATTCTTGATTTCATCTTATAACGGATTTGAACCAGACCGGAGATTGAAACCGCCGGTCTGGCTCTTTATACATCACTCAATACTAAACCATTCTATTGTGAAATTCTGACACAGCGTACAGGATGGCCTGTGGCCCTGTCATAATTGTCATAAGCATCGTCCGTTCCGCGGAGTCTGAAGGCATTTTCGGTATTGCCCCAGGAGGTTGAGCAGCTCCACAGGCCGCAGAAGCTGTCCTGGTTGTACCAGCCGTAGCCTCCGCTGTAGAGGAATCCGCTTGCAGGCACGGTCATCTGGCCGTTGAAGAGGGTCAGATACGAACCGTAGTTGGCGGCTCCGGCGCTGAGACCGGCGGCGAGCGCGGCTGCGGTGCAGACTGAATATCCTGCCGGGCACGGGTCGTAGATTGTCTTCATCGGGGCTTTGCCCACCAGGCCGTCAGCCTCGAAGTTGACACCCCAGAGGTACCTTTGAGGAGCCTCGAGCAGCCAGTCGTTGTTGCGGCTTGATGCCCTGAGATAGGTGTCCGGATGAGCTGTCGCGTAGCTGACCGTGTTCTTGACGGTCTCGTCGTCGGAAGGTCCTCCGGCTACCGGGTGGTACTTGCCCTCTCCCTTGGCGCTGTCGAAGTTGATGATTGAAGAGAACGGATCCTTTCTTCCCCACTGGAAGTAGAGACCGTGGTCGTCAACAGACTTGGCTCCGAGATTCCTGTCCATGAACTGCCAGTCGCCCAGAGCGAGGTCGGAAGGCTCGGAAGTGCTCCAGATGTTCCAGCTCCAGATGACATTCCCCTCGGCATCGGTAGCGCCGATGAGAGCGTTTCCATCCTTGCCGGAGCAGGCGAAATAAATCTTGCCGTTCTCGTAGGAGACTCCGGTGACCAGACCGCTGACCTCTTCCCAGATCAGTTTTGCCCCTGCAGGGGACAAACTTGCCGACTGGTCCTTGAAGGTAGGGTGGATTCCCTCCTGGCCGTTGCCCTTCACTGTGGCGTCGAAATAGTAGCCGCCTCCGGATGTTACAATATAGCAGTTGGCCCTTTCCGTGCTGGATTCGTTGATGTCCGAATAGACTACGAACTGCTGGCGGGAGATGTTGAGGACTCTCGCCTTGGTGATTTTCTTCGGACCTGCAACATCGATGAAGTTGAGCGCTCCGTCAGCGGACTGGACCTTGATGGAGAAGCCCTCCTCGTAGGTTCCGTAAGGGAGGAACACCACGAAATCCTTGGCCACCTGGGTCAGCTGGATGCCTTGTCCGCAGTCGATGACGGTGGTCGAGGTGCCCCCGGTCATTTCGATGGAGCTTACCCCGTCCTTGTCGGCCTTCACGGTCAGGTCACCGTTGATGATTTCGCCGCCTTTGGCTGTTATCTCGACTTTGGTGATAGCCACTTCTCCGGTGAGTTTCACTGAAACTCCGCCGAGAGGAGCCACGAATTTGAAATCGTCGCATTTCTTGTCGTCCGAAACGGCCACCAGAGGGCAGACTCCGGCATCATAGACTCCCGCCTGCGAGAAAGTGATGGTCTCGGGGACGGAAAGCTTTATCGCAGCCATGCCGTCAGAAGTGGAAACGGTGGTCCCGCTGCGGTAAGGTGAGACGGCCACACTGCCCTCGATGGCGTTGCCTTTGCCTTCGCCGCCGTCGGACTTGAACCGGCCGTTCCTGGAGTTGGCGCCTGAGGAGAGACGGTACTTCTCATTTGCGGTCGTCCCCTTGAAGAGGCCGATTGTCGCACCCTCACCCCAGTACAATGCGTTTGACCCGTCCATATATTCCTCGGCTATCGTGCCTTTTACGGTGTCTTTCCCGAATATGCCGTCATCCTTGGAGCAGGACAGCGACACGCACAACGCGGCCGTTATGGTGATTAGAGGTAGAAACTTTTTCATCTTTGAATATATTTACGCATTCTGTTTATCAATATCCCGGATTCTCTACGATGTTCGGGTTCAGCGCCACGGTAGCGTCCCCGATAGGCATGTAGTAGTTGTTTGAAGGGAAGACAGGATCCTGGATCTGGTCGTCGATTCTTTCCTTGATTTCAAGCCAGAACCTCGGAGAACCGGATTTGAAGGATTCCCAGTCAAGAAGGTAGTTCAGACCGATGTGCGGACCGTTCAGTTCGGCCTCGGCCTCTCTCCAGCGGCGGAGATCCCAGTAGCGGTGGTTCTCGAAGCAGAGCTCGATTTTCCTTTCGTGGTGAATCTTCTCGCGGTCGATGCTGGTCAATGCTGCTACTCCGGCCCTTTCCCTGATTTGGTTGACTGCATCGAGGGCATCCCCGGTGTTGCCAAGCTCGAACTGGGCCTCGGCGTAGTTCAGCAGAACCTCGGCGTATCTGAATATCTCATAGTCCGTAGTCGAATAGATGAACCAGGTCATGTTGTCCGCATCCGGGTCGAGGTACTTGCGCACTCCGAAGCCGGTGTGCAGGTTGCCCTGGTCGCGGAACTCGTTCATCTGGTCTCCATAGCACATTACACCTTCATAGGCCGGTGTCGTGACATTGTGGAACACGCTGCCGTCGGCCAGGCGGATTCCGTTGTACATACTGATGGTGTTCTCGCCGAAGACGCTGCCGCCGATTGCTCCCGGCCACTCTGAACCGTTGGTCCAGATCCAGGCCTCGAGTCTCGGATCCCTCTGGCCGATGAATTCCTCCATGCTCCAGCTGTGGGAGACGAGCTCGGAGTGGTCGATTTTGCCGGAGGTGCCGTCGGCAAATTCAAACTCCTCGATGAAGTCGTAGTAAGGCAGTGCGTACTGTCCGACTGACCAGGCGTTCGGCTTCGGGCAGTTGCAGATGTCCCAGGACCATCTGTACTGGGTTCCGCCCTTGCCCTGATGACGTTTCACCATAATGGCTTCAGGATTGTCCTTCACGAGGAAAACATCGCGGAGAACTTCGGACTTTGACTGTCCTGCGCTTCCCTGATAGAGGGAATAAGGGCATTCCGTCATCACCCGCTTTGCAGCATCTGCCGCAATCTGGTAGTAATTCCTTGAAGTCCCCTGAGGGATTCCGTTCAGACCGTTGTTCTCTACACGTCCGAACTGCTGGATGCTTCCCGCATAGAGGGCCACCCTGCTGAGAAGGGTCAAAGCGGCTCCCTTGCCGGCTCTTCCGGCTTCCGGTTTCTCCTCAAGGATGTCGGCAATCTGCGTCAGCTCGTCGATGATGAAATCGTAGCACTCCTGTTCGCTTGCGCGTTCCGGATAGATTTCTTCCTCAGGAGCATCGAGGGATGTCTCCTTTGTGATGAGAGGGACTCCGCCGTAGCGCTTGACCATTGCGAAGTAGTTGAAAGCCCTCAGGAATCTGGCCTCACCCTTCCGCACGGCTGCATTGCTGACCGGAGAACCGTCGATGTTCTCGATGAAGTGGTTCAGCTGCCTGTTGAGATAGTAGCCGTTGCTCCACCAGCGGAGGGTCCCGGTGTTTGACTGGAAACCGTACTTCTTGACACCCAGGTAGTTGGCCTGTGCGCCTCGTCCGCTGTACTTGCATTCGTCACTGATGGTGATGGCGTGGACCGGTCCTTCTCCCTCGGCTGACACTCCGAGATTGTAGCTCCAGTTGGAAGAGCTGGAGAAATCGATGTTGACAGGTGAATTGCCGTAGAGCGCCACAGCGTCGTTGATCATGAACGCGCTCATCGCATAGAGATTGGCGAGATGGCTGTCGAGCAGGAATTCATCCTGCCAGACCTGGGCGTCGGTGTATCTGTTCGTCGGCGTCTGCTCCAGATAGTCCGAACAAGCTGTGGTCAGGATTATTGCTGACAACAGCAGACAATATGTTGTTTTTCTCATATTCATAATACTTAAAAGACAATGTTCAATCCTGCGCTGATCGTGTATTGCTGAGGATAGGAGTAACCTACCATTGCTCCCGCCTCCGGATCGACTCCGTATTTGGAGACGGTGCTGAGAGTGAACAGGTTCATTCCGGCCACATAGATGCGGCATTTTTCAATGCCTGCCATCTTGAGAATCTTTGAAGGGATGGAATAGCCGAAGGATGCGTTCTTCAACCTGAGGTAGGCCACATCCCTGTACATGAAGTCTGATGCCCAGGAATTGGTGGCGGCTCCGTTAGGACGGGCCACGATAGCGTTCGGGTCTGCGTTGTGGATGCTGTCATAGTACAGGTCGCAGTAGGTCGAAGTGTTGGTGTCGTAGGAAACGGCAAGAGTGTAGCCCCAGGCTCCCTGGAAGAGCAGCGAGAGGTCGAAGCCCTTGTAGCCGAAGTTGAAGTTCCATCCTGTCATCCAGTGAGGAGTGCTTCCCTTTCCGATTTCGACCTGGTCTCTCCAGTTGATTACACCGTCGTCATTGGTGTCCACGAGCCTGATGTCGCCGGCTGCGAAGGTGGAGTTGTCGTTGTTGAGGTCGTCCACAGTCTTGCCCCAGTTGTCAATGGCTTCCTGGCTCTCGAACAGACCGTCGGACTTGTAGCCGATTTGTCTGTCAGTCCACTGTCCATTGAGGGTGTAGAGCCTCTGGCGGTCCGGATCGGTCTCTTCCGCCTGGTCATATTCAGTCCATTTGGACCTGTTCCAGGAGATGTTTGCACTGATGTCGTAGGTGAATCCGCTGACCGAGCCCGCCGTGCCGAGTCTCAATTCGAAACCGCGGCTTCTGATGGCGTTGAGGTTCTCCTGCGGCAGCTCTGCGCCGAAGGTGTTAGGCAAGGATGCGGAACGGTAGCCAGGGATTCCGGTGCGGTCCCTCTGGAATATGTCGGCCTCTCCGTAGAGTTTCCTTCCGAAGAATGAGAAATCGACACCGGCATTGTAGATGGCCATCCTTTCCCAGGACAGCAGTTCGTTTGCCAGTCCGGTGGCAGCAAGACCCATACTTGTGGATTCTCCGAAGGTGTAAGGGGCATCGTAGGAGTAGCCGGTCAGGTAGTTGAAGTCCGCTACCGCATCGTAGCCCGAAGTACCGAAGCTCGCCCTGAGCTTGAGGTTGTCAACGGCACTTACGGAGTTCATGAAGTTCTCCTTGGCGATGTTCCAACCTGCGGACACGCTCGGGAACCAGCCCCACTGATGTCCTTTGGCGAATCTTGAGGAGGCGTCACCTCTGATGGTCGCCTCGACCATGTACCTGTCCCGGTAGTTCCAGTCCACCCTTCCGATGATGGAAGCCCGGCCGTAATTGCTGCTTCCTGAACCGTTGACGGCAGTCTCCGCGTCACCGGCCACCATCTCTTCGATGATGGTCGTCTTGAAATCCTGGACCTTTGTCCAGAAATTCTTGTTGTGGTTGATGGTGTTCTCGAACATTGCGAGGCCGCTGATGTGGTGGCCGTTGAATTCGCGGTTGTAGTTCAATGAATATTGCTGCACGAGATTTTCCCCCATGCCGTGGTCTTCCCTGAGGGAGCTCGGCTCGACAGACTGTCCTGCGAAGGAATAGAGGTCGGCCCCGCTCTCATAGGTATAGAAGGTCCCGCGCTTGTGCATCCATTTGAGGAATGAACTGTTATAGACGTACATTATGTTGGCCTTCGCTTTCAGCCCTTCCACATATTTGGAATTGTATTCGGCGAAACCCGTAAACTTGATGTTGTTGCACTTCAAGTCGTAGTAGCCGGAGTTGTCGATGTTCACTGCCCAGATAGGAGATCCGTTCTGCATGTTCGCATAGGAAAGCAGGGACTTGTCCGGGAGAGAAAGCGGGTAACGTGGATCCGCAGAATAGATGATTCCTCCCCAGAAGTTGACTCCGTCCTGGTAGAGGTCACCGCCGCTCGGGTAGTTCTTGTCATCCTTCATATACTGGATGTTCATCCCGACATTCATTCTCTTGTTCACCTTCGTGCTGAAGTTCAACTGGAAGTTGTACCTGTCGTAGTGTCCGCTGTTCGGTTTGAACTGGAGTTCTTGGCGGTTGTAGCCGAAATAGCCGTAGTACTTCGCCTTGTCCGTGCCTCCGCTGATGGAGATGTTGTGGTTCTGCTGGGGCGCGTATTTGCGGATTACCGCACCGTACCAGTCCGTGTTGAGATATTCAGGATTCGTTCCTTTCTTGAACAGGTCCAGCTCTTCTTCGAGGTAAGGCTTGCGGCTTTCGATTCCTCCGCCGTTCATGTAGATGTCATTCTGGTAGAGGGCCCTTTGGAATGAGTCCGCAGGACGGGTCGTGACCGTGTTGCCCTGAAGAGTGTAGGACGCGTTTACAGAGATTTGAGGTGCCTGGTTGGCTCCTGTCTTGGTGGTTACGAGTATGACACCGTTTCCTGCCCTTGCTCCGTAGATGGAACCGCTTCCGTCCTTCAGGATGGAGACGCTTTCAATCTGTCCCGGGTCAAGCCTGGTAAGGTCGCCTTCAACTCCGTCGATGATTACCAGAGGGCTTCCGAAGCCTCGGATGTTCAGGGATGAATTGTCCTGTCCCGGAAGTCCGGAAACCTGTTTTGAGACGAGTCCCGGCAGCTGTCCCGCGAGGGTGTGGGAGGTGTTGGTCGCAGGGGCGGTGGTCAGCTTCTCCGACTTGATTTGGGAGACGCTTCCCGTGATGGTCGCAACGCGCTGCGTTCCGTAACCCACGACGACAGTCTCTTCGAGGAACAGGTTGTCCTCTTCGAGGACGATTCTCATCTCTTCAGCCGCCGCTACGGTCTTGCTCGTGTAACCCATGCAGGTAACCTCAAGCTGGGCTCCGGCTTTCACGCTGAGGGTAAATTGTCCGTTGATGTCCGCCATTGCTCCATTGTTGGCTCCTTTCTCAACAATGTATGCTCCGACGATGGGATTGTTGCCGGCATCGACAACCACACCTTTGACGAGCAGGTCAGGTTGTGGCGCTTCTGCTGCGGTGCCTTTGGATGCCATTGACAGCTGGGTCAGCGTCAACAACAAAAAGCAAATACAGGCTTTGAAGATTTTGTTCATACGCTTATCGTGTTATTATGTGATAATATGCCTAATCGATTAACATTGCAAAATAAAAATTATAAACTCCCAATTTCAGGAAGTTCTGTTTGCAAAAGTATAAAAAATTCAGTAAATCGATTAACTTTTTCAAACAATATACTTTAATTTTTGATATTTTTCTGACGCCCCCTTCCGAGGCTCAGATTTCCATTATCTTTCCTTCGAAGACTTTCTGGATGGTGTAAGGGGTGCCTTTGATTCTGTTAATCAGGACGTTGACCGCTTCCTTGCCGATGTTTTCGATAGGTTGTTCGACGTACAGGAGTGGGAAGTTCACCAAAGCCAGCGCGTCGGTCTTGTCGAAGCAGGCGACCCGGACCTTTTCCCTGAAATCGACCTTCTTGGAGCGGAGGTACCTGACCCCGGTGAAAAAGAGCTCGTGAGACTGGAATATGATGGAGTCAGCTTTGCCGTTTCCGAGGAAGAGGTCATTGACGGCGGCCTCGATGTCTTCGGATTCGGAGGAGTAGTCGATGTTCTTCACCAGGTCCGGATGATAGGCCCCGTGGTCTTCCAGAGCCTTGATGTAGCCTTCGAGACGTCCGTTGAGGGCGCTGGTCTTGTGTTTGATCATCGCTATTCTGCGCCGTCCCGTGGAGAAGAGTTTCTCCGTCAGGTCGAAGGAGGCCTTGAAGTTGTCGAGGATGACGTAGCTGGCGTCTATTCCGGGGATGAATCGGTCCACCTGCACGAATGGAATCTTCATCGACACGATTTTCTTGGCTATGTGCTGGCTGTTGTTCGTAGGCACCATGATGATGCCGTCCACCTGCCGGTTGACGAGAAGGTTGATGGCGTTCAGCATCTCGTCCGGATCCTCGTTGGAGTTGGTGACGATGGTGGAAAAGCCGGAGGCCATCGCCTGCTGCTGGATATGGTACACGAGCTCTCCGAAAAACTCGTTGGAGATGTCGGCCACGATGACTCCCAAAGTCTTGGTCAATCCTGTCCTCAATCCCCTTGCCAGTTCGTTGGGCGTGTAGTTCAGCTCTTTGGCGACCTGAATGATTTTGTTGCTCAGGGCTTCGCTGATGCGCTTGTCTTTCGCCTTGCCGCTCAGGACAAGTGAAACGGCGCATCTTGACACGCCGACCCTGTCGGCAATGTCCTGCATTGATGCTTTTTTCATCCGATCTCGTTTGAAGTTCCGTTCAAACATAATCATAAAAAAGAAAATCGCCTAATTTTTACGGCTATTTTTGCCGTTTGGAAATAAATGCCTATATTTAACCGATTAACTTGACTGTTCAGCAAAAAATACTCTATTATTATATGCAAAAGTCAAATTTCAAAGTTGCCGTTCTTCCCGTGATGTTCGGATACTTCATTATGGGATTCGTGGACATCGTCGGGATTGTGACGAATTATGTCAAGGCGGACTTCGCCGGCATGGACGACAAGGTGGCAAGCCTGATTTCGCTGTCTTGCTTCCTGTGGTTCCTGATCCTTTCCATCCCGACGGGAATGCTGATGAACAGAATCGGCCGCAAGAAGACCGTCATCCTCAGTTTCGGCGTGACAGCCCTGGCGATGCTGATTCCTGTCATCAAATATGATTTCGTCACCATCCTGATAGCCTTCGCGATGCTCGGCATCGGAAACACCATCCTTCAGGTGGGTCTCAATCCTTTGGTGTCCAGCGTCGTGTCCTCCGAGAAACTGACCGGAACCCTCACTTTGGGCCAGTTCACCAAAGCCGTCAGCTCCTTCCTCGGGCCGATTCTGGCCGCGATGTTCGCAGGCAGCGCTTTCGGGTGGAAGGCCATATTCCCGGTATATTCCCTCATCACCCTTCTCGCGATGGCCTGGTTGGCTCTGGCCCCGATTGAGGAGAAACTGGTGGAGAAGACCGAGATTTCTTTTGCCAGGACATTCTCGTTGCTGAAGGACAAGTACATAGTGATGTTCTTCCTCGGCATCCTTGTCCTTGTGGGAGTCGATGTCGGAATGGGAATCACCTTCCCGAAACTCCTGCAGGAAAGATGCGGGCTTCCTCTGGCCAAGGCCGGCCTGGGCAACAGCGTCTATTTCCTCGCCAGGACTGTCGGCGCTTTCCTCGGAGGCATAATACTGATGAAATATCCGGCAGGGAAGTTCTTCGCCGCCAGTTCGGTGGTCGCTCTCGTCAGCCTCGTCGCTTTGCTTTTCTCCAGGAATCTGGCCCTCGTGCTGGTGTTCGTGGCCCTGTTCGGCCTGGGCTATGCCAATTTATTCTCAATAATATTCTCAATTTCAATGCAGAAGCAGCCGGAGAAGACCAACGAGGTGTCCTCCCTGCTGATAGTCGGCGTCTGCGGCGGCGCGATCATCCCTCCGCTGCTCGGTGCCGTCACCGACAGTTACGGGACCCAGAGCGCGGCCCTTGTCGCCCTGGCCATAGCCTGGCTGTATATGGTGCTTCTCATTCCTTTCATCAGGAAAGTCAAGGCTGCCTGACCCTGAAGACTGCCGTTTGAGGACGTGCAAGTCAGGAAAGCGATCCTCTTTTCCGGAAGAGGGTCAGGAAGATGTGCGGCAGGGATGAAACCTGCGAAATTTGAATTACTAACAACGATTGACAATGAAGAGTACTCGATTCTTACTGATGTGTTCCGTCATCCTTCTCGGGATGTCCGCCCTTCCGGCTTCGGCGGACAGTGTCTCTCTCAACGGAACCTGGACCTTGGATTACTGGGAGCAGAAGAGGACGCCTGTCCTTTCCCCGGAACAGATGCAGGGGATTGAATATGCGACGGTACAAGCCTCCGTTCCCGGGAACGTGGAGCTTGACCTGCTGGCTGCCGGTCTTGTCGCAGATCCCGAGACGGGCAGCAACGTCTATCTCCTCCGGCCGTTCGAGGGGTACCAATGGCGTTACAGCCGCAGCTTCGTCTCTCCGGAATATTCGGAAGAAGATGAGCTGTCGCTCCGTTTCGGCGGCATCGACTGCTATGCGGAAATCTACCTGAACGGCGTCCACGTCGGAAGTTCCGCGAATATGCTGATAGAGCACGAATATGATGTCACGGATGTCCTGGCCGCTCCGGGGGAGGAAAACCGGCTTGAGGTTTACATCCGCTCCTCGGTGATCGAGGGACGCGGGAACATCCCGCCCGCAATCAGCTACAATTTCGCCCAGATAGAGTCGGTATATTCAAGAAGGGCCCCGCACACCTACGGCTGGGACATAATGCCGAGACTTGTAAGCGCAGGCTTGTGGAGGGATGTGACCCTTGAAGTCCGTCCTCCTGTCCACATTGTCGATGC
This sequence comes from Candidatus Cryptobacteroides sp., assembly GCA_051878295.1. Taxonomy (GTDB): domain Bacteria; phylum Bacteroidota; class Bacteroidia; order Bacteroidales; family UBA932; genus Cryptobacteroides. The sequence goes on from JBJEJV010000024.1 coordinate 135,091, forward strand.
GCACTGGTACACCGCTGCGGTTGACATCGGGAAGGGGAGCGCCTCGGTCTATCTGGACTACACCGTCACCCTGCCTGTCAGATACCAGGACGGCAGGATGACCGCCGAGTTCACAATCGGCAGGAACGGCATCGGCAAGGTCAGGAGCACCCAGAAAATCACCTCGCATTCCGCAAGGGTGATGTTCGGCCTGGAGGACGTGGATTTCTGGTGGCCGAGAGGCTACGGCGATGCGGCCCTGTACGACGCGACGGTCAGGATTCTGGACGAGAACGGCAGGGAGGTCGATTCGGACAGCCGCAAAATCGGAATTAGGACAGTCCGCCTCGATATGACCGGTACCAATTCCGAGGAAGCCCCTGGACGTTTCTGCTTCATCGTCAACGGAGAGAAAATCTATGTTCACGGCAGCAACTGGACTCCTATGGACGCTTTCCACAGCCGTGACCCGCAACATCTGGAGAAGGCCTTCGCGATAGCCCGTGACCTGAACTGCAATATGCTCAGATGCTGGGGCGGGAATGTCTATGAGGACCACGCCTTCTTCGACCTCTGCGACGCTGAAGGAATAATGGTATGGCAGGATTTCGCGATGGGATGCACGCTTTATCCCCAGGACCCTGAGTTCCAGAAGGCCATCGCCGGGGAAGTACGTTCCGTCGTCATCAAGCTCCGCTCCCATCCTTCACTGGTGCTGTGGGCAGGGAACAACGAGAACGACCAGACCCTGACCCTCGGGACGCTGCGCGGATTCAGGATGGACCCCAACGACGATGTCGTCTCCCGGGTCACCATCCCTTCAGTGCTCTATGAATATGACCCTACGAGGCCTTACCTCCCGTCCTCGCCTTATTGGAGCGAGGAACTCGTCTCGACCTCCTACAGTACCGAAAATATTCCCGAGGACCATCTGTGGGGGCCTCGCGGCTATTACAAGGACCCGTTCTACACCGGGGCCAAGTGCATATTCGTAAGCGAAATCGGCTATCACGGAATGCCTTGCCGCGAGAGTCTGGAGAAGATGTTCCCTCCGGAGTCCGTCTATCCTTGGTCCGATGTCAAGTCGCGGACCTGGAAAGAGGACTGGCTGACGAAGTCCGTCAGGATTTTCGAGGAATGGGGCTACACTCCTGACAGGAACAATTTGATGATAAATCAGGTGCGCCTTCTCTTCGGAGATGTCCCCGCCGATTTGGACGACTTCATATTCGCTTCCCAAAGCGTCCAGGCCGAAGCGATGAAGTATTTCATCGAGAAGTTCCGCGGGCACAAGTTCGAGCCTAACACGGGTATGCTTTGGTGGAACATCAGGGACGGATGGCCTTTGATCTCGGATGCCATTGTGGATTGGTACAACAACCCGAAGATGGCGTACTGGTTCATCAAGAACGCCCAGACGGACGTGTGCGTGCTGATGAACGACGCGATTGACGGCTCTTATCCCCTGGTGGTTGCCAATGACACGAGGAAGGACGCGTGCGGCAAGGTGACGGTCACCGATGTCAGGAGCGGCCAGGTGGTCTTCAAGGGTGAATATGCCGTCGCCGCCAACGGAAGGCAGACGATAGCCCGCATCCCGGAAAGGGAGGGGCAGGGAATATTCAAGATTGCCTACACCGGCAGGGACGGGGAGAATCTGGAGAACCACTATCTCTACGGGAAAGCTCCCTATGACCTTAAAGAGTACCGTAAACTGCTGAAGCAGACGAATATGTTCAACGTAAAATAGCGGATTCAAAGATATGGACAAAAGACTATTGCTCGGGGTTGACATCGGCGGGACAAAATGCGCCGTCAGTCTCGGCCTTTCAAAGGGTGATGACATCGAAATCAAGGACAAGGAGGAATTTCCTACGCTCAAGGTGTACGAAACAATAGCGGCCGTCGAGACTGCCATCAGAAAAGTCCTGAAAAGGAACTCTCTGATCGACAAGGACATCAGTGCGATAGGAGTCAGTTGCGGCGGTCCTCTTGACAGCAGCACCGGAATAATAATGTCCCCTCCGAATCTGCCCGGCTGGGACAACATCCCGATAGTCGCCCTCCTTTCAGAGAAGTTCGACGCGCCTGTGGCCGTGCACAATGACGCCAATGCCTGCGCTCTGGCGGAATGGAAGTTCGGAGCCGGAAAAGGAGCGAAGAATATGGTGTTCCTCACCTTCGGAACCGGTCTGGGAGCAGGCCTGATTCTGGACGGCAAGCTCTACACCGGGACCAACGACAATGCGGGAGAACTCGGACATATCCGTCTGAATGATTTCGGCCCTGTCGGCTACGGCAAAAGCGGCTCCTTCGAAGGCTTCTGCAGCGGCGGAGGCATCAAGCAGCTGGCCCAGTCTCTTGTCAAGGAGCGTATGCAGATGGGAATGAAGGTCTCCTGGTGCCCTGACGGCAATCTGGACCGAATCAGCGCCAAGAGTGTCGCCGAAGCGGCCAATGCCGGAGACCCCCTCGCTTCCGAGATTTACCGCGTTTCGGCCAGACAGCTCGGCTTCGGGCTTTCCATCGTGGTGGACATCCTGAATCCGGAACTGATAGTGGTGGGCAGCATCTATTCAAGGAACGAAAGTCTTATGAGGCCTTTTGTCGAGGAAGTTCTTGAAAGGGAGGCCCTTCCGCTTGCGAACAAGGTCTGCCGGATAGTTCCTGCGGCCCTCGGCGATGCGATAGGGGACTACGCAGCCCTGTCCGTGGCCGCAAACATTCTGATGTAGCCGCTTATGAATATGACAGAGAAGATCATCCGTCACAGCCTCGGAGAGGCTTTGGACGAGCTGAACATATTCCTTGCCGACCCCGAAACCCTGCCTTCCATCGGAAGGGGAGTGGAGCTGCTGGCGGAGGCGCTGGAGTCGGGACACAAGGTGATGAGCTGCGGCAACGGCGGCTCCCTGTGCGATGCCACCCATTTTGCGGAGGAACTCACCGGGAGATTCAGGAAAAGCCGCAGGCCTTTGCCGGCGATGTCGATAAACGACCCGGCCTACTTCACCTGTGTGGGCAATGATTTTTCCTTCGGCGACATATTCAGCAGATGGGTCGAGGCTTTCGGGCAGCCGGGTGACGTGCTGCTTGCCATAAGCACGAGCGGGACTTCCGCCAATGTGCTGGAGGCTGTGGAGGCCGCCCGCCGGGCAGGGATGAAAGTCATAGCCCTGACCTCCGCAAAAGGCACCAGGCTGGCCGGGGCCGCCGATGTTGCAATCAAGGCTCCCGACGCGCCCAACTCTGACAGGATTCAGGAAATCCACATCAAGGTTATTCACATAATGATAGAGGCATTGGAACAAAAAATGGCTTTATGAGATGAAACGCCCTGCCGCACATTGCATCAGCCTGCTGGCTGTCTCGATGCTTCTTGCCCTGCTGCCGTGTTCCGCCCCGGCCCGTGCCGTCGTCGGGATGAGCGGTGACAAGGTCGGGATAACATCCTGGATTGAAGCCCGATTCTCAAAAGGAGACTCCGTACCCTTCTCTTTCAAGCTGGACGGAGTACCTTCCTCCGAATTTCTCGGTACCTGGAAAAGGGAGCGCAGGGTCACTGTCCCGGACGATCCGTCAGCCGTGTCCCGCAGCTACATCTGGAGCAGCGAAAGAAAAGGCCTGGCCGTCATCTGCGATGTCACAGGCTACCCTGAAAGCAATGTCGTGGAATGGGTCCTGCATTTCCGGAACATCTCCGGAAAGGATTCCGGCCGCATTTCGGACGTGAAGACGGCCGACTTCCGGATGGACTTCCCGTCCGCCGGTCCTTTGTCTCTCCACTATGCGGAAGGGAACAAGATTTCACGAGCCGACTATTCTCCGAGGACTCTTGACTTCCGGGAGGGGGAGAGCGTCCGCTTCGAGCCTTCGGGAGGCCGTTCTTCAAGCGAGGCTTTCCCTTTCTACAACATCGAGTCCCGGGCCTCCGGCCAGGGCGTGATGATGTCCATAGGCTGGACCGGCACCTGGTTCTCGAGTTTCCGGCAGGCCGGCCGGAAAGCCCTTGATGTCGAGGCCGGAATGGTTAATCTGGACCTCTACCTCAAGCCTGACGAGGAAATCAGGGTCCCTTCCGTAGCCTTCCTCTTCTGGAGCGGAAAGCAGATGGACGGGCAAAACAGGTTCCGCCGCTTCCTGCTCGAACACCGCTACCGGAAGATAAACGGAGAAGCGGTCAGGAATTATCTCTGCAGCGGCTTCAACTATCGCGACCCGCAGCCTTTCGGGGAATATTCCTGCATCACCTGCGAATGGGCCGTGGCGATGATTAACCGCTACAGGCAGTTCGGTCTCGTGCCGGATGTCTTCTGGCTGGATGCCGGATGGCACACGGGGGCTTCCGACTATGAGAACGGTCAGAACTGGGCTTCCACCACCGGCAACTGGACCGTTGACAGCAAGCGCTTCCCGGACGGGATGAAGCCGGTCTCCGACGCCGCCCATGCCGCCGGAGCCAGGTTCATGCTCTGGTTCGAGCCGGAGAGGGTCGTCAAAGGTACCCTGTGGGCTGTCGAGCACAAGGAATGGATGCTTGACTGTCCGCAACCGGACGGAAGCGAAGAATCCTCCTGGCTGCTGTTCGACCTCGGCAATGACGAGGCCTGCGACTGGCTCTGCAAATACTACGGCGATTTCCTGGAGGAGAACGGCGTGGACTGGTACAGGCAGGACTGCAACATCCAACCCGCGAAGTATTGGGCCTTCAATGACGAGCCGGGCAGAAAGGGTATGAAGGAAATCCGGCACATAGAGAATCTGTACAGGTTCTGGGACTACCTGCTTGAACGCTTCCCCGGAATGGTCATCGACAACTGCGCCTCCGGCGGGAAACGCCTCGACTGGGAGACAATCGGCAGAAGCGTTCCGCTCTGGAGAAGCGACTACTACCACTACGACGACCCGGACGGCTACCAGTGCCACACCTACGGCCTGAACTATTTCCTGCCGGTCCACGGCACGGGAATCCTGCTGCCGGACAAATATTCATTCAGGTCCAGCCTTTCCTCAACCCTCATCTATAACTGGAAGATTACCGAGAAAGGACTTTCTGTGCTTGAAATGAGGGAAAGGCTTGCTGAATACAGAAGCATAAGTGACTACTATTTCGAGGATTACTATCCGCTCACGGGAGACGGTGACCTGACCGGCCACGACATCTGGCTTGCCTATCAGATGCACAGGCCGTCCGACGGCAGCGGCATCCTTGTCGCTTTCAGGAGGAAGGAGTCGGAGGACGGACATTGTCTTGTCTCCGTCCAGGGCCTTTCACCCGGGAAACTCTACCGTCTCACCGACAGCGACACCGGGACTGTCTGGACAAAGACCGGGAAGGAACTCTCCGAAGGATTCCTCCTGGTTCTTGACAAGCCCGGGAGCTCATTGCTGATAAAATACGAAGAACTATGAAAAAATTCCTTGTGACTCTCGCTCTTGCACTTCTTGCCTGCGGAGCTTCTCCGGCCCAGTCATCTATGAATATGACCGGACAGGGCCGGAGCTGCGAGAAATGGATAGGGGAGCATTTCGCAAAAGGGAAACTCCCCCCATTCTCTTTCACCTACAACGGTGTGCCTTCCGAAAGTTTCCTGAAGAAATGGAAGTTCACCAAATCCCTCCCGAGCCCCGGCGATGAGGGCGAGATCCTTAGGTCCTTCTTCTGGACCGACAGGGACAGCGGTCTTCAGGTGGAATGCAAAGTGAAGACTTTCAGTGACTTCAATGCGATGGAGTGGGTTCTGTACTTCAGGAATGTCTCCGATTCCCGGACGGGCGCCATCGCCGACGTCAAGGCTGCGGACATACGTCTCGAATCCGCAGGCGACGGCAGCTGGGATCTTTTCTACGCAAAGGGCAGCGAAGCAAGCAAAGAAGACTTCATGGCCAGGACGAAAGAATATTCAGTCGGCGATTCCCTGACTATGATTCCTCAGCTCGGACGTTCTTCCTCCGGCAGCTTTCCTTACTTCAATGTGAAGACCCCTTCCGGGGGAATGGTCTTCGCTATCGGCTGGACAGGCACTTGGAAGGCGGAGATAATCCGTCCTTCCGCGAATGCTTTCCGGGTTACGACCGGCCTGAAGAACCTGGATACCTACCTCCGTCCAGGGGAGGAAATCCGCACGCCTCTGACGGCGATGATTCCCTGGCAGGGCGAAGACAGGATGGACGGGCAGAACATTCTCCGGCAGTTCATCCTCAGGCATCATTACCCGAAGGCCGGGGGCTGTCCCGTGCAGCCGCCTGTCTGCAGCGGTTTCAACTACGGCGACCCCTATCCGTGCAATGAATATACCTGCCTGACTTCCGACTATGCCAAGGCCCTGATCCACCGCTACGAGGAGTTCAATCTTCTCCCGGAGGTCTTCTGGCTCGACGCAGGCTGGTACAAGAAGGCGGCGGACTGGGAAGAGGGCTACTACTGGGCGAACGCAGTCGGCAACTGGACTGTGGACACGGACAGGTTCCCGGCAGGGCTCGGCGAGGTGGCCGATGCCGCCCACGAAGCCGGTTGCAAACTGATGGTCTGGTTCGAGCCGGAAAGGGTCGTCAAGGATTCCGACTGGGCCTATGAGCATCCTGAATATATGCTGCTGGCCGGAGGCGGAACTCCAGTCCCTCACGCCATCGACAGAAGCACGCAGGATTCCTTCCTCTTCAATCTCGGCGACGAGCAAGCCAACAAATGGCTCAGGGAAAGCATCGCCCGGCTCTTGCGGGAAAACCGCATCGACTATTACCGACAGGACTACAACATCGACCCCGAATGGTTCTGGTACAGCAACGACGAACCGGGACGCAAGGGAATCTGTGAAATCCGCTACATCACTGGACTCTACAAGTTCTGGGACTATCTGCTCTCCGAATTTCCGGACCTTGTGATAGACAACTGTGCGGGCGGCGGCAGGAGGCTCGATCTTGAGGCCACCTCCAGAAGCATCCCGCTGTGGAGGACCGACTACAATTACGGAGAACCGTTAGGGTATCAGTGCCACACTTACGGTCTGAGCCAATGGCTTCCGGTAAGCGGAACCTGCCTCACCAGGTCCGACGCCTTCACTACAAGGTCAAGCTACGGCCCGGCCGTCACTTTCAACTGGAAGATAACTTCCGCCGACTTCAACATCCTCGAGATGCGCAAACGTATGGTGGAATTCTACGACATCCGTCCATATTTCCTTGAAGACTTCTACCCTTTGACAGGCTACGGCGACACCACCGCCGATGACATCTGGCTGGCTTACCAGCTCAACAGGAAATCTGACGGTTCCGGACGGATTGTCGCCTTCAGGCGCTCGGAATGCAAGTCGGACAGGATTGTGGTCAGACTCCGTGGCCTGGACCCGGATGCTGTCTATGTGCTCATCGATCAGGATACTATGCGCGAGATCGAGAAAAGCGGGAAGGAACTCTCCGAAGGCTTTGAACTGAGCCTTGAACAGCCCGGCAGCTCCCTCTTTTTCAAGTACGGCCTCAAGAAGCTGTTTTGAAACAGGCGCTCTCCGGCATATTCAAATAAAACGGGACCGGTCTTTTCGGACCGGCCCCGCATTATTTTTATGAAGAACTGTTCTACAGTTCGTTCATTTCCTGTTCGTACTCGTTCTTGGCACCGACGATGATGTCCTGGAACTCCTTCTGGCCTGTACCGGCAGGGATCAGGTGTCCGCTGATGACATTCTCCTTCAGGCCTTCGAGATAATCGACACGGCCTCTGATTGCAGCTTCGGAGAGAACCTTGGTGGTCTCCTGGAATGAAGCGGCAGAGATGAAGGAGTTGGTCCTCAACGCGGCCCTGGTGATACCCTGAAGGACAAGCTTTGCGGTAGCAGGACGGGCCTCGCGGGCAACCATCATCCTCAGACCCTGTCTTTCGAGGGACGCATTTTCGTTCCTCAGCTCACGGGTACTGATGATGTCTCCCTTCGCGTACTTGTTGGAATCACCGTTGTCCTCGACATAGAACTTGCCGAAGATTGCATCGTTCGCATCCATGAAGTCCCACTTGTCCACGAGCTGTTCCTGGAGGAAGTCGGTGTCTCCCGGATTGGTGATCTGAACCTTGCGCATCATCTGGCGTACGATGATTTCGAAGTGCTTGTCGTTGATCTTCACACCCTGGAGACGATAGACGGCCTGGACCTCGTTGACGATATAGTCCTGAGCCTTGACCGGACCGAGGATGTTGAGGATGTCGGTAGGGGAGATTCCGCCATCGGAAAGCCTTGTGCCGGCCTTCACGTAGTCGTTCTCCTGGACAAGAATCTGCTTCGTGAGAGGAACCAGATACTTCTTCTTCTCACCGCTCTTGCTCTTCACCAGAATCTCGCGGTTACCCCTTTTGACGTCACCCATCTCGACCTCGCCGTTGATTTCGGAAAGGATTGCAGGTGAAGAAGGAGTCCTGGCCTCGAAGAGTTCGGTGACTCTCGGAAGACCTCCGGTGATATCGCTGGATTTGCCGATTGCACGAGGAATCTTGATGATCACGTCGCCGACGTTCACCTTGTCGCCGTCGTTGGCGATGAGGTGGGCACCGACAGGGAGGTTGTAGGACTTGATCACGTTGCCAGCATCATCTTTGATGTTGATGGTAGGTGTCAAGTTCTTGTTCCTCGCCTCGATGATGACCTTGTCCTTGTTGATTGCGAACTCGTCAGCAGCCTCCTCGCGGAAGTTCTCGCCGTCAACAAGTCCCTTGAACTCGATTGTACCGGCGTCTTCGACGATGGTGAGAGCGTTGTACGGATCCCACTCGCAGAGCAGGTCGCCCTTGCTGATCCTGTCGCCATCCTTGAAGTAGAGCTTTGAGCCGTAAGGGATGTCATAGTGTGAATATGTCATACCCGTGTTCTCGTCAATGATGCTGACCTCGGCCATGCGGCTGACTACGATATCCTGTGCGTTGCCGTTGTCCTCGATCTTCTCGATGGTCCTGAGTTCCTCGAATACTAGTTTACCGTCGTACTTGGCCTCGATTGAAGAATCAGCGGCGGTGCTGGAAGCGGTACCTCCGACGTGGAAAGTACGGAGAGTAAGCTGTGTACCAGGCTCACCGATGGACTGTGCGGCGATGACACCGACGACTTCTCCCTTCTCGACCATTCTGCTGGTCGCAAGGTTGCGTCCGTAGCACTTCGCGCAGACTCCCTTGCGGGATTCGCAGGTGAGGACGGAACGTATCTCGACCTGTTCGATAGGCAGGCTGTCGATGAGTTCGGCAGTTGCCTCCCTGATCTCCTCGCCGGCCTTGATGATGAGTTCGCCGGTGAGAGGGTTGATGATGTCGTGGACTGAAGTCCTGCCGAGAATCCTCTCCCCGAGGGACTCGACAATCTCATCCTTGTTCTTGATGGCCGTGGCAATCAGACCCCTGAGAGTGCCGCAATCCTCCTCGTTGATGATGACATCGTGGGAGACATCGACCAGACGGCGGGTGAGGTAACCTGCGTCCGCAGTCTTGAGAGCGGTGTCGGCAAGACCCTTTCGGGCACCGTGGGTGGAGATGAAGTACTCGAGCACCGTCATACCCTCCTTGAGGTTGGAGATGATAGGGTTCTCGATGATTTCAGCTCCCGACGCTCCGGACTTCTGAGGTTTTGCCATAAGGCCTCGCATACCGCAGAGCTGCTTGATCTGCTGGGTTGAACCGCGGGCTCCTGAATCCAGCATCATGTAAACAGGATTGAAGCCGAGCTGGTCGGACGAAATCTGGTCCGTGACAATGCCTGTGAGCTTGTTGTCGATGGAGGTCCAGAGGTCGATGACCTTGTTGTAGCGCTCGTTGTTGGTGATGAAGCCCATCGCATAGTTGTTCTTGACTTCCTCAACCTGCTTGTAGCCCTGGTTGATGAGCTCTTCCTTCTCTGCCGGGATGATGACATCGCCGAGGTTGAAGGAGATGCCGGCCCTGAAAGCCTGGTCGTAACCCAGATTCTTGATGTCGTCAAGGAACTGGGCCGTCCTGGTCACACCGGTGTATTTGATGACGTTGGTGATGATTTTCCTGAGGGCCTTCTTGCCGAGAACCTCGTTGATGTACGGAACCTCTTCAGGAACGTACTGGTTGACGATTACCCTTCCGGCAGTCGTCTCGACCATATGCACGCCCTTTGAAGGATCCTGCTTGTCAACAGGAATCCTGACGTTGATTTTCGCGTGCATCTCGATGGCTTTCTCGTTGTAGGCGATGATCACCTCTTCCGGACCGTAGAAGGACATTCCTTCACCCTTTGCTCCCGGTTTGATCTTGGTGATGTAGTACAGACCGAGCACCATATCCTGTGAAGGGACGGTGATAGGGCTTCCGTTAGCCGGGTTGAGAATGTTGTGCGAACCGAGCATCAGAAGCTGTGCCTCCATGATGGCCGCATTGCCCAGCGGAAGGTGGACTGCCATCTGGTCACCGTCGAAGTCGGCATTGAATGCGGTACAAGCGAGAGGGTGGAGCTGGATGGCCTTGCCTTCGATCATACGCGGCTGGAATGCCTGGATACCGAGCCTGTGGAGGGTAGGCGCACGGTTGAGGAGCACCGGATGTCCCTTCATCACATTCTCGAGAATATCCCAGATCACAGGGTCCTTCCTGTCCACGATTTTCTTTGCGGACTTGACGGTCTTGACGATGCCGCGCTCGATGAGCTTGCGGATGATGAACGGCTTGTAGAGTTCGGCTGCCATCAGTTTAGGCAGACCGCACTCGTGCATGTTCAGTTCCGGACCTACGACGATGACCGAACGTGCGGAATAGTCCACACGCTTTCCGAGGAGGTTCTGGCGGAATCGTCCCTGCTTTCCCTTGAGGGAGTCGGACAGAGACTTGAGGGCCCTGTTGGACTCGCTCTTGACGGCGCTGGATTTCTTGGAGTTGTCGAAGAGTGAATCGACAGCTTCCTGGAGCATACGCTTCTCGTTTCGGAGAATCACTTCAGGTGCCTTGATGTCGATGAGCTTCTTCAGACGGTTGTTCCTGATGATGACCCTTCTGTAGAGGTCGTTGAGGTCGGTCGTTGCGAAACGGCCTCCGTCAAGCGGAACGAGCGGACGGAGATCCGGCGGAATCACAGGAATGTTCTTCATGATCATCCACTCCGGACGGTTGATGTCCTTGGACTCGACAAACCACTTGACTATGCTCAGCCTCTTCAGGATGGCCTCCTTCTTCTGTGCGGTGGAGGCGTCTGCCATCGCCTGGCGGAGTTCCTTTGCAAGCTCCTCGACATCTATTTCCTTGAGAAGGTCGTAGATGCCTTCGGCGCCCATCTTGGCGATGAACTTGTCCGGATCGTCATTGCTCAGGTTGTCGTTTTCAGGCAGCCTTGAGATGATGTCGATGTACTCGTCCTCGGAAAGGAGCTCCTTTTTCTCCACGCCGCTCTTTCCCGGCTGGATGACTACATATTTCTCGTAGTAGATTACGGACTCAAGCTTCTTTGACGGGATGTCAAGAAGGGCGGAAATCTTGTTCGGAGCAGACTTGAAGTACCAGATGTGTGCAACCGGGACGGTGAGGGCGATATGTCCCATCCTCTCCCTTCTGACCTTCTTCTCTGTCACTTCAACGCCGCACCTGTCGCAGACGATTCCGCGGTAACGGATCCTCTTGTACTTTCCGCAGTAGCATTCATAGTCCTTGGTAGGGCCGAAAATCTTCTCGCAGAAGAGACCGTCCTTTTCAGGCTTGTAGGTCCTGTAGTTCACCGTCTCCGGCTTGAGGACCTCACCGCAGGACCTCGCCAGAATGTCTTCAGGCGAAGCCAGCGAGATGCTGATCTTGGAAAAGTTGCTTTTTACCTTGTTTTCTCTATTGTTGAAAGTAGGCATATTCATTAAAAACAATTAGAATCAAATCTACCCTTGATTAGTCCAATGTAACCTTGAGTCCGAGACCTCTGAGCTCATGAAGGAGAACGTTGAGGGATTCCGGAATGCCCGGGTTAGGCATAGGGTCGCCCTTGACGACAGCTTCATAAGTCTTGGAACGTCCTGTGACGTCGTCAGACTTGATGGTGAGGACCTCCTGAAGAACGTGGGCTGCACCGAAGGCTTCGAGTGCCCAGACCTCCATTTCTCCGAACCTCTGTCCACCGAACTGGGCCTTTCCTCCGAGAGGCTGCTGAGTGATGAGTGAATATGGTCCGATAGAACGGGCGTGCATCTTGTCATCGACCATATGGCCGAGCTTGATCATATAGATGACACCCACGGTGGCAGGCTGGTCGAACCAGTCTCCCGTGCCGCCGTCCCTCAGGCGGGTCTTGCCGTACATCGGCACGCCTGCCTTGTCAGTATATTCACAGATGTCCTTGATGGTCGCGCCGTCGAAGATAGGAGTGCTGAACTTGACTCCGAGCTCCTTGCCGGCCCAGCCGAGGACAGTCTCGTAAATCTGGCCGAGGTTCATTCGTGAAGGCACGCCGAGAGGGTTGAGGACAATGTCCACCGGTGTTCCGTCCTCGAGGAAAGGCATATCCTCCCTGCGGACGATCTTGGCGACGATACCCTTGTTACCGTGGCGTCCCGCCATCTTGTCACCGACAGTGATCTTCCTCTTCTTGGCGATGTAAACCTTCGCGAGCTGCATCACTCCGTTAGGAAGGTCGTCTCCGACTTTCACCTTGTCAGCCTGCCTCTTGCTTTCTGCGGAAAGAACCTTGAAGGCAAGGCAGTAGTTGTTGATGAGTTCCTGGATGAGAGTGTTGGTCTCCTTGTCGTTGGTCCACTTGCTGGTGTTGACGTTGAGGTAGTCGATGCTCCTGAGCTTGTCGGCGGTGAATTCCTTGCCCTTGGCGACGATTTCGACATCGTAGAGGTCGCTGATTCCCGCACTCTTCTTGCCGTTGGTCAGGACCGCGAGCTTCTCGATGAATGCGTTGAAGAGTCTTTCGGTCTTCTTGTCCAGGTCTTCCTGGATGGCTGCCAGGCGGTTTGCCTGCTCGGCCTTCGCAGTCCTCTTGTTGCCCTCCTTTGCCGCCTTGGCATAGAGAGCGGTCTTGATGACGGTACCGCTGAGGGAAGGATTCGCCTTGAGCGAAGCGTCCTTGACGTCTCCGGCCTTGTCGCCGAAGATGGCCTTGAGGAGCTTCTCCTCAGGTGAAGGATCGCTCTCTCCCTTAGGAGTGATCTTTCCGATCATGATGTCACCCGGCTCGATGTGGGCACCGATTCGGATGATTCCCTGCTCGTCGAGATCCTTGGTGGCATCCTCGCTGACGTTAGGAATGTCGGAAGTGAGTTCCTCCGGACCGCGCTTGGTGTCGCGGACCTCGGTCAGGTACTCATCCACGTGGACGGAAGTGAGGATGTCCCACTTGACCATCTCCTCGGAGAGTACGATGGCGTCCTCGTAGTTGTAACCCTTCCACGGCATGAAGGCAACCTTGAGGTTCCTTCCGAGAGCGAGCTCGCCGTTCTGGGTTGCATAGCCCTCAGTGAGAACCTGGCCTGCCACGACCTTGTCGCCCTTGCGTACGATAGGCTTGAGAGTGATGGTCGTGCTCTGGTTGGTCTTTCTGTAGATAGGAAGAGTATAGACGGTTTCCTCAGGATTGAAGGAGACATACTTCTCGTCGTCGCTCATGTCGTACTTTATCCTGATTTCCTTTGCGTCAACATAGGTGACTTCGCCGCTGCGCTCCGCGATGTACTGCGTCCTTGAGTCCAGGCAAACCCTTTCCTCGAGTCCGGTTCCCACGATAGGGGATTCAGGGCTGAGGAGCGGAACTGCCTGACGCATCATGTTCGCACCCATAAGGGCACGGTGGGCGTCGTCGTGCTCGAGGAACGGAATGAGGGAAGCCGCAACTGAAGCCATCTGGTTAGGGGCGACGTCCATATAGTCAACCTGCTCCTTTGAGACGACAGGGAAGTCGGCCTCGAGACGGCACTGGATTCTGTCGTCCAGAATGTTGCCGTTGTCATCCATCTTCACCTTGGCGAGGGAGACGTACTTGTCTTCCTCCTCCTCGGCGGACATATAGTGCCAGCCGCTGTCGCTCAGATCGACCTTGCCTTCCTTGACGGTACGGTAAGGAGTCTCGATGAAGCCCAGCTCGTTGATTCTCGCGAACACGCACAGTGAGGAGATAAGACCGATGTTCGGTCCTTCAGGAGACTCGATAGGACACAGACGGCCATAATGGGTATAGTGGACGTCTCGTACCTCGAATCCTGCCCTGTCCCTTGAAAGTCCGCCAGGACCGAGAGCCGAAAGACGCCTCTTGTGAGTGATTTCCGCAAGAGGGTTCGTCTGGTCCATGAACTGCGAGAGCTGGCTCGTTCCGAAGAATGAGTTGATGACGGAAGACAGGGTCTTCGCATTTATGAGGTCGATAGGATTGAACTGTTCGCTGTCGCGTACATTCATCCTCTCCCTGATGGTACGGGCCATGCGGGAGAGACCTACGCTGAACTGGTTCGCAAGCTGCTCGCCGACAGTCCTTACACGCCTGTTTGAGAGGTGGTCGATGTCATCGACGGTAGCCTTCGAATTGATCAGCTGGATGAGATACTTGATGATCTCGATGATGTCGGTCTTGGTGAGGACCCTGATTTCCGAATCGGTTGAAAGACCCAGCTTCTTGTTGAGACGGAAACGTCCCACAGTGCCCAGGTCATACCTCTTTTCAGAGAAGAAGAGCTTGTCGATGACGTCTCTTGCAGTCGCGTCATCAGGCGGTTCGGAATTGCGCAGCTGTTTGTAGATGAACTTGACAGCCTCGGTCTCGGTGTTGGTAGGATCCTTCTGGAGAGTGTTGAATATGATGGCATATTCATTGGTGTTCGCCTCGTCCTTCTGGAGGAGGATGGTCTTGATGTTGGTGTCAAGAATCCTGGCGATGTTGTCTTCGTCGAGGATGGCGCCTCTCTCAACGACAGGCACTGTCCTTTCGATAGGGATGACCTCACCGGTGTCGTCATCCTCGAAGTCCTCGGTCCATGTCTTGAGGACTTTGGCAGCGAGTTTCCTTCCCTTGTTTTCGTTCAGAGTCTTCTCATCGACGCTGATCTCATCCGCGAGGTCGAATATGTCGATGATGTCCTTGTCCGAATCGTAGCCGATTGCCCTGAGAAGGGTGGTTACAGGCAACTTCTTCTTGCGGTCGATGTAGGCGTACATCACGTTGTTGATGTCCGTCGCGAACTCAATCCAGGAACCCTTGAAAGGAATGATTCTCGCTGAATACAGCTTTGTTCCGTTTGCGTGCATGCTCTGGTCGAAGAACACACCCGGAGAACGGTGCAGCTGCGAAACTATGATTCTTTCTGATCCGTTGATCACGAAGGTTCCGGCCGGAGTCATGTAAGGGATGTCACCGAGATAGACATCCTGGACTTTCGTGTCGAAATCCTCGTGCTCCGGATCCGTGCATGAAAGGCGGAGCTTTGCCTTGAGAGGCACTTTATAGGTCTGCCCTCTATCAAGACATTCGTCAATCGAATACTGGGGAGGATCGACGAAATAATCGATGAATTCAAGCTTGTAGTTGTTTCTCGTGTCTTCGATAGGGAATACCTCTTGGAACACCTTGAAAAGCCCTTCGTTCTTTCGGTTCTCAGGGGTGGTCTCCAGCTGGAAGAAGTCTTTGAATGATTTCAGCTGAACTTCCAGAAGGTCAGGATATTCCAAAATCTTTGAGGTAGCGAACATTATTCGCTTGTTGTTCGTCTTTTTTGACATGTTCTGCCTTTAGGAAATGGAGAAAAACTTAATACGACAAAAAGGTTTAGAGCCAATTCGGCTCTAAACCTGATGAATTTCCCGCCAGGGGAAGCTGTGGTTTATTTAACCTCAACTTCAGCGCCTGCCTCTTCGAGGGCAGCCTTGAGAGATTCAGCCTCAGCCTTTGAAGCCTTCTCCTTGATGGTAGAAGGAGCGCCGTCTACCAGATCCTTTGCTTCCTTAAGTCCGAGACCAAGAGCCTCCTTGACGGCCTTGATGACCTGGAGCTTAGCAGCTCCTGCTGACTTGAGGATTACATCGAATTCGGTCTGTTCAGCTGGAGCGGCCTCCTGTGAGGTAGCCGGACCTGCAACTGCAACTGCTGCAGCAGCTGGCTCGATGCCGTATTCTTCCTTAAGGATGTTTGCGAGTTCCTGAACGTCTTTTACAGTAAGGTTAACCAACTCTTCTGCAAGTGCTTTTACGTCTGCCATGATTGATAAAATTTAAATTGTTTATTGTTATTACTTTTCTTCTTTCTCTGAGAGAGTTTTGACAAGCCCGGCGATTGTGCTGCCACCAGCGTTCTGAAGAGCTGAGATGACATTGCGAGCCGGAGCCTGGAGGAGAGCGACGATGTCTGCGATGAGTTCCTCCCTGCTCTTGATGTTGCAGAGTTCCTCAAGTTTGTCGGCACCGATGAATGCGCACTCCTGGACATAAGCGCCCTTGAGTTCCGGCTTGCCGCCGAGGTCCTTCTGCATCTTCTTGATGAGTTTTGCAGGACTGTTAGGGCTCTCTGAATACATGATTGCAGTGTTGCCCTTGAGAACGTCGAGGATGCTCTTGATCTCTTCGTTTTCCATGCCCTTGATGACGTGGGCGAAGAGAGTGTTCTTGACTACGTTGAGCTTGATGCCCTCCTGGAAACAAGCGCGGCGGAGCTTTACGGTCTGGCCGGCGTTGAGTCCGGAAATGTCAGTAACGTAGAAGTTAGGGTACTGAGCGAGCTGAGCCGAGATTACTTCAATAATCTGATCTTTTACTTCTTTCTTCATAGTGAAATCTCCTTTTTACTCGGCGCTGCCGCTGGTGAATGCTTTGACATCAATCTTGAGTGCAGGACTCATGGTTGTGCAGATTGTAGAACCCTTGAGATAGGTACCCTTGAGAGTCTGAGGCTTGAGCTTGAGAATCTCGTTGAGGAGAGCCGATGCGTTTTCGCAGATCTGCTGAGGGGTGAAGGACACCTTGCCGATTCCGGCGTGGATGATACCTGTCTTGTCCACCTTGAAGTCGATCTTACCGGCCTTGACAGCCTTTACTGCGTTGCCGACCTCCATCGTGACGGTACCGGTCTTAGGGTTAGGCATAAGGCCTCTTGGGCCGAGGATACGACCGAGAACACCGACCTTGGCCATGACTGACGGAGTACAGATGATGACATCGATGTCAGTCCATCCGCCCTTGATCTTCTCGACATATTCGTCGAGACCTACATAGTCGGCACCGGCCTCTTTGGCCTCGTTTTCCTTGTCCGGGGTACAAAGTACGAGCACCCTGACGGTCTTTCCCGTTCCGTGAGGAAGGGTGACGACGCCACGGATCATCTGGTTGGCCTTGCGAGGGTCAACGCCGAGATTGGCCGTAAGCTCGACAGTTGCGTCAAACTTTGTGTAAGTGATATCCTTGAGAACTTCACAAGCCTGGGCAAGAGTGTAAAGCTTTGAAGAGTCGTACTTCTGTGCGACTTCTTTCTGATTCTTTGTAATTCTACTCATTTTGCGTGTGAAATTTTAAAGGTTCTCAGGGAATTCGCCGGTAACGGTGATACCCATGCTTCTTGCTGTACCTGCAACCATCTTCATTGCAGATGCGAGGGTAAATGCGTTGAGGTCCGGCATTTTGCCTTCGGCAATTGTCTTCACCTGATCCCAGGTGATGGTAGCGACCTTGGTTCGGTTAGGCTCGCCTGAGCCCTTCTGCACCTTCGCAGCTTCCTTGATTGAAATAGCAACCGGCGGCTGCTTAACCTCGAAGGAGAATGACTTGTCACTATAGACTGTGATGACTACAGGCAGGATCTTTCCGGCACTTGCTTGGGTGGCCGCATTGAACTGCTTGCAGAAGTCCATGATGTTCAAGCCTTTGGAACCGAGAGCAGGTCCTACCGGAGGCGCTGGATTAGCAGCTCCGGCTTTGATCTGGAGCTTAATGAATCCGGTAACTTCTTTTGCCATAATTGAATTTTATTCTTTTGTTACTTGAGTAAAGCTGAGTTCCAGCAGAGTTTTTCTGCCGAAAATCACAACTATCACCTTGAGCTTGCTTCTGTCTTCTTCAATCGCGTCAACAGTTCCGCTGAAACCATTGAACGGACCGTCGGTGATCTTTACTGAGTCGCCGACGACGAAGTTGACTTCAGTCTCTGCTGGATTGTCCACATTTTCGTCCTGTTCGCCGAGAATACGTCTTGCCTCTTCATCTCTGATAGGCACGGCGATTCTTTCGGTCTGCGAACCGTTGGTCCTTTTTTCGGTAAGGAAGCCGGACATGCCCGGGACGCAGTTGCGGATGATGTACTCGAGCTCCGGGCAGAGGATAGCCTGAATAAGAACATAGCCAGGGAAGAGCAGTCTTTCGACCACCTTTCTCTTGCCATTCTTAGTAACTATTTCCCTTTTTACCGGAACAAGCACTTGTGCAACTTGATCCTGGAGACCACACCTTTCGATTTCTTTCTCAAGATAGTCTTTGGCTTTCTTCTCCTTGCTTCCTGCCGTCCTAAGGACGTACCATTTCATGTCAGCCATGGTAACCCAACAAAACTACAATGTGTAAATCAGAGTCATCAATTGCTCGAAGACGAAGTCAATCGCGAAGAGAACGACAGCGAGCAGCACAGTGACTACCATGACCAGCAGGGCTGAGCTCTGGAGCTTGTCCCATGAAGGCCATGAAACTTTCTTTGTGAGTTCGGTGTAGGACTCTTTCAGATAGTTAATGAACTTTCTCATCTTTGCATTTAATGGACATCGTGTGTTGGAAGCTTTTGCGATGTCTGTTAAACAATTACCAAATCGTAACCTTTGATATTCTTGGCAGGGGAAGCAGGATTCGAACCCACATCGACGGTTTTGGAGACCGCTGAAC